>NZ_JBGGKT010000001.1:0-691867 GCF_041287115.1 Mycobacterium sp. pV006 | reverse complement strand
GAACCCGGAAGCTAAGCCTGCCAGCGCCGATGATACTGACCACACGGTCGGAAAAGTAGGACACCGCCGAACACAAATTGAAGTCCTGTGGCCCCCAATTCGCTTGGGGGCCACAGGCATTTGTGGCGTCAGTCGACTTTCGCCAGCGTCTGGATCAGCCGAACAATGTCGGGACCGGCGACGCGGCGTGGGCTTTCTCCAGACCGAGGAGCAGTTTCTTGCGCTCGATGCCTCCGCCGTATCCGGTCATCTTCCCGTTGGCGCCGATGACCCGGTGGCACGGCACGATGATGCCGACAGGGTTGTGACCGTTGGCCAGACCCACCGCGCGTGAAGCTCCGGGTGCGCCGATCTGCTTCGCGATCTCCCCGTACGAGCGGGTCTGCCCATACGGGATCGTCAGCAGCGCATCCCACACACGTCGCTGAAATGCCGTCCCCTGCATGTCGAGTTCGAGATCGAACCGCTGCAGTTCACCGGCGAAATACCTCTCGAGTTGGCTCACGGCCTCCTCGAATGCGGTGGGGTCAGGCACCCAATTCGCTCGGTCCGGTTCGTAGGTCTGATCGACCATCCGCAGGTGTGACAGTCGGTTGTCGGTGCCGGCCAGCGTCAACACGCCGACCGGGCTTTCCATCGTCCGAAATCGCACGCTTCCCATCATGCCCCTCCTTCGGTGGCCACTGGTTGACGACGTGATCCAGCGCCGTCCAAAGATGTTGTGTCGCATACGAACGCCATGGCCGCCAACCATCGCTGTGCTCGACCAGGGCGCGCGGTGTGGACGGTAGCCCGAGGCGCTGCGCCGCCCCGAGGACGCCCAGGTCGGCGGCCGGAAACGCGTCCGGGTCCCCGAGACCACGCATCGCGATCATCTCGGCAGACCACGCCCCGATGCCCGGCAGCGCGAGCAGAGCCTTTCGGGCCTCGTCCCGGTCGCAGCCGCCGTCGAGTATCAGGGCGCCGGTCGTCAGCGCTTCGATCAGCGCGGCGACCGTCCGCCGCCGGGCCGCCGGCATGGCGAGGTGTCGGTCATCGACCTCGACGAGTTGTTCTGTCGACGGGAACACATAGGCGAGCCCGCCTTCCGGGTCGGCGACAGGTGTGCCATATGCCTTGGCCAGGCGTCCGGCGTGGGTGCGGGCCGCAGCGGTCGAGACCTGTTGTCCCAACACGACTCTCAAGGCGAGTTCGTGTTCGTCGACGGTGCGGGGTATCCGTTGTCCCGGTGCTTTCAGGACGAGCGGTGCCAGCGCAGGGTCGGCGGCGAGCGTCTCCACCACGGCGACCGGGTCCGCATCGAGGTCGAGCAATCGGCGGCAACGCGCGATCGCCGCCGACAAGTCCCGAAAGTCATCCAGCACCAGTCGGCATCGGACGTGGTCGGGCCGCGGTGTGAGGCTGACGACCGCCGCCCCGTGTGGCAGGCGCAGCGTACGGCGGTAGGCGCCGTCGCGTACCTCCTCGACGCCGGGGACGGCGGTAGCCGCCAAGTGGCCGAAGACGCCCTCGAAGGCGAACGGCTGACGCACCGGCAACCGCAATGTCATCACGCCCGGTGCGTGGACGTCGTCGCGGCCGAAGCGTGCGCGGGCCCGTGTCCGCAACATCGTCGGCGTCAGTTCGCTGACCTCGCGCACCGTGTCGTTGAACTGGCGGATGCTGGTGAAACCTGCGGCGAAGGCGACGTCGCTGAACGGCATGTCGGTCGTCTCGATCAGCACGCGTGCCATCTGAGCGCGCTGGGCCCGCGCCAAGGCCAGGGGTGAGGCGCCCAACTCCGCCTGCATCAAGCGCTCGAGCTGGCGCACGGTGTAACCGACCCGCGCCGCCAAGCCGGTGACTCCTTCACGGTCTACCGTGCCGTCGGAGATCAGGCGCATGGCGCGAGCAACCGCATCACCGCGCACATTCCATTCCGGAGAACCCGGCGACGCGTCCGGCCGGCACCGCTTGCAGGCGCGGAAGCCCGAGCGCTGCGCGGCTGCCGCGGTGGGGTAGAAGCGCACATTGTGCGGCAAGGGCGTCCGAGCAGGGCAGCTCGGGCGGCAGTAGATCCGCGTGGTGAGCACGCCGGTGACGAACCAACCGTCGAATCGCGCGTCCCTGGATCGGACGGCGCGGTGACAGCGGTCGAAGTCGGTGTGCATCTCCATGACGATCCCACGTCGTGCATACCGGGCACTAGCGGAAATGCGACATCGCGGCGGAGCCGCGGAAGTGACGCAGGCGGCGGAGCGCGGGGAGTAACTCAGCTGCGGCGCGTCAGCTCTACTCGGCGACCCGGATGCTGCCGATGACCAGCTGCAGATACGGGCGGTAGAGGTCCTCGCCGTCGAGATGGCTGTCGAGGGTGATGCCGTTGTTGGCGGCCAGCACCACCCGCGCCAGGGTCTCCGCGTCGATGGTCAGAGTGCCCCCGATGCGGGCCACGTTCTTGCTGATGAATTCGCCCAACGCGCGGACGGTTTCACGACGCTGCCCGGCTACTCGATCGCGCGCATCGGGGTTGCGCAGGAGGAACAGCGTCAGCTCGTAACCCAGTGCGGCGCGGTCGGTGCCGCTGCTCAGTTGGCGCCACCGGTCGGCCAATCCGTCGATGTCGACGTCGCTGAGTCGATGGAAGGACATCATGACTTCGGCGAAGCCATCGAGAAACCGCTGACGCTGACGGTCGACGACCTCGAGGAAGAGTTTCTCCTTCGCGCCGAATTGCGAGTAGATGGCGCCGCGGGTGAAACCGGCAACCTCAGCGATCTCTTCGAGCGCCGCACCGGTCAGGCCCTTGCGGGCGAAGACCTCCTCGGCGGCGTCGAGCAGGATCTGCCGGGTGTGCTCGGTTCGGCGCTCCTTGGTCCAGCGTTCGGCCACTCGGCTATCTTCCCACCAACGTCAGCGACCGTGCGTCGGCCCACTCGCGGCTGCCGACCGCACCGACGGCGCCGCGGGTCCAGAACACCTCGAACGGTTCGGTGTCCGAGAGACAACCGACGCATCGCAGCGCCTGGTCCTTGAAAGCCCGCGCCGCCGCGCTCAGATCGTGTCGCACGATGTGAAGCGGCGACGGCCGAGCGGCACCGCCCTGCGGCCACCAGAGCAGGTCCTGGTCCGGGAGAGAGGTCGGCGTGCGGCCGTCGTCCGGCTGCGTACCGAACGGTGCGAGGACGGTGCAGGGGTCCTCGGCTGATCGCTCATCGTGGTCGTCCCGCAGGCCCGGGACGACCACTCGGACTCCCAGGATCGCCAACGGCCGGAAGGCGCCGTGGTCCTGCGTGGTCACGACCACGTCCCAACCCGCGCGTCGGCGATCGAACATCAGACCACCGGCCTGACGAATGGCCTCCGAAACGCTGTCGGTGACGACGTGCACGCGATAAGTCATGGCCGGACCTTCTCAGCTGAGTGTGTGATCTCTACCACTGTATACATCCTTGTATTACAGATACGCACCTGTATATGGTGAGTCATGTCACACCGTACGGGTGACAGTCTGCCGAATCACGCGCATCGGTGTCCGCACAGCCCTCGTCGGACCGCCGACCCGCTGCAGTGATCGACGTCGACCAAGGAGGACTGCCATGATGCCGATGACCCGCCCTGGTGATTGGCTCGAACCCGACTCGGGACTCGGGCTGGGCCTGGACGATGTGGCGCCCGGGACGTTCAACATGACCATCCCCACCGAGCGGTACACGTGCCCGGATTACGCGGCGCGGGAGCGGGACGCGATCTGGAATCGCACGTGGCAGATCGCCGGTCGTGTCGAGGACCTCCCGAAGCCGGGGGACTGGAAGAAGTACGAGATCCTGGATCAGTCGTTCATCATCGTGCGTGGCAAGGACGAGCAACTCCGCGGGTTCGTCAACGCGTGCCGCCACCGCGGCAACGCGTTGTGCATGACCGAAACCGGGAATGCCAAGCGCGGATTCCTGTGTCAATACCACCTCTGGTCGTATGACCTCGAAGGCAAGCTCAAGGGGATGCTGCGGGAGAACCTCGCCGGCCCCATCGACAAGACCGAGAACTCACTGCTACCGGTGTCGGTCGACACCTTCGCCGGCTTCATCTTCCTCAACCCCGATCCCGCGGCCGAGCCGCTGCGCGATTACCTCGGCGAAGACGTCGTCACCCTGCTCGAGCCGTACAACATCGAGAAGTTCACCACGGTCATGGACGTCACCGAAGCGATCGAGTGCAACTGGAAAGTCGTGATGGACGCCTTCGAAGAGGGCTACCACATCAACGGAATCCACCCACAGTTGCTTGCGGTGCTGCACATCAATCCACGAACCACGCGGTATCGGTTCTTCGAAAAGCACAGCGTCGCAATGGCTCCGTTCGAAGTCACCGGTGCCAGCGCGCAGGAACAGGTGGAGGGCATGCTGGCCCTGCCGGAGACCTTCCCCGGAACCGTCGCGGTCATACCGCGTTTCCAGGAGCTGCTCGCGCCGTATCAGGACGAGGATGGAAAGGTCACGTTCCCGGACGACGTCACCCCGCGCGCCCTCCTGCAACAGGCCACCCGAGAGGTACTCACCGGGATGGGCCTCGACGTCAGCGGTCTGACCGATTCACAGATGGTCGACAACCAGGGCTGGGTGCTGTTTCCGAACTACTTCATGACTGTGCGCGCCGGTGAATGCCACGTCATCATGTCCAGGCCCCACCCCAGCGGCGACCCCAACCGGTGTATCTGGCACGTGACGAGCTACATGTATGTGCCCGAGGAGTTCCGCGACGCGGTGCGGGCAGAAGCGATCGTGGTCGACACACCCGGCAGCCACAAGTATTTCGAGGCGCTGCAGCAGGACTACGAGCAGATGCCGCGGCAGCAGAAGGGGTTGCGCAACAACCGGCTCGACCACATGTCGCTGGTCAAAGAGGAAGTCGTCATCGCACACTTCCACTCCGTGGTGGACCGCTTCATGGCCGACGCCGACACGAAGGAGCACGCGTGAGCACCGAGGCGGCGATGACCACCATCGAGGACGCGCTGCGCGGCGCGACCGGCCGGTCGCGGGCGGTGCTGGAATACAGCCAGACCATGGGCCGACTGGTGAAAAGTGCGAAGGAACCCGGGTTCTCCACGGAGAGCTGGGCGCCGTTGGCCGAACTGATCGCCGTCGACGACTTCGTACGTATCGGCCCGTTCAAGGAAGTGATGAACTGGGCCGAATACACCGAGTTCCTGACCAACTGGGCGAAGTCGTCTGAATGGGACTGCTCGTTCAAGCGGCTCACCGAATCGGAGGATGTGGCGTTCCTCGAACTCGAGGAGCGTAGTCGGATCGGTGATTTCAGCAGTGTGGTGAACACCCTGTCGGTCTATGAGTTCGACACGGACGACAAGATCACCTATGTCGCTGTGTATCTGCAGATGCAGCTGCCCGACTCCGCGCCTGTACCCAGTTTCGACGGTGCCGGGGAGGCGAATTGACCGACCGGCACGTCATCCCCGTCAACGGCGGGCGGCGCACATGAGTACCGATCCGCTGCTCGCGCCTCTGACCGCCGACGAATGGGGTGACGACGAATACGCCGCGTTCGGTGCGCTTCTCGGCCTACCAGGTGAGAAGGTGCCCCGTGCCGGTTCAGGCCATGCCGCCGACCCCCTCAAGTTCGACATCATCGGGCTGCTCGCACGTCACCCGAAGATGGCCCGCCGCTTCCTGGCATACAACGGCTGGCTGCTGCAACGCGGGGAATTGCCCTTCCGCCTGCGGGAATTGGCGATCCTGCGGGTCGCGCATACGCGCGGCTCGGCGTTCTTCTGGGGCGAGCACAACAAGGTCGCAACCGAAGGCGGGGTCCCCGAGGCGGATATCGCGCAGTTGGCCGAAGGCAATGACGGGTTCACCGGTACCGACCGGTTGGTGCTCGACGCCACCGACGAACTGCTGGCAAGAGGTCGTGCCGAAGAAGCAACCTGGAATCGCCTCGCCGAGGAACTCGGCACACACCAGGCGATGGAGCTCATCTTCGTCGTCGGCACCTACGCGCTGTTGGCGATGGCGTTCGACACCTGGCGTCTGGACCCGCCCGCCGGGAGCGCCCGCCTCGGTCAGGACTAGCGGATACGCGCGCGTCACCTACACTCGCGCTCATGGCCGAGTTGGTGCAGCGGTACCTGGACCGTATCCGCGCCGAACACGCCTCCATCGACGACGGCGTCCTGGCTGACTACATTCCCGAACTCGCCGGCGTCGACCCCGACAAGTTCGCGCTCTCGTTGTCGATGGCGGATGGCTTCGGCTACGAATCCGGGGACGCCTCCTGCGAATTCACCATCCAGTCGATATCGAAACCGTTGACCTATGCGCTCGCACTCGATCAGATCGGCGTCGAGGCCGTGGACACCAAGATCGGTGTCGAGCCCTCCGGAGAAGCATTCAACGAGATCAGTGTCGACCGCGGCACCAAGATCCCGAAGAACCCGATGATCAACGCCGGTGCCATCGCGGCGGTCTCACTGGTTCCGGGATCGTCGCCCGACGAGAAGTTCGCGCTGATCCAGGACTATTACTCGGCCTTCGTCGGGAGGCGTCTCGAACTCGACGACCAGGTGTACCGGTCGGAGAAGGCCACCGGCAGCCGTAACCGGGCCATCGGGTACATGCTGGAGAGCTTCGGTGTACTCGACGACGATCCCGATGACGTCCTCGACGTTTACTACCGGCAGTGCTCGTTGCGGGTGACGGCCACCGACCTGGCCGCCATGGGCGCCACCCTGGCCCGGGGTGGGGTGGACGCACGAGGCCGGCGGGTGACCGACGCGGCGGTGGTCAAACGCACGATGTCGGTGATGATCACGTGCGGGATGTACGACGCGGCGGGGGACTGGGTCAGTGCGGTGGGCATGCCGGCCAAGAGCGGTGTCGGCGGCGGCATCGTCGCGGTGCTGCCAGGCCAGCTCGGCATCGGGGTGTACTCGCCCCGGTTGGATCGCAAAGGGCACAGTGTTCGTGGAGTTCTGGTGTGCCGCAGCCTCTCCGAGCAACTCGGGCTGCACTTCCTGACGGTGCGGCGGGATTCACGTACCACGCTGCGTAACGTCTACGAGCCGAGCGCCGGCATCAGAATCTACGAAACTCACGGCGATCTGCTGTTCAGCGGCGCCGAGCAGGTCGTGCGGATCGTCGACCGTGAACGCGACCGATTCGACGCGGCGATCCTCGACGTGTCGCGCGTCGACGACATCGACGATGCGGCGCGAGGGATGCTCGACGAGTTGGGCGCGCAACTCCGGGCAGAAGGCAAACAGGCGTTTCTCGTGGATCCCGACGGTGCGGTCCTGCGCTCCGACGCGGACCTCGGAACCATCCGGTTCCCGGCGGTAGACGATGCCCTCAACGCGGCGCAGAGATGGCTGCGGCCCAACCAGTAGCGGCGGCTCAGGCTCCGCGGTGCACCGGTGCCAGACGTTCGGCGATCTGTCCGACCAGCAACTCCACCTCGGACAAGCGGGCCCCGACGCGCTCCGGCACCCAGGCCAGCGCGATGTCCGCCGGCGCCCAGGTGCTTTCGTCGATCGGGATCAGCTTGAACTCCGGCGGCGAGAAGATCTTGCCGATGAACGAGTCGGGCGCGTAGCTCACCACGGCCACCAGGTGACGGTTGAACACCTGCGTGGCCATCTCGACTTCACCCCCGCGCTGGTTGGTGGTGCGCACGATGCGGTGGACACCGCGCTGGTTGAGCAGGCGCGTCATCCCGGCCAGCACCACGGGGTTGGGCCGGGCGAAGTCGATGGCGACCTCGCGGTCGCGCAGTTCCTCGACAGCCACCACGTCCCGGCCGGCCAGCGGATCGTCGAACCGCACCGCGATCGCGCCCTGGTAGCTGGCCACCACCCGGTACCGCAACCGCTTGTCGGACGCGGGCAGATGAATCAGACCGAGCTCGGCCTGCCCGGCGATCAGCTTGGCCGTCACCTCGGCCGCCGAACCGGGCACACTGAACTCGGTGGGTGTCGGAAGCTCGGCCAACGCCGTCTCCACCTGTGCCAGCAGGTCCGACGGGGCGTAGGCGGTGGCGCTCAGCCGGACCGGCGCCAGTCCTGCCACACCACGTCTGGCGGCCGCCTTGAAGTCCTCCACCTGGCGCAGGATCTCGCGGGCCGGGCCGATCAACCGCTCACCGAGGGGGCTGAGCCGCACCTCGTGGTAGCCGCGCTCGAACAGTGGTCCGCCGAGTTCCTTCTCCAGCAGCTTGATCTGCTTGCTCAGCGGCGGGGGCGTGATCATCAGCCTGTCCGCGGCGCGCTTGAAGTGCAGTTCGTCGGCGACGGCGACGAAATACCGGAGCCTGGTGAAGTCGATGTCCATTCCTGCCGCACTCGGGGTGTGGTGGGCGTTCGCCACCCCCTCGCATGCTACGAGATCGGCACGTCGACACCCGGTCAGGCGTGATCGGTGGTCTCCACCTGCGGCGTCTCCAACACTCCGCGCTCGTGCAGCGCCGCGATCTCGTCGTCGTCCAGACCGAGCAATTCGGCGGCGATCTCGGCGGTCTGCTCCCCGAGCAGCGGCGCCTGGCCCAACGGGGGATCCGCGACGTGGGCGCAGTGGATCTGGACGTTCTCCATCATGAACGGCTCGGCACCGTACGGGTGAAGTTCTTCCCGGAACGCGCGACGCTGTTCGTAGTAGCCCCACCCGGGGACCTCGTGGACGGCCAGCGCGGCGCCGGCGGGCACCCCGGCGGCCTGCAGCGTCTCCATCGCCTCGACTGCCGATCGCTGGGACGTCCACGCGCGCAACGCATCGTCGAGCCGATCGTCCTCGTCGGGTGCGACTTCCAACACTGCGCGCAGCGCACGACGGTCCGCGTCATCGCGCACGGTGACCGCGATCCAGCTGTCGTCGCCGGCGGCCGGGAACAGACCCCACGGCCCGCGCCGAGCGTCGTCGCGGCGAGTGTGTCCGGCACGTCGAAGGGCATCGGCGGCGATGTCGGCGGCCAGATGGCTGAGCATCACCTCCGCCTGGGAGATGCTGGCCGACCCTCCGGTGCCGGTACGTTCTCGACGCAGGAGCAGCGCCAGCGCCGAGAGCGTGCCGATGCGCGCCGCGACATGGTCGGGGTAGACGGTGATGGTGTCGCAGAACGTCTCGGACTCACCGGGGTAGACCCACAGGTTGGTGAACCCGACGGCAGCCCGCACCAGCGGGCCGTAGCCCAGCCGCTTGGCCCACGGGCCGGTCGGCCCGAACGCCGAGCTGTCGACGACGACCACCTCGGGGTTGACGTTTTTCAGTGTCTCGTAGTCCATTCCGAGCGCCTCGGCGACGCCGGGTTTGTAGTTGGTCAGGACCACGTCGGACATCTTCACGAGGCGGTGCGCCAATTCGCGGCCCTCAGCGCTGCGCAGGTCCAGACCGATCGAGCGCTTGTTGCGGTGGCCGGCGGCGAACGGCTGCGTCATCGAGGTCAGCTTGCCGACCCGTAGCCCGTCCGGGTGCGCCGAGTGTTCGATCTTGACGACGTCGGCGCCGAGGTCGCCGAACAATCGCGCGGTGTCCGCGCCGACGACGATGACGCCGAGGTCGAGCACCCGGATCCCCTCCAGCGGCAGCCCCTGACCGGCGCGCTCGCGGGCGCCGAGCAGCGGTGTGCTGTGCGGGCGGGGACTGCTTGTGCGCTCGACGTCGAGCGTGCTGGCGCGCTGTCCGTCGATCTCACCGACGCCGACCGGCACCGGAGCCACGACCCCTGGTGCGAGCTCGACGTCACGAAAGAACCCACGCTCGGAGAAATGTTCGGCGTTGAGCGCTTCGGCCAGAGTCAGGACGGCCGCGGTCGGCACACCGTGTGCCTGCCCCTGGGCTTCGAGTTCCGAACGGGTCTTGTCCGCGCAGAACCGCTCGATCGCCTCCAGCAGATGCGGTGAGTGGAAACGCTTTCCGAGCTTGTCGTAGCTGGGGTCGGCGAATTCCTCAGGGCTGCCCATCCATTCGAACATGCCCCGCCACTGACGCTTGGCCAGGATGCAGATCCGGACGTGACCGTCCTTGCACGCGATGATGGGGTAGCGCTGCTTCTCGGCGTTCCAGTCGCGGCGCTGCGCGCTGAGCGCCACCCCGGCCGACGCGCTGCCGGCCGTACCGAACGGCGGATCCAGTGTCTGCATCGCACCGTCGAGCACCGAGAAGTCGATCAGATCGCCCTCCCCGGTGCGCAACCGGTCCAGATAGACCGCGAGGGTCATCACCGCGGCCTGCGCGGCCGCGACCTGATAGGGCAACTCCGCGGGCGGGACCAGCGGCTCCCGGCCGGGGATCCCGGACCGGGACAGCTCACTGGTCAGCGCGTGGAACACCGGGGTGGTGCCCTGCCACAGCCGGTAGTCGTTGTCGCGGCCGAAGTCGCTGATCGACAGCACCACCAGCGCGGGGTGCTGGGCGCGGATGGCGCGGACCGACAACGCGGCCTCGGCAGCAGAGCCTGGCCGGCTGTTCTCGATCAGAATGTCGGTGTCCGAGAGCAACTCGGAGAACCGTTGCCGGTCCGCCTCCGAGGACAGGTCGATGTCGACGACGTCGAGGCCGTGGCGGTCGATCGCCGTCTGGATCGGGACCTCGTCGACGAACGGGCCGACCGTCGTCTCGTCACTGATACCGGGCAGGCGGACCACGGTGACGTGGGCGCCGAGGTCGGCGAACAGGCGGCCCACGCCGGTCATCGGGCCCGAGGAGGCGTCCAGGATCCGAACGCCGGAAAGCGGCGGGTCGTAATTTTTCGGGCTGCTCATTGCTGCTCTAATTCTTCCGGATCTCGCGGAACGGGACGTCGCGGTCGACCTCGGGCTCCTTGGGTAGACCGAGCACCCGCTCGCCGATGATGTTGCGCTGGATCTGATCGGTGCCGCCGCCGATCGAGGTGAAGAAGGCGTTGAGCGTCAGGAAGTTCACCTCGTCGGCCTCGGCGTTGTCCGGTCCGGCCAGCAGCGCGTCGGCCCCGATGATGTCGGTCTTGAGCCGGGCCTCGGCGTGCAGGATGCGCGAGGTCGCCAGTTTGCCCAGCGACATGACCGGGCTGGCGGTGCCCTGCTTGGCCTCGGCCTTGGCGCGGGCGTTGTTGAGGCTGTTCAGTTCTCGCAGTGCCAGCACGTCGGCCAGCGACTTGCGGATCGCAGCGTCGTCCAGCTTGCCGTGGGTGCGGGCCATCTCGACCAGGCTGTTTCCGCGGGACTGCTTGCGGTGCAGGCTGGTTCCGGTACCCATGATGGAGCGTTCGACGGCCAGTGCGGTCTGCAGCACCCGCCATCCGTTGCCGACGCCGCCGACCACGTAGGCGTCGGGCACCTTGGCGTCGGTGATGAACACCTCGTTGAAATGCGCGTCACCGGTGATCTGTACCAGCGGCCGGATCTCGATGCCGGGCTGATTCATCGGCACGATGAAGAAGGTGATGCCCTTGTGTTTGGGCACATCCCAGTCGGTGCGGGCGATCAGCAGCGCGTA
The DNA here is from genome assembly GCF_041287115.1 of Mycobacterium sp. pV006. Lineage (NCBI taxonomy): Bacteria > Bacillati > Actinomycetota > Actinomycetes > Mycobacteriales > Mycobacteriaceae > Mycobacterium > Mycobacterium sp. pV006. The sequence continues at coordinate 680,405 of NZ_JBGGKT010000001.1, read as the reverse complement.
CTGGGAGGTCTTGGCGCCCGAGGTCCACACCTTCTGGCCGTTGATGATCCACTGGTCACCGTCGCGGACCGCGGTGGTGCGCACACCGGCCAGATCAGAGCCGGCACCCGGCTCGCTGTAGAGCAGACAGGTGCGCGACTTCTCGGTCAGGAATTCGTGCAGCAGATCGGATTTGAGCTGCTCGGTGCCGAATGCCAGCGTGGTGTTGGCCGGGATGGAGAACCTGTCCTGGCAGGCACCCGGGGCATCGACCGCGCGGAATTCCTCGGCGATCACCTTGGCCAGCTTGTTCGGGTAACCGCGGCCGTACCACTGCGTCGGGTAGGTCGGGGCGCCGTAGCCGGCCGCGACGACCTTCTCCAGCCAGGCGATCCGCTCGGGGGAGCTGACCCAGGGGTCGTCGGACTTGGGCAGGGTGACGCCGGCCCAGTTCGCGGCCAGCCACTCGCGGACCTCGGTGCGCAGGTCCTCTGCGCTGGGCAGATTGATCTCGCTCATGACTCATGCGCCTTTCGAGAGCAGGTAACGCTCGCGGTGCGAGCTCGAGTCGCCGAACAGTTGCAGGCCGCTGCGGGCCCGGCGGACGTACAGGTGGCAGGCGTGTTCCCAGGTGAAGCCGATACCGCCGTGCATCTGGATGGCCTGCATCGCGGTGGTCACGTATGCCTCCGCGCAGGCGAACCCGGCCAACGCGACCGCTCCCGCGCGGGCCTCTTCGTCCTCGAACTGCGCCGCGGCGTTCTGAGCAGCGGAGGTGGCGGACTCGACCTCCAACAGCAGGTCGGCGGCCATGTGCTTGAGCGCCTGGAAGCTGCCGATGGCCCGGCCGAACTGGAACCGGGTCTTGAGATACTCGATGGTGATGTCGAAGATGCGGCGGGTGCCGCCCGCCTGCTCACCGGCCAGGGCGACGACGGTGAGGTCGAGGGCCTCCTGCACGGCCTCCCACCCGGCGTCGCCGAGGCGGCGGGCCGGGGTGCCGTCGAAGGTGAATGTCGACAGCCGCACCGTCGGGTCGAAAACCGTTGCCGCCGAACGCTGGAAACCCGGTGCGTCGGCGGCGACCTCGAAGATGCCGACACCGTCGTCGGTGCGCGCGACGACGAGGATCACGTCGGCGACCTGCCCCCAGGTGACGTAGTGTGCTTCACTCTTCAACGCGCCCTGTGAATCGGCGGTCACCGCAACACCTTCCGGTGTCCACGTCCCGGCGCTGCCCGTCAGGGCCACGGTGCCGATGGCCGACCCGTCGGCGAGTCCGGGGAGCAGCCGCTGCTTGTCCTGCGCGCTGCCCGCGGCCCGGACCAGGGCGACCGTGAGCACCGCACTGGAGATGAACGGCGCCGGCAGCAGCGCCGCACCGGTCTCCTCGGCGACGGTCTCCACCTCGAGCGCGCCGAACCCCAGGCCGCCGTGGTCGGCGTCGACGAGCATGCCGAGCACGCCCTGCTCGGCCAGGCGCTGCCAGAGGTTACGGTCGAAACCGTCCTCGGAGACCATCGCGCGGCGCACGTCTTCCTCGGTGCACTTGTCGCGCAGTAGCTCTCCGACCGCCGTGCGCAGCTCTGCGCGTTCGGCCACACTGATGGTCATCCCAACCGCCTTCCTGGTCGCTGCCCCCATGCTCGGTGCTGGAGGTCGCGGTGTACATCACGAATCGCGACACCGATGCGTTTCCGTTTGGGACATCGTGACAGCGCGCATGTCCCAAGCGCGCATGTACCGGTGAGCCCTTGGGTCGTTTACACCGCGGAATCGCCGCCCCCAGAATCGGTGCCGCCAGTCTTCGCGACCACGAGCAGGGAGCAGCATCGTTCGATGAGCGTCGTCACACCGGCCATCGCCGGCCTCGGGATCACCGAGCAGGGCAAGGTCTACGGAAAGACCGCCCGCCAGTTCGCCGCCTCGGCGGTCCGCCTCGCCGCAGCCGACGCCGGTCTGCGGCTCGACGAGATCGACGGACTGCTCGTCTCGGGCGGGATCAAAGCCCGCGTGGGTCTGGAGTTGCAGGATGCGCTCGGGTTGCGCGACCTGAAGCTGTTGACCACGATGCAGGGCTTCGGGTCCACGGCCGGCCAGATGGTGCAGTACGCGTCCATGGCGGTCCAGGCCGGAATGGCCAATGCCGTGGCGATCGTGTGGGCCGACACTCCGTTGAAGGAGAAGTCGCGATCGTCGGCGGCGTACTCGGGTGGCCGCTCGCTGCCCCGCGGTTTCGACGGCATCACCGCCTCCAACGGAATCATGTCGCCGACCACCATGTACGCGCTGGCCGCGCGACGCCACATGAAGAAGTACGGCACCACCAGCGACCAGTTGGGCCACATCGCGGTGGCTCAACGGGATTGGGCGCAGCGCAACCCCCTCGCCCAGTTCCACGGGACCCCGCTGACGCTCGAGGAGTATCACGAAAGTCGTTACATCGCCGAGCCGTTCCATCTGTTCGACTGCTGCCTGGTCAGCAATGGCGGCGTCGCGCTGATCGTGACCTCGCTGGAACGTGCCCGGATGCTGCGTCAGCCACCCGTGCGGGTGCTGGGTTGGGCCCAGGCCCATCCCGGCCGGTCCGGTCTGCGGAACGATGACTTCGGCCTGGTCAGCGGCGCCGCGCAGTCGGGTCCGGCAGCATTGAAGATGGCGCAGACCAGTCTCGACGAGATCGGGGTGGCGCAGATCTACGACTGCTACACCTTCACCGCGTTGCTGACGCTGGAGGACTACGGGTTCGTCCCCAAGGGTGAGGGCGGGCCGGCGATGGCGCAGCCCGGGATGATCGGACCGAACGGCACGCTCAAGTTCAACACCGGCGGCGGCGAGCTCAGCGCGTTCTACATGTGGGGGATGACCCCGCTGCACGAAGCGGTCGTCCAGGCCCGCGGGCAGGGTGGGGACCGTCAGGTCGCCGACCACGACCGCGTCCTGGTCTCGGGCAACGGCGGGATCCTCGATTACCACTCGACGCTGGTGCTCGGCACCGACAACTGAGGAGCACGAAAAGTCATGCCCATCTTCCCCGTTCAGCGTGACGCCGCGTCGGCGCAGTTCTTCGACGCCGCCAAACGCGGTGAGTTCCTGCTGGTGCGCGACACCATGACCGGTGAGTTCCTCTCCCCGCAGTTCGACGTCTCCGTCGATCCGCAGCGTTACACCTACGTCGCGGCGGCCGGTACCGGAACCGTCATCAGTTGGTCGGTGGTCCACCAACGCGGCGGTGACGGAGTCGTCCACCGCCTGCCGGTCGGCATCGTCGAACTCGACGAGGGACCGTGGTGGTGGACCTCGCTTCCCGAAGCCGATCCCGACGCCGACCTGTTCGGCGTCCGCGTGCGGTTCGCGTTCCAGGTGCTCGGCGACGACGGTGAGGCGATCCCGTACTTCACGGTCATCTAGTCCTCGACCGGAGTGGCCAACCGGATCGGTTCGTCGTAGCCGCGCAGCGTGACCGTGTCGCCGAGGGTCCACTTGGCGCGCTCCGCCTCCTCGGCACAGTCGACCGCCTCTGCTGAGGCGAGCAGGCGCCCGGGTTCCTTCTTGGCCAGTTCGCACAACCGAGCGGCTTCGTTGACCGGCTCGCCGATGACGGTGTACTCGAATCGCTCCTTGGCGCCGACGTTGCCCGCCACAACCTGTCCGGCGGCGACGCCTATTCCGGCCGGGCACTCCGGCACCTCGTCGCGGAGCCGACGGGCCAGGGCTCGGGCCGCGGCCAGCGCCTCGGTCTCGGCGTGCTCCAGCGTGACGGGCGCACCGAACACCGCGAGCACCGCGTCGCCCTCGAACTTGTTCACCAGCCCGTGGTGTTTGTCGACCTCGTCGACGACGACGTCGAAGAACCGGTTGAGGACCTCGACGACCTCGGTGGCGGGGCGACTGGTGACCAGCTGGGTGGATCCGGTGATGTCGACGAAGACCACTGCGGCGTAACGTTCTTCGCCGCCCAACTCGATCTGCTGCTGCTCGGCGGCCAGCGCCACCTCACGGCCCACGTGCCGACCGAACAGGTCGCGCACCCGTTCGCGTTCGCGCAGTCCGTGCACCATCGAGTTGAAGCCTCGCTGCAACTCGCCGAGTTCGGTGCCGTCGAACACCACGAGATTGCAGTCCAGGTCGCCGTCCTCCACATGCTTGAGCGCCGAGCGCACCACGCGTACCGGGGTCGCGATCAGCCACGACAGCAGCCACATCAGGACCAACCCGAACATCAGCGCGATGATCGCGATGATCATCACGGCCACCGCGAGCTGCGTGGCACTGAGGTTGCCCATCGACAACGTGAACACCGCCAGCAGCAGGATGCCCAGGACGGGGACACCGGAGCTGAGCAGCCAGACCGTCATGGTCCGGCCCATCACGCCGTGCGCCAGCCGCCGGGGCGGGCGACCCGCCTCCAAGGCTTGGGCGGCCACCGGTCGCAGCGCGAACTCGGTGATCATGTAGCAGGCGGTGGCCACCACGATGCCCGGGAAACCCACGGCGAACAGGAACCTCGGGATGAACGCGGTGTCGTGCAGACCGTAGAGCAAGGTCAGCAGCACCGCGCCGATGCCCCACAGCAGCAGCAGCTTCTGTGCGACCCGGACGGGGGCGAGGAACACGTTGCGCTGGTCCTCGCGCGTGGGGGGCCGCTCCTCGACCGCCCAGCGCAGCGTGTTGACGGTGCGTGAGGTGATCCACGCCGTGCCGAAGATCAGGGCGAGCACCATGTAGGCGGGGGTGACGCCGAACGTCAACCACGCCGGGGCGTCGGTGAACACACTGGGCACCGGGATGGCCACGGCGTTGAGCAACAACGACACCGCGATACCGAGCACGTTGGTGAACAAGATGAAGAACGTCAGGATGATCTGGATACGCACACGCCGCCGGCTCTGGCTTTCCTCGGGCTTGCCCAGCAGCCAGGAACCGTAGTCCGGTGTCCCGATCCGCCCGCTCTGGCGGGTCAGTGTCTCCAGGATCCGGCCCAGCCGGTGGGGCACGCTCTTGGTGGCGTTCATCGTCCCGCCAGCCTAGTGATCCCGGGTCCGGCATCTATGGTGGTTCGGTGCGTCTCGTCATTGCCCAGTGCACCGTGGACTACGTCGGCCGACTCACCGCGCACCTGCCGTCGGCGCGACGGTTGTTGTTGTTCAAGGCCGACGGATCGGTCAGCGTGCATGCTGACGACCGCGCCTACAAGCCGCTGAACTGGATGAGCCCGCCGTGCTGGGTGACCGAGGAACCTGCCGGCGACGTGCAGTTGTGGATCGTGGAGAACAAGGCCGGCGAACAACTCCGGATCACGGTCGAGGAGATCGAGCACGACTCCTCCCACGAGCTCGGCGTGGACCCCGGTCTGGTCAAAGACGGCGTCGAGGCGCACCTGCAGGCGCTGCTGGCCGAGCATGTGCAATTGCTCGGCGAGGGCTACACGCTGGTCCGGCGCGAGTACATGACCCCGATCGGACCCGTGGATCTGCTGTGCCGTGACGAGCAGGGCCGGTCAGTGGCCGTGGAGATCAAGCGTCGCGGTGAGATCGACGGCGTGGAGCAGCTGACGCGCTACCTGGAGTTGCTCAACAGGGACTCACTGCTGGCGCCGGTCGCCGGGGTGTTCGCCGCCCAGCAGATCAAACCGCAAGCGCGCACACTGGCCACTGATCGCGGAATCCGTTGCGTGATACTGGATTACGACAAAATGCGCGGCATGGACAACGACGAGTTCCGCCTGTTCTGATGGGTAAGCGGCGCGCCCCACGCAAACGCCGGGCCGCGGCGGCGCCGCTGCCAGAGCCGCGGCGGATCGAGGTCGGGCCGGACGGTTACGACTACGAGGTGCGGCCGGTCAGGTCCGACCGGGCGATCAAGACATACCGGTGCCCCGGTTGCGATCATGAGATCCGTCCGGCGACTGCGCATGTCGTGGTGTGGCCGGCCTCCGGCAGCGTCCACGCCTCAGGCGGCGTCGACGACCGTCGGCACTGGCACACCGCGTGCTGGGCGAACCGCGCCACGCGTCAGCCGACGCGTCGGTGGTCCTGAATCAGTGCGCGGCGTCGGCAGCCGGCTCGACCAGCTCGATCAGCACGCCGCCACCGTCTTTGGGGTGGACGAAGTTGATCCGCGAGTTGGCGGTGCCGCGACGGGGCTCGTCGTAGATCAGCCGGATTCCGTCGGCGCGCAGGCGCTCGCTGATCTTGTCGATGTCGCTGACGCGGTAGGCGAACTGCTGGAGGCCCGGGCCGCGCTTGTCGAGGAACTTCGCGATGGTGGAGCTGTCGTCGATCGGCGCCATGAGCTGGATCTGGGTGCTGCCGACGGGCGCGCCGCGCACCGAGAGCATGGCCTCGCGGATACCCTGCTCTTCGTTGACCTCTTCGTGCAGCACGATCATGCCGAGGTGGTCGTGGTACCACTTGATCGCCTCGTCCAGATCGCGGACGGCGATACCGACATGATCGATTGCGGTCACCAGCGCGGTGGCCAGGGCCGGACGGGCGTCAGTCTGCTCGGCGGTCATATCGTAAAGGTAACCTAACAAGATCAGTTTCGAATACCTCGGTACGCCCGTATAGCCTTTTTCTCAGTGTCTGAAACCGCTTGGAGGTAGTGATGACGACGTCGGTGATCGTTGCTGGAGCCCGGACTCCGGTCGGAAAGCTGTCGGGATCGCTGAAGGATTTCTCGGGCAGCGACCTGGGTGCCGTCGCGATCGCGGGAGCGCTGGAGAAGGCGAACGTCGCGCCCTCGGCCGTCGAATACGTGATCATGGGGCAGGTGCTCTCGGCCGGCGCCGGACAGATGCCGGCCCGCCAGGCCGCCGTCGCCGCCGGCATCCCGTGGGACGTTCCGGCACTGACGATCAACAAGATGTGCCTGTCGGGCATCGACGCCATCGCGCTGGCCGACCAGCTGATCCGGGCCGGTGAGTTCGAGGTCGTCGTCGCCGGCGGGCAGGAGTCCATGACCCAGGCGCCGCATCTGTTGATGAACAGCCGGTCGGGCTACAAGTACGGCGATGTCACCGTCCTCGACCATCTCGCCTATGACGGCCTGCACGACGTCTTCACCGACCAGCCGATGGGGGCGCTCACCGAGCAGCGCAACGACGTCGACAAGTTCACCCGCGAGCAGCAGGACCAGTACGCCGCCGGTTCGCATCAGAAAGCCGCGCGCGCCTGGAAGGACGGCGTCTACGCCGACGAGGTCGTCCCGGTCAAGATTCCGCAGCGCAAGGGTGATCCCATCGAGTTCACCGAGGACGAGGGCATCCGCGCCGACACCTCTGCAGAGTCGCTGGCCGGGCTGCGTCCGGCATTCCGCAAGGACGGCACCATCACGGCGGGTTCGGCGTCGCAGATCTCCGACGGCGCCTGCGCGGTCGTGGTGATGAGCAAGGCGAAGGCGGAGGAGCTGGGCCTGACGTGGCTGTGCGAGATCGGCGCGCATGGCGTGGTCGCCGGTCCGGACTCCACGCTGCAGAGTCAGCCGGCCAACGCGATCAAGAAGGCTGTCGCCAAGGAAGGGATCGGGGTCGACGACCTCGACGTGATCGAGATCAACGAGGCTTTCGCGGCGGTTGCGCTCGCGTCCACCAACGAGCTCGGGGTGGATCCGGAGAAGGTGAACACCAACGGCGGTGCGATCGCGATCGGTCATCCCATCGGGATGTCGGGGGCGCGGATCACGCTGCACGCGGCGCTCGAACTGGCACGCAAGGGTTCGGGTTACGCCGTCGCCGCGCTGTGCGGTGCCGGCGGACAGGGCGATGCGCTGGTCCTGCGCCGGCGCTGAGAGATCAACGACACTTTGTAGTAGTTCGTGTCGGACTCGGGCACAATGGCGGCCATGGCTCGCAGTTTCGATGTCCGTAGTTCGGCGTCATGGTTCCGTTTGGTGGCTTTCGCCGAAGCGCTCAGCTGGGTCGGGCTGCTGGCGGGCATGTACTTCAAGTACCTGGGCTCGCCGCGCACAGAGATCGGGGTGAAGATCTTCGGTCCCGTCCACGGCGGCATCTTCGTGGCCTTCCTCGTCGCGGCGTTCTTCGCCGGAGTCGCGCTGCAATGGCGGCCCGGTACTTGGCTGCTGGCTTTGCTGGGCAGCATCGTGCCGCTGGGTAGTGTGATTTTCCTCATGTGGGCCGATCGGACCGGTCGGATGACGGCACCGACGGCCCAGATCGGCACCTCGCGCGGCGTCGGCGAGACGCGGCGAACGGTGCCGGAAACGACGTGACAAACTTGGAGTCGTGACTCGTCCTGGACCCCAGATCGGCCCCGCCTTGGCCGGCGCTGTAGACCTGTCGGCACTCAAGCAACGTCCGACCACCGGCGATGCAGGAACGGCGAGCGCACCGGGCGGCGTCGAGATCACCGAGGTGAACCTCGAGGCCGAGGTGCTCGCCCGCTCCAACGACATCCCGATCGTGGTGCTGCTGTGGTCGCCGCGCAGCGACGCGAGCGTGCAACTCGGAGAGGTGTTGTCGGGCCTGGCCGCCGCGGACGCGGGGAAGTGGTCGCTGGCGACGGTCAACGTCGACACCACCCCCCGGGTGGCCCAGATGTTCGGCGCGCAGGCCGTGCCCACGGTCATCGCGGTCGCGGCAGGGCAGCCGCTGTCCAGCTTTCAGGGCATGCAGCCGCCGGAACAACTGCGGCGCTGGGTCGATTCTCTGCTCAACGCCACTGCCGGCAAGTTGGCCGGCTCGCCCGAAGCCGAAGCCGAACAGGTCGATCCGCAGGTTGCGCAGGCGCGCGCCTACCTGGATCAGGGTGATTTCGAATCCGCGCGGACCGCGTATCAGGCGATCCTCGATGCCAACCCTGCCCACGCGGAGGCCAAGGGTGCGGTGCGTCAGATCAGCTTCCTGCAGCGCGCCACCGCGCATCCGCAGAACGCTGTCGCTCTGGCCGACGCATCACCTCAGGACATCGACGCGGCCTTCGCCGCAGCCGATGTGGAGGTATTGAATCAGGACGTCGCAGCGGCGTTCGCGCGGCTGACGGCGCTGGTCAAGAGCACCGCCGGTGACGACCGCGCCAACGTCCGGGCGCGACTGGTCGAGCTGTTCGATCTGTTCGACCCTGCCGATCCCGAGGTGGTCGCGGGTCGGCGCAACCTCGCCAACGCGCTCTACTAGCACCCTGCTGTCCCCGCCGAAGGCCCTAGGACTGCTGCGGTGCGGACGGGGTTTCGGGTTCGAACCACAACGCTGACAGCGGCGGCAGCACCATCACCGCCGAGGCGGGACGGCCGTGCCAGGGCTCGTCGGTGGCCTCGACCGCGCCCATGTTGCCGATGCCCGAGCCGTGGTAGACGTCGGAGTCGGTGTTGAGCACCTCGCGCCACACCCCGGCGTGGGGGAGGCCCAGCCGGTAGCGGGAGTGCTCGGAGCCCGAGAAGTTGAACACGCACGCCATCATCGATCCGTCATCGCCGAAGCGCAGGAAGCTCAACACGTTGTTGGCCGAGTCGTTGGCGTCGATCCACGAGTAGCCCTCGGGCTTGGTGTCGCGCGACCACAGCGCCCGCCGCTCGCGGTAGATCGCGTTTGCGTCACTCAGCATCCGCAGGATGCCGTCGGAGAAGCCCTGCTCGTCGAGCTGGAACCAGTCCACGCCCCGTTCCTCGGACCACTCGGCACGCTGACCGAACTCCTGGCCCATGAACAGCAACTGCTTACCGGGATGCGCCCACTGATAGGCCAACAGGCTCCTGATCCCGGCGGCCTTCGTATGGTCGTCGCCGGGCATCCGCCCCCACAGGGTGCCCTTGCCGTGGACGACCTCGTCGTGGCTGATCGGCAGCACGTAGTTCTCACTGAACGCGTACAACATCGAGAACGTGATCTCGTGATGGTGATAACTGCGGTGGATGGGGTCGCGCTTGATGAACTCCAGCGTGTCGTTCATCCAGCCCATGTTCCACTTCATCGAGAAGCCGAGACCGCCGAGATTGGTCGGCCGCGTGACCCCGGGCCACGACGTGGATTCTTCGGCGATCGTGACGATGCCCGGGTTGATCTTGTGCACTGTCGCGTTCATCTCCTGAAGGAACTGGACCGCCTCCAGGTTCTCCCGGCCGCCGTAGATGTTGGGCGTCCAGCCGCCGTCGGGGCGCGAGTAGTCCAGATAGAGCATCGAGGCGACGGCGTCCACGCGCAGCCCGTCGACATGGAACTCCTGCAGCCAGTACAGCGCGTTGGCCACCAGGAAGTTGCGGACCTCCGCCCGTCCGAAGTCGAAAACGTAGGTGCCCCAGTCCAATTGTTCGCCGCGGCGGGGGTCGCCGTGTTCGTAGAGGGCGGTGCCGTCGAACCGGCCCAGTGCCCACGCGTCCTTGGGGAAGTGGGCGGGCACCCAGTCGACGAGGACGCCGATGCCCGCCTGGTGCAGCTTGTCGACGAGATACCGGAACTCGTCGGGAGTGCCGAAGCGCGAGGACGGCGCGTAGTACGACGTCACCTGGTAACCCCAGGATCCACCGAACGGATGCTCGGCGACAGGCAGCATCTCGACGTGCGTGAAGCCGTGTTCCACAAGGTATTCCGTGAGCTGCTCGGCGAGTTCGACGTAGCTCAGCCCGGGCCGCCAGGAGCCTAGGTGGACCTCGTAGGTGCTCATCGGTTCGAAGACCGGGTTGCGCAGGGCGCGCGCCGACATCCACTCGTCGTCGTTCCAGGTGTAGTCGGCGGCGAACACCCGTGACGCCGTCTGCGGCGGCACCTCGGTGGCGAACGCCATGGGGTCGGCCCGGTCGGTGACCGCGCCGTCGGCGCCGTGCACCCGGAACTTGTAGAGACCGCCGTCGGGGAAGCCCGGCCAGAACAACTCCCACACGCCGGTCGAGCCCAGCACCCGCATCTGCGCTTCGTCGCCCCAGTGGTTGAAGTCACCGATCACGCTGACGCCCTTGGCATTCGGCGCCCAGACAGCGAACGACACGCCGTCGACAACACCGTCGGCGGTGGTGAAGCTCCGGGGATGGGCCCCGAGCACCTCCCAGAGCCGCTCGTGGCGCCCCTCGGAGAACAGGTGCAGATCCATCTCGCCGAGGGTCGGCAGGAATCGGTACGCGTCGGCGACGGTGTGCACGAAGGCCGAGTCGTCCTCGGAGTAACTGATCTCGAGGCGGTAGTCGAGCAGGTCGGTGAACGGCACCGCGACCGCGAACAACCCGGCTTCGACGTGGGTCAGCGGATACCGCGTGCCGCCGATGAGTGCGTTGACCTTGGCCGCGTGCGGCCGGTAGACGCGGATGACGGTGTGGTCGTCGTATTCGTGGGCACCGAGGACCGAGTGCGGGTCGTGGTGCTCGCCGGCGAGCAGCCGGTTGAGGTCAGCGGTGTGGGGCCGCAGATGCGGGCTGTCGACGGTGTTGGTCACGCCGGACGCGTTGGTCATTGGTCACTCCCTACGCAGCAGGTTCAGTCGTTGGTCAGCGGGGATCTGCGGCATGTTCAGCACGTGGGCCACCGCTCGGGCCGGCTCCAACCGCACGTAGTTGGCCTGGCCCCACTGGTATTCCTCACCGGTGATCTCGTCACGCACCCAGAACCGTTCCGGCTGCTCCATCCCCAGCGCACCCATGTCCAGCCACAGGGTGCCCTCCTCGGGGCCGAACGGGTTGAGCGTCACCACCACCAGCACCTGGTCGCCGGACACCGGGTCGAACTTGCTGTAAGCCAGCAGCGCGTCGTTGTCGACGTGGTGGAACGTGATCCCTCGCAGCTGTTGCAGTGCCGGATGGACGCGCCTGATCTCGTTGAGCCGGGTGATGAACGGTTCCAGGGATTCACCGTCGGCCATCGCGGCTTCGAAGTCGCGGGGTCGCAGTTCGTACTTCTCCGAGTTCAGGTACTCCTCGCTGCCCTCCCGCACCGCGCGGTGTTCGAACAGTTCGTACCCGGAGTACATGCCCCACGTCGGACTCATCGTCGCGGCGAGCACGGCACGGATGGCGAACATGCCGGGCCCGCCGTGCTGCAAGCTCTCGTGGAGGATGTCGGGGGTGTTGACCCACAGGCTCTGCCGCGCATAGTCGGCGTGCTCGGCCAACTGCTCACCGAACTCGGTGAGCTCCCATTTGGCGGTGCGCCAGGTGAAGTACGTATAGGACTGCGTGAAGCCGAGTTTGGCCAGACCGAACAAGCGGGCCGGGCGGGTGAACGCCTCGGACAGGAACAGCACGTCGGGGTCGATGTTCTTGACCTCGCCGATCAGCCAGGCCCAGAAGTTCGGTGGCTTGGTGTGCGGATTGTCGACCCGAAAGATCTTGACGCCGTGAGAGATCCAGTACTTGACGACCCGCAGCACCTCTTCGTACAACCCGGCGGGGTCGTTGTCGAAGTTGAGCGGGTAGATGTCCTGGTACTTCTTCGGCGGGTTCTCGGCGTAGGCGATGGTGCCGTCGGGCAGCACCGTGAACCACTCGGGATGGTCACGGGCCCACGGGTGGTCGGGCGCGCACTGCAACGCGAGATCGAGGGCGACTTCCAAACCCTCGTCGCGCGCGGCGGCGACGAAGTCGTCGAAGTCCTCGATCGTGCCGAGATCGGGGTGAACCGCGTCGTGGCCCCCCTCGTCGCTACCGATGGCCCAGGGGGAGCCGACGTCATGGGGGCCGGCGGTGACGCTGTTGTTGCGGCCCTTGCGGTGCACCTTGCCGATCGGGTGGATCGGTGGCAGGTAGGCGATGTCGAAACCCATCCGCGCGATGCGGGGTAGCGCCTTGGTGGCGGTGGCGAAGGTGCCGTGCACCGGGTTGCCCGCGGTGTCCCATCCGCCGGTGGAGCGCGGGAAGAACTCGTACCACGAGCTGAACCGGGCCAGCGGACGATCCACCCAGACCCCGTACTGCTGCCCCCGCGTCACCAGCTCGCGCAGCGGATGCCGATCGAGCAGTTCGGTCAGCTCGGGAGCCAGCGCTGCGCCGGCTCGATAGAACGGATCGCCGGGTTCGCGCAGGCGCGCGGCCGCTTCGGCCAGCGGGTACCGGTCCTGCCGGGGGATCCCGGTCGCGGCGCGCTCGAGCAGCTTGGCCCCGACCAACAGGTCGTTGTCGAGTTCGCCCTCGCTCTGTCCGGCCTCGAGCTTGGCGGTCACGTTCTTACGCCAGGTCGCGATCGGGTCGCCCCAACCGTCCACCCGGAACGTCCACAGACCCACGGCGTCCGGCGTGAAGTGACCGTGGAAGACGTCGGGGGTGCGACCCGGGGCCATCGGCAACGTGGCGGGGCGCACCCGCGGGGACGCGCCGACCACCTCGTCGATCGGCACGGCCTCGGGCGACCGCGTCCGGCCCGGAGGCTCGTCGGCCAACGCCGGGTACGTCGCTCCGTGATGGCGCACCACCAAGGTGGCAGCCACGGCGTCATGACCCTCGCGCCACACGGTGGCGGTCACCGGTACCACCTCGCCGACGACGGCCTTCGCCGGGAATCGTCCGTTGGACACCACAGGCGCTACGTCGTCGATCTCGATACGACCGGCGGTCACTGGCCACCACTCCCTACCACTCGTCCGTGTCCGCGATCCGTGCCGCGGTATGTCGCTGCTGGTGTCGCTCACAGCCGGCGTTCGGCGCTGAACCCCGCGCAACCTCGTGATGCGGCCTATACCCACCGTAGTGTCGCGCTCAACCACGGGGAGCGCTTGCGAGTTCCGGATGACCGCTCACCGCCCCAGTCGGTCGCGATGTCAGTAAGGTGAACGTGCGTGAAAGCTCTTCGCAGGTTCACCGTCCGTGCACACCTCCCCGCCCGCCTGACCGCGCTCGAAAAGCTGTCTGTCAATCTGCGGTGGTCGTGGGACAAACCGACCCAGGACTTGTTCGAATCCATCGACCCGAATCTGTGGGCGGAGGTCGGCGCGGATCCCGTCGGCCTCCTGGGGCAGGTGAGTCCGGCGCGACTGCAGGAACTCGCCGACGACGAGCCCTTCGTGGCCCGGCTCGACGGTCTGGCCGCCGATCTCGACGACTATCTGACGCGCCCGCTCTGGTATCAGCAGCTGGCCGACCGCACCGACGGAGACGGCGAGGTCACCCTGCCCAACGGGATCGCCTACTTCTCGATGGAGTTCGGTGTGGCCGAGGTGCTGCCGAACTACTCCGGTGGTCTGGGCATCCTCGCCGGTGACCACCTGAAGTCGGCGTCGGATCTGGGGCTGCCACTGATCGCGGTCGGTCTGTACTACCGCTCCGGCTACTTCCGTCAGTCGCTGACCGCCGACGGGTGGCAGCACGAGAACTATCCGCTGCTGGACCCCCAGGGACTACCGCTGCGGTTGCTCACCGGTGCCGACGGCAAGGCCGTGTTGATCGACCTCGCGCTGCCCGGCGGGGTGACGTTGTGCGCACGGATCTGGATCGCCCAGGTCGGACGCATCCCGCTGCTGCTGCTCGACTCCGACATCCCGGACAACGACCACGACCTGCGCGGGGTGACCGACCGGCTCTACGGCGGTGATCAGGAACACCGGATGCGTCAGGAGATCCTCGCCGGGATCGGCGGCGTCCGGGCCATCCGGGCGTTCACCGCGATCGAGGGGTTACCCGCCCCGGAGGTCTTCCACATGAACGAAGGGCACGCCGGGTTCCTCGGGGCCGAACGCATCCGCGAGTTCATCGAGGCCGGTCTCGACTTCGACACCGCGCTGACCGTCGTGCGGTCCTCGACGGTGTTCACCACCCACACCCCGGTGCCCGCGGGCATCGACCGCTTCCCGCTGGATCTGGTCGAGCGTTACTTCGGCGCCGAGGACGACGCGGGTTCGCGCCTGCTGCCCGGTGTGCCGCTGGAGCGCATCCTGTCCTTCGGCGCCGAGGACGATCCGTCGAAGTTCAACATGGCGCATATGGGTCTGCGGCTGGCGCAACGCGCCAACGGCGTCTCGTTGCTGCACGGCCGGGTCAGCCGCGAGATGTTCCGCGACCTGTGGCCCGGCTTCGACGCCGCGGACGTGCCGATCGGGTCGATCACCAACGGGGTGCACGCGCCGACCTGGGCGGCGCCGCAGTGGATGGAACTGGGCCGCCAACTGCTGGGCAGCGAAGACCTGACGTCGTTGCGCGAACCGGAGACCTGGAGCGGGCTCAACCGTGTCGAACCCGGGACGTTGTGGCAGATCCGGTCGGAGTTGCGGGCCGAACTGATCGACGACGTCCGTGCCCGGCTGCGACGGTCGTGGTTGGAACGGGGTGCGCCTCCCGCTGAATTGGGCTGGACGGCAAGCGCATTCGACCCGTCTGCGTTGACCATCGGGTTCGCGCGGAGGGTGCCGACCTACAAGCGCCTGACGCTGATGCTGCGCGACCCGGAGCGGCTCGCGGCCCTGCTGCTCAACCCCGATCGGCCCATTCAGCTCATCGTCGCGGGCAAGTCGCACCCCGCCGATGAGGGTGGCAAGGCCCTGATCCAGCAGATCGTGCGCTTCGCCGACCGTGAGGATCTGCGGCACCGCATCGCGTTTCTGCCCGACTACGACATGTCGATGGCGCGCAAGCTCTACCACGGTTGCGATGTGTGGCTGAACAATCCGCTGCGTCCGCTGGAGGCCTGCGGTACGTCGGGGATGAAGAGCGCGCTCAACGGTGGGCTCAATCTGTCGATCCGCGACGGCTGGTGGGACGAGTGGTTCGACGGCAACAACGGCTGGGAGATCCCGACCGCCGACGGACTGACCGACGAGAACCGGCGCGACGATCTGGAAGCCGCCGCGCTCTACGACATCCTCGAACGGGCGGTGGTGCCGCGGTTCTACGACCGCGACGAGCACGGCATCCCGGTGCGGTGGGTCGAGATGGTCCGCCACACGCTCGAGGTGCTCGGTCCCAAGGTGCTCGCGTCGCGCATGGTGCGTGACTACGCCGAGAAGTACTACCTACCCGCGGCTCGTGCACTCCGCCTCGCCGTCGAGTCGGGCCGGACTGCGGCATACGACGCGCCCTTCGGCGCGGCGCGTGAACTCGCCGATTACCGGCGCCGTGCCGCGCAGGCCTGGCCCGGCGTGCGAGTCGCCGAGGTGGACAGTTCCGGTCTGCCGGACACACCGCTGCTCGGTTCGGAGATGACGCTGACCGCCCTGGTCCACCTCAACGGACTGCGGCCCGACGAGGTCTCGGTGCAGGCCCTGGTCGGTCGCGTCGACCCGAGTGACACGCTGGTCGATCCGGTCACGCTGCGCATGACCTACGCGGGGACCGCCGATGACGGGGCGGAGATCTTCGCGTCGACCCAACCGTTACCGGTGACGGGTTCGGTCGGCTACACGGTGCGGGTGCTGCCCCACCACCGGTTGCTCGCCGACGACAACGAACTCGGGCTCGTCAGCTTCGCGTGACCTCAGCGCTGCAGGTCGCCGTCGACGGCGGTCCGTACCAATTGACCGCGGGTCCCGACGGTGCGATGTGGGTGACCTTGGCGCACACGGGTGCCGTCGCACGTGTCACCTCAGCGGCGGAGGTGACGGTGTTCCCGGTCAGTCCGGACAGTCGGCCGGCGGTCATCACCGCTGGACCCGACGGTGCGCTGTGGTTCGCCTGCACCGGTGCCGACCGGATCGGGCGGATCACCACCGACGGCGAGCTGGACAGCTTCGCGCTGTCGCCGGGGAGTCACCCCTACGGCATCACCGTCGGTCCCGACGGCGCGCTGTGGTTCACCTCGATGGGCTCCGGGACGGTCGGACGGATGTCGGTCGACGGGGAACTCACCGCCGAGTACCGGATCGGTGGCGCTCCGTCGATGATCGTCACCGGACCCGATCACGCGTTGTGGTGCACCCTCAACCAGACCGGCGCGATCGGCCGGGTGACCGTGACGGGCGAGGTGACTGTCCGCGAAACGCCCACGCGTGCTTCGGGTCCCGTAGGAATCACAACGACCCACGACGACACGGTCTGGTTCACCGAGATCCAAGCCGAGCGCCTGGGCCGCATCCCGATGCACGACGCGATCCAGGAGATCGAGCTGCCCGGTAAGCCGCACGCGGTGGTTGCTGATCCCGACGACGGGGTGTGGGTCACGTTGTGGGGTTCGAGTCAGCTCGCCCGGGTGAGCGGTGAGGGGGAGATCGTCGTGCTCGACCTGCCGCCGGACTGCGAGCCACACGGTCTGGCCGTCGATGCCGACGGCGCCGTGTGGGTGGCTCTGGAAGCCGGCTACGTGATCCGCCTGCCCGGCTGAGCCCGAGATGACGACTCCCCGACTCGCGCGTCAGCCGTCGCGCTAAGTTGCTTAGCGTTGCTCATAACCGGAGAGGGTGCGCGGTGGCTGGGTGGGTCGTGCTGCGACGTGGTGTCACAGCTGGTGTGGTCTGTGCTCTGATCGGCAGTTGGCTGGGTGCGCCCGCCGGTGCCCAACCTGCGCCGGCACCCGGAGACCCGCTCGTCGCCGCCGACGCAGGGGTGCCGCCGCCCCCGGACGGAGTGATCGAGTCCACGCCGCCGGCGGTCACCGAGACCCCGGACGGATGGCGCCTCGAACTCGGCGCCAAGGACGAGACCCAGGCGCCGATCGCCCCTCTGACCACCGCCCTGTCATCCCGGGAGTATGTGGTCGGCGGCACCTACACCGGGTCGTTGAGCGGTCCCGGCGACCAGGCCTCGCCGGAAGGCCGGCTCGAAGTCGGCTACGAGATCGGCTGCGGCATCGACATGAGCACGTCCAACGGTGTGGCGATCACCGGGACCGCCGCGATCAATCCGTCGATCGGGTTGATCGGCACCGACTTCCTGTCGCCGTTCCCGGACGGGGTCGTCCCGGGACTGGGCGGCACGCTCGGAGGTGGTGTCACGGTCGGTCTCAAGCCCGGTTTCGTCAACGTGATCAAGGTGACCAGCAAGGAGTTCACCGGTGCGGACCCGTGGGTGATGGTGAGCAACTTCCGGGTGAAGATCGACGGTTGTGTCGGGGAGTCGTTCATCCGGTCGTATGCGTTCCTGACCCGGGCCACCGCGCAGTCGGAGGCGATCCTGGCGTGGTACGGGGTCACCAAACGGATCTGATCAGGTGAACCGCGCAAAGCAGCGGTCGGTGTCACCGAGCACGCCGACGCGGAACGCGTCGATTCTGGAGAAACCCGACGGCACGGAATCCCCGTTGACGTCGCTGGCAGCCAGACCATTGGTCAGCAGGCCGGACACCGCCTCGTCGACGTCGCCGGCCGTGAGGATGACGGCGTCCTGGCCAGGGGTGTGGAGTTCGGCGGTCATCTTCGCCGTCGCGACCCCGGTCAGACACGCGGTGCGCAGCGCCGCCGCGGCGGTGTCGAGTGCGACGCCGCCGCGTTCGTGCTGGAGCGCGAGCATGAACCGGGACACCAGAACCGAATAGGCCGCGTTGTCCCCGCTGGGCAGTGCGCCCGTCTCGGGCAGGTGCGCCTGCCCGCCGAGTTCACCCAGACCGTCGAGGTCCACCACCACGCTGTTGGTGGCCGGACAGAACGACACCGGCGGGCTGAGCCGGGCGTCCGCGCAGCCGCCGTGCTCGGGGGTGAAGCGCAAGGCCGGCGGGGTGCGCGGATTGAACAGCACCGTCATCGCCTCGGCGACGGCGTGCACGGATTGCCGGGTCACCGGGAGTTCACCGGTCTGACTGTCGGTGAGCAGCACCGGCAGATCGCCTCGGCGCTGGGCGATTTCACCGGGATCGATCGACGCGCACACCGCTGGACCGTCGGTGAAGCCGAACTGGAAGGCCGACACCCGCTCGAAGGCCGAGCCGTGTTCGTTCACGCCGACGTCGAAGTCGTCTTCGTGCAGGACCGGGTCCCGGAAGGCGACGACTCCGGCGAGTACGGTGTTCAACCCGTCACCGGTGTCGAGGGTGAAGCGCGGTGAGTTGCCCTCGGCGACCCATCGCAGGTAGGCGCCCGAGAAGCAATCGGCTTGCTGTTCGGCGACCAGTGTCTCGCTGTCCTCGGTGGTCAGTCCTGCCTGCCGCGACACGGCGTGGCCGTACTCGTGGGCGAGCACCATGGCCACGCCCATGTCGCCGAAGGTGGCCTGCAGCGCCGGCATCATCGAACCCCGGTCCCATCCGATCGTGCGGTCGGGATAGCAGTACGCGGCGTTGACCAAGGCGAAGGTGATCTCACCGCAGAACTGACCGTCGAACCCGGCGGCATCCCACGACACCACCTCGGTGACGGGATCGAACGGACCTCCGAACGCGTCGGAGTAGCGCGTCTGCCAGAACTGTTCGACGTCGGCGACCGCGTGGCCGGCCAGCGTGTCGATCTCGCTGCCGTCGGAGCCGACAACGAGACGCGTGGGGGGTGGCGCATCCGCCCGTAACCCGCTGGGACCGTCGGTCGCCGGCATCCCGGCGACCGAGAACGGGTCGGCGAACACCGACACCGGCTGCCCCGTCAATGCGGTGGTGCACCCCGCGGCTGCGGCCACCACCGCCGTTGCCACCGCGAGCACCCGACGGGACATCACCCGCGGACCGCCTCGGGGCGGGAGCGTAGCCGCTGCAGCGCGGCGCGCACCGCGGCGCCGTCGGTCGTGGTCCAGAACGGCGGCAGCGACGCGCGCAAGAAACCTCCGTAGCGGGCGGTGGCCATCCGCGAGTCCAGAACGGCGACCACGCCACGGTCGTCGACGCGGCGCAGCAGTCGGCCCGCACCCTGGGCCAGCAGCAGCGCGGCGTGGCCGGCCGCGACCGCCATGAACCCGTTGCCGCCGCGGGCGGCGATGGCGCGCTGGCGGGCGGTCAGCAGCGGATCGTCGGGACGCGGGAACGGGATCCGATCGATCAGGACGAGCGACAGCGACGGTCCCGGTACGTCGACGCCCTGCCACAGCGACAACGTGCCGAACAGTGAGGTCTGCTCGTCGCCGGCGAAGCGGGCCACCAGCGCGGCAGTGGTGTCCTCGCCCTGGCACAGCACCGGAAGGTCGAGGCGTTCGCGCATCACCTCGGCGGTCGCCCGCGCGGCCCGCATCGAGGAGAACAATCCCAACGTCCGGCCATCGGCCGCAGCGATCAGCGTGGCGATCTCGTCGAGTTGCTCGGCCGACCCGGTGCCGTCGCGGCCCGGCGGAGGCAAATGCGCAGCGACATAGAGGATTCCGGCCCGCGGGTGGTCGAACGGCGAGCCGACGTCCAGCCCTCGCCAACGCACCGCCGGCTCGCCGCCCGCCAGGCCCCAACCGGCGGCCATCGCATCGAAGTTGCCGCCGATGGTCAGGGTGGCCGACGTCAGGACCGCGGTGGCCCGGCCGAACAACCTGCTGCGCAACAGCCCCGCCACCGACAGTGGCGCCACCCGCATCACGGCACGGACCCCCGACCTGGCGTCTTCGCTGTGCTCCACCCACACCACATCGGTGCGCTCGGGGATGGCGGGGGAGAACGAGTCCAGGATGCGGGCGGCGGTGTCGGCGATGTCGGAGAGCGCCGTCGAAGCCTCGGAGCGAGCTGCGGCGGTCTTCGGATCGTTCGGCGAGGTGTCGACCGCGGTGCGGGCGGCCTGGGCGGCGTCGCGCAGCAGGGTCAGGTAAGAGGACATCTCCTCGTCGAGGGTGTCGATGCGGCCGGGCCGCGCGTCGAACAGGGCCGACGTGAAGGTGGCGGCCGCTGCGTCGAGCCGGTCGGCCAGTTCGGGACCGATCAGACGTGACGCGCGGCGCTGGGCCACTCCGAGTGCTGTCGCGGTCAGTTCGGCCGTCGCAGCGGACGTCACCCTGTCGACGAGATCGTGTGCCTCGTCGACGACGAGCAGGTCGTGTTCGGGCAGGACATTGGCGCCGCCGATGGCGTCGATGGCGAGCAGCGCATGGTTGGTCACCACGACGTCGGCCCGCGCGGCACGGTCGCGGGCGCGTTCGGCGAAGCAGTCGGTGCCGAACGGGCATCGCGACACTCCGATGCACTCCCGGGCCGACACGCTGACCTGGCTCCAGGACCGGTCGGGCACACCGGGGACCAGATCGTCGCGGTCACCGGTGTCGGTGTCCGAGGACCATTCGGTCAGCCGGGCCACATCGCGCCCCAGCGCGCTCGCGGCCACCGGCGAGAACAACTCCTCTTGCGGTCGGTCGTCGGGTTCGGTCAGGGCGGCCGCACCATTGTGGATCTTGTTCAGGCACAGGTAATTTCCACGACCCTTCAGCAGCGCGAACTCCGGCCGGCGGGGCAGCGCGGGAGTCAGGGCCTCGGCCAGCCGCGGAAGGTCGCGGTCGACGAGTTGACGTTGCAGCGCGATCGTCGCGGTCGACACCACGACCGGTTGTTCGGCGGTCAGTGCGTGGGCGATCGCGGGCACCAGGTAGGCCAACGACTTCCCGGTTCCGGTCCCGGCCTGCACGGCGAGGTGCTCACCGGTGTCGAACGCGCGCGCGACAGCCTCGGCCATGGCGATCTGCCCCGTGCGTTCGGAGCCGCCGAGCGCCGCGACGGCGGAGGCGAGCAGCCGGGTGGTTTCGGTACTCACGGCGCTCACCGTGGGGGCGCCGGAGCGATCAACCGGGTCGGGATCGCGGGCTCGCCCTTGGACAGGCTCAGCCCGTCCCACGGCAGCCGGGTCAGGCCGTCGGCCACCCGCTCGCGTGCGCTGCGCAACGTCAGGTCGGCCACCGGTTCGCCGCCACGCACCAACGGCGTGGTCAGCGGGTGGGCCTTCAGACCGTCGGGGGGGTCGGGCGGCACTCCGGCGGGGTGGACGACCTCTTCGACAACGGTGCCGGTGTCTCGTGCCAGCCGCAGCGCTTCCTTGCGTCCACCGTGGGACTGTTTGTGCGCACTGCGTTTCTCCACTGGGACGCCGTCGACCTCGACCAGCTTGTAGACCATGCCCGCGGTCGGCGCACCGGACCCGGTGACCACCGACGTGCCGACGCCGTAGCTGTCGACGGGCTCGGCGCGCAACGCCGCGATCCCGAATTCGTCGAGGTCACCGGAGACCACGATGCGGGTCTCGGCTGCCCCCAACGCGTCGAGTTGCCGACGGACCTGGCGTGCCAGCACCCCCAGGTCGCCCGAGTCGATGCGCACCGCACCCAGGCGTGGACCGGCCACCTCGATCGCATGCTCCACACCGGCGGTGATGTCATAGGTGTCCACCAGCAACGTGGTGTCGACCCCCAGCGCGGCGACCTGTGCTCGAAATGCGGCCTTCTCCCACTCGGCGCGCGACTGCCCGGGGGTCGTGTGCAACAGCGTGAACGCGTGGGCGCTGGTGCCCAGCGCGGGCACCCCGTGGCTGCGCTGGGCCTGCAGGTTCGACGATCCGGCGAAACCGGCCAGGTAGGCCGCACGGGCGGCGGCCACCGCCGCCTGCTCGTGTGTGCGTCGGGAACCCATCTCGATCAGCGGCCGGCCGTCGGCGGCGCTGACCATCCGGGCAGCTGCCGAGGCTACGGCGCTGTCGTGGTTGAGGATCGACAGCGCAAGGGTCTCGAGGACCACGCATTCGGCGAAGGTGCCGTGCACCGCCAGCACGGGAGAACCGGGGAAGTACAACTCGCCTTCGGGGTAACCGTCGATGTCCCCGGTGAAGCGGTAGGACCGGAGGTAGTCGAGAGTGTCCCGGTCGCAGAAAGCGGCCAGATCGTCGAGGAGTTCGGCGTCGAATCGGAACTGCGCCAAAGCATCCACGAAGCGGGCGGTCCCGGCGGTGACTCCGTAGCGCCGCCCGTCGGGCAGGCGCCGGGCGAAGACCTCGAACGTGGTGCGCCGGTGGGCCGTA
Source organism: Mycobacterium sp. pV006 (assembly GCF_041287115.1). NCBI lineage: Bacteria > Bacillati > Actinomycetota > Actinomycetes > Mycobacteriales > Mycobacteriaceae > Mycobacterium > Mycobacterium sp. pV006. Next base: position 657,735 of record NZ_JBGGKT010000001.1, on the reverse strand, counting down.
CCGCCGTGCAGAGCTGCGGACAGCATCGTCAGCTCGTATTTGTCGGTCAGCAGCGCCGAAGACGACGAAGTCACAGGCCAACCGTATCGGTTCGGAGCGTGACTGTGCCCCCGGTATTCTGGCCGCATGGTCACACCGGCGCAGGCCCGACCGGGAACCCGGGAGGACACCGGAGTCGAGGAAGAGGTCGCCACCGACGCCCCCTGGGTGACCATCGTGTGGGACGATCCGGTCAACCTGATGACCTACGTGACCTACGTCCTGCAGAAGCTCTTCGGCTACAGCGAGCAGCACGCGACCAAGCTGATGCTGCAGGTCCACAACGAAGGCAAGGCGGTGGTGTCGGCGGGCAGTCGGGAATCGATGGAGGTCGACGTGTCGAAGCTGCACGCCGCGGGGTTGTGGGCGACGCTGCAACAGGATCGCTGACCCGCTGTGCGCAAGTGGAAGCGGATCGACGGCGCCCGAGGTGTGAGGTTCCGGTCCACGCTGGCTGCCCACGAGGCCGAGTTGCTGCGCAGCCTGGTGATGTCGATGACCGGCATGCTCGACGAACGCGCCGGGTCTGCTCCGGTGGACGAACTGTCCCAGATCACCGGGATGCGCATCGGTAATTCGGAGCCGCCGCAAGACGACACGATGAAGCGGATCCTGCCGGACTTCTACCGTCCGGCCACGGAGCACCCGGCCGGATCGGGACCTGCCGAAAGCCTCAACGGGGCGCTGCGCAGTCTGCACGAGCCTGAGATCATCGACGCGAAACTGCAAGCGGCGCAACGGTTGCTGGACACCGTCCCGGCCGGCGGGGGCAAGATCGAATTGTCCGAGGACGACGCACACGCCTGGGCCGCGGCGGTCAACGACGTCCGACTGGCGCTGGGCACCATGCTCGAGATCGGCCCGGATGGCCCCGACCGGTTGCCGTCCGAGCATCCGATGGCGGCACACCTCGACGTGTACCAGTGGCTGACCGTCCTGCAGGAGTACCTGGTGCTCGCGCTGATGGCGGACCGGTGAGCGGCGCCATCACCGATGTCGGCGGTATCACCGTCGGCCACCACCACCGACTCGACGACGATGCTCAACTGGGTTCCGGATGGGCCACCGGCACCACCGTCGTGCTGACCCCGCCCGGCACGGTCGGCGCCGTCGACGGCCGCGGGGGCGCCCCCGGCACCCGGGAGACCGATCTGCTCGAACCCAGCAACTCGGTGCGCCACGTCGACGCCGTCGTGCTCACCGGCGGCAGCGCGTACGGGCTCGCCTCCGCCGACGGCGTGATGAACTGGCTCGAAGAGCAGCAGCGCGGCGTGGCGATGGACGGCGGCGTGGTGCCGATCGTGCCCGCGGCGGTGATCTTCGACCTTCCGGTCGGAGGGTGGCAGTGCCGACCCGACGCCGCATTCGGCTATCGGGCCGCCCAGGACGCCGGCCGCGACGTCGCAATCGGCACGGTCGGAGCGGGGGTGGGTGCGCGTGCCGGCGTGCTCAAGGGCGGCGTCGGGACCGCGTCGATGACGCTGGAGTCCGGGGTCACCGTCGGGGCGCTGGTGGTCGTCAACTCGGCCGGCGACGTCGTCGACCCGGCAACCGGGCTGCCGTGGACCGCTGCCCAGATCGAGGAGTTCGCGCTGAAACCGCCGCCGGTCGAGCAGCTGGCCGCCTACGCCGACCGGCACGCCGAGCTCAGCCCGCTGAACACCACCATCGCGGTCGTCGCCACCGACGCCGCTCTCAGCAAGGCCGCCTGTCGCCGGGTGGCGGTGGCGGCCCACGACGGCCTGGCCCGCACCATCCGGCCGTGCCACACCCCGCTCGACGGCGACACCGTCTTCGCGCTGTCCACCGGTGCCGTCGAGGTCGTGCCGGACCCGACCACGCCTGCCTCGATGACGCCCGAACTGTCGCTGGCCGCCGCGGTCAGCGCCGCGGCGGCGGACTGTCTGGCCCGCGCGGTGCTGGTCGGAGTCCTGGCCGCCGAGTCGGTGGCAGGAATACCCACCTACCGTGGCATGTTGCCCGGAGCATTCGGGTGAGACGCTCCCGACGCGTCAGGCGCTGAGAAAGGAACTGTGCAGTGTTGGTGATTCGTGCCGATCTGGTCGACGCGATGGTCGCTCATGCGCGCGCCGACCATCCGGACGAGGCGTGCGGGATCCTCGCCGGACCTGAGGGCTCCGACCGGCCCGAACGGTTCGTCGCGATGATCAACGCCGAACGGTCGCCCACGTTCTACCGGTTCGACTCCGGCGAGCAACTGAAGGTGTGGCGGGAGATGGAGAACAACGACGAGGCGCCCATCGTCATCTACCACTCCCACACCGGCACCGAGGCGTACCCGAGCCGTACCGACATCAATCTCGCGTCCGAACCCGACGCCCACTACGTGCTCATCTCCACGCGCGACCCCGACGCCCACGAACTGCGCAGCTATCGCATCGTGGACGGCGTCGTCACCGAAGAGCCCGTCACCATCGTCGAGCAGTACTGAGAACTCAAAGGAGACCTTGCATGGCTGTTTCTGTGTCCATCCCCACGATCCTGCGCACCCACACCGGCGGCGAGAAGCGCGTCTCGGCCTCGGGAGCCACCCTGCAGGCGGTCATCGCCGATCTGGAGTCGAACTACTCGGGCATTTCTGAGCGCCTCATCGATGACGGGAAGTTGCATCGCTTCGTCAACATCTATGTCAACGACGAAGATGTCCGCTTCTCCGGTGGCCTCGACACCGAGGTGGCCGACGGCGACACGGTGACGATCCTGCCCGCCGTCGCCGGCGGCTGAGCACGCCCCCGATGACCCGCTACGACTCGCTGCTCGACACCCTGGGCAACACCCCATTGGTCGGGTTGCCGCGGCTGTCGCCGCGGTGGACGTCCGAGGACGGCGCGCCGCACGTGCGGCTGTGGGCCAAACTCGAGGACCGCAACCCGACCGGTTCCATCAAGGACCGGCCGGCGCTGCGCATGATCGAGGACGCCGAGCGGGACGGGGTGCTGCGACCCGGCGCCACCATCCTCGAGCCGACGAGCGGCAACACCGGGATCTCGATGGCGATGGCCGCTCTGCTCAAGGGCTACCAGATGATCTGCGTGATGCCGGAGAACACGTCGATCGAGCGTCGACAGCTGCTCGAACTCTACGGCGCGCGCATCATCGACTCGCCCGCCGAAGGTGGCTCGAATACCGCGGTGGCACACGCGAAAGAGCTTGCGGCGCAGAATCCTTCGTGGGTGATGCTGTACCAGTACGGGAACCCGTCCAACGCTGCTGCGCACTACGACGGCACCGGCCCGGAGTTGCTGGCCGATCTGCCGGAGATCACCCACTTCGTCGGCGGGCTGGGCACCACGGGGACATTGATGGGCACCGGACGATTCCTGCGCGAGCGGGTACCGGGTGTACAGATCGTGGCGGCCGAACCGCGTTACGGCGAGGGCGTTTACGCGCTACGCAACATCGACGAGGGCTTCATTCCGGAGCTCTACGATCCTGACGTGCTCACCACCCGGTTCGCCGTGGGCTCCTACGACGCGGTGCGCCGCACCCGCGAACTCGTGCAGATGGAGGGCATCTTCGCGGGGATCTCCACGGGCGCGATCCTGCACGCCGCGCTGGGCATGGCGGCCAAGGCAATCAAGGCGGGCGAACGCGCGGACATCGCGTTCACCGTCTGCGACGCCGGTTGGAAGTATCTGTCCACCGGTGCCTACAGCGGTAGCCTGGACGACGCCGAGGATGCGTTGGAGGGACAGCTGTGGGCATGAATCTCCAGGACACCCAACACGGTAAGAACCGGCCCACCTGGGTGGTCGGCGGCCTCACGATCGTCAGCTTCGTGGCGCTGCTCTACGTCGTGGAGATCATCGACACGGTGCTGGGGAACCGCTTGGATCAGGACGGCATCCGCCCGTTGCAGACCGACGGTCTGTGGGGCATCCTCTGGGCGCCGCTGCTGCACGGCGGGTGGCCACACCTGATCGCCAACACCGTGCCGGCGTTGGTGCTCGGCTTCCTGATGACGCTGGCCGGAATGGGACGCTTCATCGCCGCCACCGCCATCATCTGGGTGCTCGGTGGCTTCGGTACGTGGCTGATCGGCAACATCGGGGTGCACTGTCCCTACGTGGGGGTGCAGTGCACCACCACCCATATCGGGGCGTCCGGGCTGATCTTCGGATGGTTGACGTTCCTCATCGTGTTCGGGTTCTTCACCCGCACGGTGTGGGAGATCGTCGTCGGGGTCATCGTGGCCTTGGTGTACGGCGGCGTCCTGCTCGGCGTGCTGCCGGGGACCCCCGGGGTGTCCTGGCAGGGCCACCTCGCCGGCGCGGTCGCCGGTCTGGTCGCCGCCTACGTCCTCTCGGGCCCCGAGCGCAAGGCCCGGGAATCCCGACGCCACCGTCCGGCGCCGCAGACCCGGATATGAGGCGCCGGTGACCGACCCACAGGCACCCATCGGGATCTTCGACTCGGGTGTCGGCGGCCTGACCGTCGCCCGCGCGATCATCGACCAGCTGCCCGACGAAGGCATCGTCTACGTCGGAGACACCGGTAACGGACCGTACGGTCCGCTGGCCATCCCGGAGATCCGGGCGCACGCTCTGGCGATCGGCGATGATCTGGCCGGCCGCGGGGTCAAGGCCTTGGTCATCGCCTGCAACAGCGCGTCGTCGGCGTGCCTGCGGGATGCCCGCGAACGGTATGCGCCCATACCGGTGGTGGAGGTGATCCTGCCGGCGGTGCGCCGCGCCGTCGCCACGACGCGCAGCGGACGCATCGGCGTCATCGGCACCGCCGCGACCATCGCGTCGGGGGCCTACCAGGACGCCTTCACCGCGGCCCGCGATGTGGAGGTCTTCGCCACCGCCTGCCCGCGCTTCGTCGACTTCGTCGAACGCGGGGTGACCAGCGGCCGGCAGGTGCTGGGGCTCGCCGAGGGATATCTCGAACCCTTGCAGCGCGCCGGCGTGGACACCTTGGTGCTGGGCTGCACGCACTATCCGATGCTGTCGGGACTGATCCAACTCGCGATGGGGGACGGGGTGACGCTGGTCTCCAGCGCCGAGGAGACGGCGAAGGACCTCCTGCGGGTGCTCACCGAGCGGGACCTGCTGCGTCCGCATCCCGAAGACGGCACCGCCCCGCATCGGGTGTTCGAGGCGACCGGCGACCCGGAGGCCTTCACCACTCTGGCGGCCCGATTTCTCGGTCCGACACTGGACCGGGTTCGGCCCGTGCACCGTCACGTTCACAGCCCCGGGTGATCTGTGTCAGTGAAACCGTCGATGTTTTCGTCAGAGTGGTGACGGGCATGGCAAGCTAGTGGGCGTGCGAATCACCGTACTCGGTTGCTCCGGCAGTGTTGTCGGTCCTGATTCGCCCGCCTCCGGGTATCTGGTGACCGCGCCGGACACTCCCCCCCTGGTTCTCGACTTCGGCGGTGGGGTTCTCGGCGCGCTGCAGCGCCACGCCGATCCGAACGACGTCCACGTGCTCCTGTCGCACCTGCACGCCGACCACTGTTTGGATCTGCCCGGCCTTTTCGTGTGGCGCCGCTACCATCCGACGCCCGCGACCGAGCGGGGCGTCATCTACGGCCCCGCGAACACCTGGACCCGGTTGGGGGTGGCGAGTTCGCCGGAAGGCGGCGAAGTCGACGATTTCACCGACATCTTCGAGATCCGGCACTGGATCGACAACGAGCCGGTCCAGATCGGCGCGCTCACCGTCGTGCCGCGGCAGGTGTGCCACCCGACCGAGTCCTACGGCATGCGCATCACCGACCCGTCCGGCGCCACGCTGGTCTACAGCGGCGACACCGGTTACTGCGATGCGCTGATCGACCTGGCCCGCGATGCCGATGTCTTCCTGTGCGAGGCCTCGTGGACTCACTCGCCGGACCGGCCGCCTCGGCTGCACCTGTCGGGCACCGAAGCCGGCCGGGCGGCCGCGCAGGCCGGGGTCTCGGAGTTGCTGCTCACCCATATCCCGCCGTGGACCTCCCGCGAGGACGTCATCAGTGAGGCGAAGGCCGAATTCGACGGGCCGGTGCACGCGGTGGTCTGCAACGAGACCTTCGAGGTCGCACGGACGGAGCGTGCGGAACAGACCCGCTAGGGTTGGGCCGTGTCCACACGAGAAGACGGCCGCCAGGACCACGAGCTACGGCCGGTCACCATTACCCGCGGTTTCACCAGTCATCCGGCTGGCTCCGTGCTGGTGGAGTTCGGCGAGACCCGCGTGATGTGCACCGCGAGTGTCACCGAAGGCGTGCCGCGCTGGCGCAAAGGTTCCGGGCAGGGCTGGCTGACGGCCGAGTACGCGATGCTGCCCGCCGCCACCCACGACCGTTCCGACCGCGAATCGGTCAAGGGTCGCGTCGGTGGTCGTACCCAGGAGATCAGTCGCCTGGTCGGTCGGTCGCTACGGGCGTGTATCGATCTGGCGGCCCTGGGCGAGAACACCATCGCCATCGACTGCGATGTGCTGCAGGCCGACGGAGGAACCCGCACCGCGGCCATCACCGGGGCCTACGTCGCCTTGGCCGATGCGGTGACCTATCTGTCGGCCGCCGGGAAGCTCTCCGATCCTCGTCCACTGTCGTGTGCCATCGCCGCCGTGAGCGTCGGGGTGGTCGACGGGCGCATCCGGGTCGACCTGCCCTACACCGAGGACTCCCGCGCCGAGGTCGACATGAACGTCGTCGCCACCGATACCGGCACCCTCGTCGAGATCCAGGGCACCGGCGAGGGCGCGACGTTCCCGCGGTCGACGCTGGACAAGATGCTCGACGCGGCGATGGCGGCCTGCGACGAATTGTTCGAGGTGCAGCGCGCAGCACTGGAGTTGCCGTATCCCGGGGCGCTGCCGGAGTCGACCGAACCGCCGAAGAAGGCGTTCGGAAGCTGACCGGGCTTGCCGATGCCGCAACTGCTGGTCGCCACCCGTAACCGCAAGAAACTCGCCGAGCTGCGGCGCGTACTGGACGCAGCCGGTCTGGCAGGCGTGACGCTCCTGAGTCTCGATGACGTGCCGCCGTTCGACGAAGCGCCCGAGACCGAGGCGACCTTCGAGGCCAACGCCCTGGCCAAGGCGCGTGATGCGTTCGTCGCGACCGGCGTGCCGACGGTTGCCGACGACTCGGGTCTGGAAGTCGACGCGTTGAATGCGATGCCCGGTGTGCTCAGCGCGCGCTGGTCCGGTCGGCACGGCGACGACGCTGCCAACACCGCGCTGCTGCTTGCTCAGCTTGCCGATGTGCCCGACGACCGTCGAGGCGCGGCGTTCGTCTCGGCGTGCGCACTCGTCCACGGGCCGGACGCGTCGGACCATGTGGTGGTGCGCGGCACCTGGCGCGGTGCGATCACGCGCGAACCGCGCGGGGCCGGTGGGTTCGGTTACGACCCGGTGTTCGTGCCGGCGGGTTCGGAGCGGACCGCGGCGGAGTTGACGCCACAGGAAAAGGACGCCGTATCCCACCGCGGGCGGGCGCTCGCCGAGTTGCTGCCGTCGCTGCGAAGGGTGTTCTGAGGACGGGTCACCCGATGCAGGAACCACGCCGCCGGGACCGTACCGGCGAGGGTGGCGGCGATCAGACCGGGCATCGACCCGGTGAACAACGGCCAGTCCAGCACCACGTGCATCGTCACCGCCATCACCACCACGTGCAAAAGGAAGATCTCATACGAGATCTCACCCAGCCACACCATCGGCCGGCTCGCCAACATGCGGCGGAACGGGTTGTCACCGCCGAGCACCAGAGGTGCCAGCACCAGGGTCGCGATCGCGGCGAACAACATCGCCTTCACACTCGGCACCCACACCGGGTCGGGCTCGAGGATGTTCCCGCCCAGCGGGGTGGCCACCACAAGGAACGCCGCGCCGGCCACCGGTAGCGCCACGACGGCCGAACAGCGTGCTCTTATCGCCTGCAGCACGGCCAGCGCCATCCCGCCGACGAAGCAGGCGAGATGCCCGGGAAGCCACATGCCGGCCGAATTCGGCAGAACATCGGTGCCGGCGGCGACGAGCAGCCACAGCGGGGTCAGCGCCCCCAGTGCGACCAACAGCAGCAGCGTGCGCTCCGGCCGCCACGTCATCCCGATCACCAGGGCGGCCAGAGCGGGCAGCGCGGCGTAGAAGCTGACCTCCACCGCGAGGCTCCACATCTGGGACAGTCCCGGATGCAGCAATCCGGTGAGGTAGTCACCGGTGTAGATCTGGCTGAAGGTCAGGTAGCGCAGCAGCCCGTTCCAGGTCTGCCCCGGGTTCGGTCCCGGGGTGAAATACAGGTACACCGTGAAGGTGATGAGCACCGTGGCGACGTAGGCAGGGACGATGCGCCGGACCCGGCGGCGCCCGTAGGTCGCCACGACCGGTCGCGGCGTGCGGTGTGCTGCGGCACGCACCCAGGGACGGAACAACAAGAACCCCGAGAGCGCGAAGAAGATCGCGACGCCGATTTCGAGTCGGGCGTAGATCCCGCCGAGATAGCCGTGGTTGAGGTACCCGGTCGCGAAGGCGGCGTGCGTCGCGACGACCAGCAGCGCCGCGACGGCACGCAGACCCGTGAGGGACGGATCCCGACGGTCAGCCACGCGCCGGTGGGGCTGTTCCATCGTCGAGGCCGAACTGCTCCTTGATCTTCTGCGTCTGGACGTTCTCGACGATGATGCCGACCAACGGAATGGTCCCGGCCAGCAGCACACCGACCGTCTTGGCGATGGGCCAACGCACCTTCACCGCCAGGTTCGCGGTGAACAGCAGGTAGATGAAGTAGACCCAGCCGTGCACGACGGCGATCCAGCCCAGCGAGTCGTCGCCGAACCCGTACTTCATCACCATCTCGTAGCAGAGCGCGATCAGCCACACACCGGTGATCCACGCGAGCACTCGGTAGCCGAGCAGCGCTTTGCGGATGGTCTCGACGGGGATCAAGGGAGTGGGGGAGTCGGGTGCGGTCACGTACCGGTTCCTCTTGTCTGCTGCGTTCTGTGGTCTTCGGCATCGGCTTCGGCGAGTTCGGCCAGGTAGGCGTTGTACTCGCGCAAGGTGGTGTCGGCGTCGGGTGCGGCGGCCGGTGCCGGCCGCTCGGGGAGGAGACCGGCGGGGATCTCGGTGACAGTCTGCCGGTCCGACGGCTGGGGCGGCGCCTCTTCATAGCGCACGAACTTGTAGTAGGCGTAGACGCAGAACCCTGCGAACAGCGGCCACTGCAACGCATATCCGAGGTTCTGGAAGCTGCCCGAGCTGGATTCGAACCGTTGCCACTGCCACCACGCCAGAGCCAGGCAGCCCAAGGCACCGGCGGTCACCAGAAGGATGAGCGCCGGCCTCCTACGCCGCGTAGTGGACATTCCTCAACGGTACCGCGCTACCATCGTGGCGCTGCGGGCGTGGCGAAATTGGCATACGCGCGGGCTTTAGGTGCCCGTGTTCGTGAGAACGTGTGGGTTCGAGTCCCACCGCCCGCACTCATCAAGTGTCACTCTCCGCCGAACGTGCGGTCAGAGCGGTCTCAGGGCTGATTTTCCGCCACAAACGCACGTTGGGTGATCGCCGATCCCTCAGAACAGGTAGATCACGAACACCACGACAACCAACCCCGCCAGCCAGCCGTCGGTGGCCCGTCGCAACCAACGTGGCGCGGTGCGGACTTCCATGAAGTACTGCATCACCAAACGGCTCTTGATCACCGTGAGCGCCAACACGAGCGCCGTGATCGGCGTGCTGGGCTCGACGGTCTCGGTGAAGTGCGCCGGAGCCAGCCACCACGATCCGATGGTGATCGCGACCAGCACCACCCATGCCCACGTGATGGCGCGCTGGGTGGTGGGTCCGCGGTCGCGCGTGAAGACGGTTGTCATGTTCACCTCAGTACGTAGAGCAGGCCGAAGATGATCACCCAGAGCAGGTCGACCATGTGCCAGTAGACGGCGCCGGATTCGACCATCGAGGTGCGGCGGCGGGCCGGGTTGCGCAGTTCCCGGACGACGACTCCCAGCACGATCAGCCCGATCAGCACATGTACCAGATGCACACCGGTGATCACGTAGTAGAACGAGTAGAACAGGTCGGAGTTGGTGTGGCCGGCGCTGATCTTGGCGTACCACTCGTAGCCCTTGAACACCATGAACAGGACTCCACCGAGCCCTGCGGCGTACACCAGATTGATCGCTCGACGGTGGTCGCCGGCCCGTGCCGCGAGCACGCTGCGAGCGATGAACCACGAGCTGGTCAGCAGGATCACGGTATTGACCACGCCGATGTTGATGTCGAGATGCTGCTGGGCGGCAAGGAATTCCGCCGAGTTCATCGTCCGGTAGATCATGTAGATGACGAAGTAGCCGGCGAAGATCACCAGGTCGCCCAGCACCATGACCCACATGTCCATGTCGCCGGGCAGGTGGTTACCCGGCTTGGAGGTGTCGGCGGGCCGGCGGTCGGCCGACGGTTGTGACGTCGATTGCGTCATGGATGTTTCCTCGACCTCAATCTAGGTGGGGCTCGTCGGCGGGTTCGCGCTCGGCGGCCTTCTTCAGCAGCAGGATCAGCAGTCCCAGCCACGCGGAGAAGACGACGACCGACCACCAGAAGGCCAGGGACCCGTTCCATGCGAATGGGCCGGACTGGAACACGAACATCTGCGTGGCGATCACTTCGGTGACGATCTGCCAAATGGTCACGTAGGCAAACCATTTCGGGAAGATGTTGTTCTTGTCGTAGAGGATTGCGATGGCGAACACCAGGTAGGCGGCTGTGAAGCAGCCCAATGATCCGTTGTAGGACAGCATGCCGACGTCGTAGAGCAGGCTGACGAGTTCGGGGTCGCGTTCGGGTCGGAAGGTAGCCGTCAGGAAGCACACCGCGACGAGCAGGAACCCGGGTAGCGCCCCGACGCCCATGCCGCCGATGTACCCGTAGGCGAACACCGAACCGACCGACATCCGTTTGATCTGGTAGGCCACCAGACCATTGGTCACCGCGGCTCCGCCGAGCAGGATCAGCAGCAGCGCGAAGCCGATCTGGATGGTCAGGCCGTTCTCGGCGAAGAACGCCACCTTGTCCGCAGCGGTCACGTCCGGCCGCGGTGGCGGTGTGACGCGCGCCAATACGCAGATGATGACACCGAACACGCCGTACCACGCGGGGAAGAACCAGGTGATCAGCCGGACATCGGGCTTCCCGGTACCGGGGTGCTCAGCTGTGGCGGCGGGATGCCGCGGCGACAGCACGCTCATCCGGCGACAACCCCATCTTGAATGGCCTGTCGTTGCAATGCTTTTCGCAGGACGAAGAACATGACCACGACGAACGCGCCGAATGCGCCGTTGCGAAGCCAGAAGGCCAGCAGGCCGTCCCAGGCCAGCGGCCCGGACTGCATGACCGCCGCCCCGGCCGCGGGGATCATGGCCACCGCCGTGGCGGCCGAGTAATGCCCGACCCAGCGCGGGAACACCGCCTCGGGCCCGTTGTCGAAGTAGACGGCGAGAGCCAGCAGGAGGAATTGGGCGACGACCATGCCCACGGGGGCGATGAAGACGATCCACGCGAGGTCGTTGAGGAGCATCACCAGCTGGGGGTCGCGTTCCGGGCGGAACGCGGCGACCAGGAAGAAGATGTTGGACAGTGCGAAGATCGTGGCTCCGCTGACCACCGCGGTCAGATAGCAGTAGGCCAGCACATGGCTCTGATCCATACGCTTCATCTGGGTCACGACCACCATGAAGAACGGCAGGATCATGATGCCGCACAGGTTGAACGTCACCTGGCTGAAGCGGATCGCAGCCGTGTTGTCGGTATAGAACGAGGCCACCGAGTCGGCGCTCAGCAACGGCGACAGCGGCGGCCAGAAACCCGGGAAGGCCAGCAGTGCGACCAGTAGCACCGCGCCGACGGCCGGGCCCGTCCACAGGCTCACCCATTGAGCCTTGATGTTGCCTGCGCGCGGACTGTCTTGGACATGCTCGAGGATCTGCACTGCCGCCTCCGTCATGACTCGAGTCAGGCGTCGATCCTCGTCCTGTGCTTCGAGAGCCGACCTGAACGAATGTATTTCCCTGTATGTCGGTGTTATTAGCTGGGAAAAACGGTACTTGTTCCGGGTGGCTCAAGGGAAGACGTCTGATCGAAGTCAGTTTCATCTGGGGTACGGTGGGGCGTCCCCGGGAGCTTTGAGGCGGAGGTTTCGACGGTGGTGCTCAACGTGAATTCCAAGCGAGTCCGCAAGGGCGAGCAGACCCGCGAGCGGTTGCTCGGCGCCGCGGTCGCGGAGTTCAAACGCGAGGGTCTGGCGGGCGCAGACATCGGCACGATCGTCTCGGCCGCGGGCGTGGCACACGGTACGTTCTTCTTCCACTTCCCGACCAAAGAGCACGTCCTACTCGAATTGGAGAAACGCGAGGAGGAACGGATGGCTGCGGAGTTGACCCGCTTCGTCGCCGCCGAGCACACCGTGGCGGACACCCTGAGTGAGGTGCTGCGCGTACTGGAGAAGTTGGAACGACGCCTCGGGCCCCGACTGTTCAAGGATTTTCTGGCGCTGCACTTCACGACGAAGCGGCCGCCGGCGGAGGCCTGGTCGAGCTTTCCGTTCGTCGCGGCCGTGGTCGAGGAGTTGCTACGGGCGCGCGAGCGCGGCGAGATCCCTGCCGAGGTCGACGTGGTGCACAGCGGTGTGTCGTTCTTGGTCGGGCTCTACGCCCTGCTGATCACGATGCCCGAGGACAAGAAGGCGCGCTCAGCGGCGTTGGCCGAATATCTGACGACTTACCGGTACGGATTGCGGGTTGTCCCGCGTACCTGATCGACAGTCACGCCTCGGCGGCGACCGCACAGTCGGTGGCTTCCATTCGGAAGCAGAAGATGCTGGCGGCGAAGCTCAGCAGCGCTGCGAGGCCGGACAGCACCGCGATCAACGTCTCCGACATACCCCAGCTGGCCAGACCCACCGCCAGCGCGATGACCGCCGCCATCAACAGGAACAGGCCCGTGGTGGCAACCGCCTCGTGGAACGGATCGTCGGAGTGCTGGGTGCCTTCTGCCATGCCGCCTAGATAGCCGTGCGGCGGCACCCTCAAACCTCTTTGCGCTCACATGTTCGATTCGCCCACGCGTCGCCGATACGACGACGGGGTCTCGCCGCAATACTGCGTGAACGCGCGGGTGAACGAGCTCACGCTGTCGAAGCCGACGGCCGTCGCGGTGTCCTGGACCGACTGCAGCGGCGCGGCGAGCAGCGCCATCGCGCGCAGCATGCGCGCCTGCAGCAGGTAGGTGCGCCACGGCAGCCCCAGGGTGTCGGCGAACAGCCGGCGCAGGGTGCGTTCGGAAACCGACACCGCGCGGCTGACCTGTGCGCAGGTGGCGGTGTCGAGGTGCTCCTTGGTGTACGCCATGGCCGCGGCGACGATCGGGTGGTCCGAGGTGGGCAGGCTCAGCGGCGCCTCGTGGTCGAGCGCCTCGGTGACCAGTGCGGCCAGGGTGCGGAAGAACGCGTCGGAGACGTCTTCATCCTCGGGCCGCCCCGGTTTGCGGTCGATCGACCACCGCAGCGCGTAGACCATCATCTCGCGGATCAGCGTGGACACCGCGAGGATGCGCGCACGGTCTCCGGGTTCGGTGATCAGCGAACGGTCGAACATCACCGCGATGGTCTTGACGTCGGGGTTCATCACCGCCTGGTGTTCGAGCCCGGCCGGGATCCACGCGGCCTGCTGCGGCGGCAGCAGATAGTGGGCCGCGTTGGTCTCGACCTCGACGACGCCGTGCAGCGCGTACTCGATCTGGTGCACGTCATGCGAGTGCCACCCGGTGATCAGCGCATCGCCCTCGTACAGGTAGCTGCCGCCCAGCGCGCGGCCGCCGCGGCGCAGGTCGATCACCCGTCGGGCCCTCGCCGATTCCAGATTGGCCGCTTCGGACAAGGAACTGTCCGAGAATGCAGAGACGGTCATGTGATTAGACGGTACTACTGGGGTATGAGCACGGAAATGACCCCTGACGACCTGATCCTCGTGAGCATCGACGACCACGTGGTGGAGCCGCCGGACATGTTCCTGCGCCACGTGCCGGAGAAGTACAAGGAGGAGGCGCCGATCGTCGTCACCGACGACAAGGGCGTCGACCAGTGGATGTACCAGGGCCGTCCCCAGGGCGTCAGCGGTCTGAACGCCGTGGTGTCCTGGCCGGCCGAGGAATGGGGCCGCGATCCGGCCGGCTTCGCCGAGATGCGTCCCGGTGTCTACGACGTGCACGAACGCGTCCGCGACATGAACCGCAACGGCATTCTCGCCTCGATGTGCTTCCCGACCTTCACCGGGTTCTCGGCCCGCCACCTGAACATGCACCGCGAAGAGACGACCCTGGTGATGGTGTCGGCCTACAACGACTGGCACATCGACGAGTGGGCCGGTTCCTACCCCGACCGGTTCATTCCGATCGCGATCCTGCCGACCTGGAACCCCGAGGCGATGTGCGCGGAGATCCGCCGCGTGGCCGCCAAGGGTTGCCGGGCGGTGACGATGCCGGAGCTGCCGCACCTGGAAGGCCTGCCCAGCTACTTCGACGAGAACTACTGGGGCCCGGTGTTCCGGACGCTGTCCGAGGAGAACGTCGTGATGTGCCTGCACATCGGCACCGGCTTCGGCGCGATCTCGATGGCCAAGGACGCACCCATCGACAACCTGATCATCCTGGCCACCCAGGTCTCGGCAATGTGCGCGCAGGACCTGCTGTGGGGTCCGGCGATGCGCAACTATCCGGACCTGAAGTTCGCGTTCTCCGAAGGCGGCATCGGTTGGATCCCGTTCTACCTGGATCGCAGCGACCGCCACTACACCAACCAGAAGTGGCTGCGTCGCGACTTCGGCGACAAGCTGCCCTCGGACGTGTTCCGCGAGCATTCGCTGGCCTGCTATGTGACCGACAAGACGTCGCTGAAGCTGCGCCACGAGATCGGCATCGACATCATCGCCTGGGAGTGCGACTACCCGCACTCGGACTGCTTCTGGCCGGACGCACCCGAGCAGGTGCTGGCCGAACTGACCGCCGCCGGCGCCGACGCCACCGATACCCACAAGATCACGTGGCAGAACGCGTGCAACTTCTTCAGCTGGGACCCGTTTGCCCGCACAGCCAAGGAAGATGCCACCGTCGGCGCGTTGCGCGCCAAGGCCACCGACGTCGACACGTCGATCCGGTCGCGCGCGGAATGGGCACGGCTGTACCAGGAGAAGCAGCTCGCTCGGGCCTGATCAGCGCAATCGGCGGACCAGTCGCCGCAGCACGTCCACCGGTCGGCGCCTCGTCACGGGCGCCGACCGGCGTCGTGCATATGGCCACGGCTGGTGACGCTCGGGGACCGATTCCGTGCGAACGGATTTGAGCTCCGTGCGCAGGTGTGCCCGCAGGGCCGCCAGGTCCGGATCACTCCACCGGTTCTGCTCCTCGATCGGGTCCTCGGTCAGGTCGTAGAGTTCCCACTGGTCATCGAGCACGGTGCTGCGATATCTCGGCGTCCGAGCGCCGTCGGAGGTGAGTTGGCGTACGCCTGGCTCGGTCCACGTCGACGGATCGTCGAACGAACGGACCAGTTTCCAGAGGTGCCCCCGGCCGCCGGGCACGTCCTGGGACACGCGCAGCACCAGGCCTTCGAAGTTCGCCCCGGTGTGGCCCGGGATGCGGATCCGCAGAGCGCGCGGCACTTTCGCGGTCAGCCGCAGCGCGCGCGCCGCGGCGGAGGCTCCGGTGTCGCCCTCGAGCACGTTGTCGCGGGTCATCAGATAAACGGCTCGGTCATGGTCGGCGGCAGCCCCGTCGACCACAGGCATGAGATTGCGACCGACCAAGGGATGCACCTCTGAGAACCGTTGCGCCAGATCGCCGGCGACCGCATCGACGTCGACCTGTGCGGCCGCGAGCAGCGTCGGCACCAGATCGACGTGTGAGGTCGGTGCGGTCACGGTGCGCGCCGTGGTCGGGTTGCTGCCGACACGGGCGATGACGAACGGCACCCGAGTGGCCTCGTCATAGAGGTTGAACCACTTCTGGTGTAGTCCGCCGTGCGCACCGAGCAGATCGCCGTGGTCGGCGGTGCGCACCAAAACGGTGTCGTCGGGTCCGTCCCCGGACCCGCCTTCGGTGACCGCGCGCCGGACGCGGTCGATGGGGGAGTCCACTTCGGCGTGCAGTCGGTAGTACAGGTCGCGGTAGCGTTGTGCGCCGCGACGGTAGGTGCGCTCGACGGCGCGTCCGGGGCCGTAACCGGAGTAGTAGGTATCGCGGAAGGCCTGCTGCGCAGCAGGTTTGGAACTGAGATCTTCGTCTGCAGTGGGGGCCGGCGGTACGTGTGGGGGATCCAGCGGTGAGGGCCGCAACGGGTTGCGTCGCGCCCACGCCGGAAACAACACGATGTCGTGCGGGTTGACGAAGCTGGCCACCAGCAGGAATGGCCGCAGCGCCGCCGAGTCGCCCGCGCGCCGGCGCGCATAGCGATCTTCCAGCCAGGCCACCACGCGGTCGGCGATCAACGGGTCGCGGCGAATGCCGGCGTTGGACATCTTCGCGCCGTGCGGCTCCGGGCCGACCCAGCCGGAAAACCCATAGGGGGCAAGCGGATCAGCATCCAGATAGCGCTGCACCGCGGCCGCGTAGATCCGTCCCTCGTCGTCATTGGTGTCGAGGCTGTTCCCCGTGCGGGGGTCGATCAGGTCGGCGTGGGAGATGTGCCACTTGCCGTCATAGTGGGTGTCGTAGCCGGCGGCACGGAACCAGTTCCCGAGCGTCGGGACCTCCCCGGAGCGCAGCCACCGTAGTCGGGAATCGTCGTGAGCCTTGCCGATCCCGTCGGTCTGCGTCACTCCGTGCAGGTCGGGATAGTGACCGGTGAAAATGGTCGGGCGGCTCGGCACACACGCCAGCGACCCCGTGTAGTGACGCGTGAAGCTGACACCGTGGGCATCGAACCACGCACGGCCCACCAGCGTTTCGTCGCGCCACCGACGCACGGCCGCCGTCTCGTAGGGAGGGATCGCGCGCTCCTCGTCGGTCATCACGATGACGACATCGGGTTGCGGTGAGCTCATAGTGGCCTCCTTGCCGTGATTCCCGCCAGTACCATTCGCGTGATCGCCTCGGCGCGAACGGGTTCGAAGGACCGTCCTTCGGTCAGGATGCTGTAGACGATGCCGCCGACGATCGCATCGGCGGCATCACGCGCCGCGTCGTGACGGAATCCCTCCGCCTCGAGGCGGAGTCGCACGGTGTCGTGCAGTGGCACGCTGAAACCCGCGTGCAGTCGAGCCGCGGTGTCGGGATGTTCCATACCTGCGGTGGTCAGGATGCGCAACATCGCGTTGCCGCGCGCCGTGGTCAGGGTGGTGGCAAGTTCGGCCGTCCACCGGCAGCAGTCCGCGATCAGATCGCCGGTGTCGGTCATCGGTCGCAGGATGCGGTCGGCGTACTCCAGGATCACGTCGGATACCAGCGCGTAACGGCTGGGCCACCACCGGTAGATCGTCTGCTTGCCCACCCCGGCCCGCGCGGCGACCGCCTCGATGCTGAGCCGGTCGAACCCGCGTTCCAGGAGCAGCTCTCGGGTGGCCCGGACGATGGCCACCCGCGACTTCTCGCTGCGTCGCCGCGGCGCCGCGACTGGAGTGGTCATGACTTTTCCGATCCTGTTCGCCCGCGCCTTTACACGCTGGGGCACTGGCCGTAGTCTCCCACAAGGCGAGACGGTCCGTCTCGTGAATGCGAAGGGGTGCCGGATGGCGACGAAGCTGGTGATCGGCGCCAGCGGATTCCTCGGATCGCACGTCACCCGCCAGTTGGTCGGCCGCGGCGACGACGTGCGCGTGCTGATCCGCCCGACGAGTTCCACGCGCGCGATCGATGGATTGCCGCTGGACGTGCGACGCGGTGACGTCTTTGACACCGCCACAACACAAGCGGCGATGGACGGTTGCGACGTCGTGTACTACTGCGTGGTCGACGCCCGCCCGTGGCTGCTTGACACTCGCCCCCTGTGGCGCACCAACGTCGAGGGGCTGCGCATCGTGCTCGACGTCGCGGCGCGCGCCGATCTGTCCCGGTTCGTGTTCACCAGCACCATCGGCACCATCGGCCGGGTCGAGACGGGCCTCGCCGACGAGACCACCGAACACAATTGGGCTGACCTCGGCGGCGACTACATCGCCTCGCGGGTGGCGGCCGAACGACTGCTGTTCGAGTACTGCGCGACAACGGGGCTTCCCGGGGTGGCGATGTGTGTGGCCAACACTTACGGACCAGGTGACTGGCTGCCGACACCGCACGGAGGCATGCTGGCGGCGGCGGTGCGGGGCAGGCTGCCGTTCTACATCGACGGGTATCAGGCCGAGGTGGTCGGCGTCGAGGACGCGGCGGCCGCAATGCTGTTGGCCGGCGACAGGGGCCGGCCGGGGGAGCGCTACATCGTCTCCGAACGGTTCATGAGCACCCGTGAGATATTCGAAACAGGTTGCGAAGCAGTCGGTGTGGCTCCGCCGCGGCGCGGGGTTCCGATCAAGGCGATGGCCGCGGCCAGTCACGTCGTCGACGCCGTGTCCCGCTTGCGAGGCACCGAAACCAAGTTCACGCCGCTGAACATCCGCCTGATGAACATCATGTCGCCGATGGACCACTCCAAGGCGGTGCGGGAACTCGGGTGGCAGCCCCGGCCGACCCCCGACGCCATCGCGGCCGCCGCGCAGTTCTTCTGCGACCGTCGCCGCCGCAAGGACGCCGAGGAGGCCGCCCCGTGAGCATCGGCCTCACCCCGGAACATCAACAACTCGCCGACGCGGTCACGCAGTTCGCCGCCCGCCATGCCGCAGTTGCCGACACGCGCGCAGCGTTCGACGCGCTGGCCGAAGGTGCGCTGCCCGACTGGTGGAACACCTTCATCCAACAGGGATTTCACGCCGTGCATCTGCCCGAAGCGGTCGGCGGGCAGGGCGGATCGCTGGTCGACACCGCCTGCATGCTGGAAGCCGCAGGCTTGGCGTTACTCCCGGGCCCGCTGCTGTCCACGGTGCTCACCGGCGCGGTCGCGATGCTCGCCGGGGACACCCCCGCATGCAAGACTCTGCTGACCCGGCTCGCCGACGGTGATTCCGCCGCGCTCGTTCTGCCGGAGCGATCAACGGTGCAGGCCACCCCGACCGACGGCGGTTGGCGACTCCACGGCACCGCGCCGGCGACTGCGGGTGTGTGCGCGGCGCAGACCGTCCTGCTCGGCGTGCCGACCGAGGACCGGATGCTGTGGTGCGTGGTCGATCCCGCCGGCCCGGGGGTCACCGTCGAGCGGCGCGTGGCCACCGACAAGACCGTCGACGTGGGAGTGCTGCACCTCGACGGCCACGTCGTGTCGGCCGACCGTGTGCTCGCCGGTGTGGACGAGTTGCGGGCACGATCGAGCGTCGCAGCGCTGACCGCGTGCGTGGCCGCCGGGACGATGCGGTGGTGTGTCGGCGCGGTGACGGATCACCTGCGCACGCGCGAACAGTTCGGCAAGCCGATCGGTGCGTTCCAGGCCCTGCAACACCAGGCCGCGATGCTGTTGGTGAACTGCGAGCTCGCAACCGCCGCCGCGTGGGATGCGGTGCGCGCGTTATCCGAGCCGTCGGCGACCCAGCACCAGATCGCCGCCGCCGGGGCGGCGTTGATGGCGGTCGCCCCCGCACCCGATTTCGTCTTCGATGCCCTGACCATGTTCGGCGCCATCGGTTTCACCTGGGAGCACGACCTGCACCTGTACTGGCGCAAAGCCACCAGCCTGGCATCCTCGATCGGTCCGGCCGGGAACTTTGCGGAGCGCCTCGGTGCTCTCACTCTGACCGAGAGTCGCGACGTCTCGGTCAAATTGGGCGATGCGGACGCCGAGTTCCGGGCCTGGGTCGCCGAGGTGCTCGACCAGGCGATGACCCTGCGCAACGATCGGCCAGGACGTCAAGGCGACTACGAGAACCTGGCCACCGGACCCCAGCGCACCCTGCTGGCCGACACGGGTCTCATCGCGCCGCACTGGCCGAAACCCTGGGGCGTCGGCGCCACCCAGCGCCAACTCTTGATCGTCGACGAGGAGTTCGCGAAACGTCCCGAGCTGGTACGTCCCTCGCTGAACATCGCCGAGTGGATCCTGCCCACGATCATCAGCTCGGCGCCCGAACATCTGCAGCAGCACTTCATCCCGCCCACTCAGCGTGGCGACATGACGTGGTGCCAGTTGTTCAGCGAGCCGGGCGCCGGATCCGACCTGGCCTCGCTGACCACCCGTGCCTCCAAGGTCGACGGCGGATGGCGGATCAACGGACACAAGATCTGGACGTCCTCGGCGCACGTGGCCGACTACGGCGCGCTGCTCGCCCGCACCGACCCCGACGTGCCCAAGCATCGGGGTCTCGGCTATTTCCTCGTCGACATGCGTTCTGCCGGAGTCGAACTGCAACCGATCCGTCAGGTGACCGGTGAGGCGCACTTCAACGAGGTGTTCCTGCGCGATGTGTTCGTGCCCGACGAGATGCTGCTCGGCGGGCCCACTGACGGCTGGAACCTCGCGATCGCGACCATGGCGCAGGAACGGGTCGCCATCAGCGGTTACGTGAACTTCGACCGCGCCCGCATCCTGCGCACGATGGCCCAGCAGCAGCGTCCCGACCGTGCTCGCGTCCTGGCGGCCCTCGGCGAGGCCGACGCCTACGCCAACGCGATCAAGGTCCTGGCGGTACGGGAGGTCATGCGCCTGCTCGACGGACAGGCCCCGGGCCCCACCTCGAGCATCGCCAAGGTGGCCATAAACACGATGCTGCGCCAAACGTTCAGAGCCACCATGGATCTGGCTGCTCCCGTCGCGTTGGTCGAAGACTCCGAGCCGCCGATCACCGAACCGTACTTCCACCTCCCCGCCGAACTGATCGGGGGCGGAACCAAAGAGATTCAACTCAACATCATCGCCCAGATGATCCTCGGCCTGCCCCGGGGATGAGCGGACCGAAGTAGGAAGCGAGCACACATGGGTCTGCGCGGAGAAGCCGCGATCGTCGGCTATGTCGAGCTGCCACCGGAACGGCTCAACCAGGCCACCCCGGCGGGATTCACCCTGGAACAGTGGGCCGAACTCGGGTCGGCAGCCCTCGCGGACGCGGGACTGTCCGGTGAGCTCGTCGACGGTATCGTCACCACGCACCTGAGCGAGTCGGAGATCTTCGTCCCGTCGACGGTGGCCGAATACCTCTGCGTCCGTGCAAACTTCGCGGAGCTGGTCGACCTGGGCGGCGCCAGCGCCGTCGGCATGGTCTGGCGCGCCGCCGCGGCCGTCGAACTCGGCATCTGCGATGTCGTGCTGTGTGCGATCCCGGCCCGCTACATCACGCCCACATCGGACAAGAAGCCCAAACCGCTCAGCGACGCGGTGTTCTTCGGCGCGTCGAGCAACCAATACGGTTCTCCGCAGGCGGAATTCGAGATCCCATACGGCAATCTCGGCCAGAACGGACCCTATGGTCAGGTCGCCCAACGCTACGCGGCGGTGTACGGCTACGACGAGCGGGCCATGGCCAAACTCGTCGTCGACCAACGGTTCAACGCCAACCACACCGAGGGTGCGATCTGGCAGCACAAACCGCTCACCGTCGAGGACGTGCTGGCCAGTCCCGTCATCGCCGACCCCCTGCACATGCTCGAGATCGTGATGCCGTGTGTCGGCGGTGCGGCCGTCGTCGTCGCCAACGCCGAAGTGGCGGCACGGTCGACCAACCGGCCCGTGTGGATCAAGGGATTCGGAGAGCAGGTGCCGTTCAAGACGCCGACCTACGCCGAGGACCTGCTGAACACCCCGATCGCGAAGGCGGCCGACACGGCGTTCTCGATGTCGGGGCTCACGCGCGAGCAGATGGACATGGTCTCGATCTACGACTGCTACACCATCACCGTGCTACTCAGTCTCGAGGACGCCGGGTTCTGCGAGAAAGGCAAGGGCATGGAGTTCGTGTCCTCCCACGACCTGACCTTCCGCGGCGACTTCCCGCTCAACACCGCCGGCGGACAACTCGGGTTCGGTCAGGCCGGCAACGCCGGCGGCATGCACCATGTCTGCGACGCCACGCGCCAGATCATGGGCCGCGCCGGGGCCGCGCAGGTCACCGACTGCAACCGCGCCTTCGTATCCGGCAACGGCGGCATCCTCAGCGAGCAGACCACCCTCGTCCTGGAAGGCGACTGACCCGTGACCACTGCGTCCTTCGAACGGCCGATGCCGGTCAAAACACCGACCACCGCCCCCTTTTGGGACGCGCTGGCCGAGCACAAGGTGCGAATCCAGTACTCGCCGTCGCTGCAGTCCTACGTCTTCTACCCGAGGGTGCGAGCACCGCGGACACTGGCCGATGACCTGGAGTGGCGCGAGATCTCCGGCATGGGAACGCTGTACTCGTACACGGTCGCGCGCCGCCCCGTCGGCGCGCACTTCGCCGACGCGGTGCCCCAACTGCTGGCCATCGTGGAATGGGACGAGGGGCCGCGGTTCTCGACCGAACTGGTCGACGTCGCCGTCGAAGACATCCGCATCGGGATGCGGGTCAAGCCGGTGTTCTGCGACTACCCCGAACACGACGTGACGATGCTGCGTTACGCGCCGGCCGACGACTGACGAAGGGAGTCTCCACATGAGCGTTCGCGAGGACCGCCAGGACATCGCCGACGTCCTGATCCGCTACGCCACCGGCATCGACCGCCGGGACTGGGCGCTGTTCCGTACGGTGTTCGCCGACGACTGCGAACTCGACTACGGCGACATCGGCGTCTGGCACGGCGTCGACGCCGTCGTCGACTTCATGACCGCCGCGCACGAGATGGCCGGCCACACGCTGCACCGCATCTCCAACATCGCGGTCGAGGTCGACGGGGACACCGCAACCTCGCGCGCCTACGTCGACGGGCTGATCCTGTCGCAGGACAACACCTCCGGTGTGAATGCGACCGGTTTCTACGACGACGAACTCGTGCGCACCGGCACCGGTTGGCGGATCCGGCGGCGCAAGTTCACCGTCGTGCTGATGCGGACGGTGAGCGCGGGATGACGTTCGCCGAGACCTACGGACCCTGGGCGCTGGTCGCCGGTGCGTCGGACGGAGTCGGCGCGGCGTTCGCCACCGCCCTGGCGCAGCGCGGCGTCAACATCGTTCTGCTCGCGCGCCGGGAAGCCGTGCTCGAGCAGGTGGCGGCCGCCATCCGCGCCGAGACCGGGGTGCAGACCCGCGTGCTCACCGTCGATCTCGCGACCGACACGGCGACGCAGACGGTGATCGACGCGACGGCCGACCTGGAGATCGGCATGCTCGTCTACTGCGCCGGTGCCGACCCGAATTTCAAACCCTTTCTCGTCGAACCGATCCAGGCGGCCGAGGCGATGGTGACCCGCAATTGCATGATGCCCATGCGGTTGTGTCACCACTTCGCCCCGGCGATGGTGGCGCGAGGACGCGGCGGCATCGTCATCTTCGGGTCCGGTGCCGGGTGGGCCGGCGCGCCGAACATGGTGGCCTACGGCGCCAGCAAGGCCTTCGACATGGTGTTCGCCGAAGCGCTGTGGACCGAACTGCACGACAGCGGCGTCGATGTCCTGGGCCTGATCCTCGGCAAGACGGATACGCCGTCGCTGCGGCGACTCGAACACGAACGCGGCGTACTCGCGTCGCTCGACGAAAGCCCGCGCGACGCCGTGTCGGTCGACGAAGTGATCGACGAAGCGTTGGCGAACCTGCGCAACGGACCGACCTGGATCGTCGGTGAGACCGGTCGTGCCGCCGCGCAGATGATCGGCGCCATGCCGCGCAACGAGGCGGTACGCCTGATGATGCAGGCGACCCGCGGATCGATGGGCGACTGACGCGAGCTCAGGCGTCGACCAGTTTGCGCAGCGGACGGCGCGCCGTCTCGCGCATGGTCAGCAAGGTGCCCAGGGTCACCAGGGCCGCGAGGATGACGTAGTAGGCAGGGGCGATGTCGTTGCCGGTCCGCGAGACCAACCAGGTGGCCACGTACGGCGCGGTGCCACCGAACACCGCCACGGACAGGTTGTAGCCGACCGAGTACCCACTGGACCGCACCCGCGTCGCGAACAACTCCGCGGCCGCGGCCAGGGAGGCGCTGACGAACACCGCCTCGATCGCGGCCAATGCGGCGTGGGCGGTGATCGCGGCCGTCAGCGACCCCGAGTTCAGCAACACGAACAGCGGATAGGTCAGCACCGCGAACGCGATCGGTCCCGCGTAGAGCAGCGGCTTGCGTCCCACCCGGTCCGACAGCGCTCCCAGTGGTGGGATCAGCACCAACGCAACGACACTCGCCACCGTGATGGACACGACCGCGTCGGTCTTGGTGAAGTCCAGCGTTTCGGTGAAGTAACTCGGCAGGAATGTGAACACCACGTAGAAGCCGACGTTGTGGATCACCACCAGCCCGAAGATCTGCAGGATGGGCCGCCACGCAGTGGTGAATGCCTCCTTCAACGGCGAGGACGACACCTCGCCGTCTTCGCGCAGCGCCTCGAACTCCGGTGTGTCACGCAGCTTCATCCGGATGTAGAGGCCCACCACCCCGAGGGCGCCGGCGATCAGGAACGGGATGCGCCAACCGTAGGAATCCATCGCCTGCTGCGACAGCACGGTTTCCAGGGCGGTGACGGTGATCGCGCCGAGCACGAAGCCCAGCACCACACCAGGAAGGACACGACGAACCCGCGGTGCTTGTCGGAGGCGTACTCGGCGAGGAAGCATGCGCCGCTGCCGTATTCGCCACCGGCCGAGAAGCCCTGGAGGCAACGCATCACCAACAGCAGGATCGGAGCCAGCACGCCGATGGCGTCGTAGGTCGGGATCAAGCCGATGGCCAGGGTCGAGGCCGACATCAGCAGGATCACCAAT
Organism: Mycobacterium sp. pV006; assembly: GCF_041287115.1. Taxonomy (NCBI): domain Bacteria; kingdom Bacillati; phylum Actinomycetota; class Actinomycetes; order Mycobacteriales; family Mycobacteriaceae; genus Mycobacterium; species Mycobacterium sp. pV006. The sequence goes on along the minus strand of NZ_JBGGKT010000001.1, from coordinate 632,791 downwards.
GCGAGCACCTTCTGGCGGCCGATCCTGTCACCCAGCGGGCCGAAGAAGAAACCTCCCAGGGGACGCATGAAGAACGCCGCCGCGAAGATCGCGAAGGTGTTCAACAGCGCGGCGGTGTCGTCGCCCTGAGGGAAGAACTTCGTCGCGTGTAGGTGGCCAGGAATCCGTAGATCGCGAAATCGAACCACTCGACGGCGTTGCCGATGGCGGCGGCGCGCACCGCGGCGCTCACCGGCGACGGCGCATCGGCGCGATGGGTGGGGCTCTGGTCGACGGTCATACGCGTGCATTCCCGCCCGGGCGGGCAATTTAACGCGCGGCCGCGTTACGCGCCGGTCAACTCCGGCCGGTAGAGCTGCGTCGGTTCGGCGCGTCCGCGCAGCAGTGCTTCCCCGCACGGGGTCCAGTGCTGCCGTTCTTCCACGGGGGCGCGCTGGTAGGCCGCGCCCGAGCACAGGCTGCGTTCCTCGCAGTCCTTGGCGCGGTCGGCCAGCCGCGCCGCCTCGTTGACCGCGTCGCCCACCACGGTGTACTCGTAGCGGTTCGCCGCACCGATGTTCCCGGCGAAGACCGCGCCCGCCGAAACCCCGATGCCGAAGTCGACGGGCAGCGTGCGCAGTTCGGTGGCCAGCGCGCGGGCAGTGGCCAGCGCGGCCGCGGCCGGATCGTCGATGCGCAGCGGGGTGCCGAACACCGCCAGCGCCGCGTCGCCCTGGAACTTGTTGATCAGTCCGTGATGGTCGTCGACCGCGGCCACCACGAGCCGGAAGAAGTCGTTGAGAATGGCCGCGACCTCGTGGGGCTCGCGGTCCACGGCCAGCCGGGTCGAATCGACCAGGTCGATGAACAGCACGGCGACGTCGCGCTCGTCGCCGGACAGCGAGTCGCTCTGTTCGACCGCGCGGCGGGCCACCTCCTCGCCGACGTGGCGCCCGAACAGGTCGCGCAACACGTTGCGTTCCCGCAGCCCGGCGACCATGCTGTTGAATCCGCTTTGCAGTCGGCCGATCTCCGACCACTCGTACACCTCGATGGACCGGTCGAAGTTGCCTTTCTCGACGTCGGCCATCGCGGCGACCACCTCGTTGACCGGGTCGGAGATCGACATCGACACCAGCATGATGGCGCGGAAGCCGAGAACCACCGCCACCAACGCCAGGACCAACACGGCGAGTTCGATCGGCGCGGCGGGATCCAGCAGCCAGTCGTTGGAGCGCAGGGTCAACAGCACCGCGATCGCCGTTCCGGGCAGACCCGTACAGACCACCCACGTGATGAGCAGCCGAGCCCGCACACCCGGCGCGACCGCGCGCACGGCTCCGGTAGGCACCGCGGCCAGCAGCGGGCGGACGGTGCGCAGCGTGAACAGGAATCCTGTGCACACGGTCGCAATGGCGCCGAACATGATGGCCGCGGTCACCACGACATAGGCGTCCAGCGATGCGGAGCGGTTCAGCGGCACCAGGATCGCGGCCGCGAGGATCCATGGAGCGAGTGTGAGCGATGCCTGGCGGCGCATCGTCTTCGAGGCTGTTTTCACCTCGGCGGGTTCGGGTGCGCGCTCGCCCAGCCAGCGCAGGGACGGAGCCAGAATGGCGAATGCACCGGCTGCGACCGCGGTGGTGCCGACGGTGAAGACGACCGCCAGCGCGATGCCGTTGGCTGCGGTCACCACGCTGCTGCCGGCCAGGGAGACGACGATGGCGACCACCTCGCCGAGAGTGAACAGCCACGCTGAGGTCAGACCCGCGGCGTAGCGGAGCATCAGGCGTGGCGGCCTCACCGGGCCGAAGGTATCAGCCGGTCACCGTCGGAGACTCTGCTTTGGCGGTGACGCCGTCGGGCACGGCCGGGGCGGCCCGCCAGCCCCCGGGCAGGAAGCACACCGCCAGTGCCGAGATCACGGACACACCAATGAGATAGGCGGCGATGGCGGTGCTGGTGCCGAACGTGGCGTACAGGGCCGTGGCGACCGTGGGGGCGAAGGCCGACCCGACCACCTGGGACAGGGTGTAGCCCATCGACACACCCGAGTAGCGCACGTCGGCGTCGAACGTCATGGAGAACAGTGCTCCGGTGACTCCCGCGGCCGGGGCCATCGCCAGACCGAAGATCAGCACCAGGGCGACGACGAACAGTGCGGGGCGGCCGGTGTCGATCAACGCGAAGGTCGGGAACACGGCCAGCCCCATCGCCACCACGCCCGCCAGATAGAGCGGTTTGCGTCCCAGCCGGTCCGACAACGCCCCGAACAGGGGATAGGTCATCACCGCCACGACCGCACCGATGAACACCCCCAGCAGGGCCCACTGCCGCGGGATTCCGGCAGCGGTGGTGGCGTAGGACACCAGGTAGGCCACACAGATGTAGGCGAACACCCCCTGGGACAGATATGCGCCCGCGATCAACAGGATCTCGCGCCAGTGCCGGCGCACCGCCTCTACGATCGGGGTCCGTGCCACCTGCGAGCGATGTTGCAGCGCAGCGAAATCCGGGCTCTCGGTGACGGTGAGCCGCACGACCAGGCCGATCACGATGAGAACCGCGCTGACCAGGAACGGAACCCGCCAGCCCCAGGAGAGGAACTGTTCGTCGGGCAGCTGTGCGGCCAGGAAGAAGGCCAGCGTCGCCGCGGCTGTCCCGGCGGGTGCCCCCATCTGGGGGAACGCCCCGTAGAAGCCGCGGCGGCGGGCGCTCGCGTGTTCGACGGCCATCAACGTCGCACCGCCCCACTCGCCGCCGACGGCGAAACCCTGCGCCAGACGCAGCAGCGTCAGCAGGATCGGCGCGGCCAGACCGATCTGCGCATAGGTGGGCAACAGCCCGATCAGGACGGTCGACACCCCCATGCCGACCAGCGAGTAGACCAGCATCCGGCGCCGGCCGAGACGATCCCCGAAGTGACCGAACACGATGCCGCCCAACGGGCGGGCGATGAAGCCGACCCCGAACGTCGCGAAGGACAGCAGCACCCCGGCAGCAGGGGATGCGCTGGGGAAGAACAACTTCGGGAACACCAGTGCGGCGGCGGTCCCGTAGATCAGGAAGTCGTAGAACTCGACCGTCGTGCCGATGAAGCTCGCCAGCGCCACGCGGCGCGGGGAGACCCGCGCCGGCGGGGCCGAACGCCGCGGCACGGTGTCAGTCGCTGGCCGGCAGCGGCTTGGCTTCCTTGAGCGCCAGCGGGGTCGAACCGATGCTCAACGTGCCCTTGCCGGCCTTGGTGACCAACACCTCGGCGCCGTTGTCGTCGACGTAGCGCTTGCCCATGAGGTTGCCCTCGGCCAGCGAATCGTCCAGCGACAGGCTCGAATCGACGTCGTCGCCGATCGGGACCATCGGGGCGCCGCCGGCGCGCAGGTCGTCGAGGCTGTCGGCGCTGCGCACGACGATGACCTGGGTGTCGCAGACCTGGCTCTGCAGGCGGGTGCCGTTCTTGATCATGTACGGGCTCCTTAGGTAGCGCCGGCTGAGCCGGCAGTCGTTGTACAGCAGGCTATGCCGGTGATCGGTCCTGATTCAGTTCGGCTACGAGTTCGCGGCGCAGCACCTTGCCGGTCGCGTTGGTGGGCAGTTCCTCACGGAACACCACCCGATCGGGGGTGCGGGATCCCCGCAGGTGGGCGCGCACATGGGCGCGCAGGTCCTCGACGTCGGGATCGGTACCCGGTTGGGGCACCACGACCGCGACGATGATCTGACCCCATTGCGGGTCGTCGGCTCCGACGACCGCGCAATCGCGTACGTGCGGGTGCTCGACGAGGACGTCCTCGATCTCGGCGGGCGCGATGTTCTCGCCGCCGCGGATGATGGTGTCGTCCGAGCGCCCTCCGATGAACAGGTATCCCTCGGCGTCGAGGTAGGCGACGTCCTTGGTCGGGAACCAGCCCTGCTCGTCGAGCACCGACCCGATGTCGGTGTACTTGCCCGACACCTGGTCGCCGCGCACGAACAGCTCGCCGGTCTCGCCCGGGCCGAGCACCGTGCCGTCCTCGGCGCGGATCTCGACCTCGATGCCCGGCACCGGCTGACCCACCGAACCGAGGCGGCGCAGCGCGGCGTCGTCGGTGGCGTTCAGCGCGGCGCGGTGGTCGTCGGGGGTGAGCACCGCGATGGTCGAACTGGTCTCGGTCAGACCGTAGGCGTTGACGAAGCCGACTTCGGGCAGCAGCGACAGTGCCTTGCGCACCAGTGGCAGCGGAACCTTCGACCCGCCGTAGGCCAGGGTGCGCAGGGTCGGCAGCGCGGCGTTCTCGGCTTCCAGGACGCTGACGATGCGGTCGAGCATGGTCGGGACGACCGTGGCCGAGGTGACGCCCTCGGTGCCGACGAGCCCCACCCATCGTTGGGCGTCGAAGTGGCGCAGGTACACCATCTTCCGGCCCGCATAGAGGTTCGACAGCGCGGCGCCGACACCGGCGATGTGGTACGGCGGCACACAGATCAGCGCTGCGTCAGCGGGTTCGGCCGAGGCGAACTCGACCGTTCCGGTGATGTAACTGGTCAGGTTGTTGTGGGTCAGCTCGACGGCTTTGGGCCTGGAAGTGGTGCCTGAGGTGAACAACACGACGGCGACCGCATCGGGGTCGGCGAACTCGGCGGCCGGTTCGTGGCTGCGGGCAGCGGCGAGGAAATCTGCGGAGGACATGGTGCGGTACCCGTCACCGACCGCCTCGCGGTACTCGTCGTCGACCACCACCAGCGGGTCGGGCAGTCGGTCGATCAGCGCCCGCAGGCCCTCGGCCGACAACCGGTAGTTCAGCGGGGTGACGGGGATGGCGGCGCGCGCGGACGCGAACAGCAGCAGCGGCAGCATCGCGCCACCGGTGCCGACATACGCGACGTGCTGGGCGCCGGAGGCGGCGATGACGCCGGCGCCGCCGTCGGCCAGCGAGCTGACCTCGGCGGTGGTCAGGCGGAGGTCGTCGTCGACCACGGCGGTGCGGTCGGGGTCACTGGAGGCTGCCATCTCCAGCAGCAGCGAGATACTCATACGCTCACCGGGGCGTCCACGAAGATGTCACGGATCGGATTGTCCCCGCCGCCGTAGCGCGACAGGTCGGTTACGCCGGACTGGATCAGAACGTCGGAGTCGATGTAGCACATGCCGTTGACCTCTGCGGCGGGCCGCGACAGGATCACCGCCGCGGCATCGCCCATGATCTCGGGGCTGCGCGAGGACTTGGCCAGATCGGCACCGTCGGCGAGGTTGGTCACCGCCGAGGTGGCGATGTAGGTCTCCGGCCACAGGCAGCTGAAGCCGATCCCGGCGCCGTCGCGCTCGCCGCGGTACTCCTCGGCCCAGCCGAGCGACAGCAGCGTCATCCCGTACTTGGACAGGGTGTAGGACGGGTGGGCGCCCAGCCAGTGCGGGTTCATGTTCATCGGCGGGGCCAGTGTGAGCACGTGCGGGTTCTCCGACTTGCGCAGGTGCTGCAAGGCGGCCTTGGTGAGCAGGAAGGTGCCGCGGACATTGATGTCCATCATGAGGTCGAATTTCTTCGCCGACAGCGCTTCGGTCGGTTCGGTCGCGATGGCGCTCGCGTTGTTGACGACGATGTCGACGCCGCCGAAGTGTTCGACGGCGGTGTCGATGGCGCGGGCGACGTCCTCTTCCTTGCGGACGTCGCCGACCACGGCGACCCCCTTGCCGCCGGCGGCTTCGACGTCGGCGACGGCGGTGTGCACGGTGCCGGGCAGCTTCGGGTGCGGTTCGGCGGTCTTGGCCAGCAGCACGACGTTGGCGCCGCCGCGCGCCGCGCTCAGGGCGATGGCCAGTCCGATGCCGCGGCTACCGCCGGACACGACCATGGTGCGGTTGGCGAACGGGGTCTCGCTCGGCGAGCTGGACATGGGCCTCCTCATGGGGCGCTGGATAGTGCCGTTCTCATTTTAGGCGAATCTCATAATCGCGGTGGGCCGGGGTTTCGCTGCGGCATCTGGGGTCCACGCACCTGCTGCTGCGTGCATCTTTCCCGTAGACGGTATTGGCATTCTCATTTTTTGCAAGTACGTTATCCAGCGATGAGCGAGCCAGTACAGACACCGTCGGGCATTCCGCTGGAACCCGTGTACGGGCCGGGCGATCGGGCGGCAGATCCACCATCGCCGGGTACGTATCCGTTCACCCGCGGCAACTTCGCCTCCGGCTACCGCGGCAAGACGTGGACCTTCCGCCAGTACTCCGGATTCGGCACGGCCGAGGAGTCCAACCGCCGCTACCGGTACCTGCTCGACCAGGGCGGCACCGGTCTGTCGGTGGCACTGGACCTGCCGACACAGTGTGGCTACGACTCCGACGACCCCGAGTACGGCGAAGAGGTCGGTCGCGTCGGCGTCGCCGTCGACACGCTCGCCGACGCCGAGATCCTGTTCGACGGGATCCCGCTCGAGTCAATCAGCACCAGCTTCACCATCAACGGCACCGCCGCGATCCTGCTGGCCTTCTATGTGGCCGCCGCGGAGAAGAAGGGCGTGCCGCGCGAGAAGCTCACGGGCACCATCCAGAACGACATCCTCAAGGAGTACGCGTCGCGCGGCACCTGGATCTGGCCGCCGGAGCCGTCGCTGCGCCTGATCGCCGACACCATCGAGTTCTGCGCCGCCGAGGTGCCACGCTTCAACGCGATCTCGGTGGCCGGCGCGCACTTCCGCGACGCCGGCGCCAACGCGGTACAGGAGATGGCGTTCACGCTGGCCGACGGTGTCACCTACTGCGACACCGTCGTCGAGCGCGGTCGGATGACCATCGACAAGTTCGCGCCGCAGATCTCGTTCTTCTTCTACACCCACGGCGACTTCTTCGAGGAGATCGCCAAGTACCGGGCCGGCCGGCGACGCTGGGCCACCATCGTCCGCGAGCGTTACGGCGCGACGACGGACAAGGCGTCGATGTTCCGCTTCGGCTGTGTGGCCGGTGGTGCGTCGCTGTATGCGCCGCAGGCACGCAACAACCTGGTGCGGGTGGCCTACGAGGCCATGGCCGCGGTGCTGGGCGGCGTGCAGTCGATGTTCACCGCGGCGTGGGACGAGCCGTTCGCGCTGCCCAGCGAAGAATCGGCGACCCTGGCGCTGCGCACCCAGCAGATCCTGGCTTACGAGACCGGGGTGACCAAGGTCGCCGATCCGCTCGGCGGCTCGTACTTCGTCGAGGCGCTCACCGACGCCACCGAGGAAAAGATCATCGAGATCATGCACGACCTGGAGACCCACGGCGGCATGGTGCGCTGCATCGAGGACGGGTACCTGCAGGGCCTGATCGCCGACGAGGCGTTCAAGATCCACCAGGAGGTCGAGTCCGGGGAACGCACCGTGGTCGGTGTGAACAAATTCGTCACCGACGAACCGCCACCGGACATCGCCACCTACGAACTCGACGCCGAAGGCCGTGACACCCAGCTCAAGCGACTGGCGAAGGTCAAGGCCGAGCGCAGCGACGTCGCAGTCAAAGAAGCCCTCGCCGCGCTGGCCCGGGCCGCCGAGGGAGACGCGAACCTGATGCACAACCTGATCGACTGCGCGAACGCCTATTGCACTGTGGGAGAGATGGTCTCGACATTGAAGTCCGTGTGGGGCGAGTTCCAGCAGCCGGTGGTGTTCTAGAGATGGCAGATTCCGCAACCGCACGGCCGGTCCGTGTACTGGTCGCCAAGCCCGGGCTCGACGGTCACGACCGGGGCGCCAAGATCGTCGCGCGGACCCTGCGTGACGCGGGCTTCGAGGTCATCTACACCGGCATCCGGCAACGCATCGAGGACATCGTGTCCATCGCCCTGCAGGAAGACGTTGCGCTGGTGGGTCTTTCGATCCTGTCGGGCGCGCACATCGCGCTGACCACCCGCACCGTGGACGCGCTGCGCGCCGCCGACGCCGGTGACATCGCCGTGGTCGTCGGCGGCACCATCCCGCAGGGTGATGTCCAGAAACTGCTCGACGCCGGTGCCGCGGCGGTCTTCCCGACCGGCACCTCGCTGGAGGACCTCGTCCGCGACGTGCGCGAGCTGACCAAGCAGACCGCGCAGTGACGCGCACACCGGCCGGAGGAAGCTGACTCATGAGACTCGGAGTGATGATCGGGGCCGAGCGCGGCGACATGTCGCGCAAGGTCAGCAAGCTGGTGTCCGACATCGAGTGGGCGGAGTCCGCGGGCCTGGACACCGCATGGATGCCCCAGGTGCCCAACGACTTCGACTGCCTGACGATGGTGGCGCTCATGGCGGCGCACACCTCCCGTATCGAGCTGGGTACCGCCGTGGTGCCCCTGCAGGCGCAGCACCCGATCGCGCTGGCGCGCCAAGCACTGTCGGTACACGCGATGGCCAACGGCCGCCTCGCGCTCGGGGTCGGCCCGTCGCACCACTGGATCGTGCGCGACATGCTGGGCCTGCCCTACGACAAGCCTGCGGCCTACACCCGCGACTATCTCGAGGTGCTCAACGCCGCGCTGGCCGGCCCCGGGGACGTCGACGTCGAGAACGACACCTTCACCGTGCACAACCCGACCGTGCTCGGTGCCGAGAAGCCGCTGCCCGTGCTGGTGGCCGCGCTGGGCCCGGTGATGCTGCAGATCGCCGGGGAGCGTGCCGACGGCACCGTGCTGTGGATGGCCGATGAGAAGGCGATCGGCGAACACATCGCCCCCAAGATCAACAAGGCCGCCGCCGAAGCGGGCCGTCCGGCGCCGCGCATCGTGGCCGGGATCCCGGTCTGCCTGTGCGCCAACTCCGAGATCGACGCGGCCAAGGAGCGTGCCAACCGGATCCTCGCCGAAGCCGAGACCTCGCCGAACTACCAGCGGTTGCTCGACCGTGGGGATGCCCGCAATGTGGGCGACCTGTGCGCGGCCGGTGACGAGGAGTCGATCCTGCGCCGCTTCCAGCAATTCGCCGACGCCGGTGTGACCGACCTGTCGGTGCGGCTGCTGCCGATCGGGGAGACGCGCGACGAGCTCGTGGCCTCCAAGTACCGGACGCGCGAGGTGATCGCCGAGCTCGCGAAACGGGTGCGGTCTTGAGCACTGCGGCACCTCTGGCCGGCATCCGCATCCTCGAGGTCGGCGTGATGCTGGCCGGGCCGTACGCCACGATGATGCTCGCGGACCTGGGCGCCGAGGTCATCAAGATCGAACCCCCGGGCGGCGAGATCTCGCGTCAGGTCAGCGACAGCTACTTCGCCAGCCTGAACCGCAACAAACGCAGCGTCTGTCTGGATCTGCGCTCCGAGCAGGGGCGCGCCCGGCTCGGTGAGCTGGTCGCGGATTCCCACGCGCTGCTGGTCAACATGAAGCCGTCGGCGATCCGGCGGCTTGGGCTGACGTACGAGTCGCTCAAGGAGTTCAACGAACGCATCGTCTGCGTGGCGATGACCGGTTTCGGTCTCAACGGCGGCGACGACCCGGCCTTCGACTACGTCATCCAGGCCGCCACCGGGGTGGCGGCGATGACCGGCGATCCAGACGGCCCGCCGACGCTGCCGGGATACTCGTCGGCGGACAACTCCACCGGCCTGACCGCGGCACTGGGGCTGCTGGCCCAGATCGTGTCGGGACGGGGCGGGCAGGTCGACGTGTGCCTGCAGGACGTGATGCTCTCGCAGCTGAACTACCGGGCCGCTGCGTATCTCAACGACGGCATCGAGCCCCAGCGCCACCCGTACGGGGCGCACTCGTATTACGTTCCGGCGCAGCTGTTTCCGACGGCCGACGGTTATCTGGCACTGTTCATCACCCATGACGCGTTCTGGGCGGCATTCTCGGCGGAGGCCGGGATCGAGGGCTTTCCCGCGATGGCCGAACGCGCGGCCCGTCGCGACGAGGTGCTGGCTCTGGTCTCGTCGGCGCTCTCAGGTGACACGGCCGCCAACTGGGAGGCCCGGCTGCGGCCGCTCGGTATCCCGGTCGCCGCGGTGCGGTCGCTGCCCGAGGCGCTGCACGCCACACCCGGGTCGGTGGTCACCGCGGGTGACTTCCGACTGGTCGGCAGTCCCATCAGGATCGAGGGATACGAACCGGTGTACCGGCCCGCCCCGCGCCTCGACGAGCACTCCGAGGCGGCGGTTCAGTCGTCGTAGGTGACCGACACCGACGGGGTGTCCGGCACGGCCTGGCAGGTCAGCACGTAACCGTCCTCGACCTCGTCCTCGGTCAGCGCGTCGTTGATCCGCATCGTGGCCTTGCCCTCGGTGACGAGCGCCATGCACGTGCCGCAGTTGCCGGCCTCGCAGGAGAACGGCGGCCCCATTCCGGCGCGACGCGCACTCTCGAGCAGGGTCTCGTTGGGTCGGGTGGGTACCGACGCCGTGCTGCCGTCCAGCTTGATCGTGATGGTGCCTTGTTCGTCAGCCGGTTCTGCCACTGCAGCCCCCGATCCCGGTGCGTGCGGGTCGGTCATCTGACCCTCTCTCGACATTGTCATTCTGATAATAGGAGAATAATATTCTCGCCAACGAACGGTACCCCTCTCACCTCGGTATCGAAACATCCATCCCAGCCGGAAAGGGAGCGACATGACTGAACCCATGGCGCTCGCCTTCGAGGACCGTGAATATAGCCTCGCCGAGTTGGACGGGTTGACGGCGGGCATGTCGGAGATGCTGCGCAGCCGCGGCGTCGGTGCGGGTGACCGGGTGGCGGTGATGTCCTCCAACCGGCCCGAGTTCGTCGTCGCACTGCGCGCCATCTGGCACCTGGGCGCCGCCGCGGTGCTGTTGAGCCCGGCGTGGAAGCGCGCCGAGGTCGACCACGCGGTGGTTCTGACGAAGCCGACGCACGCCGTCGGTGACCATCCCGTCCTCTCCGATGCCATGCCGATGTTGCACCTCGATACCCGGATCGAGCCGCGCGACCCCGCACCGCGGCCGGTCGACCCCGCCGCCGACGCGGTCTTCGTCTTCAGCTCCGGCACCACCGGCATGCCGAAGGGGGTGCGCCACACCCACGGGTCGCTGGCCGCCGCGGTGCGTCACTGGCGCACCGGGCTGCAGTTGACGTCGTCCGACCGCCTGCAGATCATGACGCCGCCGTCGCACATCCTCGGTCTGCTGAACATCGTGATGGCCCTCGACACCGGGGCCTGGATCCGGCTGCACCGACGCTTCGACATCGACGCGATGCTGCGGCACATCGAGTCCGACCGCATCACCATCGAGATGGCGGTCGCCCCCATCGCTTTGGCGTTGTCGGCGCATCCCGACCTGGAACGACACGACCTGAGCTCCCTGCGCTACATCATGTGGTGCGCCACGCCGGTCACCGAGAGTGTCGCGCACGCGGTCACCGCCCGTACCGGCGTGAAATGGGTGACGGCGTACGGCGCCAGCGAACTGCCGGTGATCTCCTGCAACGACCTCGACGGCGCACACCTGGACACCGTCGGGCGCGCCGTGGACGGCGTGCAGGTCCGCATCGTGTCGCTGGAGACCGGTGAGCTCGTCGAGCCCGGCGTCGAGGGCGAGATCCAGGTGCTCTCCGACGCCGCGATGGCCGGGTATCTGCCGGAATCGTCGACGGCCGAGGCGTTCTCCGGGCCCTGGTACCGCACCGGCGACGTCGGCACGCTCGATGCCGACGGCTGGCTGCGGATCACCGACCGCGCCAAGGAGATGATCAAGGTCCGCGGCTTCCAGGTCGCGCCCGCCGAGATCGAAGCTGTGCTGCACGGTCATCCCGCCGTCGAGGACTGCGCGGTGTTCGGAGTGCCCACGGCCGACGGCGAGGCGATCGTCGCCGCGGTCAAAGCCTCCGGCGGTGTCGACCCCGAAGAGCTCACGAGCCTGGTGGCCGAGCGCCTGGCTTCCTACAAGAAATTGAGTCGCGTCGTCCTCGTCGACGACATCCCGCGCCTGCCGTCAGGCAAGGTGCTTCGCCGAGTGCTACGGGAGCGGTCGATGAGCGCTTGCGTGAAGAGTGGAGGAAACAGTGGACGTCCGCTTGACCAGTGAACAGGAGCAGCTGCGCGATGCCGCCGCAGAACTGGCTGCCGACCTGGGCCCCGGCTCGGTCGCCGAACTGGACGACGATGCCCGCATCGGGCGGCTCGAGAAAGCAGTCGACGCCACCGGCTTTCGTACCCTGCGGTCGGACGGGGCCTCGGCGGTCGAGGTCGCGCTGGTCGCCGAGGAGTTCGGTCGCGGCCTGGTCGACGTCCCGTTCGTCGGCCCGCTGTTGATCGACGACCTGCAGCGGCGGCTCGGCCGCGAGGTAAGTGCTCCGTCGTCGGCCGAGCCGACCGTCGACCTGACCAACAGCCTTGCCGGAGTGACGGAGTCGCCGGCCGAACTCGGCGAGCTGTCCGAGGAGGACGCGGGCCGCTGGTATGCGCTGGCGTTGACGGCCACCACCGCCGACATGCTCGGCGCCGCCCGTGGCACCCACGCGCTGGCCACCGAGTACGCCAAGGTGCGGTCGCAGTATGGCGCGACCATCGGCTCCTATCAGGCGGTGGCGCACCTTCTCGCCGAGAGCCTGGCGCTGATCGAGGGCGCGATCAGCGTCGCCCGCCATGCCGCATGGGCGGTCGACGAACTCCCGGTCACCGAGGCGATCGAGGCCGGGCGGGTGGCCAAGATCTACACCGCGCGCGCCGCGATGACGGTGTGCGAGACCTCGATCCAGGTGCACGGCGGTATCGGCAACACCTGGGAATGCCTGGCGCATGTGTACCTACGACGAGTGCTGGCCGCCACCGAGGCGTGGCCGGTGAAGCTGGAGGAGCTGACCATTGGACTTTCGTGACTCACCGGACGAGGCCGCTTTCCGGGAACGGCTGCGCAGCTGGCTGACCGAGCAGAAGGGCAAGTTCCCGACCTCCGGTGACGCCTACTGGGCCAAGGCCGGCGAGTGGCACCAGGCGTTGTTCCAAGCCGGGTTCTTCGGCACCTCGTGGCCGAAGGCGTATGGGGGACAGGATCTTCCGCCGGTGTACGACGTGATCGTCGACGAAGAGATCGCCAAGGCCGGCGCACCGGCGCGTCCGAGCCTGGGCTACCTGGTCGTCGGCCTGAGCCACCACGGCAGCGAGGAACTGCGGCAGCGCTTCCTGCCCGGCATGATCAACGGCACCGAGCGCTGGTGCCAGGGCTTCTCCGAGCCCGGCGCAGGATCGGACCTGGCGTCGCTGACGACGACGGCCGTGCGGGAGGGTGACGAGTACGTCATCCACGGGCACAAGATCTGGACCAGCTACTCCGATGTCGCCGACTGGTGCCTCGTGCTGGCGCGCACCGACAAGGAGGTACCGAAACACAAAGGCATCTCGGCGTTCATCGTCAGCATGCACCAACCTGGTATCGAGCAGCGCCCGCTGAAGATGATCAGCGGCGTCACCAAGGAGTTCGGTCAGGTCAGCTTCGACGGCGCCCGGGTCCCGGCCGAGAACATGGTCGGCGCACCGGGGGAGGGCTGGAAGCTCGCGATGACGGTCGTCAGCCACGAACGCGAACCTTCGACCCTGGGCTTCTCGGCGCGCTACGGAAAAACCGTGCGGCAGTTGGCGTCCCGCGTGGACGGTACGCCGCCGGAGGAGTTGTCCTGGGCGTGGGTGCAGACCGAGATGCTGCGTCTGCACGTGCGGCGGCGACTCTCCGAGCAGCTCGACGGCATCACCCACGGGCCGAACGGCTCACTGGACAAGCTGCTGATGACCTGGACCGAGCAGTCGGTGGGTCACGCCGCGCTGAAGACCGTCGGCACCGCCGACGAGGAGATGTTCGGCGCGTACATGTACAGCCGCGCCCAGAGCGTCATGGGCGGTACGTCGCAGATCCAGAAGAACATCATCGCGCAACGAATCCTAGGATTGTGAGTCCCCATATGTATGGCATGCCGGCAGAAATCGACGTCCAGGCCGACGGTGCCCTGCGCATCATCACGCTGAACCGGCCCGACGATCTCAACGCGGTCAACGACAACCTCCACGTCGGTCTGGCCCGGATCTGGGAGGAGCTCAACGAGGACACCGGGGCGCGGGCGGCCGTCATCACCGGTGCGGGGCGGGCGTTCTCGGCGGGTGGCGACTTCAACTACCTCGACGAGCTGCGCAACGACGAAGCGCTGCGCCAGAAGACCATCAAGCACGGCCGCGATCTGGTGATCGGCATGGTCCGGTGTCGCATCCCGGTGATCGCCGCGGTCAACGGCCCGGCGGTCGGTCTGGGCTGCAGCCTGGCTGCGCTGTCGGATGTCGTGTACATCGCGGAGAACGCATTCTTTGCCGACCCACACGTGTCGATCGGTCTGGTCGCCGCCGACGGGGGACCGCTGGTGTGGGGTTCGCAGATCAGTCTGTTGCAGGCCAAGGAGTTTGCGCTGACCGGTGTGCGGATCAAGGCGCAGCGCGCTGTCGAGCTCGGTCTGGCCAACCACGTCGTCGAGGATCCGCTGGCCGAGGCGATCGCGTGTGCGAAGAAGATGATCGAGCTGCCGCAGCAGGCGGTCGAGGCCACCAAGCGGCTGATGAACATCCAGCTGGAGAAGTCGGTGATGGCGTCGCTGGACTACGCCAACCTCGCCGAGTACGTATCCTTCGGCACAACGGATTTCAACCGGATCGTCGACGGCCTGATCGCCAAGAACAAGTAGCCTCGCCTCGTTTGCGCGAGCGCGCGCGTCTGCGGCCCGACACGCCGTGATTGGACAGCATTATGCGCGCGCTCGCCCGCGTCGAGCGCGCGAATCACGCGAAATCACAGCGGATGACCTGCCGACGGGCGGACGGATGCGCACGCTCGTGGTGACCGAGCGCGCCCAAAATGCCGGCTGACACCGGCGTGTCGAGGGTCAGACCCGCGCGCTCGGCAAAACGGGGTTAGGGGAGGTCCAGGTCTTCGGAGCGCTGGATCGTTCCGGTGATGCCGGAGGCGTCCTGCTGGGCCAGGAACACCGCGGCGCGGGCCATCGCTTCGGGCGGCTCGATCATTTCGGGCGGGATTTCGATCCCGCCACCGCCGGCCAGCCAGCCTTCGGTCAGCACGACCCGCGACGGACTCAGACAGTTGACCGCGATGTTGTCGGGTCGCAGATCACTGGCCAGCCCGAGATAGAGCCGCTCGGCGGCAGCCTTGGACACCCAGTAGGCGTTCGCGCCATGATCGGTCATCGTCACCCCGGTGGTGGTCACG
Organism: Mycobacterium sp. pV006; assembly: GCF_041287115.1. Classification (NCBI taxonomy): domain Bacteria; kingdom Bacillati; phylum Actinomycetota; class Actinomycetes; order Mycobacteriales; family Mycobacteriaceae; genus Mycobacterium; species Mycobacterium sp. pV006. The sequence continues at coordinate 617,677 of NZ_JBGGKT010000001.1, read as the reverse complement.
GCGATCAGGGATCCGCCGCCGCGGGCCCGCACGTGCGGGATGACGGCTCGGGTGACGAGGAAGACGCCGGTGGTGTTGACGTCGAGACACAACTTCCAACGCTTGAGCGGCGTGGTCTCCACAGGACCCATCCACAGCACTCCCGCGTTGGCGACCAGGATGTCGATGCCGCCGAACTGTGCGACGGTCGCGGCCACCGCGGCCTCGACCGACTCCTCGCTGGTGACATCGCAGCGCACCGGCAGCGCATGCCCGCCGAATTCGCTGATCCGTTGCGCCACATCGCCGATGGTGCCGGGTAGCTTGCCCTCGACCTCCGACCGAGCGGCGACCGCCACGGCCGCGCCGGCCCGCGCCAACGCCTCGGCGACGGTTGCTCCGATGCCGCGGCTCGCGCCGGCGACGAAGGCCACCCGCCCGTGCAACGGGCGGCCCTCGTCCCCACCGCTCACTTGGGCGGGAAGCGCAGCGCCCCGTCGAGTCGGATGACCTCGCCGTTGAGGTAATCGTTCTCGACGATGCTCTGCGCCAGGCGCGCATACTCCGTCGACCGCCCCATGCGCTTGGGGAACGGCACCTGAGGACCCCAGTACTGCTCGAGTTGGTCGGCGGCCTTGCCGTAGGCCGGTGTGTTGATGGTCCCGGGCGCGATGGTGACGACGCGGATGCCCAGCGGCGACAGGTCACGGGCGGCCACGAGCGTCATCCCCAATACGCCGCCCTTGGCTGCCGAGTACGGCAGCTGGCCGATCTGGCCCTCCATGCCCGCGATGGAGGCGGTGGTGATGATGACGCCGCGCGCGCCTTCGTCGAGCGGTTCGGTCTTGGCCATCGCCGCGGCGGAGAGCCGCATGACGTTGAACACCGCCGTCAGGTAGAACTCGATCGTCGTGCGGAAGCCTTCGAGGTCCAGCGGGGAGCCGTCCTTGCCGACCAGTCGTCCCCCGCTGGCCGGACCGCCGTGGGTGTCCACCGAGATCCGCAGCGGCGCAAGGGCTTGCGCCGCTGCGATCGCCTCGTTCACCGAGTCCTCGGAGGTGGCGTCGGTGCGCACGTAGCGCACGCCGAGCTCGGTTTCGAGCTCCTTGCCCTTCTCGTCGGCGAGGTCGGCGATCACGACCTTGGCGCCCGCGTCGTGCAGGCGGCGCACCGTCGCCTCGCCCAGACCGCCCGCTCCACCGACTACCACTGCCGAACATCCGGCGATCTGCATGCGTGGACCCTCCTTGAAACACCGACTCTCGTATGGGGAGAATAGCATTCTCGGAGACCGGAACGGATGAAGCGAGGTGAGTGGTCTGCGTACTGTTCCAGGCGTGACCATCGACGAGCTCGTGGCCGCAGCCCGCGACGGGTCGCAGAGGGCCACCGGACGACTGCTGAGTTTCATGGAGAGCGACCGGCGCGACGAGGTGCTCGATGCGCTGGGTGACGTGCCGTCGGCACCGGTGGTCGGGATCACCGGTCCGCCGGGGGCCGGCAAGTCGACCACGGTGGGCGCGCTGGTCGGCGCCTATCGCGAACGCGGTAAGCGCGTCGCGGTGCTGGCCGTCGACCCGTCCTCGCCGTACAGCGGGGGTGCCTTGCTCGGTGACCGGATCCGGATGGCCGCGCACATCAACGACCCGGAGGTGCTGATCCGGTCGGTCGCCAGCCGGGGCCACCTCGGCGGCCTGGCGGCGGCGGTACCGGCGTCGATCACCTTGTTGTCGGCCCTGGCCTACGACCTCGTGGTCCTGGAGTCGGTCGGCGTCGGGCAGTCCGAGATCGAGATCGCCGCAGTGGCGGACCCGACCATCGTGGTGCTCAACCCGGGGGCCGGGGACGCGGTCCAGGCGGCCAAGGCCGGACTGCTCGAGGTCGCCGACATCGTCGCGGTGAACAAAGCCGACCGCGACGGTGCCGACCAGACCGTGCGCGATCTGCGGGGCGAAACCTCGGTGCCCATCGTGAAGTTGATCGCGTCACGCGGCGAGGGCATCGCGGAACTCCTCGATGTCATCGAGGCCGGCCAACGCTCGGACGACCCCCAGCGACGAACCGCCCGGGCCCGTTCGCAGATCCTGTCCATGGCGCAGACGCTGCTGCGCGAGCACCCCGACCTCGACCGGCTCGCCGCGGCTGTCGCGGAGGGCGCGTCGAACCCGTATGCGGCGGCCGCGCGGCTCATCGCCGGTGTCGACGAGTGACGCCGGCGGTCAGGTAGCGGACTGACCGGTGGCCGCTGTGTATCCGGCGCGGTAGCCGAAAACCATTGCCGGGCCCAGCGTTCCACCGGCGCCGCCGTATGCCTTCCCGGTGGCGCCGGCCATGGCGTTGCCGGCGGCGAACAGTCCGGTGATCGCGGTGCCCGAGACATGCAGCACGCGGCCGTCACGATCGGTGCGTGGGCCGCCCTTGGTGCCCATCGCGCCGACGGACACCGGCACCGCGTAGTAGGGCGCGGTGTCGATCGGTCCGAGGGTGCGTCCGGCGGTGGTCGGGGCAGCGGTGTCGCCCCAGTAGCCGTCGTAGGCGCTGGCGCCTCGACCGAAGTCCGGGTCGTGTTCGGCGGCGACGTTGGCGTTCCACGCTTCCAGGGTCCGTGCCAGTCCTTCGGCGTCGATGCCCGTCTTCTCCTCGAGTTCGGCGAGATCCCGGGACTGGCAGAACCATTCGGGCACCGGACCGTCCGGGTCGACGCCGAGGAATCCGTAGTGCTTGAGGTGCAGCGAGTCGAACACGATCCAGGCGGGATCGTTGGCGTAGCCGAGTTTCGGGTCGAGATAGTGGAACGGCCCGGCCATCGAGTTGTACTCACCGGCTTCGTTGACGAAGCGCTTGCCGGCCCGGTTGACGATGATGCTGCGCGGTCGGGTGCGTTCGAGGCGCACGCTGCGGCTGCGCGGGTGGCCCTCGAAGGTGTCGCCGGGGATCTGCACGATCGGCACCCACCATGCCTCGCCCATGTTGGCCAGGTCGGCCCCGTGGGCCATCGCCATCCGCAGGCCGTCGCCGGTGTTGTTGGGCGGCGACACCGCTCCGCGCATCGGCCCACGCAGATAGGCCTCGACCAGCCGGGCGTCCCATTCGAACCCTCCGGTGCCGAGGATCACCGCGCGACGCGCCCGAACCCGGATTTCCCTGCCGCCCTGTTCGATTCGCACACCGGTGACACCGAGTGCGTCGGCGAAGAGCTCGGTCGCGCGGGCCCCGGTGTGCGGTGTCACGCCGGCGTCGATCAGGCCCTTGAGCAGCCCGGCGATCAACGACGTACCTGCCACGCAGTAGTCGCCGGAATCGTCGTCGACGGCGGCATGGATGCGGGCCCGCGTCTCGGCGTCGATACCGACGTTGCTGAAATCCGCGGGGAACGAGGTGATCCGGTCGCGCCACTCACCAAGTGTCGACAGGTCGAACGGTTTGGTGTTCAGCGACCGGCCCCCGCCGGGGCGCCCGCCGGGTAGCTCGGGCTTGTAGTCGGGGAAGCCTTCGGCGACCTCGAATTTCAGGTCGCTGTGCGCCTCGACGAAGTCGAGCATCGGCGTGCCGGTGCGAACGAACGTTTCCACCAGGTCCTCGTCCATGACACCCAGGGATTGAGCGTGCAGGTAGGCCAGGGCGTCCTCGACACCGAGTTCGTCCTCGGCGCGATCGTGTGCGGGGATCCACACGATCCCGCCCGATACCGCGGTGGTGCCGCCGACGGTGGCGGCTTTCTCGTACACCTCGACCGAAGCGCCGTGCACCGCGGCGGTCAACGCGGCGGTCAAGCCCGCGCCGCCACTACCGAGCACGACGACGTCGGCCTCGTGGTCCCAGTCGGTCACCGGTGTTCCCTTCTTGGTGGGTCGATGGATCGGGAAAGCGTCGATAGTTCAGGAAAGCGTCGATCGTTCAAGACAGCACAGCCGACAGCTCGCGGGCCGCCACGATGACGGCCTCTCGGCCGGCCTCGACGACGTCTTCGCGGTGCGAGATCAGGTTGATGCAGGTCGGTGGAGACGGCGCCCGACGACGCACCGGGACGGCCAAACCGTAGGTGTTCGGCTCGATCTCGCCGTGGGTGATCACCCAGCCCTGCTGGCGGGTCTGCTCCACCAGGTCGCGCTCACCCGGCCGCGGCGGCATGCTGGACAGCAGGGCGATCCCCGCCGCCCCGCGTTCGAGCGGATAGCGACTGCCCTCGTGGAACGAGAGCTGGTAGAAGGCGTTCGACGGTGCCATCACCGCGACCGCGACCTGCTGATCACCCTCGGCCACCAGAAGGGACACCGTCGCGCCGAGTTCGTCGGCCAGGGCCCGCAATGTCGGGACGCACAACTGGCGAACGTTGTTGTCGAAGGACGCACCCAGTAGCGCCAGTGCCGCTGCCGACCGGTAGCGGCCGTCCTCGCCTTTGGCGATGAACCGGAACTGCGCGAGCGTGGTCAACAGGCGGTAGGCGATCGTGCGGTGCACGCCGATGTCGTCGGCGACCTGGGTGACGGTCAGCCCGTTCGGCGAGCTCGCGACCAACTGCAGCGCACTGAGCCCCCGCGCCAGCGTCTGCGAGCCCGGTACTGCGGTAGCCGGACCCTCGGCCTCGTCGGTGGCCGGAACACCGGTCGCTCGAGTCATACCGGACCTTCCTTGACAGAAACCTGCCGTGAGAGTGATGCTCTAACTATAGTGCACATGGATGTGCGATAAATGAGCAAAGTGCTTACAAGATATGAGAATACGATTCTCGCCGTCAAGAGTTGGCCGGCCGGAAAGGGAGTGCGGTGACGGAGTTCGAGAGCGTGTGGAGTGACCTGCAGGGCGTGGAGTTCTCCCAGGGTTACCTCGACGTGGGCGGTGTCCGCACCCGCTACCTGCATGCCGGCGACACGACGAAACCGGCGCTGGTGTTCCTGCACGGATCCGGTGGTCACGCAGAGGCTTACGTCCGCAATCTCGAGGCTCACGCCCAGCACTTCTCGACGTGGTCGATCGACATGCTCGGCCACGGCTACACGGACAAACCCGGTCATCCCCTCGAAATCCCGCACTACGTCGACCATCTCGTCACGTTCCTCGACACGATCGGCGCGCAGCGGGCCCATATCAGCGGTGAGTCCCTCGGTGGCTGGGTCGCCTCGCGGATGGCGATCGACCACGCCGACCGTCTCGACCGCCTGGTGCTCAACACCGCCGGCGGATCGCAGGCCGATCCCGAGGTGATGAAGCGCATCATCACGTTGTCGATGGCCGCGGCGGAGAACCCGACCTGGGAGACCGTGCAGGCGCGCATCAAGTGGTTGATGGCCGACAAGTCCAAGGATTACGACGATATCGTCGCCAGCCGGCAGCGCGTCTACCGTCAACCGGGATTCGCCGACGCGATGCGCGACATCATGGCCTTGCAGGACCCCGAGATCCGCGCCCGCAACCTGCTCGGCGCCCAGGACTACGGGTCGATCACCGCTCCCACGCTGGTGGTCTGGACCAGTGACGATCCGACGGCCGACGTCGACGAAGGACGCCGGATCGCCTCGATGATCCCCGGTGCCCGGTTCGAGGTGATGCCCGGCTGCGGACACTGGCCGCAGTACGAGGACCCGAAGACCTTCGATCGCCTGCATCTGGACTTCCTGTTGGGGCGCGCATGAGCCCGACGGAAGCGCGCACCGACGTCGACGTGGTGATCGTCGGAGCCGGTCCGTCCGGTCTGACCCTGGCCAACATCCTTGGCCTCCAAGGTGTCCGGACCCTAGTCGTCGAAGAGCGCGACACCCTCATCGACTATCCCCGCGGGGTGGGGCTCGACGACGAGGCGCTGCGGACGTTCCAGTCGATCGGTCTGGTCGGCAACGTGCTGCCGCACACGGTGCCCAACCAAATCCTGCGCTTCTTCGACGCCGACCGGGGACTGCTGGCCGAAATGGCCCCTCCGGACGCACGGTTCGGTTGGCCCAAACGCAACGGATTCGTCCAACCCATGGTCGACGCCGAGTTGTTCGCGGGACTCGACCGGTTCGACCACGTCGAGGTGCGCTTCGGTCACCGGATGCAGAACTGCACCGACCGTGGCGACGCCGTCACCGTCGAATTCGCCGACGGCCCTGAGTCGGTCACCGCACGGTATGTGGTCGGCTGCGACGGCGGCCGCAGCGCGACCCGCCGTCTCATGGGCGTGTCATTCGACGGCACCACCTCCTCGACACGCTGGCTGGTTGTCGACTGCGCCAATGATCCGCTCGGACATCCCAACAGTGAGGTCGGCGCCGACCCGCGACGGCCTTACGTGTCCATCGCGATCGCCCACGGCATCCGGCGATTCGAGTTCCTGATCCATCCGCACGAAACCGACGAACTGGCCGACGATCCCGCGTTCGTGCGGCAGATGCTCGGCCAGCTGGTGCCCTATCCCGAACGGGTCGACATGATCCGGCACCGCGTGTACACCCATCACTCGAGGATCGCCGGCTCGTTCCGCAAGGGACGCCTGCTCCTGGCCGGAGATGCCGCGCATCTGATGCCGGTCTGGCAGGGTCAGGGCTACAACAGCGGCATCCGGGATGCGGCGAACCTCGGCTGGAAACTCGCCGCGGTGGTCAACGGGCACGCCGACGAGGCACTGCTGGACACCTACGACGTGGAACGTCGCAAGCACGCGCGCGCCATGATCGATCTGTCGACCATGGTCGGCCGCGTCATCTCGCCGACGAACCGCCGGGTCGCCGCTCTCCGCGACCGGCTGATCCATGCTGCCTCGGTGGTGCCCACGCTCAAGCGCTATGTGCTGGAGATGCGGTTCAAGCCGATGCCGCGCTACCAGCAGGGTGCGGTACACCACGCCCGGCCCGCCGCTGCGAACTCGCCCACCGGCACACTGTTCATCCAGCCGCGCGTCGACACCCGCGACCGGTCCGACGTCCTGCTCGACGACGTCATCGGACCCGGGTTCGCAGTCTTGTGCTGGAGCAACAACATTCGTGCCATCCTCGGCGAGGCCGCCTTCGCGCGGTGGAAAGCCCTCGGCGCCACCTTCATCGAGACCCGACCGATGACCCAACTGCACTGGCCCGGCCACGACGACCCCGACGTCGTCGTCGTCGGTGACCGCACGGGTGCGCTGAAATCCTGGTTCGACGTCTACACCGATTCGGTGCTGTTCCTGCGCCCCGACCGTTGCATCGCCGGCGCGTGCATCGCCCAACGGGCTCCGGAGGTCTCCGAGGCCCTGTTCGACGTACTCCACCTCACCCAGGAAGGAGGCCCGAGTTCGGATGGCAAGCCAGATCGCGCTGTGCGCCATGTCGCACAGTCCACTGCTGGATCTCCCGGGACCGTCGGCGGAACTGCTTGACGACATCTCCTCGGCGATCGCCGTCGCCCGCGACTTCGTGACCGCCTTCGATCCCGAACTGGTGGTGACCTTTTCGCCCGACCACTACAACGGCTTCTTCTACCGGGCCATGCCGCCGTTCTGTATCGGCACCGCCGCCCGCGGTGTCGGTGACTACGGCACCTACGCCGGACCGCTGGATGTCCCGGCCGACCTGGCCACCGACTGCGCGCGGGCGGTGCTCGACGCCGACGTCGACGTCGCGTTGTCGGCCGAGATGGACGTCGACCACGGCACCGTCCAACCCCTGCAGAAGCTCTTCGGCGACGCCACGGCCAAACCCGTGATCCCGGTGTTCGTCAACTCGGTGGCCACCCCGCTGGGCCCGATCCGCCGGGTCCGGGCGCTCGGCGATGCCGTCGGGGCGTTCCTGGGCACCCTCGGCAAGCGGGTGCTGGTCGTCGGTTCGGGCGGCCTGTCCCACGACCCGCCGGTGCCCACACTGGCCACGGCACCCCCGGCAGCGCTGGACCGCATCGTGCGCGGGGTGCCGATGACCACCGAACAGCGACAGGCCCGTCAGACGGCGGTCATGGAGGCGGCGCGGCAGTTCGCGGCCGGGTCTGGGGCTCTGGCACCGCTGAACCCGGAATGGGACAACGCGTTTCTCGATCTCGTCGACACCGGACGGCTGGCCGAGATCGATGCGTGGGACAACACCTGGATCGCCGAGCAGGCCGGCAACTCGGCCCACGAAGTCCGCACCTGGGTGGCCGCGTTCTCGGCGCTGGCCTCTCAAGGCCCCTACCAGACCGGCAGCCGGTTCTACCGGGCTGTCCCCGACCTGATCGCGGGCTTCGCGATCCGAACGGCGGTGTCCACCCGATGAATTCGCCAGCAATCCAGCCCTTCGACCACGTCACCGACGTCCTGGTGATCGGGTCCGGCGGCGGCGGGATGACCGCGGCGCTGGCCGCGCACAGCCAGGGGCTGCAGACCCTGGTGGTGGAGAAGGCACCCCGATTCGGGGGCTCCACCGCGCTGTCCGGCGGCGGTATCTGGGTGCCGGGTGCGCCGTCGCAGCGCCGAGAAGGGTATGTCCCCGACCCCGACGACGTCTTCGGCTATCTGAAGCAGATCACCGAGGGGCTGGTCAGCGACGCCCGGCTGCGTACGTATGTCGACGCAGCCCCGGAGATGATGGAGTTCCTCGAGAACACCAGCCCGTGGCTGGAATTCGTGTGGAAGCCGGGCTACGCCGACTACTACCCGGAGCTGCCCGGCGGGTCGGCGCTCGGCAGCACGATCAACGTGCCGGAGATCGACCTGCGCGTGCTCGGTGACGAGGAACAGAACCTGCTCGCCCCGCTGGCCATGGCGCCCAAAGGCATCTGGTTCGCCCCGAAGGATCTGCGGTTGTTCTACCAGGTCCGGCAGAACTGGCGCGGAAAGGCGGTCCTGCTCAAGCTGATCTGGCGCATGGTCCGGGCTCGTGTGTTCGGCGACCGGATGGCGGCGATCGGGCAGTCGTTGTCCGCCCGGTTGCGGCTGGCGATGAAAGAGCGCGACATCCCGCTGTGGCTGGACACGCCGATGACCGAGCTGATCACCGACAACGACGGCCCCGATGCTCGGGTGATCGGCGCGGTCGTGGAGCGCGACGGGGTGCCCCAACGCATCCAGGCGCGGCGGGGGGTGATCCTGGCCAGCGGTGGTTTCGACCACGACATGGCCTGGCGGCGTGAGCACCTGCCCGAGCTCGAGCGGGTCAGCGAGATGTCCGGCGACAACGACTGGAGCTTTGGCAACCCGGTCGCCACCGGCGACGGCATCCGGGCGGGGGAGAAGGTCGGCGGATCGACCGAACTGCTCGACGAGGCCTGGTGGTTCCCGGCGATCTGCTGGCCCGACGGGCGGCTGCAGTTCATGCTCAACGAACGGATGATGCCGTCGCAGTTCGTGGTCAACGGTGAGGGCAAGCGCTTCATCAACGAGGCCGCCCCGTACATGGACTTCGCCCACGCGATGATCGAGGGCGAACGGTCCGGGGTCACCCACATCCCGTGCTGGCTGATCACCGACATCCGGTCGTTCCACCGCTACGTCGTGGCCGGACACCTTCCGCTGCCCAAGATCCCGTTCGCGCCGGTGCCGACCGGCTGGAAGGTGCCGCAGGCGTGGCTGGACTCCGGGGTGGTGCGTGAGGGGCACAGCTTCGAGGAACTGGCCGGCAAGATCGGCGTGCCGCCCGAGCAGCTGCGTGCGACGGCGGAACGCTTCAACGAGCTGGCCCGCCGCGGCCACGACGACGACTTCAACCGCGGCGACAGCGCCTACGACAACTACTACGGGGACCCCACCCTGCCCAACCCGAACCTGCATCCGCTCGGCAAGCCGCCGTACTACGCGTTCCAGATCATCCTCGGCGACCTGGGCACCTCAGGTGGATTACGGACCGACGAGCACGCGCGTGTCCTGCGCTCCGACGACTCCCCGATCCGAGGGCTCTACGCCGTGGGCAATGCCTCGGCAGCGGTGATGGGACGCAGCTACGCCGGCGCCGGCGCCACCATCGGCCCGGCGATGACCTTCGGCTATGTCGCCGCCAAGCACATCGCCGCCGACCCCACCGAACCCCGAACACCAGCCATCGATAGCCCTGAGTCTTCAAGGAGGTAAACAGAAGTGAAGATTTCCCTGTTCTACGAGTTCCCGTTGCCGCGGCCCTGGTCCGACGACGACGAACACCAGCTGTTCCAGCACGGCCTCGACGAGGTGGAGCTCGCCGACAAGGCCGGGTTCTCCACGGTGTGGCTGACCGAGCACCACTTCCTGGAGGAGTACTGCCACTCCACCGCGCCGGAGATGTTCCTCGCGGCCGCCAGCCAACGCACCAAGAACATCCGGCTGGGCTTCGGGGTCATGCACCTGCCGCCGCCGATCAACCATCCCGCGCGCATCGCCGAGCGCGTCGCGACCCTGGACCACCTGTCCAACGGGCGCGTGGAGTTCGGCACCGGTGAGGGATCGTCGGTGGCCGAGCTCGGCGGGTTCAACATCGACCCGGCCGACAAGCGCACCATGTGGGAAGAGGCGCTGGAGGTCTCGATCCGCTGTATGACCGAGGCACCGTTCACCGGTTTCAAGGGCGAGCACGTCGAGATGCCGGCCCGCAACGTGATCCCCAAGCCGCTGCAGAACCCGCACCCGCCGGTGTGGGTGGCCTGCACCCGTCCCTCGTCGGTGCAGATGGCGGCCCAGAAGGCCATCGGCGCACTGAGTTTCGCCTACACGGGTCCCGAAGCGCTCAAGACCCGGGTCGACGGTTACTACAAGGAGTTCGAGGAGCAGGGCGCACCGGTCACACCGGCCATCAACCCCAACATCCTGGCGATCGGCGGTGACCTGTCGATGATGGTGGCCAAGACCGACGAGCAGGCCCTAGAGCGGCTCGGCATCGGCGGCGGGTTCTTCTCGTTCGGAATCATGCACTACTACATCAACGGCATGCACACCCCCGGTCGCACCGGCGTGTGGGAGCTCTACGAGAACGCGGTCAAGGAAGACCCCACGCTGGCCTACGGTCCGGGCCGCGGCGCGATCGGATCCCCGGAGACGGTGCGCGAGTTCCTGCGCGGCTACGAGGCCAGCGGCGTCGACGAGATCATCCTGCTGCTCAATCCGCGCAGCCACGAAGGCACGATGGAGTCGCTCGAGATCATGGGCAAGGAGATCCTGCCCGAGTTCATCGAGCGTGACGAGAAGGCGGTCAAGGACAAGGCCAAGCGGCTGGAGCCGGTGATCGAGAAGGTCGAGGCGCGTCGTCAGCCGTCGGACGCGCCGGCGTTCGACGACACCTACGCCTTCGGCGGGCTGCCGACCGGTCGGGGTGGCAAGTTCACCGCCGGTGAGATTCCCGAGGCGATGGCCGAGATCAACGAGGGTCGCGTCAAGGCGGCCGAGCAGGAGAAGCAGGCCCGGGCGGTCAAGGAAGCCTCCGGCTAGGTGGCGGGTATCGGGGACCGGTGGCGTTACGACGGCAAGCGGGTCGTCGTCACCGGCGTGGCGTCGGGTATCGGCGCCCACGTGGCAGCGCAGGTGACCGCCCTCGGTGGTGAGGTGATCGGGCTGGACATCCGTGCGCCCGCAGCGGAGGTCGGCGAGTTCGTCCCGCTCGATCTGTCATCCGAGGAATCGATCGATCAGGCCGTTTCGGCCGTGGGCGGACCGGTCGACGCGCTGTTCAACGTCGCCGGTGTGTCGTCGGGGATCGGGGATCCGCTGCGGGTGGTGCGCATCAACTTCCTGGGCACCCGGCGGTTCACCGAGTCGCTGGTGCCCCAGATGCCGCCCGGATCGGCGATCGCCAACGTGTCCTCCCTGGCCGCCTCGGCCTACCGGTCCAACGCCGTGGTGACCGCCGGCCTGGTGAATACGACCACCTTCGACGAGGGCATCGAGTGGTGTGCCCGCCACCCCGATGCCGTCAACGACGGACGCGGTTACCGCCTGGCCAAGGAAGCGATCATCCTCTACGGCATGGCCAACGTGTCGGTGTTGGGCGCCAGGGGGATCCGGATCAACTGCACCGCTCCGGGGGTCACCGACACGCCGATCCTCGATCAGTTGCGGACGGCGTACGGACCGGAATACCTCGAGGCGTTTCGCACGCCGTTGGGTCGGGTCGCCGGTCCCGACGAGCAGGCGAGCGTGCTGGTGTTCCTCAACAGTGCAGCAGCGAGCTACATCACCGGACAGGTGATCTGGGTGGACGGCGGAACCGTCGGCGAGACCGATCTCGCCGACGCATTGCCGCGACGTGACGTGGACGGGGTGAGCTGATGGCCGGCAGTATGGCCGATTTCCGGAAGATGGCCGATCAGGTACGCAACTGGGGCCGGTGGGGAAGCGACGACGAACTCGGCACGCTGAACTTCATCACGCCAGACAAGGTGGCCGAGGCGGCAGCGACGGTGAAGAGCGGCAAGGTCATCTCGCTGGGCGGGGACTTCAGCGCCGGGGGACCGCAGGGCGCCTTCAAGTTCCGGCAGAACCCCGTGCACACGATGACCGTCGACGGCGGCGACGCCGCAACCTTGGTCGAGTACGGACCGAAGTGGCTGCGCAACGCCGTAGCCGCCGACATGAGCGCGTTCTTCGCCGACAACCCGTTCCGGTTCAACGACGACATGATCGTGATGCCGCTGCAGGCTGCCACGCAATGGGACGCGTTGTCCCACGTGTACTACGAGGACAAGCTCTACAACGGATTCCCGGCGGATTCGGTCACCAGCTTCGGTGCGTTCCACCTGGGCATCGAGAAGGTCGACGTCAAGGGCATCACCTCGCGGGGGGTGCTGCTCGACGTGGTCGCCCACCGCGGAGCTGACACGTTCTGCGAGCCCGGCACCACCATCACACCCGACGAACTCGACGAGATCGCCGCCCGGCAGAACGTCGAGATCCGTTCGGGCGACGTCGTCGTCGTCCACACCGGGTGGTGGACGAGGTTCCTGTCCACCGGTGAAGGCGCCGAGCCCGGCGCCGGTCTGGATTGGACGTGTGCCGCGTGGCTGCACGAGCGCGAAGTGGCCGCCGTGGCCGCCGACAACCTGATGGTCGAGGATCCGGATCCGGCCAACGGTATCGACGGCACCTTCCTGCCGATGCACATGCTGTGTCTGCGCGACATGGGGCTGATGCTCGGCGAATACTGGGACCTCGGCCCGCTGGCCGCGGACTGTGCCGCCGACGGTGTCTACGAATTCCAGCTCGTCGCACCGCCGTTGAAGGTCGTCGGCGCGGTCGGCGCCCCCGTCAGTCCCATCGCGATCAAGTGAGGATGTCGTGACCGAAAGCAAGCAGCCGTTCATCGTCGGGCTCGGCGGCACGCTGCGCGCCGACTCGTCGACCGAACGAGCCGTGCGGCACTGCCTGGACGCCGTCGAACGGCAGGGCGGGCGCACCCGCATGTTCGCCGGCCCTGACCTCGACCTGCCGATGTATGCCCCGCATCAACTCGAGCGCACCCCGGGAGCGCTGGAACTCGTTGCGGCGCTGCGCGATGCCGACGCGGTGGTGGTCGGCTCCCCGGGTTACCACGGCGCCATCTCCGGTCTGGTGAAGAACGCCCTCGACTACATCGAGGACCTGCGCGAAGATCCGCGCGTCTATCTCGACAACACCCCGTGGGGCTGCATCAGCTGCGCGTACGGCTGGCAGGCGGCGGTCGGCACCCTGACCCAACTGCGCAGCATCGGGCACGCGCTGCGGGCCTGGCCCACCCCACTCGGCGTGGCGATCAACTCCGCCGACCCGATCTGGGACCAGTCGGGCAAGTTGGCCGACACCGAGCAGGGCAAGGCCGTGGCCACCCAACTGGAGTTGCTGGCGAGCCAACTGCTGGCGTTCGCGCAGACGAACCGCGGGACGTCCGCGTGAGCGCTCGGCGGTCGGTGACCGTCGACGGGCTGCGCACCGGCTATCTGGAAGCGGGACAGGGCGATCCGGTCGTCCTGCTCCACGGCGGAGAGTTCGGCGCCAACGCCGAGATCGGCTGGGAACACACCGTCGACGCACTCGCACAGCGCTATCACGTGCTCGCACCCGACATGCTCGGCTTCGGCGAGTCGGCCAAGGTCGTCGACTTCACCGACGGCCGCGGCATGCGCATCCGACATATCGCGCGGTTCTGTGAGGTCATGGGTGTGGGCAGCGCGCACTTCGTGGGTAACTCGATGGGTGCGATCAACCTGCTCGTCGACGCCACCTCCGAGAATCCCGTGCTGCCGCTGCGCAGCCTGGTCGCGATCTGCGGCGGCGGCGAGATCCAACGCAACGAACACGTCAGCGCCCTATACGACTACGACGCCACCTTCGAGGGCATGCGCAGGATCGTCCGGGCGCTGTTCCACGCCGAGTCCTACCCGACCGACGAGGACTACGTGCGCAGGCGCTACGAGTCCAGCATCGCGCCGGGCGCATGGGAATCGCTGGCGGCCGCGCGATTCCGTCGGCCCGGTCTCGAACCGCCGGCCACACCGAGCAGCGCGCGCGCCTACGAGCGCATCACCGTGCCGACGCTGATCGTCGAGGGCGGAGCAGACAAGCTGCTGCCACCGGGTTGGGCCGCCGAGATCGCCGGGCAGATCACCGGGGCGCGGTCGGCGATCATCGACGCTGCGGGGCACTGCCCGCAGATCGAACAACCCGCGGCGCTGAACGCATTGTTGTTGGACTTCTTCGAAGGGATCGAGCGATGACGGAACTTGCGGGCAAGGCCGCGATCGTGACCGGCGGTGCGTCCGGGATCGGCCGCGGCATCGCCGCGCGGTTCGCGGCCGAGGGTGCCGGTGTGCTCATCGCCGATGTGCGCGACGACCTCGGGGCCGCGTTGTCCGAGGAGTTGAACGCCGCCGGCGGGCGCACCGTGTACCGCCACACCGACGTGGGGGACCAGGCGCAGGTCGCCGACATGGTGGCTGATGCGGTCAGCGAGTTCGGCGGTCTGCACGTCATGGTGAACAACGCCGGCATCTCCGGCCCGCTGAAGAAGGGTCTGTTCCACGAGGACCTCGAGGAGTTCGACCGCGTCATGCGCGTGAACCTGCTCGGCGTGATGGCCGGGACGCGCGACGCGGGACGCCACATGGCCGAGCACGGCGGCGGCTCGATCATCAACCTCGGATCGATCGGCGGCATCCAGGCCGGCGGCGGCGTCTCCAGCTACCGCGCCTCCAAGGCCGCGATCATCCACTTCACCAAGTGCGCCGCGATCGAACTCGCGCACTACGAGATCCGGGTGAACTGCCTGGCGCCGGGCAACATCCCGACGCCGATCCTGGCGTCGTCGGCCACCGACGAGGACCGCGCCCGGCTGGAGAAGTTCGAGGCCCGGATCCGTCAACAGATGCGTGACGATCGTCCTCTCAAGCGTGAGGGCACCGCCGAGGACGTCGCCGAGGCCGCGGTGTACCTGGCCACCGACCGCTCGCGGTACGTCACCGGCACCGTGCTCCCCGTCGATGGCGGCACAGTCGCCGGCAAGGTGATCGTCCGCAGATCCGAGTCATGACCGACTTAAAGCAGTCGCTTGACTTATTGGCTGTGACGCGGTTCACTGACGGGGTGACCACCGCACGGAGCGTCCGCGCCGACCGCGCCAGCAGCACACAAGAAGCGATCCTGAAGGCCGCCGAGCGCCTGTACGCCGAACACGGCGTCTTCGCGGTGTCCAACAGGCAGGTCAGTGAGGCTGCCGGGCAGGGCAACAACGCCGCCGTCGGTTACCACTTCGGCACCAAGACCGACCTGGTCCGGGCCATCGAGCACAAGCACCGGGGCCCCATCGAGGAGCTTCGGGAGCGCCGGGTCGCGCAGATCGACGACCCCTCCGACATGCGCGCGTGGGTCGCGGCGCTGGTGTGCCCGCTCACCGATCACCTTGCCGAACTCGGAAACCCGACGTGGTATGCGCGCTTCGCCGCGCAGGTGATGACCGACCCGGCGTATCACAACATGATCGTCAAGGATGCGTTGTCGTCGTCGTCGCTGGTGCGTGTCCTCGACGGCATCAACGGGTGCCTCCCGGACCTGCCCGTCGACGTGCGCGTCGAACGCAACATCATGGGCCGAAACCTGTTGATGCACAGCTGCGCCGACCGGGAACGGCTCCTGGCCCAGGGTTCACCGGTGGCCCGCTCGTCGTGGCAGGACGCCGCCACCGGCCTGATCGACGCGCTCATCGGTCTGTGGCACGCCCCGGTGACGGAGACGCGTTGACATGAAGGTCACCGTCGATCAGGACAAGTGCGTTTCCTCCGGACAGTGCGTGCTCAACGCCGGCGAGGTCTTCGACCAACGCGACGACGACGGCGTCGTCGAACTGCTCATCGCCGAACCCGGACCCGAACATGCCGACCAGACCCGCAAGGCCGCGGCCGCATGCCCCGCCCTGGCCATCCACCTCGAGGAGTGACAATGACGGACACGCTTGCCCAAGAAGCCGTTTCGGTGCCCGAATACCCGATGGAGCGCTCACCGCAGTGCCCGTTCGCGCCTCCGCAGCAGATGCTCGAGATGACCACGGTGAAACCGCTTTCCCGGGTGCGCATCTGGAACGGGACCACCCCGTGGCTGGTCACCGGACATGCAGTGGCGCGTGAGTTGTTCGCCGACTCCCGGGTCAGCGTCGACGACCGCATCGAAGGTTTCCCGCACTGGAACGAGCACATGCTCTCCACGGTGTACAAGCGGCCCCGTTCCGTGTTCACCTCCGACGCCGAGGAGCACACCCGGTTCCGCCGGATGTTGAGCAAGCCGTTCACCTTCCGTCGCGTCGAGGCTCTGCGGCCGGTGATCCAGGACGTCACCAACGAGTGCATCGACGAGATCCTGGCCGGGCCGCAACCCGCCGACATGGTCGCCAAGCTCGCTCTGCCCGTTCCCACCCGCGTGATCAGCGACATGCTCGGTGTGCCCTACGAGGACCACGAGTTCTTCCAGGAGCACGCGAACGCCGGCCTGGCGCGCTTCGCTGCCGCGGACGCCATGCAAAAAGGCGCGATGAGCCTGCACCAGTACCTCATCGACCTCGTCGAGGAGAAACAGCGCAACCCCGCCGAGGACGCGGTGTCCGATCTGGCCGAGCGCGTCACCGCCGGCGAGATCAGCGTCAAGGAAGCCGCGCAGTTGGGCACCGGTCTGTTGATCGCCGGCCACGAGACCACCGCCAACATGATCGGCATCGGCATCCTCGCGCTGCTCGAGAATCCGGAACAGGCGGCTGCGCTGCGTGATTCGGACGATCCGAAGTTCATCGCCAACGCGGTCGAGGAGCTGATGCGGTTCCTCTCGATCATCCAGAACGGTCAGCGCCGTGTCGCGCTCGAGGACATCGAGATCGCCGGCGAGACCATCAAGGCGGGCGAAGGCATCATCCTCGACCTGGCGCCCGCGAACTGGGATGCGGCGGCCTACCCCGAGCCGGACAAGCTGGACTTCAGCCGCGACGCCGGCCAGCAACTGGGCTTCGGCTACGGCCGCCACCAGTGCGTCGGACAGCAGCTGGCCCGCGCCGAACTGCAGATCGTGTTCCACACCTTGCTGCGTCGCATTCCGACGATGCGCCTGGCCATCCCCTTCGACGAGGTGCCGTTCAAGCACGATCGGCTCGCCTACGGCGTCTACGAACTACCGGTGAACTGGTAACAGCCCTCTTCCACAGCCCGATTGGAGTACCCACGATGTCCAGCCCGACATTGCCGTCCCCGCTCTATCCCCCTGAAGGTTGGGGTGCACCCAAGCATCGACAGGGCCATTTCACCGGAACCATCGCCGGACTGCCGGAAGGCACGGAGATCTTCTCGGCCGACAACCACATCTCGGTGGCCGACGACATCTTCTACGACCGGTTCCCCGAGGAACTCAAAGGCGCGGCGCCGCGCATCTGGTATGAGGACGGCGCCTACATGGTCGGAATGAAGGGCAAGGCCTGGACCGGCGGCGACTTCGGTCGCGTACTCATGCAGTACGACGATCTCGCCGGTGCGGCGTCGAACAACATCGCCGCGCGTGTCCGGGAACTCAAGCAGGACGGCATCGACAAGGAACTGGCGTTCCCCAACGCGGTGCTGGCCTTGTTCCACTACCCGGACAAGTCATTGCGGGAGCGCGTGTTCCGCATCTACAACGAGCACATCGCCGACCTGCAGGAACAGGCCGAGGGCCATTTCTACGGTGTCGGGCTGATCAACTGGTGGGACCCGAAGGGCACCCGTTCCACGCTCGAGGAGCTGAAGTCCTACGGGATCAAGACGTTCCTGCTGCCGTTGAACCCCGGCAAGGACGACGACGGCAACATCTACGACTACGGCAGCACCGACATGGATGCGGTGTGGGACGAGATCGAAGCCGCCGGCCTGCCCGTCAGCCACCACATCGGCGAGACCCCGCCGAAGACCCCCTGCCAGAACAACAGCGTCGTCGTCGGCATGATGGTCAACGTCGACTCGTTCCGTGAACAGTTCGCAAAGTACCTGTTCTCCGGGATCCTCGACCGTCACCCGCAGCTCAAGGTCGGGTGGTTCGAGGGCGGTATCGCGTGGGTGCCCACCGCATTGCAGGACGCCGAACACATGCTGGCCTCCTACCGGCACATGTTCAACCACGAACTGCAGCACGACATCCGGCACTACTGGGACCGGCACATGAGTGCGTCGTTCATGGTCGACCCGCTCGGCTTGCAGCTGATCGACCACATCGGTGTCGACAACGTGATGTGGTCGTCGGACTACCCGCACAACGAGAGCACGTTCGGTTACTCGGAGAAGTCGCTGGCCACTGTCGTCGATGCCGTCGGGCCCGAGGCCGCGGTCAAGATCGTCAGCACCAACGTGCAGAAGTTCCTCGGTATCTCATGACCGCGGCTACTCATCCGGGCGTCACGCAGATCGCCCGGACCGGGTACACGTGGCTGGAGATCCCCGACGAACCGGACTTCGCCCGGATGCGCCGGGAGGTCGGGGCGCGGCTGCACACCGCGATGTCCGAGCAAGGCGTCGACGCGTTGGTGCTGCTGGGCAACAGCAACGTCATGTACGCCACCGGCATCAGCTGGCCGCTGGCCGACGCGGGCCTGTCCCATGTCGAGCGGCCGGTGGCGGTGGTGCTGGCGGACGACGAGCATCCGCACCTGTTCCTGCCGTTCCGCGAGGGTGCGGCCATGGAATCCGGTCTGCCCGACGACCACGTGCACGGCCCGGTCTATCTCGAATTCGACGAAGGCGTCGCCGATTTCGCGCAGACTCTGGCACGACTCCTCCCGGCCGGCTCGACGATCGCGACCGACGAACTGACCGGCGCGATGCGCCGGGCCGGCACCGCGCTGTTCCCCAGCGCGCCGGTGGACGCCGGACCGGTGATCGGCGCGGCCAAGATCGTCAAGACGATCGACCAGATCGCGTGTATCCGGCGGGCGTGCCAGATCACCGAGATCGCCGTCGGCGAGATCCAGCGATCGCTGGCCCCGGGGGCGCGCCAGATCGACCTCTCGGCCGAATTCGTGCGCCGCACCTTCGAACTCGGTGCCACCACCAACATGTTCGACTCGATCTGGCAGGTCATGCCCACCTCGAAGTCCGACGGACCGTGGACGACCACCGGCGACCTGGCGCTTCCGCTGCTGACGACCGAACGCGAGCTGGCTGAGGGCGACGTGCTGTGGACCGACGTGTCGATCGCCTACCACGGCTACTGTTCCGACCACGGCCGTACCTGGATCGTCGGTGAGGACCCCACGCCGGTCCAACAACAGCAGTTCGACAAGTGGAGCGAGATCGTCGACGCGGTGCTGTCGGTGACCAAGGAGGGCGCGACATGCGGTGACCTCGGACGGGCGGCCACCGCGGCCGCAGGCGGCGAGAAACCCTGGCTGCCGCACTTCTACCTGGGCCACGGCATCGGAACCAGCGCAGCCGAAATGCCGATGATCGGAACGGATCTCGGCCAGGATTGGGACGACAACTTCGTCTTTCCGGCCGGCATGCTGCTGGTGTTCGAACCGGTGGTCTGGCAGGACGGCACCGGCGGCTACCGCGGTGAGGAGATCGTCGTGGTCACCGAGGACGGCTGGATGCCGCTGACCGCCTACCCCTACGACCCCTACGAGGTGCCCCGTGGGAACTGAGATCGAGGCCGACGGCCTGGCGCTGCGCGTCAGCCGCCGCCAGCGCGCACTCGCGCAGATGGAAGCCCATGACCTCGACATGCTGGTGCTCGGGCGGCAGGCCAACGTCCGGTACATCTCCGGGGCGCCACAACTGTGGGTGACCGGCACCCGGCCGTTCGGGCCGCTCTGCGAGTTCGTACGTGCGACCGGGGAGATCCACCTCAACAGCACCTGGGACGAGGGCATCCCGGAAGAGATCCCGCATGAGAACCTCTACGGGTTCGCGTGGAACCCGATGACGTTGGTCGGCATCCTGCAGAACATCGAGGGCGCCGACACCGTGCGACGGGTCGGAACCGATGCCCTCACACCGATGTTCGCCAAGCTGCTGCCGATGGCGTTCCCCAACGCGGAATTCGTCGACGCCGAACCGGCCATGCAGGCCGCGCGCCGGATCAAGACACCCGAGGAGGTGGCTGCGCTGCGCCGCGCCCTCGTGGTGGCCGAGCAGGGCCTGGCCGCCGGCGTCGCCGCACTCGCTGCGGGCGCCACCGAGGGTGCGCTCGCCGGAGCGATCCTGGAGGCCGAAGCTGCCGGCGGCGTGAGCACCCCCGCGACCCAGGACGCGGCGTGGGTGACGTCGAAGCAGCACCCGTGGCGTCGCGCCGAAGCTGACGGTGTGGTGCGCGACGGCGATCTGGTCGCGTTGTCGGCCGGCGTGCTGGCCGACGGTTACGTCGCCGAGGTGGCCCGCACCCTCTACGTGGGCGAGCCGACGGACGTGGTTCGCGCTCTGTACCGGCGTCGAGACGACCTGTGGGACAGGCTGATCGAGGCCTGCCGGCCCGGGACGCCGACCAGCGGATTGCTGGACGCCTACCAGCAGGCCGGTGAGCAGCTGCCGGCGATGCCGGTGGCCCACGGGCTCGGGCTGGGCTTCGACCCCCCGGTCGTGACACCGCGTCTGCGGACCACCGCAGACGCCGAGAAATTCGAGGAAGGCATGGTGATGGCGGTATCCGCCTATGTGTGGGAGCAAGGTGTCGGCGCGGTGTTCACCCGCGACGCTGTCCTGATCACCGCCGACGGCGCCGAGGTGCTCTCGGCTGCGCCGGCCTACCGTGAGGCCGTCCATGGCTGAGCGGCTAGAGCCCGCCGCCGCGGAGCGGCCAAAGCCTGAGGAGATCATCCTCTACGAGAAGGACCCCCGGACCAAAATCGCCACCATCACGTTCAACCGCCCGGAGTTCCTCAACGCTCCGACGTCGATGGCACGACTGCGCTACGCCGACGTGCTGCGTGCGGCCAACGCCGACAACGACGTCAAGGTCGTGATCATCCGCGGCGTCGGGGACAACCTCGGCAGTGGCGCCGATCTGCCGGAGTTCATGGAGGGCAACGACAATCCGGCCGTCCGACTGGCCGAACTGCGCCTCGAGGATGACGGCGTGGGCGAGGTCACCTACCCGCCGAAGGGCACCTTCCGCAACGGCGCCACCATCAGCGCCTGGTACGCCAACTCCCAGGCCGGCAACCGCGCGCTGCAGGATTTCAAGAAGATCAGCATCGTCGAGGCCAAGGGCTACTGCTACGGCTGGCACTTCTACCAGTGCGCCGACGCCGATCTGGTGATCTCGTCCGATGACGCGCTGTTCGGCCACCCGTCGTTCCGCTATCACGGCTGGGGTCCCCGGATGTGGACGTGGGTGCAGATGATGGGGCTGCGCAAGTTCCAGGAGATGGTCTTCACCGGTCGGCCCTTCACCGCCGCCGAGATGTATGACTGCAACTTCCTGAACAAGGTCGTCGCCCGCGACCAACTCGAAGCCGAGACGCAGAAGTACGCGCTGGCCTGCGCCCGGAACCGACCGGTGGACACGGTGTTCCAGCAGAAGATGTTCTTCGAGATCTTCAAGCAGCAGCAGGGCGAGTACATGGGCAGCCTGCTGTCCGCGTTCTTCGAGTCGATGGGCAACGGCGTGGCCAACGACAGCGACGAGGATCTGGATATGTTCGAGTCGATCGACAGCGGTCTGTCTGCCGCGGTCAACGACAACGACAGCAAGTTCCCGCCGGAGTTCCGGCTGAGCAAACGCAACCGGGCCAAGAAGGACTAGAGGGGATTGGTCGAGCCTCCGCTCTCGGGCTACGTCGTCATCGACCTGGCCGGCGGCATCGCGGGTAACTACTGCACGAAGCTGCTGGCCGATGGTGGTGCCACGGTCATCAAAGTCGAACCGCCCCAGGGGGATCCGCTGCGCCGGTGGTCGGCTTCCGGCGCGGGCGCCGAATCCGGTACAGCCGCCGAGATCATCCCCGGCGCCGACGGCGCGCTGTTCTCGTTCCTGGCGTGCACGAAACACAGTGTGGTGGCCGAACCGGGCGCTGACGACGACTTCGTCGACGCGCTGCTCGCCGACGCCGACGCGGTCGTCTGGTCGCGCGGTTCCGGCATCACCGACAGTGCCCGGTTCGCGCCCGCGGCGATCGGGGAACGTCACCCGCACTTGACGGTCACCGCGATCACCCCGTTCGGTCTCGACGGACCGTGGACCGACCGACCGGCCACGGAATTCACGCTGCAGGCCTGGTCGGGCGGCATCGTCGGGCTCGGCCGCGGGGCACCCGACCGGGCGCCGGTGTATGTGGGCGGGCAGGTCGGGGAGTACCTCGCCGGCGCGTACGCCAGCGCTGCCACGCTGGCGTCACGGTTGCGTGGTGGCGCCGAGGTGATCGACCTGTCGATGCTGGAGACGTCCGTGCTCGGTCTGACCTACTACCCGGTGAGTTACTTCGAGATGTTGGGCCGGCCGTGGCGCGACGCGCGGCGACTGACCGTCCCTGGCATCGCGCGCGCAAAGGACGGCCTGGTCGACATCGGTTGCGGCACCGCCCAACAGTGGTTCGACCTGTGCGCGATGACCGGGCACGTCGAGTGGATCGACGAAGACTCACCGCTGTCGATCACCGAGCAGGCCAACGAGAAATCCGAGGAACTCTACGCCTGGGTCGCCGAACAGACCGTCGACGAGATCCGCGATCTGGCCACCGCCTTCCGCATCCCGAACGCGCCGGTCGCCAACGGCGCCAACGTCGAACAACTCGACCACTTCGTGGCACGCAGCAGCTTCGTGGTCAACCCCCGCGACGGCTTCACCCAGCCGACGCAGCCCTACCGCACCACGCCGCCGATGCTGCAGCCCCCGCTGCCCGCTCCGCACCTCGGCGAGCACACCGAGCACTACCGCGCACGAACGTGCGCCGACGGTGGACCCACTAGTCCCGCCGCGACGGTCAGTGCACCGTCGCGACGAGACGACCTGCCGTTCGCCGGTCTGCGGGTGATCGACATGACGACGTTCTGGGCCGGGCCCAGCTGCACCCACCTGCTCGCGATGCTCGGCGCCGACGTCATCCACGTCGAATCCACCCGCCATCCCGACGGCACGCGGTTGATCGCCGGGATCCCGGTGACCGAGGACCACTGGTGGGAGCGCTCGCCGATCTTCTCCGGACTGAACACCAACAAGCGTGGCATCACGCTGAACCTGCAGAGCGACACCGGGCGAGACCTGCTGAAGAAGTTGATCGCGACCGCCGACGTCGTCGTGGAGAACTTCACGCCGCGGGTGCTCGAGAGCATGGGGCTGACCTACGACGTGGTCCGCGAGATCAAACCCGACGTCGTCATGGTCCGCATGCCCGGCTTCGGGCTCGACGGGCCCTGGCGGGACAACCCGGCCTTCGCCTACGTCATCGAAGCCGCCGCCGGGATCAGCTGGCTGACCGGCTATCCCGACCGCAACCCGTTCGAGCCCTACTCGGTGGGCGACCCGAACGCCGGTGTGCACGCATTCAATGCGATCCTGGTCGCTCTCGAGCATCGGCGCCGCACCGGCGAGGGCTCGATGGTGGAGGCCGCGATGGTGGACGCGGCGCTGAATGTCGCGGCCGAACAGGTCATCGAGTACTCGGCCTACGGTGCGGTGCTCCAGCGCGACGGCAACCGGGGGCCGACCGCTGCGCCGCAGAACCTGTACCTGTCGGCCGACATCGACGAGTTCGGGCGTCTGGACAGCTGGGTCGCGATCGCAGTCGCCACCGACGCGCAGTGGGCGGGTCTGGTTGCCGCCCTCGACGACCCGCAGTGGGCACGGTCTCCGGACTTCGCGACCGCCTCGGGCCGACGCGCCGGACACGACGAGATCGACCGACATCTCGGCCAGTGGTGTGCGCGGCTCGGCGCCGACGAGATCGTCGAAAAACTCTGGGCACAAGGTGTTCCCGTGGCCAAGGTGATGCAACCGCACCGGCAGACCGAACTGGCCCAGTTGCAGGAGCGTGGGTTCTTCGAATCGGTCGACCACCCGGTCAACCCGGCGACACCGCACAGCACGCTGCCGTTCAGGTCCTCCCGCGGACCGCGGCGCGTACACACCGCTCCCGCACCACTGTTGGGGCAGCACAATGGGGAAATCCTCGGGGAACTGGGCCTGTCCGCCGACGAGATCGCTGCGCTCGAAGCCGAAGGGATCATCGGGACCGCTCCGGCCCGCTAGCCTTTCCGGTCATGGCCATCGCTGCGTCCGACATCATGCTGACCGGTCGCGTCGCCGTCGTGACCGGGGGAGGTGCGGGCATCGGGCGCGGGATCGCCGAGGGCTTCGCGGCCTTCGGTGCGTCGGTTGCGGTCTGGGAGCGGGACCCCGACACGTGTGCCGCCGTTGCCGACGCGATCGGCGGCCTCGCCGTGGTCGTCGACGTGCGTGACAGTGCCGCCGTCGACGCCGCGCTGCAACGCACCGAGCAGGAGCTCGGCACGGTCTCGATCCTGGTCAACAACGCCGGCGGTACTTTCCGCTCGGGCCTGCTGGACACCACGGAGAACGGTTGGGACGCGCTGTACCGCAGCAACCTTCGTCATGTCCTGCTGTGCACCCAGCGGATCGCGCGGCGGCTGGTGGCCGTCGGGTCCCCGGGCAGCATCATCAACGTCACCTCGATCGAGGGAGTCCGTGCGGCCCCCGGGTACGCGGCCTACGCCGCCGCCAAGGCCGGGGTCATCAACTACACCAAGACCGCGTCGTTCGAACTGGCCCCACACGGGATCCGGGTCAATGCGCTCGCACCGGATCTGACCATGACCGAGGGGTTGGCCGCGATGTCCGGCGGCAGCGCCCCGGTCGGTGCCGCCATCCCACTGGGGCGCGCCGGACACGTCGACGAAATCGCCGCAGCTGCGGTATTTCTCGCCTCGGACATGGCCGGCTACATCACCGGGCAGACGTTGCACGTCGACGGTGGTACGGAAGCGGCCGGCGGGTGGTACCCGCACCCCCGCACCGGGGTGCCGACGCTGGGGCCGGGCTAGGAATCCGGGGACGGATCGCCGAGGCCGCGCCGGATGGCGCCCCACGGGTCGGCGTAGCGACCGGGTTGATTCCAGTAGGCGCCACGGCGCTTCAGGACCGCCCGGATCAGCGGAGAGAGCAGCGGCAGCACGTGGCGGGAGGGTCCGGCGTTGCGCCTCGCCTCGGCGAGCATGTCCTGCCACGAATGATGCTGGAACTGCAAGGCTTCCTGAGCGCGCGTGGTGTCCATCCAGTCGGTGACGAACCAGGCGTCGTCATCGTCGGGGTCGCCCTTGCGGCCGGGGGCCAGCCCTCCTTTGAGGCCGCGGGTGGCAGCAAGCGCAGGCGTGATCTCGCCGTAGGACAGCTTGTGCGAGTCGTCGCCGGCGATGAGGAGGATCTCGCGCGCCACATCGGCGGTGGTCGCGGCGGCAAAGGCCCACGCGACGTCACGGACGTCGACGCTGTGCACCCGGTTGTCGGTCGGCAACAGACTCTCGAAGTACAACGCGTCGGCACTGAACGGGATCGCCTTCGGGTCCACGCTCAGGACCCCGCCGAGGCGCAGGACCACCCATTCCAGTGACGACGCCCGCACGATCGACTCCGCCTCGGCTTTGTGCGCGCTGTACAGATCGGAGTGCTTCATCGGCATGTCGGCGGTGACCGGTCCGGTGGCCTTGTACGGGTTGCGTGCGCCGTACACGGCGTTGCTGGATGCCTGGATGAACCGCGGGGGTGTGGGTTGCGCCTCGGCGATCCGGACCAGCGTCGCGGTGGCGTCGATGTTCACGCGCCGGGCCAGCGCACGATTCTTGTAGATCGCCGGCGGGATGATGGCCGCGAGGTGGATGATCACCGCGGGCGCCACCTCGCCGATGAGGCGGGCGGTCTGCTCGGCGTTGGTTAGATCCGCCCACCGAACGGTTACTCCCGACGGGAGATGCTCGGCGGCCGACCGGTTGGCGGGCGTTTCGAGATCGGCCACCACGACGGTGCGACCGAGCTCGGCCAGCCTGCGAACGGTTGCCGAACCGACCAGGCCGAAGCCTCCGGTGACGAGCACAGTCCCGGATGTACTCGACATCGAAGCCTCCTGCCTGCGGATATGACATTCTCTTATTAGCAGAGTATCATATCCGCACCATGCCCGACGAACCCGCCGAGACGGCGAAGTGGGACCCCGGCTTCACCCGACAGATCACCAACTGGGTGGGGCCGCTCATCAAGCGCTACTTCCGCGCCGAGGTGCGCGACATCGACAAGATGCCCGAAGCCGGGGGAGCGCTGGTGGTGTCCAACCATTCCGGCGGCATGCTCACTCCCGACGTGCTCGTGTTCGCCCCGGAGTTCTACGGCACGTTCGGCTTCGACCGGCCGCTCTACACGCTCGGGCACTACGGCATCTTCATGGGACCGCTCGGGGACCTGCTCCGCAAGGCAGGGGTCATCGAGGCCAGCCGCGAGAACGCGGCCAAGGCGCTGCGCGACGGGGCCGTGGTGCTGGTGTTCCCGGGCGGCGACTACGACTCGTACCGGCCGACGCTGACCGCCAACAAGGTCGACTTCGCCGGCCGTACCGGCTACGTCCGTACCGCGATCGAGGCGGACGTGCCGATCGTGCCGGTGGTGTCGATCGGCGCGCAGGAGACCCAGATTTTCCTCGCGCGCGGCGACTCGCTGGCCCGCAAGCTGGGACTCACCAAGGCGCGAGTGGAGATCCTGCCCGTGAGCCTCGGCTTCCCGTTCGGCTTCTCGGTGATCTTCCCGCCCAACGTGCCGCTGCCGGCCAAGATCGTCACCCGGGTGCTCGAGCCGATCGACGTGCGGGCACAATTCGGCGACGATCCCGACATCGACGAAGTGGACCAGTACGTGCGCTCCGTCATGCAGACTGCTCTCGACGAGTTGGCGCGTCAGCGCCGATTCCCGATTCTGGGGTGAGGGTGTGGCCGACCAACTGGGACTGATCAATACGTTGTGGCAGGCGCGGCTGATCGCGCCGATGCGACCGGACCGGTACCTGCGGATGGGGCTGGCCGTGCGGCGTGCCGGGCTCACCGCGACCGTGGGCTTCGCCACCGCCGCGCAACGCTGCCCGGACAAGCCCGGACTCATCGACGAGCGCGGCACGCTGACCTGGAAGCAGCTCGATGACCGGTGCGACGCCCTCGGCGCAGCCCTGCAGCAGTGGCAGCCGAAGACCGTCGCCGTGATGTGCCGCAACCACCGCGGCTTCGTCGAGGCGTTGGTCGGCGCGAACCGTATCGGCGCGGACGTGCTGCTGCTCAACACCTCCTTCGCCGGGCCGGCCATGGCCGAGGTGATTCAACGCGAGGGCGCCGATGTCGTCATCTACGACCAGGAATTCACCGAGACCGTCGACCGCGCGCTGCGCGACGCGCCGGCGGCCCGCCGCGTGCTGGGATGGGTCGACAACCCGGACTCGACGGCGACCACCACCGACGCGTTGATCGATGCCCACCTGGGCCGCCGGCCGCAGCCGAGCGAGCGTAAGAGCGACATCATCCTGCTCACCTCGGGCACCACCGGAACACCCAAGGGCGCCAAGCGCTCTGCGGGCAGCGGCGGTGCGGGCGATCTCAAGGCCGTGCTGGACCGCACCCCGTGGCGCGCGGAGGAGCCGATCGTCATCGCCGCGCCGATGTTCCACGCCTGGGGGTTCTCCCAGTTGCTGTTCGCCGCGCTGCTCGCGTGCCCGATCGTGACCCGGCGCAAGTTCGATCCCGAGGCGACGCTCGAACTCGTCGACCGACACCGCGCCACGGGCCTGGCGGTCGTCCCCGTGATGTTCGACCGCATCATGGACCTGCCCGACGAGGTCCGGAACCGCTACAGCGGCAAGTCGTTACGGTTCGCGACCGCGTCCGGCTCCCGGATGCGACCCGATGTCGTCATCTCCTTCATGGACCAGTTCGGCGACGTCATCTACAACAACTACAACGCCACCGAAGCCGGCATGATCGCCACCGCAACGCCACAGGACCTGCGGGCCGCACCCGACACCGCCGGCCGGCCGGCCGACGGGACCGAGATCCGCATCCTCGACGACGACCGGCGTGAGGTCCCCACAGGGGAGGTGGGCCAGATCTTCGTCAAGAGCTCGACGTTGTTCGACGGCTACACCTCGGGTTCCACCAAGGACTTCCACGAGGGATTCATGGCCTCCGGGGACATGGGTTACCTCGACGACTCCGGTCGCCTGTTCGTGGTGGGCCGTGACGACGAGATGATCGTCTCCGGCGGGGAGAACGTGTACCCGATCGAGGTGGAGAACACCCTGATCGCCCACCCTGCAGTCGCCGAGGCGACCGTGCTCGGAGTCGACGACGAACAGTACGGCCAACGCTTGGCGGCGTTCGTGGTGTTGAACGAATCCGGTGCATCACCGTCGGTCGACGACCTCAAGCAGCACGTGAAGGACAACCTCGCGAATTACAAAGTGCCGCGCGACATCACGATCCTGAAGGAATTGCCGCGGGGGAGTACGGGCAAGATCCTGCGTAACGAACTTCGTGACCTGAACTAATCGCCGCCGCAGGAGGCGGGCGCCATGGCGCTGAGCACCGGCGCCGACCGGGGTAGCCCGCACGCTGCGCGGAGCTCGTCGAACGCGTGCACCATCGCATCGGTCGCCTCGTGCGGATCGGTGAAGGTGCAGTCGTCGGAGAGCACCGCGATGTCGAGCTGGTCGACATAGCTCCACACCGTCATGTTGAACGCGCTGCCCGCGGAAAGTACCCCGACGGAATAGATTTCGCTGACCGGGGCGCCGCCGATATGGCCGCGCTGGCGCGGCCCGGGCACATTCGAGATCGCCACGTTCATCAGCCGGTTGTGGTCGGCGCGCTTGGACTGGGCGCGGAAGAGCGCCGGCGCCAACGGCGGCGGCAGGTATTCGAGATAGCGGGCTTGCAGCGTCGGCCCGAGCAGATCGTAGTTCTCCTTGGCGCGCGTGGTCGCCTCGGCGGTCAGCGTGACCCGCTGCAGCGGATCGTCGACGTGGACCGGCACCGAGACCATCAGGCCGCCGAGCTCGTTGCCGGTGATGCGGTCGGTCGACTTGTCGATACTGATCGGGACCGTGGCCAACAGCGGGCGGTCGGCGCGGCCGTCATAACGCAGCAGCAGCTCCCGCAGGCCGCCCGCCGACATCGCGAGAACGACGTCGTTGAACGTCACGCCCAAATGCTTGGCCGTCTCCTTCACCTCGGCCAACGGCAACGTTGCGGTCGCAAACGTACGTATCGGCGACACGACGTGGTTGAGGAACGTCGGTGGCGCGTTGAACGGTTTGGCCATGTCGGGGTTGGCGCGCCGCTGCCGGGCCCGTTGCCGCAGGCGCCGCACCCCCCGCGCGGTGTCGCGCAGTAGCCCCGGCAGCTCGGCGATGTTCTTGACGTGGTCGAGTTGTGCTTCCTTGAGCAACTGCCCCCTGGCGGGAGGGTCACATGACTGGGGCGGCCCGTCACGTTCGTCCTGTCCGCCGCCGGCGAGGTCCATCAACCGGGCCAGCAGGTTGGCCGAGGCGACCCCGTCGGCGAGGGTGTGGTGCACCTTACCGACCAGAGCGAACCGATCGTCGGCCATCCCTTCGGCGAAATAGAACTCCCACAACGGTTTGGTGCGGTCCAGCGGGGTGCTCGCGATCTGTCCGATGACTGTGTCGAGCTCGCGGCGACCGCCCGGCGCCGGGACCTGGACGCGACGCAGATGGTAGTCGAGGTCGACCGGGCAGTCGGGCAACCACATCGGATGGTGCAGCCGCCACGGGATGTCCACGAGCCGATAGCGCAGCGGGTCGAGCAGATGCAGACGACGCTCGATGGTCCGGCGGAAGGTGTCGAAGCCGAACTCTCCGTCGAACTCGGAGGCATCGATGACCGCGACCTTCAACGTATGCGTGTGCAGATTGGGCGTCTCGCTGTACAACAGCATCGCGTCCATGCCGTTGAGTCGCTTCATGGGCACAATCGAACCACCCGCTCGCCATGATCAGTGGGTTTCGGGTTGAATCGGTTCAGCCGGCGATCGCCGTCAGAGCTTTCGGTGTCTCCAGGTCGACGAACGCCGCCGCGTACCGCTGGGCCAGGGCCAGACAGATGTCGGCGCTCTGCCAGGCATCACCGCCCGACAGGGTGGCCATCCAGATCGCCAGCCCGTGGGCCACCGAGGCGCGGTAGCGCAGCCAGACGTCCTCGCGACCGGGCCGCTCCGAGCCCGGAAGTTCGAGCGCGTCGTGGTAGGCGTCGATCAGGTCCTGTTCGCTGCGGCGACGGTCTTCGATGGTCAGGGCTCCCTGCAGGAAGTAGCCCAGGTCCAACGAGTAGTTGCCGCGCCGGACCATCTGCCAGTCCAGGAAACCGACCGTCTCGCCCGACGGTGAATCGTCGGGCGCGACGAAGGTGTTGCCGATGTGCGGGTCGCCGTGCAACAGCGTGGCCGGCGAGGTGGTGAGCGTGCCGATGTAGCGGGCCCAGATGTCGACGAACAGCTCGGTCCCGTTCAGTGCCAGCACTTCGGGAGCGACCGTGTCACCGAGCCG
The DNA here is from genome assembly GCF_041287115.1 of Mycobacterium sp. pV006. Classification (NCBI taxonomy): domain Bacteria; kingdom Bacillati; phylum Actinomycetota; class Actinomycetes; order Mycobacteriales; family Mycobacteriaceae; genus Mycobacterium; species Mycobacterium sp. pV006. The sequence continues at coordinate 586,802 of NZ_JBGGKT010000001.1, read as the reverse complement.
CTCCCGGGCGATGTCCAGCGGTGCGTATTCCAGTCCCTCGAACGCGACGAACGGCTCCACCCAGGACAGCGCCGGGTTGCCGGTGAGCCTTTCGCCCCAGTACCGGCTGTGCAACCGGGCCAGACCGCGCACCCCTGCTGCGGCCTGGTCGACCGTCAGCGGGCGGGTGGAATCGCGCGGATCGGCGCCGCGGCCGACCACGTCCTCCATGATCATCAGGAAGTCGCGGCGCTCTTCGTCGATGATCGCCACATACACCGCGGGGTGATCCAGCGGCAGTACCACGCCCGAGGCGAACAGCCTCGGTTCGTGGTACAGCCCGCTGGTCAGCGCGACCAGATCCGCATGCTCGGGGTCGACAGCCTTGGCGAAGACCGTCGCCGGACCCTCGCCCGCCGAATAGCTCAGCGCCAGACGGGCGCGTCGGTTGGTGCCGTCGTCACGCAGCACGACCTCGACCCCGCTGACGTCTGCACCCGGAAAGTGCTGGGCCAGAGCAGAAGTCATCCACTCCGGGCTGATCGTGTCCCAGTCCTGCGGGATGGACAACTCTGGTGCGGCCACCGTGGCGCTACTTCAGGCAGCTGCCGCCGTCGACGGGCAACGGAACACCGGTGATGAACCGCGCCTCGTCGGAAGCCAGGAACAGCACCGCGTTGGCGATGTCCTCGGGCTCCACCCACCCGATGGGCAGGGTGTGCATGAGCTGGCCGACGACCTTCATGTCGTCCGGGCCCGGGTTCTCCAGGTCGGGACGGAACAGCTTCATCGTCGGCTCGTTCATGAACAACGGGGTGTTCACATTGGTCGGGTGCACGGAGTTCACCCGGACGTTCTGGGCGCCGAGTTCGACGGCGAAGGTGCGCATCAGGCCCACGACGCCGTGCTTGGCCGCGACGTAGTGTCCGGTGTGCGGGTAGGCCTTCAGACCGCCGACCGAGCTGGTGAGGATGATCGATCCGCCGCGCCCGCCCGCGAGGATGTGTGGCACACCGGCTTTGACGGTCTTCCAGACGCCGGACAGGTTGACCCCGATCATGTCGTCCCAGTCGGGCTCCCCGGTCTCGTGCAGCAACTGGCCGCCGTTGCCGATGCCGGCGTTGGCGACGATGATGTCGAGTCGGCCGAACTCCTCGACACCGGCGTCCACCGCTGCCTTGAGGGCGTCGAAGTCGCGCACGTCGACCTCGGCGGTGTGGATCCGGCCGCCGGCGTTCTTGACCAGATCTGCGGTCTCGGCAAGATCCTCGGGGTTGCTCAGCGGGATCAGGACGCTGTCGATCTGCCTGCAGATGTCGACGGCGATGATGTCGGCGCCCTCCTCGGCCAGCCGGACGGCGTGTGCCCGTCCCTGACCGCGCGCCGCGCCGGTGATGAACGCGACCTTGCCTTCTACACGTCCTGCCATGTGCTCACAGATCCTTCTGTTGTAGGGGATTGGGGTTCTTCGAAGATCAAGAGATGAAGGTGGGCATGGCTTCCCAGCCACGCACCGCGGTGGTCTGCGACGGCCGGGCATTGGCCCAGTCGACGTCCCATTCGGGGAAACGTTTGAGGATCTCCTCGAGGGCGATACGACCCTCCAGCCGGGCCAGCGCGTTACCCATGCAGAAGTGGGTACCTGCGCCGAACGTCATGTGCGACTTCTGTTCCCGGTGGATGTCGAAGACATCGCCGTCGGGGGCGAAGCGGCGGTGGTCGCGGTTGGCGGCTCCCATCAACAACAGCATGGCGCTGCCCGCGGGAACCTTCTGCCCGTAGTACTCGGTGTCGCGGGCGACATAGCGGGCCACCTGCAGTGCCGGCGGCTCCCAGCGCAGGATCTCCTCGATCGCCTGAGGGATGAGGCTGGGGTCTGCCGCCAGAGCGCGCCGCTGATCGGGGTATTCGGCGAGCGTCTTGCCCGCCCAGCCGATCAGCCGGGTCGTGGTCTCCGATCCCGCCGTCGCCACGACGGTGAGATACATCAGCAGCTCTTCGCGGGTGAGTCTGCGCAATGTGCCGGTCTCGTCGGTGAATTCGGCGTTCAGCAGGTCGGTCATGATGTCGTCGGACGGGTGCTCGGTCCGGTACTCGATGAACTCGGCGAACACCTCTCCGGTGGCCATCGCGTCCACGTTGTCCTTCTGCAGTGTCGCCTCACCGTGTTCGGTGACGCGGCGCTGATGCTCCTCGGGGATGCCGAGCAGCATGCCGATCACCCGCATCGGCATCTGCTCACCGAGGTCGTTGACGAAGTCGAACTTACCGGTGCCCACCAGGGGATCAAGACAGCGTGCGGTGAACTCGCGGATCTGCGGCTCGAGCGCGAGCACCTTGCGGGGCGTGAACATCCGGGAGAGCAGATTGCGGTGGATGTTGTGGATCGGCGGATCCTCGAAAATCAAAGTGCCGGGCGGGATCTCCATCCCGGACTTGATGATCTCCAGTAGCGCGCCGCGGCCGGAGATGAACGTCTCGTGGTCGATCAGGGCCTTGTTGACGTCGTCGAAGCGGCTCAGCGCGTAGAAGTCGTGCTTCTCGTTGTAGTAGAGCGGGGCCTCCTCGCGAATGCGCGCGAACACCGCGTAAGGGTTCATGTTGAGTTCGACGCTGTAGGGGTCGTAGTACAGGTCGTCCGATGCGTCGGAGTTCCGTACGTCGGAGTTCTCAGCGCTGATTGTCACGGTGTCCCTCTCGCCGGACCGGTGCTCGATTAGACAGGAGTCGTAAGACAGCCGACGGCCATCTGTCTCACACACTGTGGCATCACTTACACAACAGTGTCAATGGTGGAATCAATCACGACCATCGATGTTCTCCGGAAAGAAGAACGGCACTCTCATACAGCTGGAGGTAGCCACCACGACGACGGAGCGTCGCCCCGGCACACCGGCGATCGCCGGACTACGGCGCGGCGAATCCGTGCGAACAGAAGTCCCAGACCTCGTCTGCGGTGATGGGGTTGGCGGTGCCGTCACCGGCATCACCGCTGGACTGGGCCACGAACATGACCGTCTGCATGGTCATCGCGGCCATGCGCTTGGGATTGATGCCCTCGCGCAGTTTGCCCGCCGCGCTGGCCTCCTCCATCAGTTCCGTCAGCAGGGCGATCAGCGGCGCGTGCGCGATCTTGACTTCGGAGGGGTGGGAAACCAGCAGACGCGGCGCGAAATCGGTGAACAGCGGCCGTCGGGCGGCCGGGTCCGGACGGGACGTCTCGAAGAGCAGTTGGATCGCGATCTTGAGTCGCTCCAACGGGTCTTCCTGGCCAGTGGTGGCGGCGCGGATCTGATCGGCCGAGCGACTCAGGGCGTCCTCGAACAGGGCCAGCAGGAGCTCGTGTTTGCCGTCGAACTGCAGATAGAAGCTACGAAGTGACTGTCGCGACCGGTCCACGACCTCTTGCACGGTGAAGTCGGTGCTGCCCTTCTCGATGATGATGGCCTGCGCGGCGTCGAGAAATCGCTGCACCCGCTGGGCGGCGCGGAGCTTGGCGGTCTTGATGGACCGCTCGACAGCGCGCTGCTTCCATGCCGGCTCTTCGCTCGGCGTGGTCACCGGCGGCCCATCGGCTGCAGACCGGTTGGGAAGAACATGAACTGACTGTACCGGAGAACGCCTTGCCATTGCGGTCCTCGACCCCCTCTCGGCCTACGTGTCAGAGATTGTAACTTCCTCATCACGAGAATAGTATTCTCATATTGGAGATAAGAGAAGGTTCTTCTCAGGTTCTTCGCTGTCGCGCCATTTCCGATCGACGCGACGCCCGTTCTCCATGGCCGCGCCGGCCATAGCCGAAACCCGAGGATGCACCGCATGTACATCGACTACGAGGTCGCCGACAAGATCGCCACGATCACGCTGAACCGGCCGGAGGCCGCCAACGCGCAGAACCCCGAGCTGCTCGACGAACTCGACGCGGCGTGGCAGCGTGCCGCCGAGGATCCCGAGGTCGCGGTGATCGTGCTGCGAGCCAATGGAAAGCACTTCTCCGCCGGCCACGATCTCCGCGGCGGCGGACCTGTTCCGGACAAGATCACGCTGGAGTTCATCATCCAGCACGAGGCCAAGCGCTACTTGGAGTACACGCTGCGGTGGCGCAACGTGCCCAAGCCGTCGATCGCCGCCGTGCAGGGCCGATGCATCTCCGGGGGTCTGCTGCTGTGCTGGCCCTGCGATCTGATCATCGCCGCCGACGACGCGCAGTTCTCCGACCCCGTCGTCCTCATGGGTATCGGCGGTGTCGAATACCACGGTCACACCTGGGAGCTCGGCCCGCGCAAGGCCAAGGAGATCCTGTTCACCGGTCGGGCGATGACGGCCGAGGAGGTGTACAGCACCGGGATGGTCAACAAGGTGGTTCCGCGTGCCGAACTCGACTCCGAGACGCGGGCCCTGGCCGAGCAGATCGCGAAGATGCCGCCGTTTGCGTTGCGTCAGGCCAAGCGTGCGGTCAACCAGACGCTCGACGTGCAGGGCTTCTACGCGGCCATCCAGTCGGTCTTCGACGTTCACCAGACCGGCCACGGCAACGCGTTGAGCGTCGGTGGCTGGCCGGTGCTGGTCAATCTCGACGAGATGAAGGCCAACATCAAGTAACCCCGCGTCTCACCCCGTTTCGGCGAGCGCGCGTGTTTGTCCGGCGGCGCGCCGGGCAGAGTCGGCATTTTGCGCGCGCTCGTCGGGCGTGACCGAACGAAAAAGCGCGCGCTGTCTCGGTGTGTCACCGGACAGACGCGCGCTTTCGCGGGAGGAGAGTCAGAGATATGCCAGGCGGGGGACCGAGCCGCGGGCGCGGAGGCCGGCGCCCGCCTTGCGCGTCAATTCCTTTGAGCTGCCCAACAATCCATCGAGCACCATGGCTCGCTTGATGTGCACGTGCAGGTCGTGCTCGGCGGTGAAGCCCACGCCGGCCAGGACCTGCTGGCAGTGACGCGCGGCGGTCTGCGCGGCCTTACCGGCCGCGGCCTTGGCCAGCATGGCGGTCAGGTCGGCGCTTTCGGTGCCGGGCAGACCCAGCGTCGCCTCGGCGCCCTCGATGGCCACCAGGGTCTCGGCCAACCGATGACGCACCGCCTGGAAACCCGCGATCGGGCGACCGAACTGCACGCGATCCAGGGCGTGCTGCCGGGCCAGGTTCAGCATGGCGCGCGCCGAACCCACCAGCCACCAACCCACGGCGCGCCGGGCCTCACCCATGCGCATCAATTCGCCGTCGGGCACCCGCTTCAGCGGCAACCCGCCGAGCGTGGCGGAGTCCTCGCTCGGTGTGCGTTCCCACACCACCCAGCCGCCGCCGGTGTAGGGCATCGGGGGGGTACCCCCGGGCTGGGCGCCGATGGTCTCGAGCATCACGTCGTTGAGAATCGAAGCGTAGGAGCCGGTCTCGCCGAGCAACCGGAAGACCAGCGGGATCGCCAGATCGGGCATGTCGGAGAGCATCTCGGCCCAACCCAGTTCAGCCAGCGCCGCATCGAGTTCGGGGCCCGAGGCCGACAGCATCGTCTTGCGCAGTGTGTCCTCGAGCATGCCGAGCGACTGGGCGTCCATGTCCTGGTCCATGGTCACTCCTTCCCGAGATCGAGTAGCCGGCGGGCGATGATGTTGCGCTGTACCTCCGCGGTGCCGCCGTAGATGGTGGCGGCGCGCGAATACAGGAACTCGGTGCGCCAGTCGGAGTCTTCGAGTTCGATGACACTGGGCAGCAGATCGCGCACGGTGTCGTAGAACTGTTGCTCGGCTCCGGCGAGCAGCACCTTGTCGATCGAGGTGTCCGCGCCCAGTCGCTGACCTTCGGCCAGTCGGTGCTGGGTGGCCCGCGAGCGGCAGCGCAGCGTGTGCAGCGCCAGGTACACCTCGCCCAGGTCGGAATCCGACCCGGTGCCCAGGCCCTTGACGATGCCGATCAACTCGTCGAACCGGGAATACAGGTACGCGATGCGCTGCCAGAAGCAGCTGGAGCGTTCGTACGGCAGCAGGTCCATCGCGAGTTGCCAACCGTCACCGGGCTTTCCGAGCATCCGATCGGCTTCGACGACGACGTCGTCGAAGTAGACCTCACAGAACTCGTCGACACCGTGCATGGTCTGCAGCGGCCGCACCGTGATCCCCGGGCTGTCCATGTCGATGAAGAACGCGGTGATCGCCTGGTGATTGGGGGTCTCGGCGTCACCGGTGCGGGTGAGCAGGATGCAGCGCTGGGAGAACTGCGCGAAGCTCGTCCACACCTTCTGGCCGTTGATGACGTAGCGGCGGCCATCGGGATCGAGGGTGGCGCGCGTCGTCAACGACGCCAGGTCGCTGCCCGATCCCGGCTCGGAAAAGCCCTGACACCACAGCTCTTCGCCGCTGAGCAGCCGGGGCACCATCTCGGCGGCCAGACCGTCGGGCGCATAGTCGATCATGGTCGGGGTCAGCACCTCGAGCATCGAATACGGTCCCGGCTCGGCGAGCCGCCGGCCCACCACCTCCTCGCCGACGACCGCGCGCAGAATGTCCGGACCACCGAGTCCGCCGGCCTTCTCCGGCCAGCCGTAGCGATTCCAACCGGCGTCATGCAGTGCCCGCTGCACGCGGAGGAACTGCTTGATGTGGTCGTCGAGCGAGTGCGCACCCTCCGGCGGGGTCAGGTCGTTCTCGTCGAGCCATGCCCGCAGCTGGGTTCGGAACTCCGCGGTGTCGGTGGAGATCATCCCGCCTCCGGCCGACCGATGGCGTGCGGGCGTCCGGAGTCGTGCTCACCGCTGCGCCGGATGAACGTCATGGCACGGGTTTTCAGGCGCCAGCCGTCATCGGTGCGGACGTAGGTGTCGTTGTAGTAGCCGATGCGCATGTCGTGCTTGGAATGCTCGATGAAGCACAGCGGTTGGGTGCCGGTCGCCTTGTCCGGGTCGTCGGCGTCGAGCGTCACCAGCGAGGTGCCGGTCATGAACAGACCCTTGGGTGCGGCGTCGACCAACTCGGGGAAGCGGTTGAGCGTGTAGGTCGAGCCGAACGCGCTGTAGGTCCCGTCCGGGGTGAACACCGAGACCAGTCCGTCGATGTCACCCTGGGTGATGGTGACTGCGTACTTCGCCAGGAGCTGCTGGATCTCGACGAGATCCTCAGTTCGGTTGCTCATGTCGGTAGACCTTACCGCCCTTCATTACAAAGTTGACATTGCGTGTAACGCCGATGTCCTCCAGCGGATTGCCGGGGACCGCGATGACGTCCGCGAGATAGCCCTCGGCCAAACGGCCCAGGGAGTCCGACTTGTTGATCAGGTCGGCCGCCACGACGGTCGCCGCGCGCAACACGGCGGCCGGCGGCATACCCCAGTCCACCAGCGTGACCAGCTCGTCGGCGTTCTTGCCGTGCGGGATCGCCGGGGCGTCGGTGCCGACGGCGATCTTCACGCCCGCCTCGTAGGCGGCCTTGATCGACGTCCGCGCTTTCGGGAACATCTCGGCGGCCTTGGCCTGCAGTTCCGGCGGAGCCTTCGAGACGTCCATGTACTCGGCCAGCCGACGGGTGCTCACCAGGAACCGATCGTTGTCGACCAGCATCTGGATGGCTTCGTCGTCCATCAGGAATCCGTGCTCGATGCAGTCGATCCCGCAGTCGACGGCGTGCTTGACGGCCTCGGCGCCGTGGGTGTGTGCGGCCACCCGCAGACCCCGGCGATGCGCCTCGTCGACGATCACGCGTAGTTCGTCGTCCGAATAGTGTTGTGCGCCGGCCTCTCCGGTCAGCGACATCACGCCGCCCGAACAGCACACCTTGATCAGCTGAGCGCCGTGCTTGATCTGGTAGCGCACCGCCTTGCGGATTTCGTCGACACCGTTGGCGATGCCCTCCTCGATGGTCAGCTCGAGCACGCCGGGCATGAACGCGGCGAACATCGTCGGGTCGAGATGACCGCCCGTCGGGGTGATGGCGTGACCCGCGGGGATCACCCGCGGACCCTCGATCCAACCGGCGTCGATGGCCTTGCCCAGCGCGACGTCGAGCAGGAATCCGCCTGTCTTGACGAACAATCCGAGGTTACGGACGGTGGTGAACCCGGCCCGTAGTGTGCGGCGGGCGTTGCCGACCGCGCGTAGCACCCGGGTCGGCGGATCGTCCTGGACCTGGGAGAGCCCGGGATTCTCCCCGCGCCCACCCATGAGGAGGTTGACCTCCATGTCCATCAGGCCGGGCAGCAGGAATGAGTCACCCAGATCGATGACCTGATCGTCGGGGCCGGGTTGCGCCGCCTCCCCGATTCCAACGATGCGATCACCGTCGATACGGACGACACCGGGGAGGATCTCCCCGGTGTCGACGTCGACGAGACCCGCGGCTTTGAGGGTCAGGATGGTCACCGTCAGACCACCGGCTCCTTGATCAGTTTGATATAGGCCGCGCCGCTGTCCAGTACCCGCGGCTGCTTCCAGACCTCGACCGGGAAGCTCACCATGACGATCGACTGGCCCAGGTGGACAAGGGCTTTGGCGTCATCGGGCATGCTGCTGAGCGGGAACCGGGCGTCCACGTAGACCATGATGTCCTCGAGGCGGGCCATGCCGGCGTCGTAGAGCGCCTGCATCTCTTCCATGCTGGAGTTGAGCCGCTTCTGGTAACGCTCCTCCTCGGTGGGCAGGCACCAGTCGGCGAATCGCTCCAGATCGGCGAATTCTTCAGGCAACTTAGGCATTGGCGGCTTCCTTCGATTCCGTGGCGGCGTGCTTGCCGTTCGATGACCCGTCCCCGTTGGCGAGGGACGCCTTGTACCGTTCCACGTACTTGTGGGCGGTGTGGTGGAGGTGGCGCAGCAGCACTTCCTGATCGCAGAGCGGGAAGTCGAGGACGGCCCGGGTGCCGATCTGGGTCTGCGTGGCCTCCAGGGTGTTGGCGTCCTGGAACGCGTACTCCTTGAACGTCACCGCGGCCAGCTCCTGAGACAACCGCTCGCGCAGGTTCTTCGGCGGCACGAAGTAGAGGTCGGCCTCGAAGATGTGGGTGTCCACCCCGGTGGGCCAGTAGTTGTAGGTGAGGTACCAGCCCGGAACCCAGAACAGCAGTGTGAAGTTCGGGAAGAACTCGAACGAGTCCTGGCCCCAGGTCTTGTGACGGCCCGGATTGATCGCCGGCGGCAGCTCGTCGGGCAGGATCCCCTTGATGGCGGGTCGATCCCATGGACCGAACAGGCCGCTGTGCAGGATGCGCTCGATGGGCTTGACCATCTTGAGGTCCTTCGGCGGGCTCATGCCGCCCCAGGACGAGATCATCGAGTGATCGCCCTTGATGTCGTAATGCAGCGCCTCGAAACCGAACTTGGCCAGCTTCTCGGCTTCCTCCTTCTCGGCCTGCTTCATGTGCAGGATCGGTGCGTGGTAGAACTCGACGAACGCGTCGATGAACAGCTTCCAGTTCGACTTGATCTCGGCGCGGTAGCTGTAGTGCTCGGTCATCTCGTGGAACGGGTAGCCCTTCAGGCCCTGTCCGAATTCACCGAGGTACTCCTCGAGTGAGATCGCGTTGTCGTCGAAGTTGACGAAGATGAAGCCTTCCCACACCTCGCAGCGCACCGGCTTGAGCGGGTAGTCCTGCTTGTCGAGGTCGAAGAATTCCTGCTCCTGCTGCACGAACGTGAGGTCGCCCTTGAGGCTGTAGCGCCAGGCGTGGTACTTGCAGACGAACTGGCGGCAGCTGCCGGAGGTCTCTTCACCCGGGTAGTCGTTCCACACCAGCTTGTTGCCGCGGTGGCGGCACAGGTTGTAGAACGCCCGCACCTCTTCGCCGTCGTTGACGATGATGATCGAGGTGCCGGTTCCGACCGACGGCATCTCGCGGGTGAAGTAGCTGCCCTTCTTGGGAAGCTGCTCGACCCGGCCCACCTTGAGCCAGGTCTTACGGAAGATGGCCTGCTGCTCCAGTTTCCAGTGCTCGGGGTCGATCGAGTCCTCGTAGTTGACCGGAGCGGTGCCGAGTTCGGGCCAGTTCTCGGTCCAGCTGCCGACGGCAGGTTTCGGGAAAAATGCCATGGGGTTCGCTACCTCTCTGCATCAGTAGTGGCGTCGGGTTCGACGCCGAAGGTGTTGATTGCCATGGCCAGGGCGCCATAGCAGCCGATCGTGAAGACGAGTTCCATCAGCTGGCGCTCGTCGAGGTGGCCGGACAACGCTGTCCATGTGGTGTCGGAAATGACGGCGTCGCGCCGCAGTTCGTCGACCGCGGTGAGCACCGCACGGTCGAGTTCGTCGCCGGCTTCGCCGCGAGTGACACCGTCGATGTCCTCGTCGGTGACCCCGACCTCGCGGGCCATGTCGACGTGATGCCGCCATTCGTACTCGCACTCGGCATCGTGGGCGATCCGCAGCACCGCCAGTTCGCGCAGGCGCGCCGGCAGGGTCGCACCGTAGAGAAGCTGGAAGTTGAACCTGAGGAACCCGCGAGCCAACTTCGGGTGCCTCAGCAGCGTCGAGACGAGATTGCCCGCGGTCTGCGGGTTGCGCATCTCCGGCGGCATCAGGCCGGAGAGCGCCTTGTCGACGGTCTCGTCCCACTGGTCAGCGGGCAGTGGCGCCACGCGCACCGACGGCCTCCTCTCGCTCATGAGAATCAGGTTCTCATATTTGACCAATAGATTTCCACTTTTCGGAGGGATCGTCAACGGTGCAGGTCAGCGGTGTTGGCCGAGGGGGCGTCGACGGAGCGGGGAGATCAGGGGCCGAGCAGCACCGATGTGGTCCGCAAACGTTGATTCTCGTCGATAGAGAAGCTAGTTTCCTTGTCAGGAGAACAATGGGCCGCGACCAGAGACCACGGGCGCATGCCTGGGGCGGAAGGAAAGCCATCGTGCATAAAGACGACATGATTTTGATCAGCGTGGATGATCACATCGTTGAGCCGCCGGATATGTTCAAGAATCATCTGCCGAAGAAGTATTTGGATGAGGCGCCGCGGTTGGTGCATAACCCGGATGGGTCGGATACCTGGCAGTTCCGGGATGTGGTGATTCCGAATGTGGCGTTGAATGCGGTGGCGGGTCGTCCGAAGGAGGAGTACGGCCTGGAGCCTCAGGGTCTTGATGAGATTCGGCCGGGGTGTTGGCAGGTCGATGAGCGGGTCAAGGACATGAATGCCGGCGGGATTTTGGGGTCGATGTGTTTTCCGTCGTTCCCGGGGTTTGCGGGGCGGTTGTTTGCCACTGAGGATGCGGAGTTCTCGTTGGCGTTGGTGCAGGCCTACAACGATTGGCATGTCGAGGAGTGGTGCGGGGCGTATCCGGCGCGGTTCATTCCGATGACGTTGCCGGTGATCTGGGATCCCGAAGCGTGCGCCAAGGAGATTCGGCGTAACGCGGCGCGGGGTGTGCATTCGTTGACGTTCACCGAGAACCCGGCGGCGATGGGTTACCCGTCGTTTCATGATTTTGATCATTGGAAGCCGATGTGGGATGCGCTGGTTGATACCGACACGGTGCTCAATGTGCATATCGGGTCGTCGGGGCGGTTGGCGATCACTGCTGCGGATGCGCCGATGGATGTGATGATCACGTTGCAGCCGATGAACATCGTGCAGGCTGCGGCGGATCTGTTGTGGTCGCGGCCGATCAAGGAGTATCCGGATCTGAAGATCGCGTTGAGTGAGGGTGGGACGGGGTGGATTCCGTATTTCCTGGAGCGGGTGGATCGCACCTATGAGATGCATTCGACCTGGACCGGTCAGGACTTCGGCGGCAAGCTGCCCAGCGAGGTGTTCCGGGAGCATTTCCTGACCTGTTTCATCGCTGATCCGGTCGGGGTGGCCACCCGTCATCAGATCGGGGTGGACAACATCTGCTGGGAAGCCGACTACCCGCACAGCGATTCGATGTGGCCCGGCGCCCCCGAACAACTCGACGAGGTCCTCAAGGCCAACAACGTCCCCGACGACGAGATCAACAAGATGACCTACGAAAACGCCATGCGCTGGTACAACTGGGACCCCTTCACCCACATCGGCAAAGACCAGGCCACCGTCGGCGCCCTGCGCAAAGCCGCCGAAGGACACGACGTCTCCATCCAAGCCCTCTCCAACAAGGAGAAGACCGGAGCCACGTTCGCCGACTTCGCGGCCAGCGCGAAGTCGATCACCGGCAACAAGGACTGACACACTTTCGCCGGAATTGCATTCCACGCGCGTCAACTCGCGAAAACACCACGTGGAATGCAATTTCGGCGTTCGACGATCGAGGAGAAACAGCGATGCCGGGCGGTATGAGCTTCGAGCTGACCGAGGACCAGGAACTGATCCGCAAGTCGGTGGCGGAGCTGGCGAGCAAGTTCGACGACCACTACTGGATGGAGAAGGACCAGGCGCACGAATTCCCGCAGGAGTTCTACGACGCCATCGCCAAGGGCGGCTGGCTCGGCATGACCATCCCCGAGGAGTACGGCGGCCACGGTCTCGGGATCACCGAGGCGACCCTGCTGCTCGAGGAAGTGTCGCGGTCCGGTGCCGCGATGAACGGCGCCAGCGCCATCCACCTGTCGATCTTCGGCATGCAACCGGTGGTCAAGCACGGCTCCGACGAACTCAAGGCGCGCACCCTGCCCCGGATCGTCGACGGTGACCTGCATGTGTGCTTCGGGGTCACCGAACCCGGTGCCGGACTGGACACCTCGCGCATCACCACCACGGCCAAGCGTGAGGGCGACCATTACCGCGTCAACGGCCGCAAGGTGTGGATCTCCAAGGCGCTGGAGTCGGAGAAGATCCTGCTGCTGACCCGCACGACCCCCTACGACGAGGTCACCAAGAAGACCGACGGCATGACGCTGTTCCTGACCGACCTCGACCGTGACCGGGTGGACATCCGACCCATCAACAAGATGGGCCGAAATGCGGTGAGCTCCAACGAATTGTTCATCGACGACCTGATGGTGCCCGTCGAGGACCGGGTCGGCGAGGAGGGCAAGGGCTTCAAGTACATCCTCGACGGACTGAATCCGGAGCGCATGCTGATCGCCGCCGAGGCGTTGGGCATCGGGCGCGTGGCCCTCGAGAAGGCCGTCAAGTACGGCAACGAACGACACGTCTTCAACCGCCCCATCGGCATGAACCAGGGGCTGCAGTTCCCGCTGGCGGACTCGCTGGCCCGGCTCGACGCGGCCGAACTGGTGCTGCGCAAGGCCACCTGGCTCTACGACAACGGAAAGCCCTGTGGACGCGAGGCCAATACCGCGAAGTACCTCTGTGCCGACGCAGGATTCGGTGCCGCGGACCGCGCGTTGCAGCTGCACGGCGGAATGGGCTACTCGGAGGAGTACCACGTGTCGCGGTACTTCCGCGAGTCGCGACTGATGAAGATCGCACCGGTGAGTCAGGAGATGATCCTGAACTTCCTCGGTGAGCACGTGCTCGGGCTGCCCCGGAGCTACTGAGTGACAGCGCCACAGGTCTCACTCGAGCTCTATGGTTATGTGAACACGTGACGAGTTCTGAACCGAACGCCGGACCGTTGGCCGGCGTCACCGTCGTGGCCATGGAACAAGCCGTGGCCGCGCCCATGTGTACCCGTGTCCTGGCCGACTTCGGAGCGCGGATCATCAAGGTGGAGAACCCCAAAGGGGGCGACTTCGCCCGAGATTACGACGACGTCGTCAATGGCCCCGGCGGATTGGCCGCCCACTTCGTGTGGGCCAACCGGGGCAAGGAGTCGGTCACACTCAACACGAAGTCGCCTGCAGGGATGGACCTGTTGCACCGGCTGCTCGACCGGGCCGATGCGTTCGTGTCCAACCTCGCGCCGGGTGCGACCGCCCGCCTGGGAATCGCACCGTCCGATCTGGCGGAGCGGCACCCGCAGGTGATCCCGGTGGAGATCGACGGCTACGGTCCCGGCGGTCCCATCTCGCACAAACGTGCCTACGACCTTCTGGTGCAGGCCGAGGCGGGATCGTGCGCCATCACCGGTTACCCGGGCATGCCGGCCAAACCCGGGCCCGCGGTGGCCGATTTCAGCACGGGCCTGTACGCGGCGATCTCCATCCTGGCTCTGCTCTACGGCCGCGCCCGTGGACCTGCGCCCGCGGTCGCGCCGTCGGTGGCATTGAGCCTGTTCGATGTGATGACCGACGTCATGGGTTATGCGCTGACCTACACCCAACACTCGGGTATCGACCAGGAACCGCTCGGTGTCGGGTCCCCGGCGGTGGCGCCCTATAGTGCCTTCCCGACGCGCGACGGGCAGACCGTGGTGCTCGGCACCACCAACGACCGCGAATGGCAGCGGGTGGCCAGGGACATCATCGACCGGCCCGACCTCGCCGACGATCCCCGGTTCGTCACCAACTCCGACCGGTGCGCACACCGCGAGATCCTCGAGGACGCGATCCGCGCGTGGTGTGTCCGGCACGATCTGGCGGACATCCAGAAGAAGGCCGACGAGGCCGGCATCGGGAACTCCCGCTACAACAAGCCCAGCGAGGTCATCGTGCATCCGCACCTGGACGCCCGCGACCGGTGGCGGACCGTCGCGACCCCCAAGGGTGACATCCGGGCCCTGCGGCCCCCGCCGGTGATCAGCGACTTCGAACAGCCGATGGGGGCGATTCCGGGTCTCGGCGAGCACACCGACGCGGTGCTCACCGAAATCGGGGTCAGCGCAGAGGAATTGGCCGCACTACGAACCGACGGTGTGATCGGACCGGCCTATCGTGGCTGAGCCGGTGCTGCTGAGGTCAGATCGCGACGGGGTCCGGACGCTGACCCTGAACCGTCCCGAGCGTCGCAACGCGATCGACGCGCAACTGTGGGTGGAACTGGCGGACGCCCTGCGGCAGGTCAAACGCGACCCCGACGTGCGCGCGGTCGTGCTCACCGGTGCGGGTGGGGCGTTCTGCTCCGGCGCCGACATCGGCACCGGAGAGCAGATCCATCCGCGTTACAAGCTCGACCGGCTCACCGACGTGGCGTTGGCGCTGCATGAACTCGCGGTACCGACCGTCGCGAAGGTCACCGGCGTTGCCGTCGGCGCGGGATGGAACCTGGCCTTGGGCTGCGACCTGGTGGTCGCCACGCCGGAATCCCGGTTCTGCCAGATCTTCTCCAAGCGCGGCCTGTCGGTCGACCTCGGTGGCTCGTGGCTGTTGCCGAAACTCGTCGGGCTGCAGCAGGCCAAGCGGCTCGTGCTGCTGGCCGACATGATCGACGCCGAGGAAGCCCGCGAGCTCGGGTTGGTCACCTGGGTCGCGCCCGCCGAGGAGATCGACGCGTTCGTCGACGGCCTCGCCGACCGGCTGGCCGCGGGCCCGCCGTTCGCGCTGGCGCAGAGCAAGGCGCTGCTCAACGACGGGGCCAACACGACCCTGCGC
The DNA here is from genome assembly GCF_041287115.1 of Mycobacterium sp. pV006. NCBI lineage: Bacteria > Bacillati > Actinomycetota > Actinomycetes > Mycobacteriales > Mycobacteriaceae > Mycobacterium > Mycobacterium sp. pV006. The sequence continues at coordinate 571,500 of NZ_JBGGKT010000001.1, read as the reverse complement.
GAGGCGCTGGCCAATGAGGCCCGCGCGCAGCCGGGCAACTTCGCGACCACGGATTCGACCGAGGCCTACGCAGCGTTCGCGGCCAAGCGCGATCCTGAGTTCACCGGGGCGTGGGCCCTGTACGACAAGCCCGAGACCAAGGAGTAGAGATCATGCGGGAGACGGTCATCGTCGGAGCGGTACGTACGCCGGTCGGCAAGCGCAACGGCGGCTTGGCCGAGCAGCATGCCGCCGACCTGTCGGCGCTGGTGCTCAACGAACTCGTGGAACGCACCGGCGTGGACACCGACATCATCGACGACGTGGTCTGGGGATGCGTCTCGCAGGTAGGCGACCAGTCGAGCAACATCGGCCGCTACGCCGTACTCGCGGCCGGCTGGCCCGAACACATCCCCGGCACCACCGTCAACCGGGCGTGCGGATCCAGCCAGCAGGCCCTCGATTTCGCCGTGCAGGCGGTGATGTCGGGCCAGCAGGACATGGTGGTGGCCGGCGGGGTGGAGGTGATGAGCCGGGTGCCGCTGGGCGCCGCCCGCGCCACCGGTACACCCTACGGCCCGAAAGTCTTTGCGCGCTATGACGATTTCTCGTTCAACCAGGGCATCTCGGCGGAGATGATCTCCCAGAAGTGGGGGTTCTCCCGCACCCGGCTCGACGAATACTCCGCGCAGTCGCACGAACGCGCCGCCGCAGCCCAGGACGCCGGGGCGTTCAAGGATCAGATCGTGCCGGTGTTCACCGACGGCGCCCCCGTGACCGACGACGAAGGCATCCGCCGCGGGACCACCGTGGAGAAGTTGGCCAATCTCAAGCCCGCGTTCACCGAGGACGGCGTGATCCACGCCGGGAACTCCTCGCAGATCTCCGACGGGGCCGCCGCGCTGCTGGTGACCACCGCCGAGAACGCCGTCAACCTCGGTCTGACCCCGCTGGTGCGCTACCGCGCAGGCGCCGTGACCGGGGCCGACCCGAAGCTGATGCTCACCGGACCCATCCCGGCGACGGAGAAGGTGCTGCACAAGGCCGGTCTGAAGCTCGACGACATCGGTGTCTTCGAGGTCAACGAGGCGTTCGCGCCGGTCCCGCTGGCGTGGCTGGCCGACACCGGCGCCGACGAAGCCAAGCTCAATCCGCTGGGCGGGGCGATAGCGCTGGGGCACCCGCTGGGCGCTTCCGGTGCGGTGCTGATGACCCGGATGATCCATCACATGCGCGACAACGGAATTCGCTACGGGCTGCAGACGATGTGTGAGGGCGGCGGGACCGCCAACGCCACGGTCGTCGAGCTCGTCGCCTAGCCAGGAGAGGCTCTTTCAGTGCGTAGAGATCTGTTCACCGAGGACCACGAGGCGTTCCGGGAGCTGGCCCGCGACTTCGTCGAGAAGGAGGTCGTGCCGGACTACCCGCAGTGGGAGAAGGGCGGCCGCATGCCTCGCGAGGTCTTCGCCCGGATGGGCGAACTCGGGATGCTCGGGATGGCGATCCCCGAGGAGTATGGCGGCGGTGGCCAACCCGACTACCGCTACAACGTGGTGCTGCAGGAAGAGGCGGCTCGCGCGCTGGTGACGCTGTCGACGGTGCGCACGCAACTCGAGGTGATCCTGCCGTACTTCCTGCACTACGCCAACGAGGAACAACGCCAACGCTGGTTCCCCGGCCTGGCGGCCGGGACGTTGTTGACCGCCGTCGCGATGACCGAACCCGGAACCGGATCAGACCTGGCCGGGGTGCGCACCACCGCGGTCCGCGACGGAGACGACTACATCGTCAACGGCGCGAAGACGTTCATCACCGGGGGTATGCAGGCCGATCTGGTGATCGTCGTCGCCCGCACCTCGACCGATCCGGACAACCGTCGAACAGGGCTGACGCTGTTGGTCGTCGAGGACGGTATGGAGGGATTCACCCGGGGGCGCGAGCTGGAGAAGATGGGCTGCAAGGTCCAGGACACCGCCGAGTTGTCGTTCGTCGACGTGCGGGTCCCCGCGGCCAACGTGCTGGGTGAGGTCGACGAGGCGTTCTCCTACCTCGGCCACAACCTGCCTCAGGAACGGTTGACCGTTGCGGTCGGATCGGTGGCGCAGGCCCGCTCGGCGATCGCCGCGGCGATCGAGTACACCCAGAGCCGCAAGGCGTTCGGCACCCCGGTGGCTTCGTTCCAGAACACGAAGTTCGAGCTCGCCGCTTGCTCGACAGAGGTGGAGGCGGCCCAGGCGATGCTGGACCGGGCCGTCGCGCTGCATGTCGAGGGAGAGTTGTCCGGCGCCGACGCCGCGCGCGTCAAGTTGTTCTGCACCGAGATGCAACAGCGTGTGGTGGACCGCTGCCTGCAGCTCTTCGGCGGCTACGGCTACATGATGGAGTATCCGATCGCGCGGCTCTACACCGATGCGCGGGTCGCTCGGATCTATGCCGGCACCAGCGAGGTCATGAAGGTCATCATCGCGAAATCGCTCGGCCTCTAGCTCGGAGGAGACGCGTCCCTCACCGAACCCGCAGGTGAGACACGTGTCAAAAAATAAACCTGTTGAGACCCTTGTCACAAGCGGCCTAACCTACCTACTGTGTGTTCAGAAGGTTGGTTCGACAAGGGAGTCAGGTGCCAGTTCCGGAGCCGGCGGCCGTTCGGCCATACGAGTCGCTCCTCGCCAAAGGTGAGGATCGCAGAGCGCGGATCCTCGGTGTGGCGGAGCGCCTTCTGGCCCGAAATGGTTGGCGCAACACCTCGCTGGCCCAGATCGCCAAGGAGGCCGGTGTCACCCCGGCCGGCCTGCTGCACCACTTCGAGTCCAAAGAACAGCTTCTCAACGCCGTTCTCGACGCGCGCGACACCGACGACGAGGTGCATGCCGACTACCGTTCCGGTGACCTCGTCACCGAGCTCACCCGCGTGGCCGAGCGGTTCCACCGGGCGCCCGAGCTGGTGGGCACGTTCACCGTGCTCCTGGTGGAGAACATCGCTCCCGAGGCGCCGCTGCACGACCGATTGTTCAATCGCTACCGCGCGGCGGTGGAGATCATCACCTCGATCATCGAGCGTGGTCAACGCAGCGGCATCTATCGCTCAGACGTAGACAGTGCCAGCAAGGCCGTGGAAATCCTCGCCTTTACCTATGGAATGGAGACCCTATGGTTACTCGATCCCTCGATTCAGTTGGCCGAGGTGTTCAAGGGGTACGCGGAGTCGCTGGGGCGCGAGCTGGCGCCGACGAGGCAGACATGAGGTACCGGCTGGACGTCGTGGCGCCGACCGTGCGTGACGCGGTGCGTTACGCGGGTGGGTGGATCTACGACCGCGTGATGGCCGGATGGGATGTCACCGTGCTGCTCGGCAGTGACGAGGACGTCCGGCCGCTGCAGATCCTCGGCGCCCGCACGCTCGACCTCGAGTCGGTGTTGGAGGCGTGGGAGGACCGGCCGCATCCGCAGACCGTCGCGGTGGCCGCGGACCTCTTCGACCGGGATCCGCGGGTACTGATGCACGTGCGCAACGCACTCGACCAGGGCGCCGCCGAGGTCACGCTGTGGGGTGAGGATGTGCCTGCCGAACTCGGCAACAGCGTCGACTCCGCTCATCACCACCTCAGCGCGGCGGCGCGGGCCTTCAAGTCGCTTGCCCTTGCCGCAGCCCAGGATTCGACGGCCGACCCGGTCGCACGCACTGAATCCTTCCGGTGCGGGATGCTCGCGTCGGTGGCAGCGGACCTCGTGCCGGCCAGCTGACGGGTCACCCGCTCAGGTCGATGACGACCTTGCCGACCGCCCGGCCGTCGGCGACGTGGGCCAGCGCCGCGGCCACCTCGTCCAGCGGATAGACCGCACCGATGTGTGGGCGGATACGGCCGTCGGTCAGCAGTTCGCGCAGTTCGTCCTCGTTGCGTGTGAATTCGTCGACGGGCACGTCGCCGAACTGGAAACCGAGTACGTGAACGCCCTTGACCAGCACCAGGTTCAGGGGGATCGCCGGGATCACCCCGGAGGCGAAGCCCACGGTGACGTACCGTCCTCCGCGCCGCAGCGAGCGCAGCGCCGGTTCGGCCAGCGTCCCGCCCACCGGGTCGATCACCGCGTGCGCCCCGGCCGGCAATGATCGCTTGAGAGCGCCACGCAGGTCGCCGTCTCGGTGGTTGACCAGATGGTGGGCGCCGTAATGTTTTGCGGCGTCGAGCTTTTCCTGCGACGACGCGACCGCGGTGACGGTCGCACCGAGTAGCGCACCCAGCGCGACGGCAGCCAGACCCACTCCGCCACCGGCGCCGAGCACGACCACGTCGTCGCCCGGGCCGATCCGGGCCACCGACCGCAGCGTGTGGTACGCGGTGCGGTAGGCCACCCCGAACGCCGCGGCGGTGCGGTCGTCGATCCCGTCGGGAATCCGCGCGAGCCCCGCCGCCGGTACCGCCACCTCCTCGGCGAACGCACCGTGCAGCATCGCGCCCGTGACACGGTCGCCGACTCGCAGTTCCTCGGTACCGGGGCCCGTTTCGACGATCGTGCCGGCGAACTCACTGCCGGGCACGAACGGTGGCGGCACGCTGATCTGGTAGGCGTCGGCGACCAGCAGCACATCGGGAAAGTTGACCGCGGCAGCACCGACGCGCACACGCACGTCGCCCTCGCCGACAACCGGGGCGGGTCGATCACAGACCCGCACCGTCTGTGGCGGGCCGTAGGCGGTGCAGACCGCAGCGCGCATCAGCGGTAGTCGCTGGACTCGGCGAGATCGGCCGCCGAGCGCATCAACTCGACGATGACCGGACCGTACGCGAGCAGCTTCTCGTTGTCCCCGGCGCGCTGGAAGCCCTGCTCCAGGACGATCGCCAGCTTCCACCTGGCCAGCACCACGTAGTAGTCCAGGTCGTCGACCTGGCGGCCCGACACCCGTGCGTAGTGCTCGACGACGGCATCGCGCGATGGCATGCCGCGCATGTCCACGTAACTCATCTCCGACTCCGTCGGTGCCGACGTATCGGCCGGCCAACTCTGCACCATCCAGCCCAGATCGAGTTTCGGATCGCCGACGGTGCCCATCTCCCAGTCGACGATCGCCGCCAGTTGCGCGGGCGCACCGTGCCGGTACATCACGTTGGCGAACTGGTAGTCACCGTGCATCAGACCGGGGACGAAATCCAGGGGGCGATGGGTACGAAGCCACGCGGTGGCCACGTCGAGCCCGTCGATCTCGCGGCCCTTGATGCGCTCGAAAAACGCTGTCCACCGGTCGACCTGGCGTTCGTGGAAACCGTCCGGGCGGCCGAGATCGTGCAGCCCCCTGGCCTTCCAGTCCACCTTCGACAGCAGCGCGATGCCCTCGGCCAACTGATAGGACAGCTGTTGCCGGGCGGCCGTGTCGGTGTCGAAGGGGTCGGGCCAGCGGCCGCCCTGCAGGTCCATCGGGGACCATCCGTCGACGAACCCCATGAGGTAGAACGGTCGCCCGAGCACCGAGGGGTCGGGACACACGCCGACCGCTGCGGTGTGCGGGACGTCGGTGCCGTCGAGCGCCTCGATGATGCGCCACTCGCGCAGAATGCCCTTGTCCCGGTCCTGCGGGGCGTCCGGCGGTGGCATCCGCAGGACGCAGCGGTGCTCTCCGCGGCGCAGTTCGTAGATGATGTTCTGGGTGCCGCCGGACAGGAATCGGGTCTGCAGCGGCTCACCCTTCCCGGGCAGCGACGCCCGGTCCATCCAGTCCGACAGGCGTGCGGTGTCGAGGTCGGTCACAGATTGCCCACCTCGTTCTCGAGGTACTCGGCGAACTTCGCACGGGCCTTCTCCCGCTTGGCCGGGATCCACTCGCTGGGCCAGGTGTCGGTGTTCGGCTGGTAGTCGCGCAAGACCTGTTTGGCGACGGTGGCCTTGTGTACCTCCGTGGGGCCGTCGGCCAGGCCCATCACCGCGGCACCGGTGACCATCCCGAGGAACGGCATCTCGTTGGACACCCCGAGAGCGCCGTGGACCTGCATGGCGCGCCACGCGATGTCGTGCAGCACGGTGGGCATCACCACCTTGACCGCCGCGATGTCCTTGCGCACCTTCTTGTAGTCGTTGTACTTGTCGATCTCCCAGGCGGTGTAGAGCACCATCAGCCGGAACTGCAGCAACTGCGCGTAGGAGTCGGCGATGTAGCCCTGGACGAACTGCTTGTCCGACAGGCGACTGCCCTGGGTCTCGCGGCTCAACGCGCGTTCACACATCATGTCGAGTGCTCTGCGGGACAACCCGATCGTGCGCATCGCGTGGTGGATCCGTCCGCCACCGAGCCGGGTCTGAGCGATGACGAACGCCTGACCCTCACCACCCAGCAGCGCCTCGGCCGGCACACGGACGTTGTCGTAGTGGATCAACGCGTGCGAGCCCTCGTCGTCACGCTCCCCGTGCAACCCGACGTTGCGGACGATGTTCACCCCGGGGGTGTCGGTCGGCACCAGGAACATCGACATGCCCTGGTAGGCGCTGACGTCGGGGTTGGTGACGACCATGACGATCAGGAACGACGACGTCCGGGCGTTGGAGGAGAAGAACTTCCAGCCGTTGATCACCCAGTCGTCTCCGTCGCGCACCGCGGTGGTGGTGAACAGGGTGGGGTCGGCTCCCGCGTGGGGTTCGGTCATCGAGTAGCAGGAGAACATCTCACCGTCGAGCAGCGGACGCAGGTAGCGGTCCTTCTGCTCGTCGGTGCCGTAATGCGCGATGATCTCGGCGTTGCCGGTATCGGGCGCCTGACAGCCGAACACGATCGGTGCCCACTGTGACCGTCCCAGGATCTCGTTGAGCAGCGCCAACTTCAGTTGCCCGTGACCCTGCCCGCCCAGGTCGGTACCGAGATGGGTGGCCCACAGCCCGCGGCGACGCACCTCGTCCTTGAGGGGATCGATCACCTTGCGGCGCTTGGCGTCCAGCGGTACGAACTGCTGGTCGGGGAAGGCCAGGTCGAGCGGCTCGACTTCCTCCCGGACGAACTCGTCGGCCCAGTCCAGCAGCTCTTGGTATTCGGGGTCGGTCTCAAAATCCCACGCCATGGGCGTCTCCTCTCGGATCGGACGGTTGGGGATCGGTCATCGGCCGGTCCTGGCGTTGAAACCGGTGATCAGCGCGACGATGTCGCCGGTGACGACGTCGGCGAATGATCGTCGGCCGAAAGCTCCTGCAGCCCAGTGCCGTACGCCTTCGCTGACATGCATGCCGGCGAGCCGGGACAGGTGGTCGGTGTCGACGTGCGCGCCGATCTTTCCGTCCCGCTGGGCGCGTTCGAACAGTTCACCGAACATATCGGTGTCGGATGGATCGGCCGGTGCCTGACCGGCCAGGATGCGGTGCTCGTGCCGGTAGCCTTCGAGGATGGTCTCGATGACCAGCTCGCGGGGATTGCGGGCCATCGAGCGTTCGAGGCTGCGTAACGCTTCAGCGATCACCGTCTCGACCTCGTAGTCCGAACGCAGCAGCGACCGAACCTTCTGCCGCGCGGCGCGGGTCGAGGCCAGGCCGACCTCGAAGAGGATGTCCTCTTTGGCGGGAAAGTAGAAGTAGAACAGCGCTCGGGACACCCCGGCAGCGCGGCAGATGTCTGCGACGGTGGTGTTCGCGTAGCCGTTGGTGCGCCACAGAGCCATCGCCGCCTGGACGAGGCCTCGCTTGGTCTCGTGTGACCGGGCGCGCTGGTAGGACGCTCGACGCTGACCACCGTCAGCAGCTGAGCGAGGCGCGGTTCTGGGCACTTCCGGACTTTAACAGCCGGATCAGCGGATGCCCATAGTTGACGCTTGTCTAATTTCCCCCGCGCCCCGACCGCCGCCGAAATTGCATTCCACGCGCGTCAAACGGCCGTTTGACGCGCGTGGAATGCAATTTCGGCGGAAGCGGGCTTACGTACCCGAAGCGAACTCGGAGATCAGCGACGCGACGAACTCCTGGGTGCGCTGCCTCGAGGCTCGACGCTCGGCGGCATCGGCGCCCAGCGGCACGATCCGCGCCGCGAGGTCGGTGACGCCGGCGTCGCGGTAGCGACGCAGCCGAGCGGCGACGATGGTTTCGTCGCCGGCGGCCATGGTGTCACCGATGTCGGTGGCGTCACCGTGTTCGAGCAACCGTACGTAGTTGGGGGAGAAGTCCGCGTGCCCGAGGACCTCGCTCGCATACGTGCGGGCGTCGTCGATCTCACCCTCGGCGCACAGTGCGACCGGGACACCGGCGACGACGCGCACTCCGTCGCGGCCCGCGTCCTCGGCGGCGGCGGTCAGCCGGGGGACCACGTAGTCACCGATCGCGCGTTCGTCGGCCATCCACAAGATGGTGCCGCCGGTGCGTGCGCCGGCGATCTGCAGCATCGTCGGCCCGAGTGCCGCGATGAGGACCGTGACGCCGAAGGCGTCGGTGACGTCGACAGGACCATGCACGTTGAAGGTGGCGTTGTCGACGTCCACGGCGCCGGGTCCGGCCAGCGCGGCGTCGAGGACGTCGAGGTAGTCGCGCACCAGCCGCGCCGGCCGCTCGTAGGGCAGCCCGAGCTGGTCGGCGATGATCCAGTGGTGCGACGGCCCGATCCCCAGGCTGAATCGGCCGTCGCACGCGATCTGGGTGGTCAGCGCCTGCTGCGCCATGATCAGCGGGTGTCGGGTCTGGATGGGAACCACGGCCGTGCCGATCTCGATCCGGTCGGTGTGCCGGCCGAGCAACGCGACCGCGGTCAGTGCGTCGAGGTAGCCGGGAACCTGCGGGATCCAGAACGACGAGAAGCCTTGTGCTTCAGCGGCCTTCCCGTCCACGATCAGACCGGACAGGCGCTCGGCCCGGGGACGCTCCTTGTCGGATCCGATCATCACACCGATACGCATCGACACCTCCGGTCGCGAGTGGGCAGCTCCACAGTCCTATCGCATCGGCGCTTCGATGTCAGGTGCTCGGGACGGGTCGCCGCTGCCCGCCCGGGCTGGGAGCAGCGAGTTCGCGCAGCGCGGAGAGGAACAGGTCGTCCATCCTGGGGGACAGTTCGCGCAGCGTCGCGGCGGCGGCGTGGCTCGCCGAGCCGAACACCCGTCCGAGCGCCTCGGTGCCGGTGGAGGTGCCGATCGACAGGCACAGGCAGGCCACCCCGTCGGACCGCAGCTCCTCGAGCGCCTTGTGCGCGTCGGCCTCGGCGTAGCGGCCCTCGTATCCGTCGTCGTAGGGATGGCCGTCGCTCAACACGAGCAGCAGCCGGTTCGGGGTGCCGGCCTCGGTCTTGAGGATCTCGCCCGCACCGCGGATCGCCGCGCCGAGCCGGGTGTAGTGGGCCGGCTGCAGGTGGTTGAGCCGGGCCCGGCTCAACGCGGTGAAACGCTGTCCGAAAGTCTTGATGGCGGGCAGGTGCACGGCATGGCGTCCCTTGGACCGGAACGCGTAGACCGCCACCCGGTCACCGAGATCTTCGAGTGTCGCCGCGATCGTGGCTGCCGCCCGTCGCTGATGGTCGTGTACCGCCAGACCCTCGGGATCGGAGTCGGTGGCCGACCCGGACGCGTCGAGCAGGATCAGCACCCCGAGGTTGCGGGCGATCTTGCGGTGCTCGACGTAGATGTGTTCGGGCGGGGACCATCCCGAACGCAAACCGATCGAAAGGTCGACCAGGGCTTCGATGTCGAGGTCGTCGCCATCGGGTCGGCGGCGCAACGCTTTGGGACCCAGGCCGATCCGGGACAGCCGACGTCGCAGCACCTCATCGGACTCGATGCCGGCCGCCGCCACATCGGCTTGACCGGTGAACGGATAGTCGATCACCCGGCACCACTGTGGGCGGTAGCGGTTCTTGAAGACGTCCCACTCGGCGTGCAGCGCACCGCCGACCCCGACGGCCGCACCGGGATTGGCCTCGTCGGTGAAATGGATCTTGGTGGGGACGGGCCGGGCTTCGGGTCCTGCCGCGCGGGCGCGCCGCGCGCCGCGGGACTGCAGCTTTCCTCCTCCGGCGTTGCTGTCCCCCGAACCCGGCGAGGAGCCGAGCAACTTGCGCAGAAAGTCGCCCACCGCTTGCGAATTGAACAGCGGGTTGTCGAAGAGCTTCAAGATCTTGCTCTCCTCGGCCGCGCCGTCGTCGTCCTCGTCGTCGGCGTCCTCCTCGGGCGCAGCCGTGACGATCTCGAAGTGCAGATCCTGGTCGGTCGCCCGTCCGCCCGGTGTCGCCACGTCGGGGGCGATCTGCAGCGGCTTGATGACCCCGAACCAGGAGGGTGGGTCGGCCAGGCGCGTTCGGCTGCGCGCCAATTCGAGTGACTCGAGCGTCGATGCCGTCTCGGGTATGTCCCCGATGTCCAGCCCCGCCGCGAGCGGAACCCGCTCGGCGAGACCGGTGAGCACCCGATTCCCCTCGACGGCGAGGTAGCGGCGCGCGAGGTTGCCTCGAGCGCGCAACGACCGGACCACCGCCGGGTCGAGACTGCCGGCCCCGAGCAGGGCCGCTTGCACCAACACCTCGCGCCGATGCTGCTCGAGCGAACCGCGGTGGGAGACGAAGACCACCCGGCCGTCGGTGTACGGCTGTTGGCCCGCAGGTGCTTCGGCGACGTCCACGGGTCGGCCGGCCAGGAAGCCGGCCAACAGTCGCAGCCGGCCGGGGTCGTGTCGCTCGGGTGAGGTCACGGCCGGGGTAGGAGGGCGTCCACCAGTTCGCCCAGCGCGCGCACCACGTCGCGGTCGTCGGAGAGCGCTTCGACGACCGCGGCCTGGACGGCGCGGCGCAGGCCCAGCCCCTCGGCGGCCAGGCCGCCGGCGAGGATCAACATCCGCGTCGAGGACACCTCCCGCAGTGGGGAGCCGTCGATGTTGCGGATCGCGTTGCCGATGGAGACCAGTACGCGCGCCGTCTCGGTGTCGACGCCGGCTTCGTGCGCGACGATCTCGGTTTCCACCTCAGGCGGCGGGAAATCCAACTCGATGGCCACGAAGCGTTGCCGGGTCGCCTCCTTGATGCTCTTGAGCACGCTCTGGTATCCGGGGTTGTACGAGATCACCAACTGGAACCCCGGTGCCGCGGACAAGGTGGTGCCGAGGCGGTCGATCGGGAGTTCGCGTCGGTGGTCGGCGAGCGGGTGGATCACCACGGTGGTGTCCTGGCGCGCCTCGACGATTTCGTCGAGGTAGCAGATCGCGCCAGAGCGGACGGCCCGTGTCAGCGGCCCGTCGACCCAGACGGTCTCGCCGCCTTTGAGCAGGAACCGGCCCACCAGGTCGGCCGAGGTCATGTCCTCGTGACCGGCGATGGTGATCAGGTCGCGACCGAGCTCGTGGGCCATCGACTCGACGAACCGGGTCTTACCGCACCCCGTCGGGCCCTTGAGCAGGACCGGTGACCCGCGACGGGCCGCGGCGCGGAACACCTCGGCTTCGTCGCCGACCGGGCGGTAGAACGGTGCGCGCGAGGGGTTTTCGAGCACGGCGGTGTGATTCGTCGTCGACAACCCGTCACCGCCCCTCGTGCGGGATGCGCGGGGGCACCTCGACACCGTCGGGCATCACGACCTCGCCGTCGAAGTTCACATAACCCGAGTGCTTGGTGGGAATGGGCAGGGACGGATCCGGGCAGGGGCGGTCGGTGCCGTCACCGCACAACCCGGAGGTGAAATAGGACCGCTTCTGTACGTCCTCGGGCCACGGATCGGCATGGGTGGCCATGAACTGCGCCGGGATGATGTAGAAGGTGAAGAACGACGCGCTGATCGCGGCGAAGATCGCCAAGAACCGGATGAACTGCTGCTTGGCGAAGCCGCCGCGGATGTTGTCGAGTCCTCGCTCCACGACGGTGCGGCCACGGTCGTCGGTGAAGAACCGCAGGCAGCACAGCGCGGCCTGCACGCCACCCCACATCAGACCCTCGTAGATGGGCCACTGATAGTAGGTGCCGGCATTGATCGACAGAGCCTGGATGGCGCCGGGGAAGGTGTACATCCCCAACGGCATCAGAACGAGGCCCTCCATGACGAAGTCGAAGACGAAGCCCCACGCGAACGCGACACCGATCAGTCCCTTGGTGCCGAGATTCGGCCAGCGCTGCTGGGCTTTGCGCATCACCCAGCAGCCCAGGATCGTGCACAGCAGCACGCCGTATGCATAGCCGGAGACGTTGATTCCCAACGGTTCTGCGACCTGGGCGCCGGGCTGCTCCGGCGACATCCACCCGGGAACGTGCGGGGCCCAGGAACCCATGTTGAACGCCCAGGCGTTGTAGGTGCACCACGTGTTGATGTAGTTGAGCAGCGGATCCTGGAAGAAGAACAGGCCTGTGGACACCATGATCATGCCGTCCAACGTGATGCGCCGCTCACGGCGCCACGGCCGGATGATGAACCACCAGATCGCGACCGGGAACAGCGCCGGCGAGCCGATCTGCCAGACCATCAGCGCGACCTTCATGAAGGTCGGTGGATCCGTCGGCCCGGGATCGACCCGGGTGAAGTAGGGCCCGGTGATCCAGCGGATCCAGACATAGATCTGGAACGCCAAGATCAATCCACCGGCGGTCGCCCAGATCTTGACCCTGCGTGCCGACGGCGCCGGGGACGGCGGGGCGTCAAGACGCCCGACACTGCTCAGGGATTCGGTGGCCGCGGGCTTCTTGTTCGACGGTTCGCTCACTGTTGCGCCTCCTCGGTCGCGCGTCGACCGCGCGATTCCGGGAGAATATACCGACTGGTATCTCGGTAACTCAATAGATTCTCTGAGAATGCTGTGGCAGACTTCCGTCATGGCAGAGCGCTGGACCCGGGAGCGGCGACTCGAGCACACGCGGTCACTGCTGCTCGACGCGGCCGAGAACGTGTTCAGCGAAAAGGGCTTCACCGCAGCGACACTCGACGACATCGCATTCGCCGCCGGTTACACCAAGGGTGCGATCTACAAGCACTTCGCCACCAAAGAGGACCTGTTCCTGGCTGTCAGTGACCGGTACTGGCGCCGCTATTTCGACAACTTCGCCGAGGTGATGTCCTCGGCCAGCCACGTCGGGGCCCGCGAACTCGACGAGATCGCCGAACGCTGGCGTCAGCTCAGCGTTGACCGGGGTGCCGAGCATGCAGCCCTGGGCCTGGAGTTCACGCTGTATCTGCAGCGCAATCCGGATGCTCGCGAGCGTGTCGCGGCCAAGCGGTCGGAGGTGGTCGACCAGCTCGCGACGTTCATCGTCGAGAGCATGGACAAGTTGGGTGCGACGCTGCTGATCTCGCCGCAGACCTTCGCCCACGCGCTCGTCGCGACCAGCGACTCCGTGGTACTCGGTAGCCAACTCGACGACGTCGACCTCTACCGCCCGATGGTGGAGATGTACACCTCGGTCATCAAGCTGCCGGAGTAAGCCGCGCGAGACCTGTGGCGGGCTGTGAGATTCGGTCTTGTATCTCGCATTCAGGTCTGTATATTCAGTTCGAGTTCCGGCCGACGAAAGGAAGCCCCACGCAATGGATCTCGTCGAGCGCATCGCGAAACACCGCCGCATGGCCGAGAGTTACCGCGACAAGTACGTCCTGCAGAAGGTGCAGGAAGGCGAAACCTACGACGAGTGGGAGTTCACCGACGACGCGGTCTACACCTCTCCCTATTTCGTCGCCGAACAAGAACTGGTGCTCAAAGACGTGGCGACCCACTGGGATACCGCCGCCACCATCGAGGCCAAGGCGTACGGCATCACCTTCCCCGACTGGAAGCCCGTCGACTTCAAGGTGTGGCCCGCCGAGAACGGCTTCGTCCAGCGCTATCGCTGGGAAGGCACGAACGTCAACACCGGTGAGACGATGGGGTTCTACTCCATCAGCTTCGTCGAGACTGACGAGGAATGCCGGATCGTGCACTGGTCGACCTACGTCAACGACGAGGAGTACGGCCCGTTCCTCGAGGCCGCCATCGGTGCGCGTGGACCGTTCCATGGCGATGAGTACATGCAGGCGCTGTCCCGACACTTCGAGAAGCACAACATCACCTTCTGATCCCACGCTGACCACCGACAACCAAGTGAGGTAACGACCATGCCAGGACGCGTCGAGGGCAAGGTCGCCTTCATCACCGGTGCGGCACGCGGACAGGGGCGCAGCCACGCGATCAAACTCGCCGAGGAAGGCGCCGACATCATCGCCGTCGACGTCTGCAAGAACGTCGACCACGTCCAGCTCGACCTGGCCACGCCGGGCGATCTGCTCGAGACCAAGGAACGGGTCGAAGCGCTGGGTCGGCGCATCATCATCGACGAGGTCGATGTGCGAGACCTCGACGGCCTGCAGGCGGTGGTCGATCGCGGCGTGGCCGAACTCGGGCGTCTCGACATCATCCTGGCCAACGCCGGCATCGGCAACGGTGGCCAGACCGTCGAAGGGATCGACGAAGCGGTCTGGCAGACGATGATGGACATCAACCTCACCGGCGTGTGGAAGACCGTGAAGGTCGGCATCCCGCACATCATCGCCGGGGGACGGGGCGGGTCGATCGTGCTGACGAGCTCGGTGGCCGGGCTCAAGGCGTATCCGCAGATGAGCCAGTACGTGTCGGCCAAGCACGGCGTGGTCGGGCTGATGAGGTCCTGCGCAGTGGAGTTGGCGCAGCACATGATTCGGGTCAACAGCGTGCACCCGACCCACGTCAACTCACCGATGGTGATGAACGACGAGACATTCCGGATGTTCCGGCCTGATCTGGAGAATCCGGGTCCCGACGACATCGCGCCGATCTGCCAGATGTTCCACAGCATGCCGCGTCCGTGGGTGGAGATCGAAGACATCACCAACGCCGTGCTGTTCTTCGCCTCCGACGAATCCCGTTATGTCACCGGAGTGTCCATGCCGATCGACCTCGGCAGCTGCTTGAAATGAGCGCGTTCCCGCGGCGGTGAAAGCAGGTGGCTGCGGCTAACGCGCAGCCACCGCAATCGATTTCGTCTCGGTGCAGCCGTCGATGCCCTCCGGGCCGAGTTCGCGTCCGTAGCCGCTGGCCTTCACTCCGCCGAACGGGGCGAACGGGTCCATCGGATAGCCCTGGTTGACGCCGAGGGTGCCCGTGCGTACCGAGGCGGCAACCTGCAGCCCGCGCTCGTCGTCGGCGGTGAACACCGACCCGGCCAGACCGTAGTCCGAGTCGTTGGCGATGGCGACCGCCTCATCGGTGTCGCGGTAGGCGATCACGGTCAGCACCGGGCCGAAGATCTCCTCGCGGGCGATCGCCATCGAGTTGTCGGCGCGGTCGAACACGGTGGGCTTCACATACCAGCCGCGGTTGATTCCGTCGGGCATGCCGGGGCCGCCGAGCGCGACGCGCGCCCCGTCCCTGACGCCTCGCTCGAGGTATTCGGTCACGCGCTGCTGCTGGCGCCGGGCCACCAGCGGTCCCATCTGGGTGGCCGGATCGGCGGGATCCCCGACCACCAGGGCGCTGACCTCCGCGACCAGGGCGTCGGTGAACTCGGCGGCGCGGGACTGCGGAACCAGGATGCGAGTCAACGCATTACAGATCTGTCCGCTGTTGGACAAGCTGGCCGAGCGGACCGCCGTCGCGACCGCGACAGGATCGGCGTCATCGAGCACGATGGCCGCTGACTTTCCCCCCAGTTCCAGGCTCACCCGCTTGAGATCCGTCGCGCAGGCCGCCGCCACCGCTCTGCCGGCGGCGGTCGATCCGGTGAACGACACCTTGTCCACGCCCGGGTGACGCACCAGGTACTCACCGATCGTGCCGTCGCCGGGTACGACGTTCACCACGCCGGGCGGCAGGCCGACCTCTTCGAGGATCTCGGCGAGCAGGAGCGAGTCCAACGGCGACTCGGGCGCCGGCTTGAGCACCACGGCGCAGCCCGCCAGCAGTGCCGGCACCAGCTTGGTGACGGTCAGGAACTGCGGCATGTTCCAGGGCACGATCGCGGCGACCACCCCGACCGGCTCCCGGACGATACGCACGTCGGACCCGTAACGGCCCGGCCGGACTTCGTGCCACGGATACGTCTCGGCCAGGTCGCAGAACGCGTCGATCATGCTCCACGGCAAGGCCACCTGCGCGCGTTGGGCAAAGCTCGTCGGAGCGCCGATCTCGGTGGTGATGGCCTCGGCCATCTCGGCGCGGCGCCGGCCGTAGCACTCACCGAGGCGGCGCAACACCGCGATGCGTTCGGCCGGTTCGGTGCGCGGCCACGGACCGGAGTCGAACGCCGTGCGCGCCGCCGTGACGGCGAGGTCCACGTCGGCGGGTGCGGCCGCCGCCACCGACGCGACCATCGCCTCGGTATGGGGGGAGATGACCTCGATGCGTCCGTCGCTGCGAGGTGCCTGCCACCGGCCGCCGATGAACAGCTCGTCGTGACGCAACTGGTCGTCCTCCGTCCGTGACCCGACAGCAATATCAACTACTTGTGATTGCCCGGACGAGCATATACGGTCGACGGTGTCGGCTGCCGCGATTCGGTGAAAAGACCGCTGGGCGTTGTGGTTTGCTCCGGACCCGCGGCGCAGCAGCCTGGTCGGCCCAACCGAGGAGGAGACGTCATGGCCCGGTTCCCAAAACCGCCGGAAGGCAGCTGGACCGAGCACTACCCGCAACTGGGGACAGGTCCGGTGTCCTACGAGGACTCGGTGGACCCCGAGTTCTACGAGAAGGAACGCAAAGCGGTGTTCCAGCGCGCCTGGCTCAACGTGGGCCGGGTTGAGCTGATCCCGCGTAAGGGCAGTTATTTCACCAAGGAAATCAAGGTCGTCAACACCTCGATCATCGTGGTCCGCACCACCAGCGGCGAGGTGAAGGCCTACCACAACATCTGCCGTCACCGCGGCAACAAGCTGGTGTGGAACGAGATGCCCCTGGAGGAGACCAGCGGGGTGTGTCGCCAGTTCACCTGCAAGTACCACGCGTGGCGCTACGACCTCGACGGCAACCTGACCTTTGTGCAGCAGGAGGGCGAGTTCTTCGACCTCGACAAGAGCCGCTACGGACTGGTGCCGGTGCACTGCGAGGTGTGGGAAGGCTTCATCTTCGTCAACTTCGCGAAGGAGGAACCGGAGCAGTCGCTGCGGGAATTCCTTGGGCCCATGATCACCGACCTCGAGGGCTATCCATTCGACAAGATGACCTCGCGGTTCCATTACCGCTCAGAGGTCAAGGCGAACTGGAAGCTCTACATGGACGCGTTCCAGGAGTTCTACCACGCGCCCGTGCTGCACGCGAACCAGTCACCGACGGCTTATTCCAAGGCCGCTGCCGAAGCCGGATTCGAGGCGCCGCACTATCGCATCGAGGGCCCGCACCGGCTGGTCAGCACGTCCGGTGTGCGTGCCTGGGAGATGGCCGACGAAATGCGCAAACCGATCGAGGACATCTGCCAGAGCGGTCTGTTCGGCCCCTGGGACAAGCCCGATCTGGGCGAGATGCCCGTGGGTCTGAACCCGGCGAAATGTGACCCGTGGGGCCTGGATTCGTTCCAGCTGTTCCCGAACTTCGTGATCCTGTTCTGGGGCCAGGGCTGGTACCTGACCTACCACTACTGGCCGACGTCGTACAACACCCACATCTTCGAAGGCACGATCTACTTCCCGCAGCCGCGCACGCCACGCGAGCGCATCGCCCAGGAGTTGGCGGCCGTGTCGTTCAAGGAGTACGGCCTGCAGGACGCCAACACGCTGGAGGCCACCCAGTCGATGATCGAGTCGCGCGTCCTCAACGACTTCGTTCTCTGCGACCAGGAAGTCCTGATCCGTCACCTGCACACCGAGACCGCGGCGTGGGTCGACGAGTACCAGCGCAAGGCCGAGCAGGTCGGGCAGGGGGTGTGACCGTGGACGCCACGACGACGACCGCAAAGCTGCCGCCGGAGTTCGCCGACCTCGAACAGTTCTCCGACTGGTGCCTGGCCACCGAACCCGAACGGTATGGCAAGCGGTTGAACAGCACGATGCGCGAGATGCAGGCGTTCTACGACGCGATCACGCCCCGTGCCGAGGAGGCGATCGCCTACTGCGACAAGTTCGCCCTCGACGATCTGCCCGACGACGTGCTGAATCTGATGCGGCTGCTGTACTCGATGATCCAGGTGTCGTTCCCGGTCGAGTGCTGGAAGCAGCCGAAAGTCCCGGATTCCGGGGCGACGTCGCTGGACTGCGACGCCGAACCGGTGCCGTGACCACGACCGTCATCCGCGCCGCGCGGTGGGTCGACATCGACGCCGGCGAGGTGCGCTCGCCGGCGACCGTGGTCGTCGTCGACAACCGGATCCAGTCGGTGAATCCCGATGCGTTGCCGCAGGATCCGGACGACGTCATCGACCTGGGCGATGTGACGTTGCTGCCCGGGCTGATGGACATGGAGCTGAACCTGCTCATCGGTGGGCCCGGCGGGCCGGAGGGGCTGCCCAGCCCGATGCACGGGGTGCAGGACGACCCGGTGTACCGCACGCTGCGCGCGGCGGTGAACGCGCGCACCACGGTTGAGGCCGGCTTCACCACGGTGCGCAACCTCGGTCTGATGGTCAAGACCGGTGGGTACCTGCTCGACGTGGCCCTGCAGCGCGCGATCGACCAGGGCTGGCACGTCGGACCGCGCATCTGCCCGGCCGGGCATGCGGTGACCCCGTACGGCGGGCATCTGGATCCGACGGTGTTCCAGCGGCTCGCGCCCGGCATCATGCCGCTGTCGGTGGCCGAGGGGATCGCCAACGGGGTCGACGACGTGCGCGCGTGTGTGCGCTACCAGGTCCGGCACGGCGCGAAACTGATCAAGGTGTCGGCCTCGGGCGGAGTGATGTCGCACAGCACCGCCCCGGGCGCGCAGCAGTACTCCGACGAGGAGTTCGCCGCGATCGCCGACGAGGCGCATCGCGCCGGGGTGCGCGTGGCCGCACATGCGGTGGGGGACAGCGCGATTCGCGCATGTATCCGGGCCGGGATCGACTGCATCGAACACGGGTTCCTTGCCAGCGACGACACCATTCAGATGATGGTCGACCACGGCACCTTCCTGGTGTCGACCACCTACCTGACCGAGGCGATGGCCATCGACCGGATCGCTCCCGAGCTACGCAAGAAGGCCGAAGTGGTCTTCCCGCAGGCGCAGGCGATGCTGCCCAAGGCGATCGCCGCCGGCGTTCGGATCGCATGTGGCACCGATGCGCCCGCGGTCCCACACGGGCAGAACGCCAAAGAGCTGTGTGCGCTGGTCGCGCGCGGCATGACACCCATGCAGGCATTACGGGCGGCGACGGTGACCAGTGCGGAGCTGATCGAGGCCGACGACGAACTCGGGCGCCTCGCCGAGGGCTACCTCGCTGACATCATCGCGGTGGGCGGAGACCCGTCGCGCGACATCGCGGCGACGCTCGACGTGCGGTTCGTCATGAAGGACGGTGAGGTAGTCAAGCGCGAGCCCCCTGAGCAGGACTAGCGTTTGCGGACATGACGGCGCGCGACGTGACGGGGCTCGAGCTCACGGACAACATCTTGTGGCTGCTCAAGCAGGCCTTCTACTTCTCGCTGACCAGCGTGAACGAAGCCGTGAGCGAGCACGGGGTCAGTACCGCCCAGATCGGCGTGCTGCGCCAGTTGTCGAACGAGCCGGGGTTGTCGGGCGCAGAACTCGCACGTCGCCTGCTGATCAGCCCGCAGGGCGTGCAGCTGGCCCTGACCGCACTGGAGAAGCGCGGGCTCGTGGAGCGCAAGCAGAATCCCGCCCACGGCCGCATTCTGCAGGCATTCCTCACCGACCAGGGTCGCGCCACCGCGGCGGCCGTCGTCAACGACGCAATCACCGCGCACGACAAGGTGTTCGGCGTGCTGTCGAAGGACGAGCAGCAGACCTTGCGCGACCTGCTCGGGCGCGTGGTCGAGCAGGGCACGGGACATCAGCTCTTCGCCGACCACGTCGACCCCTAAGGCGCCGAAGTTGCATTCCACGCGCGTCAAACGGCTGTTTGACGCGCGTGGAATGCCATTTCGGCGGAGTGGAGTGACAAGTACTTGATACTCATAACAAGTACTTGATAACGTGGTCGACGATGGCCGACCTCACCGCTGACGGATTCGCACCACTTCGCATCAAACGAGTGGTGCGGGAGACCTGCGACGCCGTCTCCCTGGTGCTCGATGTACCCGAGAGCTGCTCGCACCGCTTCCAGTACAAGGCCGGACAGTTCCTCACTCTGCGAGTCAGTGTGCAGGGCCAGGATCTGCGCCGCTGCTACTCGATGTCATCCGCACCGCTCGAAGACGAACTCCGCATCACGGTCAAGCGTGATCCCGGCGGTGTGGTCTCGAACTGGCTGAACGACACCGCCGCCGAGGGCCACCAGCTGCACGCTGCACCGCCCGAAGGGAAATTCGTTCTCGACGAGGGTGTTTCGGCCTCCGAGCCGCTCGTCGCCTTCGCCGGCGGCAGCGGGATCACTCCCATCATGTCGCTGGTACGCACGGTGCTGGCAGACTCCGACCGTCCCGTGAAGCTGTTCTATGCCAATCGTGGCCGCAATTCGGTGATCTTCTCCGACGTGCTCGACCGGTTGGCCGAGGAACACCCCGACCGGTTGGTCGTGTGTCATCACTTCGACGAGGACGCCGGCGTGGTGACGCCGGAGGCCGTCGAATCGTTCGCCGGCGATACCGGCGCCGGCCACTTCTTCATCTGCGGACCCGCGCCGTTCATGGACACCGTCGAGAAGACTTTGCTGGCCGCCGGGGTGACCAAAGACCGACTGCACCTCGAACGGTTCACGGTGGCCGAGATCCCGCCGGGTGACATCGGTACGCAGGAGACCGACGAGATCGTCATCGAGCTGAACCGCACGAAGACCACGGCGACCTACCGCAAGGGCGACACCCTGCTGCAGACCGCACGGTCGGCCGGACTCAAGGCGCCGTACTCCTGCGAAACAGGTTCGTGCGGAACGTGTATGGCGCGCATCGTCGAGGGCAGCGCACGCATGGTCAACAACGACGCGCTCGACGACGACGAGGTGGCCGAAGGCTGGGTGGTGTCCTGTCAGGCGTTGCCGACCAGCCCCCGAGTGCACATGATCTACGAATAGGAGCGACCGAGATGCCCAGTGATTCCCCGCTGTCGCGGGTGGCGGTGGTGACCGGAGGCGCATCCGGCATGGGTGAAGCCAGTTGCCGCGAGCTCGGACGACGTGGGCACAAGGTCGCCGTACTCGACCTCAACGGGGAGGCCGCCCAACGGGTCGCCGAGGAACTGCGCGCCGACGGGGTCACGGCTCTGGGTGTCGCGGTCGACGTCGTCGACCGGCCGGCCGTCGATGAGGCCTTCGCGAAGGTGCGCACCGAGTTGGGGCCGGTGCACATCCTGGTCACCAGCGCCGGGCTGGTGGACTTCGCGCCGTTCCTGGAGATCACGCCCGAGAACTGGCAGCGCCTGATCGACGTCAACCTCAACGGGACGTTCCACTGTGCGCAGGCCGCGATCCCCGACATGCTCGAGGCGGGTTGGGGCCGCATCGTGATGATCTCCTCGTCGAGTGCGCAGCGCGGATCGCCCGGGATGGCGCACTACGCCGCCTCCAAGGGCGGCTTGATCTCGTTCACACGGTCGCTCGCCCGCGAATACGGCCCGGCGGGCATCACGGTCAACAACATTCCGCCCTCGGGCATCGAGACGCCGATGCAACATCAGTCGCAGCTCGCCGGCTTCCTGCCACCCAACGAGCAGATGGCGGCGAGCATCCCGGTCGGGCACCTCGGCACCGGTGACGACATCGCCGCCGCCGTCGGGTTCCTCTGCTCGGAGGAAGCGGGCTTCATCACCGGCCAGACGCTCGGCGTCAACGGTGGATCGGTCATGGGATGACGTGGCGGTCCGGTTACGGGATGACGTGGCGGATCGCTTCGGGATGACGGACATCAACAGCGCACGACGACAGGGAGATTCAGATGGGTAAGTGGCCGAAGCCCGCTGAGGGCAGCTGGACCGAGCACTATCCGGAACTGGGGACCGGGCCGGTGTCGTTCCGGGACTCGACCTCGCCGGAGTTCTACGAGCTCGAGCGTGAGGCGATCTTCAAGCGCGCCTGGCTCAACGTCGGTCGGGTGGAGGAGGTTCCGCGTGTCGGCAGCTACTTCACCAAGGAGATCGAGGTCGCTTCGACCTCGGTGATCGTGGTGCGTGGCCGCGACCAGCAGATCCGCGCCTTCCACAACATCTGCCGCCACCGCGGTAACAAGCTGGTGTGGAACGAATTCCCCAACGAAGAAGTCAAAGGCGTCTGCCGCCAGTTCACCTGCAAGTACCACGGCTGGCGCTACGGTCTCGACGGCGAGCTCACCTTCGTCCAACAGCCCGGTGAGTTCTTCGATCTGGACAACGCGCGCTACGGCCTGGCTCCCGTGCACTGCGACGTGTGGAACGGGTTCATCTTCATCAACTTCGACCGGGAGCCGCGGCAGACACTGCGCGAGTTCCTCGGCCCGATGATCACCGCGCTCGACGACTATCCGTTCGAGTTGATGACCGAGCGCTACGAGTTCAAAGCGCACAACAACAGCAACTGGAAGATCTTCGCCGACGCGTTCCAGGAGTACTACCACGTGCCGTCGCTGCACAGCCAGCAGGTACCCAGCGAAGTGCGGCAGCCCAACGCGAGCTTCGAGTGCGGACACTTCCAGATCGACGGGCCCCACCGCCTGGTCTCCACCGCCGGGACGCGGCGCTGGCTGTTGGCGCCGGAATACATGTATCCGGTGGAACGCGCCACACGCAGTGGTCTGGTGGGACCGTGGCGCACCCCGGAAACCCATCAGTCGGCCGGTCTGAACCCCGGCGGCATCGAGCCGTGGGGGATCACCAACTTCCAGATCTTCCCCAACCTGGAGATCCTCATCTACCACGGCTGGTACCTGCTGTACCGGTACTGGCCGACGTCGCACAACACCCACAAGTTCGAGGCCTACAACGCCTTTCATCCGGCCACGACGGTGCGTGAACGCGTCGAACACGAGGTCGCATCGGTGGTACTCAAGGAGTTCGCGCTGCAGGACGCCGGCATGCTCGGCGGCACGCAGGCCGCGTTGGAGTACGGCCTGGGTGAGCCGATCGTCGACGACTATCCGCTCAACGACCAGGAGATCCTGGTGCGCCACCTACATCACGAAGCCGTCAAGTGGGTCCAGCAGTACCAGGACGAGCGTCGACCGGTGGGGGTGTGACCGTGACCGACTCACCGCGCCTGCCGAGTGCCTTCGCCGAGTACGAGCGCTTCGCCGAGAAATGGTGTCTGGCAACCGAATCCGAGCGTTGGCAGATGCGGATGTCGACTCCGATGCAGGACATCCACGAGTTCTACGACGCGTTCACGCCGCGGTTCGAGGAAGCCATCGACTATTGCGACAAGTTCCCTCTCGACGATCTGCCCGAGGATGTGTTGAACCTCCTGCACCTCGTCTACTCGATGATCATGGTGTCGATGGCCGTGGAGGTCTTCGGTACCCAGAAGCCCGCCGACTCCGCTGACGCCGTCATCGACCGCGTCAGCGCGCCGGTGCCCTGAGTTAGGAATCCCCATGACCGTTCTCACCGTGAACAAACTGACCGCGTCGGTCGGTGCCGAGATCGTCGGGCTCGACCCGCACCAACTCGGCTCCGACGCATCGCTCGGGGACGCCCTGCTCGAGGCGCTGGAGGACAACGGCGTCCTGGTGCTCCCCGAGCTGCACCTCGACCCTGCTGCGCAGGTGGAGTTCTGCCGTCGCCTGGGCGGTATCGACCATTCCTCCGACGGGCATCATCCGGTGGCCGGGATCTACCCCGTCACGCTGGACAAGTCGAAGAACTCGTCGGCGGCCTATCTGCGCGCGACGTTCGACTGGCACATCGACGGCTGCACCCCCACGGGGGACGAGTACCCGCAGAAGGCGACCGTGCTGTCGGCCAAACAGGTGGCCGAGAGCGGGGGAGAGACCGAGTTCGCGAGTTCCTATGCCGCTTATGAGCATCTGAGCGACGACGAGAAACAACGTTACGAGAACCTGCGCGTGGTGCATTCGCTGGAGGCGTCGCAGCGGCGCATCACACCCGACCCGACACCCGAGCAACTGGCCCGCTGGCGGTCACGCCCCACCCACGAACACCCGCTCGTCTGGACGCACCGCAGCGGCCGGAAGTCGTTGGTGCTCGGGGCGTCAGCGGACTACGTCGTCGGGATGGATCTCGACGAGGGCCGGGCATTGCTGGCCGAGCTGCTCGACCGGGCCACCACGCCGGAGAAGGTCTACAGCCACACGTGGTCGGTCGGGGACACCGTCATCTGGGACAACCGCGGAGTGTTGCACCGGGCCGCACCCTACGCCGAAGACTCGCCGCGAGAGATGTTGCGCACCACGGTGCTCGGCGACGAACCCATCCAGTGACGGAGCCCCGTATCCCACCGCTGCCCGACGGGCAGTGGGACGACACGATCCGCGACGCACTCAGCCCGCTGCTGCCCGAGGAACGGCGCAATCCGCGCGACGCCGGCAATGTGCTGGCGACGCTGCTGCGTCATCCGGAATTGACGCGCGGCTATCTGCACTTCAACGCGCATCTGTTGCAGAGCTCGACGCTGTCTCCGCGCATCCGGGAAGTCGCGGTGTTGCGCGCGGTGCAGCACCGCGACTGTGACTATCTGTGGGATCACCACCTCCCGATCGCCGAACGCGCCGGTCTGAGCCCTGCGGACATCGACCTGGTGCGCGCCGGGGACGGTGCCGACGAAGTCGACCGGCTCGTGGTGCAGGCGGTCGACGAGATCGACCGCAGTCACACCCTCGGTGACGACACCTGGGCGGCGTTGCGCGGGCACTTCGACGAACGCCAGCTGCTCGATCTGCTGTTCACGGTCGGTTGCTATCAGTCGCTGGCAGTCGCGGTGAACGTGCTGGCGGTACAGCCCGAACACGCTTGAGCCGGACCCTCGTTGACGTTGCGCTACCGGTATGAAAACCTGATACCCATAGATGAGAATCCCGTTCTCATACAGTGAGACCGGCGAATGGAGCGAGCATGGCTGAAGACCTCACCGCGGTGGACTTCTTCCGGGACAGTCGTCTGACCGACGACCCGTACACGTTCTACGAGGCGCTGCGCAACAAGTGCCCGGTGGCCAAGGAGAACCACTACGGCGTCACGATGGTGACCGGCTGGCAAGAGGCCGTCGACGTCTACAACGACGCCGAGACCTTCTCGTCGTGCATCTCGGTGACCGGCCCGTTCCCCGGCTTCCCGGTGCCGCTCGAAGGTGACGATGTCACCGAACTGATCAAGCAGCACCGCGACGAGATCCCGTTCAGCGACCAGTTGCCCACGCTCGATCCGCCGACCCACACCAATCACCGCGCCCTGTTGATGCGGCTGCTCACGCCCAAGCGCCTCAAGGAGAACGAGGACGCGATGTGGCATCTGGCCGACGAGATCCTCGACGACTTCCTGGCACCGGGCGAAGGCGAGTTCATCAAGGGCTTCGCCGGCCCGTTCACGCTGCGGGTGATCGCCGACCTGCTCGGCGTGCCCGACGAGGACCGGGACGAACTGCTCGAACGGCTGGCCCGCGGTACCCACGGCAGCGGTCTGGGCAACGCCGACAAGACGCTGACCAAGACACCGCTGGAATACCTCTACGAGGTGTTCGCCGAGTATGTCGAGGACCGCCGCGCCAACCCGCGCGACGACGTGCTGACCGGGCTGGCCACCGCGACGTTCCCCGACGGCACCACCCCCGACGTGGGCGACGTTGTCCGCGTGGCCACCAACGTGTTCTCGGCCGGCCAGGAGACCACCGTGCGGCTGCTGTCGACCGCCCTGAAGGTGATGGGTGACCAGCCCGAGGTGCAGGCCAGGCTGCGCGCCGACCGCAGCCTCCTCCCCAACTTCATCGAGGAGTGCCTGCGCATCGAGAGCCCCGTCAAGGGTGACTTCCGGCTGTCCCGGGTGCCCACCACCGTGGGGGATCAGGAGCTGCCCGCCGGCTGCACCGTGATGGTGATCAACGGTGCGGCCAACCGGGATCCGCGTCGTTTCGAGGACCCCGACACGTTCGACCCGGAGCGCAAGAACGCCCGCCAGCACCTGGCGTTCGGGCGCGGCATCCACAGCTGCCCGGGCGCGCCGCTGGCCCGCGCCGAGACCCGCGTCGGTCTGGAACGTCTGCTCGACCGCACCACCGACATCCGCATCTCGGAGAGCAAGCACGGTCCGGCCGGCAACCGCCGCTACGACTACATCCCGACCTACATCCTGCGCGGCCTGACCGAACTGCACCTGGAGTTCGACGTTCGATGAAGGTGACCGTCGACGAGGACCGGTGCGCCGGTCACGGGATGTGCCTGACGTTGTGTCCCGAAGTGTTTCAGATGACTGACGACGGTTGGGCCGTCGCCGACCCCGAGACGGTGCCCGCCGGTCTCGAGAACGCCGCGCGCGAGGCGATCGACAACTGTCCGGAACGCGCGATCCGCGAAATCGATTGAGAGCAGGAGACACAACTGTGGCCAAGGGCTATGTGATCATCACCGAGGACATCAAGGACCCCGAGGGGATGGGCGAGTACGCCAAGCTGGCGAGCAAGACGATGGGCAACGCCAAGATCCTGGCGTTCGGCCCGCCGGCCGAGGCTCTCGAGGGCCAGTGGCACGGCACCCAGACGGTGCTGTTGGAGTTCGAGTCCGTCGAGGCCGCCAAGGAGTGGTACTACTCCGACGAATACCAGGCCGCGGCCAGGCTGCGGCAGGCCGCCGCGGAGTGCCACGGGGTGATCGTCTCGGGTCTCTGAGCCCTGGGCGCGCGCTCGTCGTCGGCGAGCGCGCGCACAATGTCGGCTCCGCCCGGTGTGTCGAGCAGCAGACGCGCGCGCTCGCGGCACAAGGGGATCAGTACGGGGAAAGTGCGGCCACCGGGGTGGTGGTCGTCGCGTGCACCAGCAACTCGGCCAGCTCCCCGGGGCGCGACAGGAACGGCGAGTGCGAGGCGTCGATCGACAGCTGCTCGACGCCCAATCGCCGGGCGACGGTGTCGGCCAGCCAGCGCGGCATCGACCGATCCTGTTCGCACACAATGAAACTGCGTGGCAGGTCGGCCTCCCAGAACCGGGGGACCGATACCGGTGTGACGGTGGTGTCTCCGAAACGTTCGGGTCCGAGCATGTCGAACGCCCAGCGCGCGGTGGCCTCGTCGCAGTCGTGGTAGAAGTACTTCCACGCACCCTCGAAGTCGGCGAACCGCATCGCGCCGTCCTCGTCGAACTGCAGATACCCCAGCATCTCCCCGACGTCGCCGTCGAAGTCGGCGCCGAGGTCCTCGTCGTCGTCGCGCATGGCCATCGCCTCGGGATAGGTGCGTCCCTCCCGTGGAAGGGCCGCGGCCAGATAGACGATGTGGCCCACCAGATCCGGGCATGCATCCGCGGCCAGGGTGGCGTCGAACCCGCCGCCGGAGTGGCCGACCAGCACACTGCGCTGCGGCGCCGCCGCGTTCAACGCCTCGGTGATGACGTCGCGGCGATTGGCCAGCGTGGACTCTTCGTGCAGCCGTGCGCCGTGTCCCGGTAGGTCCACCGCGACCGCGGTGTGCCCCAACGATTCCAGTGCCGCGATGGTGGGTTGCCAACACCACGCAGCGTGGAAACCGCCGTGCACGAGGACGAAGCGCACAGGTGTCCTAGCGGAGGACCCGGACGGGAACGTGCGACCAGCCCGCGACGTTCTGCGCCGCGACCCGCTTGCACCCCTCCCACAGCACCTCGTAACTCGGCATGAAATCGAGCAGCCGTTCCAGCGCGATGGCGCTTTCCATCCGGGCCAGCGCTGCACCCAGGCAGCTGTGCACGCCGTAACCGAACCCGAGGTTCTGCGCCTCGGTGCGGTCGCGGTCGATGTCGAAGGTGTCGGCGTCGGTGAAGGCCTCGGGATCGCGGTTGGCCGACCCGGCGAGCAGGAACACCGGCTTGCCCGCCGGGATGGTCACCCCGTGCAGTTCCACGTCCCTCATCGACCGCCGAACGTTGTACTGGTTGGGCGCCTCGTAACGCAGAAGCTCCTCGACCGCGGCCGGGATCTTGCTGCGATCGTCGAGGAGTTTCTGCCACTGCTCGGGATGGCGGGCGAACGTCACCGCCGCGTTGCCGATCAGCTTGGTGACGGTCTCGGCCCCGGCGCCGCCGAGAAGCGTGGCGAAGCCCGCGATCTCGAAATCGTCCAGCGACTCCGTCTCGCCGTCCTCGCGTGTGACCTCGGCGGCGATCAACCTGCTGAACATGTCGTCGCGGGGCTCGGCCCGGCGCTGCTGAATGATGCTGTAGTACAACCCCATCAGCTCACCGACGGCCTGCATTCCTGCCTCGGACATCTCGATCTGGCCCGGCTCGCGGGCCAGTGAGGTGTCCACCCACTCACCGACCTGCTGACGGTACTCCTCGGGGACGCCGAGCATCTGGGTGATCACCTGCACCGGGAACAGCGCCGAGAAGTCCTGGACGACGTCGAAGGTGTCCGGATCGACCGCGGAGAGGTAGCGGTCGATTGTCGCGGTGGCCATGGGGCGCAACGCCTCGATGGCACGCGGGGTGAACACCTTGTTGACAAGGCTGCGCATCTGCCGATGCTCGGGCGGGTCCATCATGATGATCATCTTCGCCGGCATCGGTTCGTCGGAACGCACCGTCGCCAGGTCCAGCCCGTACGCCGAGGAATACGTCTCGAAGTCCTTGTAGGCCGCCGCGACGTCCTCGTGCCGGGACAGGGCGTAGAAGTCGTACTCCGCGTTGTAATACACGGGAGCCTCGGCGCGCATCCGCCGGTAGATCTCCCACGGACCGTTGAAGAACTCTTCGGAGAACGGATCGAAGACGAGTTCAGTGGAGGTCATGCGTCTTCGATGCTGATGGCCTGGCGGGGGCATTGACGCACGGCTTCTTGCACCTGTTCCTCGTTTTCTGGGGTGACCTCCTCCTGGAGGAGGTGGAGATAGTCCTGCTCGTCGAGATCGAACACCTCGGGGATGATGCCCATGCACACCCCGTTGGCTTCGCACAGACCGAAATCGACGACGATCTTCCGAGTCATCGTGACGCCTCCTCGTTCGAGTGGGAGTTCATCGCAACACCTTCACCGGGACGTGGTGGTAACCGGCCACGTTCTGCATGTGTACCCGCTCGAGTCCGTCGAAATCGACCTCGTAGCGGGGCATGAAGTCGAGGAGATGCTCGAGCGCGATCTGGGTCTCCAGGCGGGCCAGCGCGGCGCCCAGGCAGCTGTGGATGCCGTAGCCGAGACCGAGGTTCGGCGACTGCGTGCGGTCGCGGGTGATGTCGAACGTCTCCGCATTGTCGAACGCACGCGGGTCGCGGTTCGCGGCGGCCTTCATCAGGAACACCGGCTTGTGCGCAGGAATCGTCCCGCTGGGCACGTGGGCTTCCTTCAGGGTAAAGCGCACGTTGTACTGCACCGGCCCGACGTAGCGGAGCAACTCCTCCACGGCCGCGGGCACCAGGCTGCGGTCCTCGAGCAGCATCTGCCACTGTTCCGGGTGGCGTGCGAACTCGACGACCGCACTGCCCACCAGCTTCGTGACGGTCTCGGCGCCCGCTCCGCCCAGCAGCGTGGTGAAGCCGGTGATCTCCAGATCGTCGAGCTTGCGCATCGTGCCGTCCTCGCCGGGGATCTCGGCGGCGATCAGGCGGCTGATCATGTCGTCCTGGGGGTTCTGGCGACGTTCCTGAACGAGCCCGTAGTAGTACATCCCGGAGTCGATGTTGGCCTGCATGTTCTCTTCGGACAGCCCGAGCTGGCCCGGTTTACGCTCCAGGCTGGTGTCGATCCAGCGCCGCACCTGCTGGCGGAACTCCTCGGGCACGCCGGCCATCCGGGTGATCACCTCGACGGGGAACGGGCCGGAGAAGTCCTGCACCACGTCGAAGTTGTCGGGGTCGACCTTGGACAGGTAGTGCTCGACGAGCTCGATGATGGTCTCGCGCTGGGACTGGATCGCGCGCGGGGTGAACGCCTTGTTCAGCAGGCTGCGCATATGGCGGTGCTCGGGCGGGTCCATGAAGATGATCGACTTCACCGGACCCTCTTCGGACCGGATCATCGCGAGGTCGCAGCCTCGGGTCGACGAGAACGCCTCGTGGTCTTTCAGTGCCGCGGCGACATCCTCGTGCCGGGTCAGTGCGTAGAAGTCGAGTTCGGCGTCGTAGTAGATCGGTGCCTCGTCACGCATCCGCTTGTAGATCTCATACGGATTGTCGAAGTAATCCTGGGAGACGGGATCGAAGCGGAGTTCAGGAGCGGTCATGATGTCCTCCGTCACGGCGGGCTGGCCGGATGCTTTACGAGAAGTGAATTACCTGTAACGCTATCAGTTTTGCTGTGTCTACACCGTCAGATTCGGGACTCCGACGGTGCGTTTCGGCCGCCGCCCAGCGCCCGGTCCAGCAACCCGTCCAGAATGCCGAGGTCATGGCCGGTCTCAGCAGTGACCTCGCGGATGACTGCGACGTCCTTGCCGAGGAATTCGCTGATCGATGCGACGAAGTCGCCCACCGAACCCGATCCGCGCGCGCCGACCATCTCCGCGGCCCGGCTGGTCCCGCTGCCCTTCTGGATCGCGCTGATCAGCCCCGCCTCGTCCACGCCCACGCGGGACCCGAAGGCCGTGACCTCCCGCAGCAACCCCAGCTGCGCGGTCAGCAGGGTGTTGTTGAGCAGTTTGACCCACTGGCCGGAGCCCAGCCCGCCGGTGTGCAGGATCGGATCGCCGTAGCAGGACAGGACGGGGCGCGCCTTGTCGACGTCGGCGTCGTCACCGCCGACGAACAGGGTGATCCGACCCGCGGCGATGTCGTGCGGCCCCCCGCTGACCGGTGCGTCGATCACCGAGATCCCCGGTGCCTGTGCCGCCAAGGTCTGCACGGTGCGCGGGCTCCCGGTGGTGTGGACCACCAGCGATGCGCCCCGGGCCATGTGCCTGACGAGACCGTCGGACAGACAGACCTCGCGCACCTGGTCGTCGGAGAACACGCAGACCACGACGACGTCGGCATCCTCGGCGACCTGCGCCATGTCGGCAACAGCCGTGGCGCCCAATTGTTCGACCGCGGTACCTTTCTCACCGGTGCGGCAGAGCACCCGCACGTCGTGACCGGCCCCGACCAGACGCTCGACCATGGGCGAGCCCATGCGGCCGGCCCCGACGAAGCCGACCGTGGTCATCTGGTCACCGCCTGTGGTCCATGGCGATCAATGCCGCGTCGGCCGCGGTGAACACCGCACCTTCAGGAGCCGACGCGGAGGCCGCGAGGCTGGCTGCGTGCCGGACGTCCTTCTGCAGCAACGCCCCGGCGATGGGCGCCAGTCCGTCGAGCGTGCCGCCGAACATCGAGATGCTGCCGACGGCCTTGCTGGTGGCCGATCCCCGGTTGAGGACCTCCACGAGCTTGTCGCGCGGAATGCCGAGAGCCTCACCGAGTTCGAGGGTGCTGACCGCGCTGCCGAGGTTCGCGCTGAACAGCAGGTTGTTCAGGATCTTGGTGTTCTGACCGGCGCCGAGCGGACCCAGGTGCACGATCGGGTCGGCGTAGGTCGCGAACACCGGGCGGCAGCGCTCGGCCACGTCTTCGTCGCCGCCGACCATCACCAGCAGCGTGCCCTGCTCGACGGCCGGACCGCCACCGCTGACCGGTGCGTCGAGCACCGAGACCCCCTGCGCGGCAGCCTTGTCGGCGATCTCGCGGCAGGTGTCGGGATGGACCGTGCTGTGGATGGCGACGATGCCGCCCTCGGACATCCCGGCGAGCACGCCGGTGTCACCGTAGAGCACCTCGCGCACGTCGTCGTCTCCGACCACACACAGGCAGACCAGGTCACTTGCCGCGCCCAGTTCCCGCGGGGTGGAGGCCGTCTTGGCCGGTGTGTCGGCGTACGGCTCCAGGCTGGCGGCGCGACGTGCCCACAGCGTGGTCTCGAAACCGCCTTCGGCGATGCGCCGCGCCATGGGCCCGCCCTGGCTGCCCAACCCGATGAATCCGACCCGCATCAACCGGCCTCCACTTCTGTGTCGTGATGCTCACTGCCCGACGCAGTGAGGCAGTCGTCGAGAAAGGCGAGCACACGTTCGTGATACGTGTGCGCCGAGAGTCCGACGCTCAGATTGTGTCCGCTGTCCGGCATCTGGTTGAGCACGACGCGCGGCGCCGAGGTGAACAACGCGAGGATCTCGGCATCGGCCTGCGGGCCGGACTCCCAGACGCGTTCGTGGTCGGCGACGCTGAACTGCACCGGTGCGGTGACCCGGCCGGCCAGCTCCGGGAAATCCCGGCGGGGCCAATTCGCGGTCACCTTGGCCTCGTAGGGCACCCCCGGTGCCGACAACCCGCCGGTGAGGACATCGGGTGGGTACAACTCCGTCGGCTGCCACAACAGGTCGCGCAGGCCGGCCGGACGGGAGGTGACGGTCGCATCCCTGATGATCGCCAACGCCTCGTCGCGATACCGCAATCCCGTGCCCGACAGGGACAGTCCGACGACGGGTCCGTCGCCGCTGACCGCCAACCGCACGGCGAGTTCGCAGCCGGCGGAGTGGCCGAGCAGAAACATCCCGGCGCCTCGGTCGTCGATACCGCACATCTTGTCCAGCGCGCCGAGCGCGAACGCGACCCGGCGCTCGAGATCGGTGAATTCCTCCTGGTGCAGCGCCGAAGCGCCGTACCCCGGACGGTCCAGCGCGATCGCGGTGACGCCCGCAGCGGCCGCGGCGCGCAACAGCGACAGGTCCGGATGCCCGGGACAGTCGAAATACACCGACGACGTGGCTCCGCCGTGGATGGCCACGAGCACCGCGCGCGGATCGGGCGCCGTGGCGACGATCCCCGACATGGGGACGCCGTCGACGAGGACGACGCGGGGACGCGGACCGACCGCCGTCACGCGTCCGTCCGCAACAACATGACACCGCTGGGGGTCAGACCGCCGCTGCTGACCACCGCCACCCGGGCGTCGCGCACCTGACGTTCGCCGGCGTCGCCGCGCAGTTGGGTGACCGCCTCGTGGATCAGTCCCATGCCGTGGGTGCGGCCGTGGGACAACTGTCCGCCGTGGGTGTTGAGCGGGATGGTTCCGTCACGCGCGATGGCGGTGCCGCCGTCGAGGAAGTCCTTCGCCTCGCCGATCCCGCAGAAGCCCAGGGCCTCCAGCCAGGACAGGCAGTTGAACGTGAACCCGTCGTAGAGTTCGGCGACGTCGACATCTTTCGCGCGCAACGAGGTTCGTGACCACAGATGCGCCGACTGTCCGAGCACCTGCGGCTCGTGGGTCAGCGTCGTCTGGTCCCAGTCGAGGCGCTCGATGATCTGGGTACCGACCGCTTCGAAGCGAACGGGCCGATGGGGCATGTCCTGCGCGGCGTCGATCGCCGAGACCACCACTGCGACGGCGCCGTCGCACGGGACGTCGCAGTCGTACAGACCGAACGGGGTGGTGATCATCCGCGCCGACAGGTAGTCGTCCATGGTCATCGGGTCGCGGTAGATCGCGGTCGGGTTCAGGGCCGCGTTGGCCCGCTGGTTCAGCGCGATCCAACCGAGGGTCTCGCGCGTGGTGCCGTAGCGGTGGAAGTGCCGGCTCGCGTTCTGCGCCAGCACATGTGCCGCCGAGGTGGCCCCGAACGGGTGCTGCCAGCTGCTGGTGCGGCTGCCCATCGGAGGGGACATCTTCCCCTCCTTCATCATCTGGCCGAAGGTGGCTTCCCACAGGGTGCGGAAGCACAGCACGTGCCGGGCCATCCCGGTCGCGACGGCCATCATGGCCGCGATGACCGATCCGCCCGGACCGAAGGTGTCCATGCCGCCGTTGATCCAGGTGGGTTTCAGGCCCAGGGCGCCCTCCAACGCACTGACCCCACCCTCACCCATACCAGCCATGTCCAGACCCGGGTAGGTGGACAGGCCGTCGATGTCATCGAAGGTCAGTCCCGCATCGGCGACCGCCTGCGCGCACGCATCGATGGTCAGTGACAGCGGTGGAACCATCTGGCGCCGACCGATTTTCGACATCCCGATGCCGGTGATCGCAGAGTGGTCCTCGAACTTCTCAGTGGTCAGCATGGGGCGCACATGCGCCGCGAACTGATCCGGCGGGATCGCGTCGGTGGGCAGGGCGGTCGGAGCGTCAGGGTCGGACGCGGGCCGGAACAGCGGCAACCACACATCGTCGGCCTGGGTGAACTCCACCTCCACGGCCTGGCCGAGGGCGAACTCCTCGGGGTCCGCGCCGATCAGGTTCGTGGTCAACCGGACCCGCGGATCCTCGATCAACGCGACCTCGGCCACCACGTACGGCGGCGGCAGGTCGGGAAAGCCGAACCGGTGGTTGACGGTCAGACCGGCCACCGTGGCCCGGCCCGACACCTCGGTGACGCCCATGTCGGTGCCGCGGCAGTACCGGCACACCGGTGCGGGCGGATGGATCAGCGAGTCGCAACTATTGCAGGACTGGATGCGCAGCCGACCGTCAGAGCCGGACGTCCAGAAGAACTCGTTGAGCGGGGTCAGCTGCGGCAGAGGGCGACCGGGAATATCCACGTCAGCTTCCGATCCTCTCCGGCGCCGACGCGGGCGTCGACTCCGCCGGGCCGGGCGCCGCGACACCGTTGGTCTTCTTCTTCTTGGCGCGCAACTCGATGATCGCGTGTACGGGGCAATCCAGCAGCGCGCGCATCACCGCGTCCCGATCGGCTTCGGCCACCGTGCCGTCACCGATCAGCGAGGCGTAACCCCAGTCGTCGAGGGAGAAGTACTCCGGGGCGTGTTTGGCGCAGATCCCGAACCCGTCGCACAGTGTGCGGTCCAGCTTGATCTTCAACGGTTCGCTCACGACGCCGCCTCCACCTCGTAGGGCCGCAGCGCCGCGAACATCTCGGCGCTGCAGGTCTCGCAGTCACCGGCCAGATGGCGCGCGATGTCGGCCGGGAACGCCCGCAGCAGGCTCGCCGCCACGTTGGTGGCCGCGTCCAGCGTCGCGCACGCGCCCCGGCCGCGCAGCACCACCGACCACCGTTCCAGCCGGGTCAGATCTTCCTGGGTAGCCGCGCCGCGCAGCAACGCGTCGGTGACCGCGGACATCGCGGCCGTTCCGTTGAAGCAGGAACCGCACTGTCCCGCGTTCTCGCGGTCGAAGTACGCCATCACCGACGCCGCCACCGCCACCGGACATTCGGTGGTCAGCAGTGCCACCGCGCCACAGCCCAATCCGCTGCCGAGTCGGCGCAGGGACTCGTGGTCCAGGGTGACGTCGAGGATCTCCCGATTGAGCAGACCGGCGAAGTAGCCGCCCATCAGCACGCCGCGGACATCCCCAGCGTCGACGTCGTGGCGGGCCAGCAGCTCGGTCACCGGTACGCCGTGCGGGAGTTCGTAGAGCGTCGGCGGCCGTCCCGCGCCCGTCACCGTCGCCAGGAACGTGCCGGGGGAGGCGGAGGTGCCCGCGCTGCGGTAGGCATCGCTGCCGTGGCGCGCGATGAACGGCAGGTTGGCCAGGGTCTCGACGTTGCTGACCAGGGTCGGCAGACCGCCGATGCCTTCCTCGAACGGCCGGGGTGGCTTGTCGGTGGGCTTGGCCGGGCCACCGTTGACCGCGCGCACGGCCGCGGTCTCCTCGCCGGCGACGTAGCCCGGGTCGACGGTGACCACGCTGACCGTGACGTCGCCCAGCGGGGCCTCGGCGAGCGCGGCGTTGACCGCGACCGCGGACTCGACATCCGAGACGTACACGAAAGCCCGGGGCGCGTTGACGATTCGAGCGGCCAGTCGCACCCCGTCGAGCACCAGGTGCGGGCGGTGCCGCATCAGCCAGCGGTCCTTGATGGAGGCCGGCTCACCCTCTTCCCCGTTGGCCAGGACGACGGTCTGGCTGCCGTCCCGTCCGGCGTCGCGGACCGTCCGTAACTTCACGGCCATCGGGAACGCGGCACCGCCGCGGCCCAACAGGCCGCTGCGGTCGACGCTGTCGAGCAGGGCGTCGGGGTCGGCGATGTCCTGGTAGCCGCCGGCGAGGGTGTAGGCCGAGAGTGTTTCCGGCGCGTCGGCTCCGGTGTCGAGCAGCAGCCGCGGCGTCAGGCCCGGCCACACCGACAGGGTCAGGCGGGTGGCCAGTCCGTTGTCGGTGCTCATCGCGGACCGCCGGTGGGGTCGGAGATCGTCATGTCTGGTCCCTTCCTGCCTGCAGATAGGCTGGCGCGCATGAGGACTGCGGTGGTGCGAGTCGATGTGGACCCGGCGGGTGTGCTGTCTGCCGACCAGTTACGCGACGGCATGGCAACGCTTTCCGCCCTGGTCGAGGACCGTCAGGTGGATGTCGTGGCGGCCGACCTGACGGCGATGCCGTCCAACCGCCGGCAGGTCGAGATCCTGATCGACGGGGACGATGTCGAGCACCTGAAAACCGTCGCGGTCGGACTGTGCCGCGACGCGTTCGGCGGATTCGGTGTGGAACCGGTGGCGGGCGTGCTCACCTACGTCAGCCGAGGAACCGACGATGACGCGCACGGAATCCTGGCCGGCCTGGGGTTGGCCGGCGAGATCGAACGTATCCCCACCGACGACGGCTGGGACATCGTCAAGGTGACGCTGAGCAAGGCGGACCTGCGACGCATCCCCGAAAGCCGGGTGCACACCGCGCTGGAAGCGTCCCTCAACTGCGAGGTGCAGATCATCAGCGTCTGAGCCCACGGCCGTCACTTCCCGAGGAAGTCGAGGATCGCTGGCGCCGCCTGCACCCACGTGTCGAACAGGCAGAAGTTCTTGCCGCCGCTCTGGGCCATCTTCTCGCCGGCGCGCTCCCACGCGTCCTCCGGCCACGGCGGGTCGATCAGCGTGGAGCCCTTGATCAGGCAGTGCACCTCGAATGACGTGCGCTTGGGGTGATCCCAGTCGTTCTCGCCGCCGCGGATGATCAGCGTGGGCACCTTGATGTCGTCGAACATCTCATCGGCGACACCCGGAATCGTCTGGCCCGGCTTGGGGACGAACGCGTTCAGCCAGCGCAGCATCACCTTCAGGAACGCGTCGGCGTCGAGGTCCAGGATGCGCTGCTCGTTGTCCGGGTTCTCCGCGATGCGTTCCCGCCACTCCGGCACGCTCAGCAAGCCTTTGATACCGAGTCCGCGGACCGCGAGGATGCTGGGCACCACATAGTGACCGCCGAGGACGAAGCTGCCGTACACGCCGCCCACGATGTTCCACACCACGAGCTTGGTGACCATCTCCGGGTGCAGCATCGTGAACAGCATCGAATCCCGCGCACCGCCCGAACCGCCGGCGATGATGCACGGTCCGATGTCCAGACCGGTGAGCAGCTGGTAGAGCGTCTCGGCGCGCATGTGGGATTCGCTCTGGCCGTAGAACTGGACGTCGGACGCACCGCAGTTGGGTCGGTCCCACAACAGCACCCGGTAACCGCCGTCGACCAGTGCCTCGGCCAGCGGCCGCAGCCCGGGGATGTCCTTGCTGAACCGGCCGCCCGGCGTCAGGACGATGAAATCGCCGGTCTCACCCAGGATCTCGTAGACGACGTTTCCGCCGTTGATCGCGATTGTCTTGTTGGGCAACGTGTCTCCAATGACTCGGCGAGCGCTACGCCTGTACCAGCACGTCGTTGCCGACGACCCGGACGGGGTAGGTGCGGATGCTCCACTCGGGCTTGACCGCGGTGGTCCCGGTGGCCAACTCGAAACCCCACTGGTGCCAGGGGCAGAAGATGTACTCCTTGTCGCGCACCATCACCGAGTCGCCGGGCACGTTCTCGTCGACGATGTTCAGGCCGCGGGTGCGTCCCGCGCACAGCGGACCACCCTCGTGCGGGCAGTAGTTCGCGATGGCGTAGAACGTGCCGTTGACGTTGTAGACACCGACACCGTGGCGTCCGATCGGCACGAGTTTGTGCTTGCCGGGCGGGATCTCGTCGACGGTGGCGACCACGTGCTCTCGCCCCTGGGCCAGCCTGGGTTCACGCCCAGCTGCCTGGCCGGGCGCCTTCTCCTTGTCCATTGCTCTAGAAGACCCGTACCTGACCCTCGAGCGCCGGCACGGTGTCCGGCAGCTTGTAGGTCTCGATGCCGTTGCGGAACATCACTGCCTCCCGCGCATGCTCGGGCAGGTGCTTGACCAGCCAGCGCGGGTCGTCGAAGGTCCAGTGTGGGTAGTCGCTGGAGAACAGCAGGATTTTCTCGCACTCCATCCACTCGAAGGCCCGGGTCAGCTCGGTCTTGTCCTCGGGATAGTCCAGCGGCTGGGTGGTGAACTTGATGTGGTCCTTGACGTACTCGCTGGGCTTGCGCTTGATCTCCAGCCACGACTTGCGGGCCTCGTAGAGCGCGTCCATGCGCCACATCAGCGGCAGGATCCAGGTGAACGCGTGCTCGACGAACACGATCCGCAGATTCGGGTGCCGGTCGAACGTGCCGTCGAAGATCAGGCTCATCACCTGGTTGGCCGCCAGCAGCGAGTACGTGACCATGAAGTCGTGGTTGTAGCTCGGTAGCCCCACGGGCGGCATCGGCAGCTCGTCGTAGTGGCTGCGCGACAGGTGGCAGCTGACGGGGATGTCGTGCTTGGCCGCCGCGGCCCAGATCGGGTCGTATTTCGGGTTGCCCCAGGACGGCCGCGGTTCGGCCTTGATGAGGATCTGGGCCATGTACGGATGACCGACCCAGCGCTCGATCTCGGCGACGCTGTCCTGCGGCTCCTCGATGGCCAGGCAGATCGACCCGCGCCACCGCTCGTGCCAGTTGTTGTGGCTGTCGAGCCAGTGGTTGGCCTGCCAGTCGTTGAGCGCGACCGACATCGCGTGCTGGGCCTCGGGGAGGCGCGCCGGATACGCGGCGGGCTCGAGGATCGCGATGTCCGCGCCCGCCTCCATGATGAGCTGCTTGAACGCCAGATCCGGGTCACTGCAGGCGAACTCGCCGTCAGACGGGAAGGAGTCCACCCGCATCGCATACGAGTGCGCGTAGTCGGGTGCGTCGTAGTAGATCTGCTCGCCGACTTTGCGTGTCAGGAAGTACTTGCTGCGCCACGGCTCCGGGATGTACTGGGTGAGCTCGCCGCGCCGAGGCGTGGGGTGGACGTCGGAGTCCACGCACCGCACCGCGATGCGTTCTGCGGCGGGCGTTCGTGGATTGGCGGTAACACTCATGATGGCCTCCTCGTTACCTCTACTGTGCCGCAGCCGTGGACGGCAGGGATGGACTTGCCGCGAAATCTTCCAGGCCGTAGAGCTTCGCCGCGTTGCGCCAGCACAGCTTGTCGCGCTGCTCGTCGCTGTAGGACTTCGGCACGGACAATTCGTTGAGCTGCCAGTGCGGATAGCTCGAGCCGTACATCACCATGTCGTCCTTGCCGGTGAATCCGGCCCACTCTCCGGCGAAGTCGACGTCACCGGGCCCGTCGAGGCTGCCCTGGATGAAGTACACGTGGTCGGGCAGGTAGTCGCTGGGAATCTTGGGCGCCCAGGGCGTCTGCTCCAAGTGTGGGCGGCCGAAGCAGTCCATCCGCCACATGAACGGCGTGAGCATGTCGGCTGCTCCGTCGGCCCACACGAACTTCAACGCGGGCATTCTTTCGAATACCCCTTCGGCGATCATGTTCATCAGGTGGTAGAGGAAGTTCAGGGCGGTGAACCCGACGAATTGCTCGTAGGTCCGGGTCAGGCCGTTGGGGGTCGGGGGCAGCATCACCCCGGAACCGACCTCGAAGTGCACCGCCACCGGCATTCCGGCGTCGACAGCGGCCTCCCACAGCGGCCAGAACTGCGGTTTCCCGTACAGCTCGCGCGACTGCAGGGGAATGCCCAGTTGCACGATGCGGGGATGGTCCTTGTACTTGTCGATCTCTCGCAGGGCGCCGGCGATGTCGTCGGGATTGACCCGAAGCGTTCCGCGGAACTTCTCGCCGAACTCGGGATGGTCCAGCCAGCGCGTCACCATCATCTCGTTGTGTGCCGACGCCAGCGCCGTGCCGAGGTGCCGGTCGGGCATGATGCCGCGCGTCATCGGATGGAGGATCGCGATGTCGACGCCGCGGTCGGTGAACAGGTGCTTGGCCACCACGGCAGGATCGGAACCCGGGTACTGCCCGTCGGGGCCCGTGGTGCGGTCGGCGTACTCGCCGCCCGGTGCGCCGTACCAGTCCATCTCGTAATCCGGGAAGCCGCGGCTACGGAAAGGTTCCCTCAGGAAGTTCTTCCGAAGGTCTTTGTTGGACTCGCAGAAGATGTGCACGCTGGCGTCAATGACGGGTACAGCCGTCGTGGCCGCGTCACCGTAGCCACCGGACCCGTCGCCGAATTGCTTCACGCAGCTTGATCCTTTGCTTCTTGGCGGTCGAGGGCGCGACCGTCGTCACCCCAGTGTAGATCGTTGTTCTTCATAAGCAAGAACTCTGTTCTCAAGCGGGATGCTTAACATCTGCGCTGGTAGACATCCCTGCTGGTCGCTTGCTCAGCAGCGGTTTCCGGAGAATGGATGTGCCTACGTCGAGAATGCCGAGATCGCAAACGAGAATGCTATTCTCGTCGCACTGCCGGTCCGAGGAGGCGCACGGGTGTTACTCGAATTCGATCCTGACCAGCGGCTGTGGCAGGAGACCGTACGCGATGCGGTGTCCAAGCAATGCCCGGCCTCGCTGATCCGCGACATCGCCGAGAACGGCGTCGACCCGACGCCGCTGTGGCAGAGCTACCTCGACGCGGGGTGGACCGAGCTCACCGACTCCGAGAACGCCGTGGAGCTGGCGATCGTGCTCGAGGAGCTCGGTCGGGCCACCGACCCCACCCCGTTCCTGGCGACGCTGACCCAGTTCGCGCCGCTGGTCGGGGACCGGTTCGATCCGCAGAGCTCCGGTGCGGCGGTTCTGACCGGCGTCACCGCCGTGCGCGACGCCGACGGCTGGGTGCTCAACGGGACTGACCGGTTCGTCCTCGACGGTGACCGTGCCGACCGGTTGGCGGTTCGCACGCCCGCCGGGGTCTTCCTCGTCGGCGCCGATCAGGTCGTCACCCGGCGTGTCGAGACGTTCGACCCCGTGCTGCACGTGTCCGAGGTGTCTTTCGCCGGTGTCAAGGTCGCCGACAGTGAGCGGCTGCCCGCCGACACCGAACGCGCGCATCACGTCGCGCTGATGGGGATGGCGATCACCATGGTCGGTGCGTGCCAGCGCATTCTCGACCTGGCCATCGAGCACGCCAAGAGCCGCCAGCAGTTCGGTGTCGCGATCGGCACGTTCCAGGCCATCCAGCACAAGGCCGCCGACATGCACATAGCAATCGAGCGTGCCCGTGCACTGTCCTACTTCTCGGCGCTGACGATCGCCGCCGACGATCCCCGGCGCCGTCTGGCCGCCGCCATGGCCAAGGCCGCCGCCGGCGAATGCCAGGCGCTGGTGTTCCAACACGGGCTGCAGAGCTTCGGAGCCATGGGCTTCACCTGGGAGAACGACGTGCAGTTCGCGCTCAAGCGCGCCAAGGCCGGAGAACTCATGCTGGGCAGCGCCGCCGAGCATCGCGCCATGATCGCGGAGGAATTCAATGCAGCTGACCTTTGATGCCGACGTCGAGGAATTCCGCGCCGAGTTCTCGGCCTTCCTCGACGAGCACACCCCGTCGCCCGCCGAGACGTTGGAACGCCCGCGCTCGGTGTCCCACATGCCGCAGTGGGCCCGCGACTTTCAACGGCTGCTGTTCGACAACGGTTGGCTGCTGCCGGCCCAGCCACCGGAGTTCGGTGGCCGCAACGCATCGGTGTTGCAGACCTTCGTCCATGCCGAGGAACTGTGCCGGCGGCGGATCTATCACAGCTTCAACCCGCAGGGCGTCAACATCATCGCCGCCTCGCTGCTGACGTTCGGCACCGACGAACAGAAGCAGCAGTGGGCGGTCCCGGTGCTGCGCGGCGAACGCACCGCGTCGCTCGGCATGAGCGAACCCAGCGCGGGATCGGACCTGGCGTCGCTGCGTACCAAGGCCGTTCGGGACGGGGACCACTTCGTCGTCAACGGACAGAAGGTCTGGACCTCCGGCGCGCACGACGCGGATTTCCTGCTGACCTTCGTGCGTACCGACCCGGATGCCCCGAAGCACAAGGGCATCAGCGTGCTGCTGATCCCGACCGACCTCGAGGGTGTCGTGTGCCGGCCGTTCGCCGACATGACCGGAATCGAGAACCTCGACTTCAACGAGGTGTTCTTCACCGATGTGCGAGTGCCGGTGGAGAACCTCGTCGGCCCCCTCAACGGTGGTTGGGGAGTGGCCAACGGGTCGCTGGGCCACGAGCGCACCATGATGTGGCTGGGCTTCGCCGACCGAATTGCCAACTGCCTTGCCGACTTCCGGCCCAAGGACGCGTTGGAGCGCGACGCGTGGGCGTCGTCGGTCATCGACTACCACGCGCTGCGGTTGCTCGGCTCGGTCGGCATCGCCAAGGCCGCGCGCGGCGAGGTCGACGTGGCGTCGGTGTCGGTGCCCAAGCTGCTCGGCGCCGAAGCCGAGCAACGCATCGAAGGTCTGGCGCTCGACGTCGCGGGACCGGACGGTCTGGTGCACCCCGCGACGTCGGGGCCCTACGAGCACATGAACCTCGACCACTACTTCGCGAGCTGGTTCGAACGCTACTGCCGTAGCTTCGGGGGCACGATCGCCGGCGGCACCTCGGAGATCCAGCGCAACATCATCGCGCAGCAAGTTCTGGGTCTGCCGCGGCGCTGAGCGAGAGGTCTCCAGGTGAAGGTTCAGCCGGCAGCTTTTCTCCGCACGACGCTGCCACTGGACCTGACCCAGCTCCACAGCCTGGATGACGGGCGGTACCACTCCATCTGGCTGCCGGATCACATGGTCAGTTTCTGGCCCGACTCGATCTGGACCCCGGAGTTCACCGACCTGGCCACCGTCTCGCCATCTCCGCACCGTCATCTCGACGGGATGGCCGTGGCCGCGGC
Source organism: Mycobacterium sp. pV006 (assembly GCF_041287115.1). NCBI lineage: Bacteria > Bacillati > Actinomycetota > Actinomycetes > Mycobacteriales > Mycobacteriaceae > Mycobacterium > Mycobacterium sp. pV006. The sequence goes on along the minus strand of NZ_JBGGKT010000001.1, from coordinate 528,566 downwards.
CGCGGCGGTCCTGACCTCCAACGTGCCGTTGGCCACCAGCGTGGTGGACACCGTCCGCCGGCACCCCGCCCTGCTCGCGCAGACCGCGCTGACCATCGACCACCTGTCGCAGGGCCGCTTCATTCTCGGACTGGGCAGCGGTGAGAAAGAGAACATCTCACCCTACGGTTTCGACTTCAGCCGCCCCGTCAGCCGCTTCGAGGAGGCGCTGCACGTCATCCGTCTTCTCTGGGAGAGTGAGGGCCCGGTCGACTACAACGGCCGGTTCTATCGTCTGCAGCACGCCCGACTCGACGCCGAACCGTACGACGGACATTTCCCGGAGATCTGGATCGGGGCCAGCGGTCCGCGCTCACTGGCCATCGCGGGCCGGTATGCCGACGGATGGTGGCCGGCGGGCGCATGGACACCTCAGGACTACGCCGATAAGCTCGCAGCAGTCCGGGAATCGGCGGACCGGGCCGGTCGCGACCCGATGGCGATCACCCCGTGCTTCATCCAGGTCTGCCTCATGGGACGGGACGAAGCGGAACTGGCCGAGATCCTCGCGGCCCCGCTGGTGAAGTCCTTCCTCCTCCAGGTGCCGGCGCCCACACTGGAGGCGTTCGGGTTCGCCCACCCCATGGGCGACGACTGGCAGGGCTTCCACGACATCGACCCCGCGACCATGACCCGGGAGAGGGTCGTGGACTTCCTCGACCGCGTCGAGCCGGAGATGGTGTTGGCGATGGTGCCCCACGGCACGCCCGAACAGGTCGCGCGCACCGTCAAGGAGTACATCGACGCAGGTCTGCGGGTGCCCAAGATCCTCGACTACGGCGCGATGGCCGGAATCGACCATGCCGCGGCGTCGGCCGCGAACGTGCGAGCGGCCGAGGACGCACTATTGGCGATGTGCGCAGAGATCTCATGACAGTGCTCGACGCCGAGGTGATGCTTGCGCGCGCACGCTCGGCCACCGGTCTGACCGACTACGGGGACCCGACGTTCGAGCAGCGCTTCACGCTCGCCGTGGACCTGCTCGACAGCTTCGAGATGGACGGCGACGGGCAGGGACGCGCCGCCGAGGTGTGCCACTGGTTGTTGACCACCCGACTGGAGTTCTTCGAGGACCGCAACCGGTATCCCCTCGCTCAGGAGGTCATCGAGGCGCCGATGTTCGTCACCGGCGAACCGCGTTCGGGCACCACGCTGATGCACGCCCTGATGTCGGTGGATCCCCACAACCGGGCGCTGCGGTTCTGGGAGGTGATGTACCCGTCACCGCCGCCGGGCCTCGCGGATCCCGACGATGCGCGCAGGGCACGTGCTGACGCCGACTGGCGCGAGATCAACGCCGCAATACCGAAATGGCTGCACAGCCACCCCTACAACGACATGCTCGGCGACGGACTACCCGAAGACGAACGCACCTGGGCGTTCGACTTCCGGGTGCTGACCCCCACGGCCTGGTGGCGGGTGCCGATGCCCACCGTGGTCGGCGGGTTGCCCACAGATGCCACCGCCCAGTACCGCATCCACAAGGCGATGCTCGCGCAATGCCAGTACGGAAGAGCCCCGAAACAGTGGGTGCTGAAAGGCTTTCACGGGTTCCGGCTGCACGAGTTCTTCACGGCCTATCCTGACGCCACCCTGGTGTGGTTGCACCGGGACCCGGTGCAGGTGGCGGCGTCGCGGACGATGATGATGGCCGACATCGCCGAGGGAATCGTCGGCGCGGTGGATCTGCGCGCAGCCGCGCGCATGCATCTGGATCTGACTCGTGCCGGCATCGCCAACACCATGACCCATCCGCTCGTCGACGATCCGCGCATCATGCACGTGCGCTACACCGACTTCGTCGCCGACCCGGTGCAGACCGTCCGCTCCTACTACGCGTTCTGCGGGCGGGAGCTGTCCGAGGAGGGCGAGGCGGCGATGCGGACCTACCTCGCCGAGAACAAGGGCGACCGGCACGGCAAATTCGTCTACTCGACGAGTGTGCTCACCGACATCGGTGAGGACCTCGACGCGCTGCACGAGGAGTTCCGGCCGTTCCGCGAGCGGTTCGGCGTGACGATCGAGAAGCGGCGCTGATGGTCGTCGATGCTCGGCTCTCGGTGCACGACGTCACGTTCCTGGGCGCCGACGCCGAGCAGATGATCGCCTACTGGGAGGCGCTCGGTGTCCGGCGGCTGAGCCTGATCGACAGCGAGCTGTCCGATCCGCTACTGCGGAAAGCCGTGTCGGCCAACGACTATTCGGTGGAGACGGTGTACCACCTGTTCGCCTCGGCCGACGGGCTCAATCGAGTCGTCGACTCCGCAGCCGAGGTCGGAGCGCGCGTCGTCTACATGCTGACCGGCGGGCGCGCCGGTCTGGACTGGGCGCAGGCGGCGGCCCGCTTCTGTGATGTCGTCCAGCCCGGTGTGGACCGGGCCCGGGACGCCGGCGTCGCACTGGCCATCGAGAACGCCTCGAGCCTCTATGCGGACATCCACATCGCGCACACGTTGACCGATACCGTCAGATTGGCCGAGATGGCTGGTGTCGGCGTCTGCATCGACCTGTTCCACTGTTGGGCCGAAGCCGACCTCCCCGCCCTGCTCGAGCGTGCGCTGCCCCGCACCGAGATGATCCAACTCAGCGACTACGTCCTCGGTGACCGCTGCCTACCGGCTCGGGCCGTACCGGGTGACGGCGCCATACCGCTGGAACCGATCCTCACCCAGGTGCTGAACTCGGGCTACGCGGGCGGCTTCGACCTCGAGTTGATCGGGCCCCGGATCGACGCCGAGGGACGCTTGACCGCCGCCCGTCGTGCATGTGAGGTGGTCTCCGACCTACTGGGGCACATTCCGGAGAGCGGCGATGGCACTCGGTGACGGCCCCGCCGATACGGAACTACACGCCGCTTGGGTGGCGTTCTGTGACCGACTCAAAGAAGCGGGGGAGCAGGTCTTCACCGACCACAATGCGAGCTCCGAGCTGCACCGGGTCGACGGCTTTCGCTTCCTCACCCAGAACCTCGGCCAGGCCTTCGATCTCGCGCTCGAGACCAGAGACACGCGATATCCGGACCTGCACGCATTCTGCGGACCGACACGCAAACTCGGTGGGGACTGTGCGGACTTCACCTACCAACAGGCATGGATCGACGGTTCTTCCGTCTACCGCCTTGCCGGGTCCCTCGGCTCGGCGCGGTTTCTCAACATCACCGTGCAGGGTCACCGACCCGACCACGACGGGGTGCTGCACGAACCGTTCGGCGACACTCCCGAGACCAACCTGACCGGTGCACAGCTCACCGCCGCGGCCGACGGTTCGTTCGAGGTGTACATCGGCGGACCCGAACGCGGGCCGAACTGGCTGCCCACAACGGCTCGGTCGCGGAAACTGTTCATCCGCCAGGGTTTCGACTCCTGGGACGAAATCCCCGCCCGGATGCAGATCGAACGCACCGACATGGCGTCGCCCAAGCCGCTCCCGACAGCCGCCGAAACGATCGAGGCGATCGAGTGGGCCGGTGATTTCCTGACCGGGATGATGCGGGACTGGCCCGAATTCCCGTTCACCCGTGGGGGAGTGGACGCCGAACACCCGAACACGTTCCCGGCCGTCGATCCCGATGCCGACGACGCCAAGCGCGGGCGCGCAGCGGTCAACATGCACTGGCGGCTGGCTTCCGACGAGGCGCTGGTCGTCGAGTTCCCCGCCCACGACGGTCTGTGGATGCTGACCAACATGGGCGTGTTCTTCACCAGCATGGACTTTCTCTACCGCCCGGTGAGCTACACCCCGAGTCGGACGGCCGTCGACGCCGACGGCACGGTGCGTCTGGTGCTCGCCCACGCGGATCCCGGTTACCACAACTGGCTGGACACCCAGGGGTTCGAACGGGGCAATCTCACCTACCGGCACATGCTCAACGGCGCGGCGGCGACCCTGACCACCCGGCTGGTCAAGAGCTGTGAACTCGCCGACGTGTTACCGCCGGAGACAGTGACGGTGACACCCGAGCAACGTCGCACGCAGATGTGGGCGCGGTTCCACGGGATTCGCCGGCGCTATGCCCTGTTGTGACCCGGGCTAGAGGCGTTGCAGCTTGAAGGTCCAGAACTGGCTTCCGGGCGGGCCGTTGAAGCAGCCCACGTCGAACTTCGAATCGATGGTGCCGAACAGCGTCACCGCATCCCACGAATAAGTGTCGCGGGTGGGCATGTTGTAACCGGGACAGCGCAGGCCGTCGGGCACATCGACGGTGAACGAGTAGCGGCCGTCGACCAGATAGGCCTTGGCGTCGTAGCGAGCGTAGAACGCCAACCGCGGCCGACCGCCGACATCGACACAGTCGGTGGACTTCTCCGGAATGCACAACGTGACGAACCAGAACCACGACGCCCGGTCGTACCGATTGGTCAGCAGATCGTAGTTCCCGAACCGCATTTGCGCCGACGACGGCGACGCCAACAGCATCGCCATCGCAACCAGCAAGTTCATCACGACCGCGATCCCGCTGAGCTTCATGACCTGTGCCGCCTTCCTGCCAACCGCCGACCGCATCCATCGAACCACTTCCAGCACGCGCGTCGGGCCGGATCGGGACAGTTAGTCGATGACAGCACGTTCTTTGCGCTCCGTGATGGGCCGGGCCAGTTCCTGCTCATTGCAGATGCGCTGCAGCTTGTCCAGGGTCTCGTCCAGACCGGGGCCGAGCGGCGAGCCCGGGGTGAAGGTGGCCGGCAGATTGCGCATGCCCTGGATCACGCCGATGCTGTCGTAGTGCACGGTCCCCTCGGGATCGCAGACATAGTCCGGCATCCGGTCGAGCACCGCGGTCAGCATCGACTTGAACACCGTGCGCGCCACATTGGAGCCGACGCACCGATGGACGCCGATACCGAAACTGAAGTGCCGGTTGCCCTTCCGGTCCAGGATGACCTTGTTGGGCTGGTCGAACACCGACGGGTCCCGATTCGCCATCGCCCAGGACAGCCAGAGCCGTTCGTATTGCTTGAACTGCTGCCCCTCGACCTCGACGTCCTCGTGGAACGTTCGGCCGTCCCCGGGGGCGGGCGTGAAGAACCGCAGGAACTCCTCGGTGGCAGGGTGGAGCAGGGAGTCGCGTTCGCGGCTCAGCCGCTCCCGCTGGTCGGGATGCTCACCGAGCCACTCCAGCGCGTGCGCCGTCAGGGCCGTGGTGGTGTCGAACCCGCCGCCGATGATCAGACCGAGATTGCCCAGGATCTCCATGTCGGGCGCGGGCTCGCCGTCGATCCGCAACTGCAGCAACGCGTTCACCAACCCGGGTCGCGGGTTCGCCCGGATCTCCATCATGTTGTTGATGAGATCGATGCCCATCTCGCGGTGCTGCTCGTTGATCTTCTCGCGTTCGGGCGCATGCTCGGGCGTGTACACCGACGCGTGGGTCGGCTCGCTGTAGACGTTCCATTTCTTCAGCTCGATGCCCATCATCGCCAGCGTCAGGACCGCCGGCACGACGTTGGCCAGGTGGTCGACGAAGTCGATGCGTCCGGACCCGATGTGCTCGTCGAGTGCGGCGCGGGTGATCTCGTCGATGAACGGTTCCCACCGTTTGATCGCCGCCGGAGACAGATACGGGTTCAGCGCCCCGCGGTACGCGCTGTGCTCGGGCTCGTCCATCTCAAGGATGCCGCCGCGAACCACGGTGGCGCGACTGGCCTTCGGGATGGTGATGCCCTGGTACGGCGTCTCACCCGAGATGTCGTGATGGTTCGACACCGCAGGGCAGCGCGCCAGCTCGAACACCTGCTTGCTGCCGGCCGCAACCCAGTGACCGCCGTAGGTTTCCGACCACGCGACGGGGCACTTGGCGTGCATCTCCTCGGTGATCTTCTCGAACTGCAGCCGGTACTCGGGCGTGTGCCGGTCGAAGTAGTAGGCGTTCTTCTTGCGGCTGTCGTCGGCGGTGCCGTTCACGACGTCGTCGACACTCAAGCTCTCGTCTCCTGTGCTTTCGTTTCCGTTGTGGCAGATCCGCGAACGGACCCTCTGCGCGGGCTATTCCTCGATCGAGATGGCCTGTTCCGGGCACGACTGCACAGCTTCGCGGACCGCAGCCTCCTGGTCGGGCGGCACGATCTCGTTGACCGGTGACGACGTTCCGTCAATGTCACTGAGCTCGAACGATTCTGGCGCGATCATCGCGCACAGCGTGTGTCCCTGGCAGCGCTCCGAATCAACCCGAACCTTCACGGCCTCTCCTTTTCAACCCCGGTCGCTGTCTGGTCAGACGTGGTAGTCGTACCACTTCAGGTAGCCACCGGCGTCCACGCGCAACTGCATACCGGTGACGTAGCGCGATTCCTCCGAGGCCAGCCACAGCACCGCGTTGCTGATGTCCTCGGGCTCGATGTAGTTGACCTTCATCGCCTGCTGCACACTGAAAACAGGCTCGGCGTCGGCGCGTGTCGGGTTCTCCAGATCCGGCCGGAACGACTTGTACATCGGCGGGCTCTGCAACATGTCGGTGTTGCAGTTGGTCGGATGAATGACGTTGGCCCGGATCCCGCGCACCGCGAGCTCCGTGGCGAGGTAGTGCACGTACTCGGAGATCAGCCGCTTCGACACCATGTAACCCATGCCGCCCGGGTCGTTGCCGGGGTTGGGCTTGTTGTGTGCGTCCATCAGCGCGGCGGCCGACGCGGTCGCGATGATCGACGCACCCTCCTGCAGATGCGGCAACGCCTCCTGGATGGCGTTGATGGTGCCGACGAAGTTGGTGTTGATGCCGTCGGTCCACGCCTGCATCGGCGGCTGACCCTTCATCGCGGCGATACCCGCCTGTGCCACCACGATGTCGAGCTTGCCGAACTCGGCCAGACCCGACTCCAGCGCGGCGCGCAGTTGAGCGGCGTCCCGGACGTCAGCCTTCGCGGTGACGATGCGCTGACCGGTCTTCTCCACGAAGGCCGCCGTCTCCTCGAGATCGTCGGGGGTGGCCATCGGATAGCCGACGGTGCTGAAGTCCTCGCAGAAGTCCACCGCGATGATGTCGGCGCCCTCCTCGGCCAGCCGTACCGCGTGACTGCGTCCCTGCCCACGCGCGGCGCCGGTGATGAAGGCGACCTTCCCCTGAACGCGTCCCATAGTCTGGTTCCTTTCGATGTGCTCGCCGGTCTGGGGTAGTGCTGGTCTAGTTCAGGTGTTGCGGCCGCCGTTGACGCCGAGGATCTGACCGGTGATGTAGCCGGCCTCCTCCGAGATGAAGAACGCGCAGGCGGCGGCGATGTCCTCCGGCCGGCCCATCCGTCGTACCGGCGTGGCCTCGATCTGCTTGGCGGTGTCGCCGAGGAAGCCGCGCTTTTCGGCCTTACGCAGCATCGGGGTGTCGATGAAGCCGGGCGGTACCGCGTTGACGGTGATGCCGTGCGGGCCGTACTCGAGCGCCAGCGACTTCGTCAGTCCGTTGACTCCGGACTTCGCCGCGACGTACGGCGCCATGAACGGCTGGCCGGAGTGGGTGCTCGACGACGAGATGTTGACGATGCGCCCCCAGCCGGCCTCGATCATGTCGGGCAACACCGCCTGCACGCAGTGGAACACCCCGTTGAGGTTGACGTCGATGACCTTCTGCCAGTCTTCGAAGGTCAAGTCGGTGAACTTCTTGAACCGGTCCAGGCCGGCGGCGTTGACCAGCACGGTGACCGGACCGAGTTCCGCGCGGATGTCATTCAATGCCGCGTCGATCGCGGCGCGGTCGGTGACGTCGGCGGCATAGGCGAACTTCTCGTCACCGGGATTCAGGTCGATGGTGGCCACCTGCAGGCCGTCGGCGCGCAGGCGCTCGGCGATCGCGGCTCCGATGCCGGAGGCGCCACCCGTCACGACAGCCGTTCTCATGCGCGGTCTCCGGCGGTGTCCTCAGCGCGGTCAGCGGGAAGCGCGAGATGGTCCACGGTCATCAAGAATCATCCTTCCGATTATGAGAACCGTACTCTCGCACAGCGCGGACTCGCAAGACATAGCTGGTGTCCCCTTGTCATCCGTGAGACGTCCGGCCGACGATTGTCGCACCGTTTTTCGCTGGCAGAAGCGGTTCTCGCCATTTCCTTGAGTTCTCATCAGGCGAATGTATGATTCGCCGGGGATGAGAATGCAGTTTCCATCACATAAACCCAGATCAATGCAGATGTCGAGGTGACTCTGCGAGGAGGAAAATGTCGGAAGCAGCCACGATCCCGGCCACCGAAGGACGAGGCGAAGGCCTCGGCGCCCGCGCCGCACGCCGGCTGCTGATCGGCGGTGAACTGGTCGAGACAGACCGGACGTTTCCGTCGCTCAATCCCGCGAGCGGCCGGCTGCTCGGGTACGCCCCGGACGCCACCGAGGGACACGCCGCGGCCGCGGTGGCCGCCGCCCGGCGGGCGTTCGACACCACCGACTGGTCCACGAACGTCGATCTGCGGGTCCGGTGCCTGCAGCAGCTGCACGCCGCAGTGCGCGCCCACCGCGACGAGCTGGCCGCGCTGACCATCGCCGAGGTCGGCGCGACCGAGGCGCTGTGCCAAGGAGCCCAGCTCGACCAACCGATCGACATCGTGCGGTACTACGCCGACCTGCTGCAGACCTATCCGATGACCGAGGACCTCGGCACCATGGAAAGCCGCGGAATGCAGCATCACCGGTGGGTCGAGAAAGAGGCCGCCGGGGTGGTGGCAGCGATCATCGCCTACAACTACCCGAACCAGCTGGCCCTGGCCAAGCTGGCCCCGGCGCTGGCGGCGGGATGCACCGTTGTTCTGAAGTCGGCACCCGACACCCCGCTGATCACCCTCGCCCTCGGTGAGCTGATCGCCGAGCACACCGACATCCCGGCCGGTGTGGTCAACGTGCTCTCCGGTGCCGACCCGGCCGTCGGTGCCGCGCTGACCACCAGCCCCGATGTCGACATGGTGACCTTCACCGGCTCCACCCCGACCGGACGGGCCATCATGGCTGCGGCCAGCGAGACCCTGAAGAAGGTGTTCCTCGAACTCGGTGGCAAGTCGGCCGCGATCGTGCTCGAAGATGCCGACTTCGGCACCGCGGCGCTGTTCTCGGCGTTCAGCATGGTCACCCACGCCGGGCAGGGTTGCGCGCTGACCTCGCGCCTGCTCGTACCCCGGAAGCATCGAGACGAGATCGTCGAGCTGATCAAGAACAACTTCGCGATGGTCCGTCTGGGAGATCCGGCAGACCCGAAGACCTACATGGGTCCGTTGATCAGCGAGAAGCAACGCGACAAGGTCGACGGCATGGTGCAGCGCGCGGTGGCGGCCGGCGCGACCCTGGTCACCGGCGGCCAGAAAGTCGACCCGGGCTTCTTCTACACGCCCACGCTGCTGGCCGACGTCGATCCGGACAGCGAGATCGCCCAGGAGGAAGTGTTCGGGCCGGTGCTCGCCGTCATCGACTACGAGGACGACGACGACGCGGTGCGCATCGCCAACAACTCCATCTACGGGCTCTCGGGCGCGGTATTCGGAAGCCAGGACAGGGCGCTGGCCATCGCGCGCAGGATTCGCACCGGGACGTTCTCCATCAACGGGGGCAACTACTTCAGCCCGGACAGCCCGTTCGGCGGGTTCAAGCAATCAGGAATCGGGCGTGAGATGGGCCGGGCCGGTCTCGAGGAGTTCCTGGAGTCCAAGACGTTCGCGACGGTGGTGCAGTGATGTCCAAGCCATTGGAGGGGATACGCGTCCTCGAGGTCGCCATGTACGGCTTCGTCCCGTCGGCCGGCGCCGTGTTGGCCGAATGGGGAGCCGACGTCGTCAAGGTCGAGCATGCCGTGACGGGTGACCCGCAGCGGGGCCTACGTCAGACCGGGTTGCTGCGGGTCGAGGGCGACCCCAACCCGAACATCGAACATGCCAATCGTCTCAAGCGCAGTATCGGGCTGGACATGTCGGTGCCCGAGGGCAGGGAGGTCCTGCTCGAACTGGCCCGCCGCGCCGACGTGTTCCTGACCAGCTTCCTGCCCGGCCATCGCCGGAAGTTCGGCATCGACGTCGACGACATCCGCGCGGTCAACCCGACGATCATCTACGCGCGCGGCAGCGCGCTGGGACCGCGCGGCGAGGAGTCGGTCAAGGGCGGCTACGACATGACCGCATTCTGGTGCCGGGCCGGTACGGCCGCCACCATCACACCGCCGGGCACGCCCGGCATGGTCGGTCCCCCGGGGCCCGCCTATGGGGACACGATCTCGGGCACCAACCTCGCCGGCGGCATCACCGCGGCGCTGCTGAAGCGGGAGCGCACCGGTGAGCCGTCGATCGTCGATGTGTCGCTGCTGGGCAGTGGTCTGTGGGCGTTGGGGCACACCGTCGCGCTGACCAACCACCTCAACGAGCGGATGGAAGCCTTCCCGCCGGGCGTGCACGGATCACCGATCAATCCGCTGGTCGGCTTGTATCCGACCGCTGACGACCGCTACATCTCCTTCGTGATGATGCAGCCCACCAAATTCTGGGCCGACGTGTGCAGACACATGGAGCTCGACAATCTGGTCGACGACCCGCGGTTCGCCTCGGCGGAATCGTTCGCCGAGCACACCGCCGAAGCCGCCGAGATCCTCACGGAGGCGATGGGCAAACGTCCGCTGGCCGAGTGGAGCGAGCGGTTCGCCACCCTGGCGGGGCCGTGGGCCCCTGTGCAGGACACCCTGCAAGCCGCGGCGGACGCGCAGGTGCGCGCAAACGAATACCTGGTGCAGGCGGGCGAACTCGAGCTGGTGGCCAACCCGGTCCAGTTCGATGTCTCCGCGCCCACGTCGGGGCCTGCCCCCGGTTTCGCCGAACAGACCGACGACATCCTGGTCGAAATCGGCCTCGACTGGGACCGCATCATCGAGCTGAAGACGGCCGGCGCCGTCACCTGACTCGACCACCACACCTCGCTGGGAGAGACCTGTATGCCCTTCGTCACGTCCATCGGCACCTACCTGCCGTGCTGGGGTTCGCCTCTGCACCGGGTGGCCGGTGACGACGAAGACGTCGTCACGATGGCCGTGGAGGCCGGGCGGGCGGCCCTGACCGGCGGCGTCGCGGTGGAGCGGGTGGTACTGGTCAGCCGCGACATGCCGCTGCTGGAGAGCAGCAATGCGGCAGTACTGCTCGCCGGTCTCGGGCTGGATCCCGAACTGGAGGTCGACGAAAGGCTCGGCGGCGCTCCCGCCACCGTCGACGCGGTCAGTTCGGCGCGTCCGCGGACGTTGATCATCGGGGCCGACCTGCAGCCGGCCGGTGCAGCGGCGATCGTGACGGCCGAACGCGGCCTGCAGGTGCGCACCGCGGCGCGGGTCGCGCGCAGCCTGCCGGTCCGCACCCGCGACGCCACCGGTGACATCCACGATTACGGCGATCCCCGGCTGCTGCACGAGCGGGGCCTGATCGCGTCGCTGGCTGCGGCCTGGCTGGACACTCCGGTCGCGATCGCCGGCGTCGAGCACCAGCGCGCCACCGAGCTGTGCCTCGGTGATCCGCCGACGTTGCCGACCTCGGGTGCGAGTGCCAGCCTGTTCGCCCTGGCCGGTCTGGCCGAGCGTGGGGTGTCGGGTCCGCTGGTCGCGGTGGAACAGGCGATCCTGTCCGGGCTCACCGTGACCGGCGGAGTGGCGCAGATCCAGCGCCGCGAGCCCGAACCGCGTCCGGTGCCCCAGGGGAAACTCGTCGCCGACGGAGACATCCCGATCTCGCTGGCGGCCTACGAGCGCGCGTTCGAGGCTAAGGTCCGTTGGGAAGCCGGGCGTTTCATCGGCTCCGACGAGCTGGACTTCCCGCCCCGCTTCCGGGTGAACGCAGACGGCACGTTGTCCACCGACTACGAGCTGGTGGCGCTGCCGCGCACCGGGACGGTGTACACCGAGACCACGGTGCACCTGCCCGTGCCAGGTCTGCGGACGCCGTACTCTCTGGTCATCGTCGAGCTCAATGACGTCGCGGTGCGCGCGCTGGTCAAGGTGACCGGAGTGCCGCCAGGAACGGTCGACATCGGCGACCGTGGGCGGCTCGCGCTCCGTCGGATCGCGGTGCGCTCGGGCGTCCCGGACTACGGTTACGCGTTCGAGCCGGAAACGAGCGCGGCGTGAGGCGGGCCGCGATCGTCGGCGCGGGGATGACGCCGTTCGGCGAGCATTTCGCGCTCGGCATCAAGGATCTGATCCCGATGGCTTATTCGGCGTGTGCCGGGACGGTCGACAAGGGCCTGGCAAAAACGGATCTGCAGGCCGCCTGGATCGGCGCGATGGGCACCGCCGACGGCTTCCCGTCGGGAATCCTGGCCGACACCCTCGGCCTGGTCGAGTTGCCGGTGAGCCGGGTGGAGAACTCCTGCGCGACCGGACACGATGCCATCCGCAACGCGTTGTTCGCGGTCGGTTCGGGGGCGTGCGACGTCGCCCTGGTGATCGGCGCGGACAAGCTACGGGACACCACGTCGGCCGGAATGCTGTGGGAATGGGAGGCCATGGTGCGCGACATGGCCTGGGACTACCCGCTGGGCTTGGTGGCCCCGGCTGGATTCGCTCTGCATGTTCGCCGATATCTCTACGAATCTCTGGCAACTGAAGAACACTTAGCCATGGTGGCGGTGAAGAACCACCGGCACGGCGTCAACAACCCGAAGGCGCGGCTGCGCTTTGAGATCACGATGGAGCAGGCCCTGAACGCACCGACGGTGGTGACCCCGTTCCGCTTGTACGACTGTGCACCGCAGAGTGACGGTGCTGCGGCCGTCGTCATCGCGGCCGAGGACGTCGTCGACCGGTTCACCGACCGCCCGGTGTGGATCCGCGGTGTCGGGCTCGGGCTGGACTCGGTGATGCACCAGCACAAGCCGGATATGGTCAGCTTCCCGGCGACGGTGCGCGCGGCCAAGCAAGCGTACGCGATGGCCGAGCTGACACCGGCCGATGTCGATGTCGCCGAGGTCTACGACTTCCTCACCGGTATCGAGCTGATGAGCTACGAAGACCTCGGATTCGCCGAACGGTTGGGGGCCTATAAGCTCCTCGAGTCGGAGGTGACGACCGTCGGTGGCGCACTACCCGTGAATCCCAGCGGCGGTTTGAAGTCCAAAGGTCACCCGCCGGGCGCCACCGGTGTGGCACAGTGCGTCGAGTTGGTTCAACAGTTGCGAGGGGAGGCCGCCAATCAGGTCGACGGTGCGAGGATCGGACTCGCGCACACTATCGGCGGCCCGACGGCGGTGTCAGCAGTGACGATCCTCGAAGGACCAGGAGGACCTGGCTGATGGCGGGTAAAGGGGCAGAGCGTTGGTCGACTGGCATCGCGTTGCCGAACGGACTCTCGGGTGCGATGCAGGCTGTTGGTGGCTTCTTCTCGATGGCGTTGGATGCGGTGCGGTTTGTGTTTGTGCGGCCGTTTCAGTGGCGGGAGTTTTTGGAGCAGTGTTGGTTTGTGGCGCGGGTGGCGATGGCGCCGACGTTGTTGGTGGCGATTCCGTTCACGGTGTTGGTGTCGTTTACGTTGAACATTTTGTTGCGGGAGTTGGGCGCGGCCGATTTGTCGGGGGCGGGGGCGGCTTTCGGTGCGGTGACGCAGGTGGGTCCGTTGGTGACGGTGTTGATCGTGGCCGGTGCAGGGGCCACGGCGATGTGTGCTGATCTGGGGTCGCGCACGATCCGTGAGGAGATCGACGCGATGGAGGTGCTGGGCATCAACCCGGTGCAGCGTTTGGTGACTCCGCGGATGCTGGCAGCCGGCCTGGTCGCCCTGCTGTTGAACAGTCTGGTGGTGATCATCGGCATCCTGGGCGGTTACTTCTTCTCGGTGTTCGTCCAGGACGTCAATCCGGGGGCGTTCGCCGCGGGGATCACGCTGTTGACCGGGGTGCCTGAGGTGATCATCTCGTGTGTCAAGGCCGCGTTGTTCGGGCTGATCGCGGGGCTGGTGGCGTGTTATCGGGGGTTGACGATTACCGGGGGTGGGGCCAAGGCGGTGGGCAACGCGGTCAACGAGACGGTGGTGTATGCGTTCATGGCGTTGTTCGTGATCAATGTGGTGGTGACCGCGATCGGTATCCGGATGACGACGGGCTAGCGGGTCGACAATGGGTACTACGGTGATTTTAACGCGGTTTCCGCGGCTGGTGAAAAACGTCATCCGTCCGGTGGATTGGTTGTCGCGTATCGGTGATCACACGTTGTTCTACGGGCGGGCGTTGGCTGGCACTCCGCATGCAGCGGTGCATTTCCGTAAGGAGATCATCCGGTTGATCGCCGAGATCTCGATGGGTGCGGGCACGTTGGCGATGATCGGCGGCACCGTGGTGATCGTCGGGTTCCTGACCCTGGCTGCGGGTGGGACGTTGGCGATCCAGGGCTATTCGTCGCTGGGAGATATCGGGATCGAGGCGCTGACCGGCTTTTTGGCGGCGTTCATCAACGTGCGCATCGCCGCGCCGGTGGTGGCTGGCATCGGGTTGGCGGCGACCTTCGGGGCCGGAGTCACTGCGCAGCTGGGGGCGATGCGGATCAACGAGGAGATCGACGCGCTGGAGTCGATGGGGATCCGGCCGGTGGAGTATCTGGTCTCGACGCGGATCGTGGCCGGCATGGTGGCGATCACGCCCTTGTACTCGATCGCGGTGATCCTGTCGTTCTTGGCCTCGCAGTTCACCACGGTGGTGTTGTTCGGTCAGTCCGGCGGCCTCTACAACCACTATTTCGACACGTTTTTGAATCCGATCGATCTGTTGTGGTCATTTTTGCAGGCTATTCTGATGGCGATCGCGATCTTGTTGGTGCACACCTACTTCGGCTATTTCGCCTCCGGCGGGCCGTCCGGTGTGGGGGCGGCGGTCGGCAACGCGGTCCGCACCTCTCTGGTGGTCGTGGTCTCAGTGACCCTGCTGGTGTCACTGTCGATCTACGGCTCCAACGGCAACTTCAACCTGTCGGGCTAGGGGAGTCGAGTTGAACAACAGCTATGTTCGCCCGCTGGCGGGGCTCGCACTGGTGGTGGCCCTGGTCGCGATCCTGGCGGTCTCGATCGGACTGTTCGCCGGGAAGTTCGCCGAAACGGTTTCGGTGACGGTGATCTCCGACCGCGCCGGCCTTGTGATGAACCCGGATGCGGACGTCAAGATGCGCGGGGTGCAGGTCGGTACCGTCAACTCGATCTCCTACCGGCCCGACGGCAAGGCTGAACTGCGCCTGGACATGGACCCGTCCCAGATGCACCTGATTCCGCGCAACGTCAACGTCGACATCGCGTCGACGACGGTGTTCGGTGCCAAATTCGTGCAGCTCGAACCCCCGCCGGACCCGGCCGCGCAACCGCTGCAGCGAGGACAGGTACTGCAGGGGCAGCACGTGACCGTCGAGATCAACACCGTCTTCCAGCGCCTGTTCAACGTGCTCGACGCCATCGAGCCGACCAAGCTGAACCAAACTCTCGGCGCGATCTCGCAGGCCTTCAGCGGACGCGGTGAGAAGTTCGGGCAGACGATGAGTGACTTCAACGCATTGCTGGCCAAACTGGAGCCGAGCCTGCCGAACCTGGCCCACGACATCGAGGTGTCGGTGCCGGTCCTGGAGGCCTACGCCGATGCGGGCCCCGACCTGATGTCGACAGTGCAGAGCGCCATGACACTGAGCAACTCGATCGTCGAGGAGCAGGCCAACCTGGACGCGTTCCTGATCAGTGCGATCGGACTGGCGGACATCGGCAACGAGGTCATGGGCGGCAATCGCCAGGCACTGACCGATGTCCTTGACGTGCTCGTACCCAGCACCGACTTGCTCCGTCTGTACCGCAAGTCCATCTGGTGTGGTATCGGGGGACTGATACCATTCGCCAAGTCGGCGCCACAGTTCTCCGGCATCGTGGTGAATTCTGGGCTGACGTTGGGCGTGGAGCGCTATCGTTATCCGCGTGACCTCCCGAAGGTGGCCGCGACCAGTGGTGGCCGTGACTACTGCGCCGAGCTCGGCTTGCCGGAATTGCAGTCCGAATACGTACCACCTCTGATCATTGGTGATATCGGTTCGAACCCTGCCCAGTACGGTAACGCCGGCATCCTGCTCAACTCCGAGGGCCTGAAGAACTGGCTGTTCGGGCCGCTCGACGGACCGCCTCGCAACAGTGCGCAGATCGGAATGCCAGGATGACCCGCTCCATCGGAACCCTTATCAAGTTCGGCATCTTCGGCTTGGTCATGGTGGTGTTGACCGCGTTCCTGTTCTTCGTCTTCAGTGACTCGAGAACCGGAGCCACCAACGAGTACTCGGCGGTGTTCTCGGATGCCTCCCGCTTGCAGACCGGCGACACGGTCCGTATCGCCGGGATCCGCGTCGGCACCGTCAAGGAGGTCTCGCTGCAGCCCGATCGGTCGGTGCTGGTCAAATTCGACGCCGACCGCGACACGGTGCTGACCACCGGCACCAAGGCGGTGATCCGCTACCTCAACCTGGTGGGGGACCGCTATCTCGAACTGGTCGACACCCCCGACTCGACCCAGATCGTGCCTGCGGGCGGCCAGATCCCGCAAACGCGCACCGCGCCGGCGTTGGATCTGGACCTGCTGCTGGGCGGGCTCAAGCCGGTGATCCAAGGACTCAACCCCGAAGACGTCAACGCCCTGACCTCATCGCTGGTTCAGATCCTGCAGGGCCAAGGTGGCACGCTGGAATCGCTGTTCTCCAAGACGTCGTCGTTCACCACCACGCTGGCGGACAACAACGAGGTCATCGAAGGGGTGATCGAGGACCTGCGCACCGTGCTGGACACCCTCAGTGAGGACGGTGAGGAGTTCTCCGGCGCGATCGACCGGTTCGAGCAGTTGGTGAGCGGGCTGGCCGCGGATCGCGACCCGATCGGCACGGCGATCGAGGCCCTGGACAACGGAACCGCGTCGATGGCCGACCTGCTGAGCCGGGGCCGCGCGCCGCTGGCCGGTACCGTTGACGAACTCAACCGGCTCGCCCCGCTGGTGACCAATGATCTGGACCGCCTCGACGCCACGCTGCAGCGGCTGCCGGAGATCTACCGCAAGCTGGCCCGAGTCGGATCCTACGGCGCCTGGTTCCCGTACTACATCTGCGGTATCACCTTCCGCGCCAGCGATCTCGAGGGGCGCACCGTGGTCTTCCCCTGGATCAAGCAAGAGACAGGAAGGTGCGTGGACGAGTAAATGCTCAAGTATCGCGGTTCTCAACTCGCCCGAGCGGGATTCATTGGCGTCGTGTTGATGATCCTGGTCATCGCGGTCGGCCTGCAGCCCGAACGCCTGTTACAGTGGGCCACCGCGATCCGGTACCAGGCGCTGTTCACCGAGGCCGGTGGCCTGTCGGTCGGCAACGATGTGACGGTTTCCGGCATCAAGGTCGGCTCGGTCTCGTCGATCGGACTCAACAACGGCGATGCGCTGGTCGGCTTCACCATCGACGGCAAGTACGCCTTGGGGTCCGACACCACCGCTCACATCCGAACCGGAACCCTGCTTGGTGAGCGGGTGCTCGCGTTGGAGTCCGACGGCAGCGGAACCCTCGATTCGCAACAGGTCATCCCGACCTCGCGGACGTCGTCGCCGTATTCCCTGACCGACGCGGTCGGTGAGTTGACCACCAACACCGCGGCCACCGACACCGACTCGTTGAACCGGTCGCTGGACACACTGGCCGAGACGCTCGATCAGGTCGCCCCTCAACTCGGCCCGACCTTCGACGGGCTCTCTCGGCTGTCGCAGTCGTTAAACAGCCGTAACGAGAGCCTGGCCGAATTGCTGCGCACCGCCGGTGATGTGACTGGCATCTTCTCCGAGCGCAGTGCGCAGGTCAATCGGTTGATCCTCAACGCCAACGATCTGCTCGCCGTGCTCAACGACCGTCGGTACGCGATCACCAGCCTGCTGGCCAACATCGCCGCGGTGTCGCAGGAACTGCGTGGCGTGGTCGGCGACAACGAAGCAGAGCTGGCCCCGGCGCTGGAACGGCTCAACACCGTGGTCGCCGTGCTGGAAAAGAACCGCGACAATCTGGCCAAAATGCTGCCTGGCGCGGCTAAGTACTACCTGACCCAAGGCGAGATCGTCTCCAACGGCGCGTATTACAACGCGCTGGTGCCGAACATTTCACCTGCCCAGCTTCTCGAGCCGTTCCTCGATTACGCGTTTGGATTCCGCCGCGGGGTCGATGCCGGTCAGCCACCGGACAACGCCGGTCCGAGGGCCGAACTGCCCTTCCCCGTCAACGGCATTCCGCAGCCAGGAGATCTCCCCAATGATGGCAACCCGTAAGCCGCTCGTAGCCGGCACGGCAATCATGCTGGCCCTGCTGCTGGTCGCCGGTGCCGCGTTCCTGGTCCGTCAGGTGTTCTTCGGGCCCCAAACGATCACGGCGTACTTCCCTACGGCGACGGCAATCTACCCCGGTGACGAAGTGCGAATCTCGGGTGTCAAGGTCGGCTCGATCGACCAGATCGAGCCCGAGGGCACCCAGACGAAGATGATCCTCAAGGTCGACCGCGGGGTGGAGCTCCCCGCCGAAGCCCGGGCCGTGATCGTCGCGCAGAATCTGGTGGCCGCGCGTTACGTCCAGCTCACCCCGGCCTACCGGGAGGGTGACGGACCGACCATGGGCGACGGGGGGGTCATTCCCATCGATCGCACCGCGGTGCCCGTCGAATGGGACGAGGTCAAGAAGCAGTTGACGCGCCTGGCAAAGGAATTGGGCCCCCAGTCCGTTGGTGACGACACCTCCATCTCTCGGTTTGTCGACAGCGCCGCCAACGCGATGGGCGGCAACGGCGAGAAGCTGCGCGAAACCCTTCGCCAGCTGTCCGGTGCGGCGCGGATCTTCGCCGAGGGCAGCGGCAACATCGCCGACATCATCACCAACTTGCAGGTGTTCGTCACAGCGCTGCGCGACAGCAAGCAGCAAATCGTGCTGTTCGAGAATCGCCTGGCGAGCCTGACCAGCGTAATCAATGACAGCAGGGCCGATCTGGACTCCGCGCTGACGGAGTTGTCGCTGGCCCTCGGTGATGTCCAGCGTTTCGTTGCCGGCAGTAGGGATCAGACCGCCGAACAGGTGCAGCGACTGGCCAGCCTGACTCAGATCCTCGTCGACAATAGACTGGCTTTCGAAAACGTACTACACATCATGCCCAACGCGATCGGCAACTTCAACAACATCTATTATCCCAATGGCGGGTCGGTGACTGGGGCGTTCTCTGTCTCCAACTTCTCTAACCCGGTGTGGTTCATCTGTGGTCTGATCGGTGGGGTCGCCAATACGACCGCGCCCGAGACCGCGAAGCTGTGCGCGCAGTACTTGGGACCGGCACTGCGGCTGGTGAACTTTACGAACCTGCCGTTCCCGATCAACGCGTACCTGCGGCCGGCGGTCAGCCCGCACCGGTTGATCTACACCGATCCGAAGCTGGCGCCCGGTGGCAGCGGACCTGGTGATCCGCCAGAGCCGCGACCGACGGTGTCGGCCTACACCGGAGCCGGCGACATCCCGCCGCCTCCGGGGTGGAACGCACCGCCCGGCCCACCGGGGCTGTACATGCCCGACAACGACGCGCCTGCGACGCCGTCCCCGGCTCTGTACCCCGGCGCACCGATTCCGGGGCCCCCCAACATCCTGTCCAATGTGGCGCCCCAGCAGCAGACTGTCGATGGGCTGCTGCTGCCCCCGACGCCGGCGCCTGGCAACCCCCCTCCCCCGGTGGCGCCGAATACGCCGCTGCTGCCCGCAGAAGGGACTCCGCCGGCATGATCTTCGGAGCGAAGCGACAGAGCATCCCCAGAGTGAAGCGATTCGGAGTTGTCGGTGTCAGTGTGGCGTTGTCGATGACGGGTTGCGCCTTCCAAGGCCTGAACTCGCTGCCGCTTCCAGGCGCGCCAGGACGCGGACCGGACGCGCAGACCTACACCGTGCAGGTGCCCAACGTGGCCACACTGGAGTCCAACTCGCCGGTGATGATCGACGACGTCGTCGTCGGCAGCGTCGGCACGATGACGGTGGACGACTGGCACGCCAACATCGAGATCTCGGTGAAACCAGGTGTGGTGGTTCCGGCTAATGCGGTGGCCACCATCGGCCAGACGAGTCTATTAGGCTCCATGCACCTGGCGCTGAACCCGCCACTGGGCGAGGAGCCCAACGGCCGGCTGCAGCCCGGTGCGACCTTGCCGCTCAACGCGTCGTCGGTCTACCCGACCACCGAGCGGACGTTAGCGTCGCTGTCGACGGTCGCCAACGGCGGTGGGCTGGGCCAGGTCGGTGACATCATCCACAGCATGAGCACCGGAATCTCAGGCCGCGAGAACGAGATCCGGGAGCTGCTGACGCGCCTGGACAATTTCGTCGGAGTACTCGAGGAGCAGCGGGGCAACATCGTCGCGTCGATGCAGCAGCTGCGTCGTGCCGCCGGCACCTTCGCCGACCAGCGCGACGTCATCGACCGCGCGCTTAAGGAGATTCCGCCGGCCATCGACGTCCTGATCGAACAACGTCCGAATTTCACTACCGCCCTGCAGAAGCTCGGCGAGTTCAGCGACACCGCCGAGGGTCTCGTCAACGACGCCGGCGACGATCTGGTCAAGAATCTGGACAATCTCGGGCCGATCCTTGGAGCACTGGCCGACATCGGACCCGACCTCAACCTCGCGGTGCTGTGGGCTACGGCATTCCCGTACGGTCCGACCTTCGCTGATCGCGTCACCCGAGGCGACTACATCAATCTCTATGCCACATTCGACCTTACGTACCCACGGTTGAAGAAGACGCTCCTGCTCGGGACACGGTGGGGCGACGAGGAGGCGAAATTGATTCCGGCACCTGGGGATCCGTACTATCTGAACTACTCCTACGACCCGCTCAGGCTCGGGGTGGCTCCACCGCCGGACGAGGCTTTGCCGCCGACACCACCCGTAGGTGGGGTGACGCCGCCACTACCATCGATGACGGAGCCGACTCTGCCGGTGACGCCCCCGCCGCCGGCTACACCGTGGCTGCCGCAGTCGGCGCCGATCACCGGGGAGCAGATCTTCGCGGGGCCCTTCGGAGCCCAGGGTGCGGCTGAGTCGGCGGTACCTGCCGCTCCGGCACCCGGAGGTGGTGGCTGATGCTGACCCGTTTCGTCAGGAATCAACTGATCATTTTCGCGATCGCGTCGATCGTCGGTGTCGCGGTGATGGTCTTCGCCTACATGCAGGTCCCGACCCTGGTGGGGATTGGCCGGTTGACGGTCAAGCTGGAGCTGCCGGCTTCCGGTGGTCTCTACCGCTTCAGTAATGTGACCTACCGCGGTGTGCAGATCGGCAAGGTGACATCGGTTGCGCTGACGGAGAACGGGGCGGAGGCCACGCTGTCCTTGGATACCTCACCGAAGGTGCCCGCGGATCTGCAGGCCGAGGTGCGCAGCGTGTCGGCGGTTGGCGAGCAGTACGTGGATCTGCGGCCCAACACCGATTCCGGGCCGTACCTGGAGAACGGGTCGCGAATCCCGATGCAGAGGACCACGATTCCGCAAGAGGTCGGCCCGATGCTCGACCAGCTCAGCGCTATGGTCGGCAGCCTGCCCAAGGATCGGATTCCCGAATTACTCGACGAGACCTACGAGGCCTTCAACGGCGCAGGTCCGGAGTTCGGTTCGTTGCTCGACTCGGCCGCTAAGGTCAGTGACGAGGTCAGCGGGGTGTCCGACCAGGCGCGCGCTCTCGTCGACGACGTCAAGCCACTGCTGGATTCACAGGCGGAGACCACGCAGGCGATCAGGACATGGGCCCGCAGTCTCAGCGGAGTGACCGCGCAGGTGGTGCAGAATGATCCACAGGTTCGCGCCATCCTGCAGCAGGGCCCCGGCTTCGCGCAGGAAGTCAGCTCGCTGTTGGAGCAGGTAAAGCCGACACTCCCGATTCTGCTGGCGAATCTCACCACGGTAGGTCAGGTTCTGCTCACCTATAACCCGTCTATCGAGCAACTGTTGGTGCTGTTCCCCAGTATCATCGCCGCGCAGCAGTCTTTTGGGTTGCCCCAGAATGTCCCATCTGGCCTGCCGCTGGGTGACTTCGCGCTAACCATCAGCGATCCCAACCCGTGCACGGTCGGCTTCCTGCCGCCGTCGCAGTGGCGCAACCCCGAAGACGAGACGGTGGTCGACACCCCGGACGGCCTGTATTGCAAGCTGCCGCAGGACTCTCCACTCAACGTCCGTGGTGCCCGCAACTACCCTTGCATGGCCCATCCGGGCAAGCGCGCTCCCACCGTCGAGCTGTGCAACGATCCCCGCGGATTCGTGCCGCTAGCCATCCGGCAGCACATACTCGGCCCGCACCCTTTCGACCCCAACCTGGTCAAGCAGGGCGTCCCGATCGACGATACGGTCGAGGGGGAGGACCGTATTCACGCGCCGCTGGAAGGCACTCCGCTGCCACCGGGCGCCCAGCGGATGGGCACCCCGCCGGTGTCTCCACCCGGTACGCCACCGTTCCCGGTCGGCCCACCGGCGCCGGGGGCGCCGGCGGCGCCTCCCGCGCCCGTCGAGCCGGCTGCCGGGGCGACACCGGTGGCGCCGAGTGCTTTCGGTGGTGCCGCGTCCGAAGGGCCGTCCGTTGCCAGCGCGTCGTACGACCCGAACACCGGGAACTACGTGGCACCGGACGGTTCTCTGCAGCAGATCACAGACGTGACGTCGGGCTCGGCGCCGACGTCGTGGAAGGATCTACTGCCTAAGTGACTTGACCGCCGGTGCGGGTCAGGCCAGTTTCTCGGCCCACACCGGCAGTTCGATCACCTTCGGATTGTTCACGCCGCACGCGCCACTGTCGCTCAGAGTGACATTACGACCGGCCATGGTGGACATGAACCGGGTGATCCGCCGTTCGATGGTCGAATCCCACCCCCACATGAGGAATTTCTGATATCCGGTAGCAAACGTGCCGTCTGGGCAGGGCATCCAGTTCGGCACTTCATGCTCGATGAACCAGTAATCCTCGAGTCTGGCCTGACCCGTCCACCCGAGACTGCTCTTGACCGTTCCGCTGCACTCGATAGGGCTGACGCAGTTGACGTCGACGGTCCAGGTCTGCTGGACCGACCGCTGGTCGATGAACACCTCGTTGGTCTTCGCCCATTCACCGTCGGAGTACACGCTCCAGGTACCGCTGATGTCCACTCCCCAGTCCTCACCGTGCGCCGCGGGCGCCCCGACCAGACTCGCCACCACTGTTGCTGTGGCGGCCAGGACTCCGATTGCGCGTACAGTATCCATAATCAAAGCCTAACGGTGCCTTGGGCAATGCTCTCCAAAAGGGAGAATTTGGTTACCGGCATATGTGAAGATGACCGAGTGCGCTCTGTTTTCGCGGGACTCGCGGCCCTGACGGTTCCGGCATGGCTGATGGCTGCGCCGCCGGTCTCCGCGCAGCCGCCCCCACCGCCGCCCGGCGCAGAGTGCAACTACCCCAATTGCACACCCGGAATCCAGTCGAACGTCGTGTTGGGCTCCTACTGCGCGAACACGACGTATTACGTGTTCGGTGTGACGAATTGGGGACGGCTGGTGTTCTGCGGCTCTCCGCGGCGCTATGAGCCGCGGTGGTTCCGGTCTCCGGAAATGCACGGGGTGAAGAACGAGGGTGGCCTGTGCCCAGCGCTCGACGGCGAGGTGGCGCAGTCGCCGGACGGCCTCTTTCTCACGTGCATCGCCAAGGACAATCGCTCGTTCTGGGCCCGCGGTGACGCATCGGCCAGCATCAACGAGCCGCCGTTGTAGGAGTTCAGCGCGAACCGACGATCACCATGGGCGGATCGAGCAGAGTGCCCCTTTGGTGCCGGCATCGGTGGAGACCACGACATCGTCAACGCGCAATTCGCACACGAAGCCCGGCTCGTTCAGCGGTGGCGAGGTCTGGGCAGGCAATCCGACGACGACCATGGCCCACTGGTCCGGGTCGGCGAGCATGGTGTCGAACACCCACGTTTTGCCTGGGCCGAGATTCGCTTCGACGTTGGGGCTGAACCGGTACGGATTGTGGCTGTACTCGGCCCAGTTCGGCGGGTCGACCTCGCGGTAGTAGATCTCGGCGTTGGCGATGTCCTGGCTGGCGCCCACGGTGTACTTGATATGGCGCAGCGGAGGCTGTGCCTCGGCGACCCCGGCGGCGAACACCGTGGTCGCCGCGCACATGCCGGCCACACCGGCAGCAGCCACCGTCAGCGTTTTGCTCAACACCATCGTCGAATGATAGAACGCGACATCGGACGAGGGAAGCGAATCGGCTTACGTACTCAACGAATTGGGGCGAAAGTGATATTCAGTTCGGTCAGGCCGCGCAGGATGAACGTCGGTTCGTAGGTGTAGCGGCGATCCCCGGGCGGACCGTGCAACTCCTCGTCGATGGCGATGTCGCCCATCCGGTCCAGAATCCGCTCGATCGACACCCGTCCCTCGACGCGGGCCAGCGGCCCGCCGGGGCACGAGTGCACTCCGCGTCCGAAGGCGATGTGCTCGCGCACGTTCTTGCGATTCAGATCGAATTCGTGCGGGTGGTCGAAGCGACTCGGGTCGCGGTTGACCGCGCCCGGGCACACCATCAGCGTGGTGCCGGCCGGGACGTCGACATCACCGACCTTCGTCGGCTTCTTGGCCAGCCGGAACTGGCTCTTGACCGGCGCGTCCATCCGCAGCGCCTCCTCGATGAACACCGGGATCCGGCTACGGTCGCGGCGCAGGGTCTCTTGGATGTCGGGATGGTCGCCGAGCACCCGCAGCGACGCCGACAGCAGCTTGGTGGTGGTCTCCTGGCCGGCGGCGAACAGGAACGTCGCCGAGCGCACCACCTCGATGACCGGCGGGGTCGACCCGTCGGGGTACTTCGACGTCGCCAGTGCGGTCAGCACGTCGTCGCGCGGATTCTCGCGGCGGTCCTCGATGTAGGCGCTGAACTTGTCGTCGAGCCACTCCAGCGGGTTGGTCGAGACGAGGTCGGTGTGATCCAGCGAGCCGACGTTGGCGCCGGGCCGCGGTGCGCCCAGGACGGTGCGGAACTCCTCGTGGTCGGCCTCCGGAACACCGAGCAGGTCGGCGATCACCAACAGCGAGAAGGGCTTTGCGTACGCGCTGAGGAACTCGGTGCGGCCCACCGGTCCGTCGCCGAGGATGTCGTCGAGCACTTCGTCGGCCAGCCGCCACATGAAGTCCTCGTTCTCCTTGAGCCGGCTGGGCGTCAGGAGGCGGTTGAGCAGTGAGCGGGCGTTGGTGTGGTCGGGCGGGTCCATGGTGACCATGTGCTCGAACATCGGCATCTGGGGCCGGTGTGCGGTGATCTGGTCGGTGATGTCGTCGCCTTCGGGTGTGAAGGGCAGTGGCGGGAACGGGCCGGCGACCGCGATGCACGACGAGAACGTGTCGGTGTCCTTGAGGACCGTGGCCGCCTCGTCGTAACCGGTCACCGCCAGCACCCCGTAGTGGGGTTCTTGGACCACGGGGCACTTGCTGCGCAGGTGGTCGAAGTACGGGTGGGGATCCGGCACCAGGGAGGGATCGGTGAAGTAGTCGACCGTGTCGAAGTTGCTCATGGTTCTTGCCTCCCGGGCTGCGGGCTCGTGCCGATGAAGGGGTGTCAGGGGAATCGGCGTGATATTTCGCGAATGCTGAGCACTTGCTTAGCATGGTCGGAGAGCTAGGGTCAAGATCAGTAGGCATGTCGGGCGCTCACCGGTGCTGACGGTCTGGGACGCTACCGGCGGAGGATGGGAGGTGAGCATGACTCCGGGAGGGGAGGTGGGAATGAAATCGTCGCGACGAATCGGGGCTCCCGACGCGAAGAATCGGGTGGTGCTGCTCGACGCCGCCGAGCAACTGCTCCTCGAGGAGGGCTACGCGGCGGTGACGTCTCGGCGGGTCGCCGACCGCGCCCATCTCAAACCGCAGCTGGTGCACTACTACTTCCGCACGATGGAAGATCTGTTCCTGGCGGTGTTCCGGCGGCGGGCCGAAGAGGGGTTGGCGGTGCTGACCACTGCGCTGCAGTCGCCGCAACCGTTGTGGGCGCTGTGGCGGTTCAGCACCGCGCCCGAAGCCACCCGCCTGACCATGGAATTCATGGGTCTGGCCAACCATCGCAAAGCGTTGCGCGCCGAGATCGTGTACTACGCCGAGCGATTCCGGCAGGCGCAGAACCAGGCGATCGCGGAGGCGTTGGACCGGCACCGGGCCGAAGCCGGTGAGGTGCCGCCCGTGGTGTGGACGATCTTCGCGACCGCGGTGTCGCAGGCGATCGTCATGGAGAAGGCGCTGGGAATCGACACCGGGCATGCGGAGACCTTCGCGTTCTGCGAGGAGTGGCTGCGCCGCCTCGAGGGCGACCCGTTGCCGGAGGTCGCCGCCTTCGCCAAGGAAGCCGCGGCGTCGCACGGCAGCCCGTAGCGTCGGCCCAGTGGCGCGGTGCAGAGGCGTTATAGCGACAGGATCGTCGCTGACGCGGTGCCGGGCGCACCGTACACCTGGGCCAGCCCGACCCGCGGCGAGCCCGGTACTTGCCGTTCGCCGGCCTCTCCGCGCAACTGCCGCACCAATTCGTGCATCTGCCGCAGACCCGATGCGCCGATCGGTTCCCCATTGGCGATCAACCCGCCGTCGGTGTTGACCGGCATGCTGCCGCCGATCTCGGTGGCGCCGTCGGCCAGCAGCTTCTCCTGCTCGCCGTCGGCGCACAGACCTGTCTCTGCCATGTGGATGACCTCGGCGCCGGCGTCGGTGTCCTGCAGCTGCGCGATGTCGACATCCTCGGGACCGATACCGGCGGCCTCATAGGCGGCCTTGGCCGCGTAGACCGTCGGTGACGGATCCTCGTCGAGTGGAGCCGAGGTCGCATGCACCTCATAGGCGCCGTAGGTCCTGGTCCGAATCTCGCTGGCGCGCACGTAGACCGGCTTGTCGGTGTACTTGTGCGCGATGTCGGCGCGGCACATGATCACCGCGGCCGCACCTTCGTCGGGGGCGCAGAACATGTACTGGCGCAACGGATAGTTCAACACCGGCGAGGCCATGATCTCCTCAACGGAAATCTCCTTGCGCCGGAACGCATTCGGGTTCAGCACGCCGTTGCGGAAATTCTTGTTGGCCACCCGCGCCAGCGTCTCCTCGGAGATGTTGTGCTTGTGGATGTAGTGGTTGGCTTTCATCCCGAAGAATTTGGTGGTGACGAACTGGCCGTTGTTGGCATACCACTGCGGCAGCGCGAGTTTGGCCGGATCGTCGGTGAACGCGCCGCGGGGGTGCTTGTCGAGCCCGATGGCGATGCCGATGTCGTACTTGCCCAGCCGAATGGTGTCGGCGGTCTGCTGAATCGCCGACGCCGAGGTCGCGCACGCATTGAAGACGTTGGTGAAGGTGATGCCGGTCAGTCCGACCAGCCGGGTCACCGCGTCGGGGTTGGACACCTCATAGCTTCCGCCGAACCCGAACTGGATGTCCTTCCAGTTCAGCCCCGCATCGGTCAGGGCCGCCTGGATCGCGTCGGCGCCCATCTCCATCGCGGTCTTGTCGAAGCGGCCGAACGGGTGCAGGCCGACGCCGATGATCGCGACGTCGTTGGTGGAGTTGCTCATCTGTCAGTCTCCTCAGTTGCCGACCGGGGCAAAGGCGAAGGTGACGATCTCGGCGCCGTCGTCGCCCTTGGTGAACGGCACCATGGTCAGCTCGACCTCCTGGCCGAACTGCAGTTTGGCGGGATCGTTCTCGGTGAGTCGACCCTCCACCCGGATCACCGGCTCATCGCCGTCGCGCAGTTCCACGAGTCCGACGCCGAACGGGACGAAGTCCTTGCCGGTCGGGCCCAGGTAGGGCGGGCCCGGCGGGAAACCCTGCGTCGTCCAGGCCACGATCGTGCCGCGCCGCGGCAACCGCACCTCTGACATGTCGCCGCCGCTGCACTTCGGGCAGCGCTGCTGTACCGGAAACGTGGTTGCGCCACAACTCGCGCACCTGCTTCCGATCAGCTGCGGGTTGTCGTCTGGCCAGGTGGAGATCTCGGGCGCCAGCGCCCGCTGCGAGGTCGACACGCACGTGACGATAACCGGAAATGCGGTTCTCGTCTAGAGAGAATCAGTGGCGCAAAGGGTGTCACGACGGCCGGAGTCAGCCGCGCTTCATCACCTTGTCCGCCGCGGTCCAGTGCTCGTCAGCGACCCACAGGTCAGCGAATGCCTTGACCGCCTCGGTGGTCGGGACACCTCTCAGCACCCGCTTGACCTGGCCCGCCGGAACGGTTGCCAGGGTGCGGGCGATCAGCCGCCACTGTTCGTCGAACGACGCGCGGGGGATGACCTGGTCGACCAGTCCGATGCGCTCGGCGTCGGTCGCCGAGAGGATCCGCCCCGTCCCGGCCAGGAGGAGCGCTCTGCTGTATCCGACGAGCTCGGCCAGGCGTTCCGCGCCGCCCCACGCCGGCATGATCGCCAGCGCCACCTGGTTGAAGCCGATCTTGATGTCGTCGGCGGCCAGTCGGATGTCCGCGGCGACCGCGAACTCGGCGCCGCCGCCGAGAGCGTGCCCGTTCAACGCGGCCACGGTCGGGCCGGGAAAGCGGGCTACGCGGTCGCAGATCGACCGCATCTGGAACGACATCGCCGATGCCTGCTCGACCGTGCGCAGCGCACTGAGCTCCTTGAGGTCGCCGCCGGAGACGAAGGCCCGGTCCCCGGTGCCGGTCAGGGCCAGCGCGGCGGCACCCTGGGCGCCGTCGAGCGCCCGGTCGAGGTGCTCCATCGTCTCCAGTGAGATCGCGTTACGCGCGTGCGGTCGGTCGATGGTGATGATCGCCAAACCGTCTTCGATCTCGAGGTCGACCATCAATGATTCTCCATCTGCGGTATTGGCATTCTCGTTTGCGGAGAATAGCATCACGGGGGCATTCACCTGCTATGGGAGGACAGGCGCGCGCGATATGCGGACAATTCCTGCGGAGCTGGTCGAGCGGTATGAGCAGGAAGGGTGGTGGACCCGCGAGACGCTCGGCGACCTGCTCGCCAGAGGGCTGAAGGACCACCCGGATACCGGCTTCTGCGTCCACTCCGACGTCCGCCCCTACCGCGGCACGTTCGCCGATGTCGAGCATGACGCGCGCCGGCTCGCCGCGGGGCTGCAGGCCCGCGGGGTGGGCGCCGGCGATGTGGTGGCGCTGCAACTGCCGAACTGGCGTGAGGCCGCCGTCACGTTCTGGGCCTCGGCGTTCCTCGGCGCTGTGATCGTGCCGGTGGTGCACTTTTACGGCCGTAAAGAGCTGACGCACATCCTGGGCTCGGCGGCGCCGCGCGCCTTCGTCACCACGCGTGAGTTCGGGCGGATGCGCTACCTTCCCGACCTCTGCGCCGACATCCCGATCGTCGGGCTGGTCAGTGCTGACGACGTCGGGTCAGGTGGCCATGAACACCGGTTCGAGGATCTGCTCGCCGAGACCCCGATGGCGGGGACGGTGGCCGCCGATCCTGCATCGCCTGCGCTGATCGCCTTCACGTCGGGCACCACCCGTGACCCCAAGGGCGTGGTGCACAGTCACCAGACACTGGTTTGCGAGACGCGCCAGCTACTGGCGAACTACCCGCCGGATCGCGGGCGGCAGCTGACGGCCACCCCCGTCGGGCACTTCATCGGGATGCTCGGCGCCTTCCTGATCCCGGTGCTCGAAGGCGCCCCGATCGATCTGTGTGACGTGTGGGATCCCGGCCGGGTGCTCGAGCTGATCGAGAGCGACGGGCTGTCGATCGGCGGCGGCCCGCCCTACTTCGTCACCAGCCTGCTCGACCACCCGAACTGCCGTCCGGAGCACCTGCGCCACTTCAGCACCGTCGGCCTCGGCGGATCCACGGTGCCCTCGGCGGTCACCCAGCGCTTGCACGACCTCGGCATGTTCGTGTTCCGCTCCTACGGCAGCACAGAGCACCCGTCGATCACCGGATCGCGGCCCACCGCTCCGGTCGAGAAGCGCCTGTTCACCGACGGAAACGCCCGACCCGGCGTGGAGATCCGGATCGGCCCGGACGGGGAGATCTTCAGCCGGGGTCCGGACCTCTGCCTGGGATACACCGACGCCGAGTTGACGCGCAACGCGTTCGACGACGACGGCTGGTACTCCACGGGTGACGTCGGCGTGCTCGACGAGGACGGCTACCTGACCATCACCGACCGGAAGGCCGACGTGATCATCCGCGGCGGCGAGAACATCAGTGCTCTGGAGGTCGAAGAGGTGCTGCTGGGGATGCCGGCGGTGGCCGAGGCCGTGGTGGTCGCGGCGCCGGACCCGCGCCTGGGGGAGCACACCGCGGCGGTGCTGCGGGTGCGTGAGGGGCACGCGATGCCCTCGCTCGACGACGTGCGCGCGCACTTCGCCGCGTGCGGCGTCGCGACCCAGAAGTGGCCCGAGGAGTTGCGGCAGGTCGACGACTTCCCGCGGACCGCCAGCGGCAAAGTGCAGAAGTACCTGGTGCGTCAGAGTCTGCGCACGTAGTTAAGCGGCCGGCTCATTGCAGCCGGACAAAATTGAGAATACGATTCTCCCGAGACGAAAAGGAGTGTTCCATGGGGCAACTTTCTCACAGGGTCGACATACCCTTCCCGCTGTTCGACGCGGACAACCATCTGTACGAGCCGCCCGAGGCGATGACCAAGTACCTGCCCAAGGAGTACAAGGACATCGTCCAGTACGTCGAGGTCAACGGCCGGACCAAGATCGCGATCAAGGGCCAGATCAGCAACTACATCCCGAACCCCACGTTCTCCCACGTCGCCAAGCCGGGCGCCTGGGAGGAGTACTTCAAGTTCGGCAACCCGGACGGCAAGAGCAAGCGCGAACTGTTCGGTGAGCCGATGCGGTCCATCCCGGCGTTCTTCGAGCCGGCCCCCCGCCTCGAGCTGATGAACGAACTCGGCGTCGACCGCTCGCTGATGTTCCCGACACTGGCCAGCCTGATCGAGGAGCGGCTGCGCGACGACCCGGTCGCCATCCACGTCATCATTCACTCGCTCAACCAGTGGCTGGACGAGGTGTGGGGCTTCAACTACCAGAACCGCATCTTCGTCACGCCGGTGATCACCCTGCCGATCGTCGAGAAGGCGATCGAGGAGCTGGACTGGGCCGTCAAGCGTGGCGCCCGCGCGATCCTCGTACGCCCGGCACCGGTGCCCGGTTTCCGCGGCCCGCGGTCGTTCGCGCTGCCCGAGTTCGACCCGTTCTGGGAGAAGTGCGTCGAGTACGACGTGTTCGTCGGGATGCACTCCTCGGACAGCGGGTATTCGCGCTACACCTCGGAGTGGGACGGCGTGGCGCAGGAGATGCTGCCGTTCCAGACCAACGCGATGTCGATCCTCAACGAGTGGCGCCCGATCCAGGATGCGGTGGCCTCCTGGGTGATTCACGGTGCGCTGTTCCGGCATCCCAAGCTCAAGGTCGGCATCGTCGAGGCCGGCTCGAAGTGGATGTTCCCGCTGCTGGATTCGATGGCCGAGGTCTACAAGAAGGCGCCGGAGGCCTTCCTGGGCAACCCGATCGAGGAGATCAAGAACCGCATCTTCGTCAGCCCGTTCTACGAGGAGGGCATCGACGACCTGATCAACCTGATCGGCGTGGACCAGGTGCTCTACGGTTCCGACTGGCCGCACCCCGAAGGGCTGGCCGAGCCGACGCACTATGTGACTGCGCTGGAGCACCTTTCGGTGGAGGATCAGGCCAAGATCATGGGCGGCAACCTGGGTCGGCTCGTCACGGTGTGACGTACGTTCCGAAGTGGGCGACCATCCCCGAGATGGTCGCCGGCGCGGCGGACCGGTTCGGCGACGCCGAAGCGGTCGTCGACGGTCCGCTGCGCTTGTCTTTCACCGAAGTCGTCGACCGGATCCGCCGTGCGGCCGGAGCGTTTGCCGAGTTCGGCGTCGCCAAGGGCGACCGGGTCGCTCTCTGGGCGCCCAACAGCGCCGAGTGGATCATCGCGGCGTTCGGTCTGCTGACCGCCGGCGGTGTGCTGGTCCCGGTCAACACCCGGTTCAAAGCCGAGGAGGCCGCCGACATCATCAGCCGCAGCGGGGCCAAAGCCGTTCTGGTGCAGCAGGGTTTCCTCGATGTCGATTATCAGGCCCCGAACAGTGTGCCCGTTGTCGACGTGAAGTCGGATTTTCTGTCCAGCGGTGAGCCGTTCAGCAGAGACGTTGCCGCCGAGGACATCTCGGACATCATCTTCACTTCGGGCACCACCGGACGCCCCAAGGGCGTGATGATGCACCACGCCCAGAACCTTCGGCTGTACGAAGAATGGTGCGATCTCGCGGATCTGCGTCAGGGCGATCGCTACCTGATGGTCAATCCGTACTTCCACACGTTCGGCTACAAGGCCGGCCTGATCGCGTCGTTCATCCGGGGCGCGACGATGCTGCCCGTCCCGATCTTCGACGTCGACCGCGTCGTCGACCTGATCGCCACCGAGCGCGTCACCATGCTCCCCGGACCGCCGACGCTCTACCACTCGCTGCTCGGCGTCGCCGACAAGACCAAACTCGCGACGCTGCGTGCCGGGGTGACCGGCGCGGCCGACATCCCCGTCGAGCTCGTCCGGCGGGTGCACGAGGAATTGCCGTTCCAGACGCTGGCCACCGGCTACGGCCTGACCGAGGCAGGTACGGCGACCTTGTCGCGACCGGGGGACTCCTTCACCGACATCGCCACCACCGCCGGGGTGGCCTGCGACGGCGTCGAGTTGCGCATCGCCGACGATGGCGAGGTCCTGATCCGCGGCTACACCGTGATGCAGGGGTATCTCGACGACCCGGACGCCACCGCGGAGGCCATCGATTCCGACGGCTGGCTGCACACCGGGGACCTCGGCACCCTCGACGAGGCGGGCCGCCTGCGCATCGTCGGACGGAAGAAGGACATGTTCATCGTCGGCGGCTTCAACGCCTACCCGGCGGAGATCGAGGGTTTCCTCCTCGAACATCCCGCCATTGCGCAGGTCGCGGTGATCGGCGTACCGGACGAGCGGATGGGCCAGGTCGGCAAGGCGTTCGTCGTGCGCGTGCCCGGGACCGCCGAGTGCACCGCCGACGAGCTGATCACCTGGAGCCGGGACCGAATGGCGGGCTTCAAGGTGCCGCGGTATGTAGAGTTCCTCGATGAGTTGCCATTGAACGCCACCGGCAAGGTCATGAAGGACAAGCTGCAGGCCGTTTCCGCTGAGCGTCGGCCCAGCACGTAAACGGCATTTCCGCTGTCCAGGCCGTTTGCCAAGGGCGCGAAAATGGAGAGTATCGTCGAAGCGATGCGCAGAAATGAAGAATGACGTTCTCGTTTCGGGGACGACCCTGCGCGGAAGCACTGAGGAAGACAGGAGGTCGGTGTGCCGTCTTTCAGACGACGTGAGTCGGTGATCGACACCGATCGCGCCGGGAGTTCGCCCGCGGCGGAGCGGGTCGACGACGCACAGCGCGCCCGCGCGCTGGCTGAGGAAGCCGAGGCCGAGGCCGCTGAGGCCGAGGCGCGCGCTGCCGCAGCGCGGGCCCGCGCCAAGGCGATCCGGTTGCGGCAGGAGGCAGAGGCTGTCGAGGCCACCGAGGCCCCCGAGGCCACCGAGGCAGCAGACGCGCCGGAGGCCACCGAATCCGGCGACGACGTCGACGACGCCGCGTCCGAGGACCACATTCCCGGCGAAGAGGGCGCGGGTTCGCGCCGGCATCGCCGGCTGCCGCGTCCGAACTGGAAGGCCGTCGCTGCCTCGCTGGTGGTGGTGGCGATCCTCGCCCTGCTCGGGCTCAGCGGGTTCATGGTGTGGCAGCACCGTCAGGCCGAAGAGTTGCGCCAGCAGAACGCCGAGTACGCAGCGGCCGCACGTCAGAGTGTCGTGACCCTGATGTCGCTGGACTTCAACAATGCCGAAGCCGATGTGCAGCGCATCATCGACAACTCGACCGGCCAGTTCAAGAGCGATTTCGAACAGCAGGCCAAAGACTTCGTGAAGGTGGCTCAGGACTCGAAGGTCGTCACCGAGGTCACGGTGAACTCGACGGCCGTGCAGGAGATGGACGACGAGACCGCCGAGGTGCTGGTGGCCGCGTCGTCGCGCGTGACCAACACCGCCGGTGCCGACGGCGACATACGCACCTGGCGCCTGAGTGTCAGCCTCCAGAAGGAAGACGGTCAGATCAAGATGGCGAAAGTCGAGTTCGTTCCGTGAGCGAGAAAGACACCTCCGAGCACACCGAGCCCGAAGCCGAGGAGATCACCGAGACGGGGGCCGTCGAAGACGACACCGACGTCAGGGACGAGACGGCTGCCGACGAAACCGATGCCGACGAGACCGATGCCGCCGCGGAGCAGGATTCGGCGAAGCCGGAGCGCAAGCGCTCGCGGCCGGTCGCCATGATCGTCACGGCTGCGGTGCTGGCGGTGGCGTTGCTCGCCTCGGCCGGATTGACAGTGTGGCTC
Source organism: Mycobacterium sp. pV006 (assembly GCF_041287115.1). Classification (NCBI taxonomy): domain Bacteria; kingdom Bacillati; phylum Actinomycetota; class Actinomycetes; order Mycobacteriales; family Mycobacteriaceae; genus Mycobacterium; species Mycobacterium sp. pV006. Next base: position 494,114 of record NZ_JBGGKT010000001.1, on the reverse strand, counting down.
TACACCAACCAGTACCGGCCCGACCAACAGACCAACGAAGCGGCGCAGCAGGTGGTGCTCGATTCCGCCACCAGCGGCACCGTGGCGCTGCTGTCGTATTCGCCGGAGTCGCTCGATGCCGATTTCGCTGCCGCCAAGTCGCGCCTGACCGGGGACTTCCTGTCCTACTACACGCAGTTCACCGAGCAGATCGTCACACCCGCGGCCAAGGAGAAGCAGGTCAAGACCGCCGCCTCGGTGGTGCGGTCCGGGGTGTCGCAGATGGCTCCCGACAAAGCAGAGGTGCTGGTCTTCATCAACCAGACCACCACCAGCAAGGAGAACCCGGACGGGGCCTTCGCGGCCAGCAGCGTGCGCGTGGGCTTGCAGAAGATCGACGGGTCCTGGCTCATCGAATCCTTCGACCCCGTCTAACCCTCGCCGTGGAGATGACGGCGATCGTTCCGGTTCCCGCCGAGGTCGTCGGGCGTCACGACGCATTGCTGACCCCGGTCGGGGATCGCTCGCCGCTGCAGTTGATCGTCGACACCCTGCGGACGGCGGGACCGGTGACCCTCGCCGTCGTTCCGGCGTTGAGCGCTGCTGTCGCCGAAACGCTCGGAACCGGACGCGATCCCGACCTCCGGATGATCGTCACCGAACCGGATGCCGATCGCGGCGCCTGCCTGGCGGCGGGACTGCCGGCGAACACCGGCGGTGTGGTCCTGGTGCACGACATCGCGTGGCCGGTCTTCGACCCGGTGATGTGTCGACGCGTCACCGCTGCGTTGGCGGCCGGAGCGCACGTCGTCGTCCCCACCCGGGCGGTGACCGACAGCGTCAAGACCGTCGATGACACCGGCGCGGTGACCGGCACGGTGGACCGGTCCCGGCTTCGGACGGCGCAATACCCGCGCGGATTCGACGCGGCGAAACTGGCGATGCTGCTCGACGCTCGCGAAACGCCCTTCGACGAACTCACGGCCGCCATCGACGCCGGCATTCCGGTCGTCGAGGTCGAAGGAGACGAGCGGGCGGTCCGGACCGACCTGCCCCGTGACACCGGTTATCTGCGCGCGGTCATCGCGGCGCGTTCCGCCGATCGTTGAGCAGCCGCTCGGCGACCGCGAGGTCACCCGCGTAGGTCACCTTGAGGTTCTCGGCGTGCCCCGCGAACGTCTGGACCTCGATGTCGGTGAAGTGCTCGACACACGACGACGTGTCGGTGCCCTCGAACCCGTCGCGTTGGGCGCAGCGGTAGGCATACAGCAACTCGCGCGCACGGAACGCCTGAGGCGTCTGCACCCGAACCAGACCAGGCGGTGCCGACCGGAGTCCGCCGGCGCCTGCCTCGACGACATCGTCGACCGGAAGCGCGGGCAGGGCGCCGCCGTGTCGGCGGGCCAGGCCGATCGCGGTGTCGAACAACGCCGCGTCCGCCAGGGGTCGAGCGGCGTCGTGGATGGCGACGACATCGATGGCACCGTTGTCGATCTCGGGCGCGAGCGCGGAGAGCACGTTGAGCTCCGAGCCGTGCCGGCTGTCGCCTCCTTCGACGAGGTCGACGGCAACGTCGGCCAGTTCGTTTCGCAGAGTCTCGGCGACCAGTTCGCGCTCCCCGCGCCGGAACACCAGGACCGTGCGGTCGACTGACGGTGCGTGGGCAGCGGTGTCCACGGTCCAGGCGAGCATCGACCGGCCGGCCAGCGGCAGGTGCGCCTTGTTGCCGTCGGCGCCCACCCTGGTGCCCAAGCCCGCCGCCAGAACCACGGCCACCGCGATACCCATGCGCGCACACTATCGGCAGGCGGGTGCGCGTCTCTCAGTTGCGGAAGCCCTCGATGAGCATGTCGTCGTCCTGGGCGCGCATCAGCTTGCGGGTCTTGTGCCGGGTGATGAGGATGCCGACGACGGCCAGCGCCCAGATGACGTACTGGACCGACCAGGCCCACCGGAACGTCTCGACCGACAGGCCGCCGGCGGCCTCGAGCACCAGACCCATGGTCTGCATCACCAGCAGTGAAGCCAGGAACCCGCCCATGTTGACCATCCCCTGGGCGGTGCCCAGGGTGGCGCTCGGATTGAAGGTCCGGGCGAAGTCGAAGCCGACCATCGAACCCGGGCCGCCGACGGAGATCACGACGACCAGCACGATCAGCAACCACAGCGGCGCCCGGCCCGGCAGTGCCAACACGACGGTCCAGATGGCCGCGTTGCTGGCGATGATCGCCAACACCAGACGCGACCGGCGGTGCGGGTAGCGGCCGGTGACGATGCCGATCAGCACCCCGGCCCCGATGGCGGACGCCACCGAGACCGTCAGCAGCGCCCCAGCCACGCCCGCCGACAGTCCCTGCGCCGCGGTCAGATACGGGACCCCCCACATCAACGCGAAAACCGTGACGGAGAACTGGGTGCCCATGTGGGTGAAGAAGCCCAACCGGGTGCCCGGGCGCAGCCACACGGTCTTGACGCCGGCCAGCGTCTGCCGCACCGGCATCGCGTCCCGGGTCGTCACGACACCGTCCGGGGCGTTCTTGACCAGCAGCACGATCAGCACGATCGACAACGCGCCGAACGCGGCCACGGACAGGTACGCCGTGGTCCATCCCGACGCCGTCAGAACGGCCAGGAACGGTACCGCGGAGAGCACCTGCCCGAGCTGCCCGCAGATGCCGGTCAGCTGGGTGACGAGCGGAATCCGCCGGGGCGTGAACCAGTGCGGGACCAGGCGCAGCACCGAGATGAAGGTGAACGCGTCACCGAGCCCAACGACCGCGCGGGCCGCGATCGCCGCCGGGAGGGACTCGGTGAATGCGAGGGTCAGCTGCCCGGCGGCCATCAGGGTCGCGCCGGACACGATCATCGCTTTCGACCCGAAGCGGTCCAGGAGGAGCCCAGCGGGCACCTGGGCCCCGGCGTAGACGACGACCTGCAGGACCACGAAGGTCGACAGCACGCTCGGGCTCGCCGCGAATCGATCGGATGCGGCCAGACCGGAAACGCCGAGGGTGGTGCGGTCCAGCACGGCGATGATGTAGGCGAGCAGACCGGTGGCCCACACGATCCACGGACGCACGCGCTCACCCTCAATCTCGTCGAAACCTGCGCACGCCGCGCAGCTACCCCTGACGGATTGCAGGAGTTACCGGTGAAAGACCGATTTTCACGCGTCAAGGCGCACCAGCGCTAATTTCTGGCCGGTGCGTTCGGTCACCTCAGCGAACCGGCGAGAACGTCAATATTGGCTGAAATCGCACCGCTGGGTGCAACTGTGGGGTGTGCCCGCCACATCTGTGCAGGCTGAGCCCTGTGTCGCTGCTCACGCTGAAGGTCTGTCAGCGACCGTCACGTGTTCGCTCAAAATGTCGCCGACGGGGATAGAGTGGATCGCATGCACAGTCTTGGTCGCCGCGACGCGGTCTACCCGAGGTGCGAGGGGGACGACGTTGGCTGAATACCGGCTCGAAGATCTGGCGCGGGTGTCGGGGGTCAGCGCCCGCAACATCCGCGCCTACCGCGAACGCGGGCTGCTGGACCCGCCGCGGCGGGTGGGTCGCTCCGCGCTCTACGACGACTACCACCTGTCGCAGCTGAACACCATCAGCCAATTGCTGCGCAAGGGATTCAACTCCGCACATATCGCCGAGTTCTTCGAGAGCATGCGCTACGGCGCCGACCTCGCCGACATCCTGGGCTTGCAGCGCGCCGTCCTCGGACCTCGCGACGAGGCGAAGGACCAGCCGCCGCCGCAGCCCCTCGACATCGAGTTCGACTCCGACGAGGCGCGCGCCCTGGTCGCCCATGGCCTGGCCAAGATCGAAGGCCGCGAGGTCGTCCTCACCGACGGCGCCGTCGCCGACATTCTGCGGCGCACACCACGACCGAACGAATGCCTGCGAGTTCTCCTGGCGTTCCTCGATTCCGCTGCCGAGCATCTGGACGCGCTGTCCCAGGCGTTCGTGGAGACGTTGGCCGAACTGTTCTACGCGCGGGTGGGCCTGGACAATCTGCCACTGCCTGCCGACACCGACGAGATCCGACGCATGCTGCAGGATTATCAGGCCCTCGGTGCCGCCACCATGGCTTCCCGTTTCGAGGAGGTCACCCGTCGGCATCTGGTGGCGGAGTCCTCGGACTACATCGCCGGGATCCTCGTCAACGGGGCGTGGGAGCCCGGCCGGCAATATCCCCGCGAAGCCTGACGCGCTCTCACCCCCTGCGCGACACTTACTCGACAGTAGGGTTTTTCAGCAAACTTTTGTCCGTTGCGCGAAAGGGTGACAGGACAATTCGACGAACGGTGTCCGGTCGGGCCACCGGACGCCGCGACATTGTGCGACGTGAGATTGTCAGATAACGATTTGGTAACAAAACTGCTTTGAACTGCGCTTCTATCCTACTGAACCGTAACCACCTGCACGCAGCAGGTTTGACTTTGGCTCGGCGAGGTGCGCAGCCCGAGCCCGTTACGTCGGGTTTGGTTACCGAAGCGTAGAACTCGCCAGTAACCATTTCAGGCGTCAAACTCGACGCGTCTCTTATGACACTCTTACTAGGGCTGAAAAGGCTAGAGCGGCCCACCGCGCAGCAGACAGCCGGATTCGACGCCGAATCGCCATGCCCGCGTGCCCGACCGCGGACGTGCCCACAGATTGCCCGACGGACAGCTCCGCGAACAGCGTTCGCAATGCTGACGAAGGACCGAGGAGAACACCAGACGTGACGATCAACGACCAGCAGCGTGCAACCACCGGATCTGCGACCGAGAACGGGCAGGCCTACCAGCAGTCCGGGAGCGCCCACGCTCTGGTCGACCTCCTGCATTCCGGCGAGCCGTACGCGGTGGCCTTCGGCGGCCAGGGCGGCGCGTGGCTGGAGAACCTCGAGGAGCTGGTCAACTCGGCGGGTATCGAGTCCGAGATCACCAACCTCGTCGGCGAGGCCGAACTGCTGCTCGAGCCGCTGCACCGTGAACTCGTCGTCGTCCGCCCGATCGGCTTCGAGCCGATGAAGTGGATCCGGGCGCTGGCAGCCGAAGAGCCGCTGCCGTCGCAGAAGGACCTCACCACCGCGGCCATCTCCGGGCCCGGAATCCTGCTGACCCAGATGGCCGCCATTCGTGCGCTCAAGCGCCAAGGGCTCGATCTGGACGGACACCCCCCGGTGGCGATCGCCGGACACTCACAGGGCGTCACAGCCGTCGAGTCGCTCAAGGCGGGCGGATCCCGGGACGTCGAACTGCTGGCCATCGGCCAGCTGATCGGTGCCGCCGGATCTCTGGTGTCGCGCCGCCGCGGGATGGTCGGCCGCGGCGACAAGTCGCCGATGGTGTCGGTGACCAACGTCGACCCCAACCGGGTCGCCGAACTGCTCGACGAATTCGCCCAGGACGTACGCACGGTGCTGCCGCCCGCGCTGTCGATCCGCAACGGGCGCCGCTCGGTGGTCATCACCGGCACCCCCGAGCAGCTGGCCCGCTTCGAGCTCTACTGCGAGAAGATCACCGAGAAGGAAGAGGCCGAGCGTAAGAGCAAGGTGCGCGGCGGGGCCGTGTTCCGCCCGGTGTTCAACCAGGTTCAGGTCGAGGTCGGGTTCCACACGCCACGGCTGGCCGACGGCGTCGACCTGGTCGACGAATGGGCCGCGCGGACCGGTCTGGACGCCGCCCTGACCCGTCGCCTGGCGGAGTACATCTTCGTCAAGCCCGTCGACTGGGTCTCCGAGATCGAAGAGCTCGCCGCGGCCGGCGCCAAGTGGATCATCGACCTGGGCCCCAGCGACACCGTCACGCGACTGACCGCACCGGTCATCCGTGGCCTCGGCATCGGCATCGTGCCTGCGGCGACCCGCGCCGGCCAGCGCAGCCTGTTCACCGTCGGGGCCGCCCCCGCGGTGGCCCCCGCCTGGTCGAGCTACGCACCCAGCCCGGTCCAGCTACCGGACGGCTCGGTCAAGGTGGCCACCAAGTTCACCCGGCTGACCGGTCGCTCACCGATCCTGCTGGCCGGCATGACCCCGACCACGGTGGACGCCAAGATCGTCGCCGCGGCGGCCAACGCCGGCCACTGGGCCGAGCTCGCCGGTGGCGGTCAGGTCACCGAGGAGATCTTCGACGCCCGCATCGAAGAGCTGGTCCAGCTCTTGGAGCCGGGGCGCGCCATCCAGTTCAACTCGCTGTTCCTCGACCCGTACCTGTGGAAGCTGCAGGTCGGCGGCAAGCGGCTGGTGCAGAAGGCCCGCCAGTCCGGTGCGCCGATCGACGGCGTCGTCGTCACCGCGGGCATCCCGGACCTCGAGGAGGCCGTCGATCTGATCGAGGAGCTGCACGGGGTCGGCATCAGCAACGTCGTGTTCAAGCCCGGCACGGTCGACCAGATCAAGTCCGTCATCAAGATCGCCGTGGAGGTTCCCGAGCGCGAGGTGATCGTGCACGTCGAGGGTGGTCGCGCCGGCGGACACCACTCCTGGGAAGACCTCGACGACCTGTTGCTGAGCACCTACGGCGAACTGCGTAAGCACGCCAACATCACGATCTGCGTCGGTGGTGGCATCGGCACGCCGGAGCGCGCCGCGGACTACCTGTCCGGCGAGTGGGCCAAGGCGTACGGATTCCCGGCGATGCCGGTCGACGGCATCCTCGTGGGCACCGCGGCGATGGCGACGCTGGAAGCCACGACCTCCCCGGCGGTCAAGCAGCTGCTCGTCGAGACCACCGGCACCGACACCTGGGTGGGCGCGGGCAAGGCCGTCAACGGCATGGCCAGCGGCCGCAGCCAGCTCGGCGCCGACATCCATGAGATCGACAACGCGGCCTCGCGCTGCGGGCGCCTGCTCGACGATGTCGCCGGAGACGCCGACGCCGTCGCCGAACGTCGTGACGAGATCATCGCCGCGATGGCGCAGACCGCCAAGCCGTACTTCGGCGACGTCGGGGACATGACCTACCTGCAGTGGCTGCAGCGCTACGTCGAGCTGGCCATCGGCGCCGGCGACAGCACCGCCGACACCGCCGCCCCCGGCAGCCCCTGGCTGGCCGACACCTGGCGGGAACGCTTCGAGGAGATGCTCGTTCGCGCCGAGGCGCGTCTGCACGAGAAGGACTCGGGACCTATCGAGTCGCTCTTCGCCGGTGCCGACGGACAGGCGCTGCTGGAGACCCCCGACACCGCGATCGCCGCACTGCTCACCCGCTATCCCGACGCCGAGACGGTCAAGCTGCACCCGGCCGACGTCCCGTTCTTCGTGACCCTGTGCAAGAAGCCGGGTAAGCCGGTGAACTTCGTGCCGGTCATCGACAAGGACGTCCGGCGCTGGTGGCGCAGCGACTCGCTGTGGCAGGCCCACGACGCCCGCTACACCGCCGACCAGGTGTGCATCATCCCCGGCACGCAGGCGGTCGCGGGGATCACCCGCGTCGACGAACCGGTGGGTGAGCTCCTGGACCGCTTCGAGCAGGAGATCGTCGACCGGGTCCTGGCCACCGGCGCGCAGCCGGTGCCGGTGGTGTCGCGTCGGCAGGCCCGGCCCGGTGTCAGCGGACCGCTGGCCGTGGTGCTCGACTCGCCCGATGTCCTGTGGGCGGGACGGACCGCGATCAACCCGGTGCACCGCATCGGCGCGCCCAACGAGTGGCAGGTCAACGACGTGCCCGGCAAGCCCAGTGCCACCCACCCGAACACCGGTGCCCGCCTGGAGCTTTCGGGCGACGGCAGTGTGACGCTGAGTGTGCCGCTGTCCGACATCTGGATCGACATCCGCTTCACCCTGCCGACCTGCGTGGTCAACGGTGGCATGCCGATCGTCACCGTCGAGGACGCCTCGCGCGCCATGCGTTCGGTGCTGGCCATCGCGGCCGGTGTCGAGGGCCCCGACGCGCTGCCGGCCGTCGAAGGCAAGACCTCGACGGTCGCGGTGGAGTGGGACCCGGAGAAGGTCGCCGACCACACCGGTGTCACCGCGACCTTCGGTGCGCCGCTGGCCCCCGGTCTGACGTTGGTTCCCGACGCGCTCGTCGGTCTGTGCTGGCCGGCGGTCTTCGCTGCGATCGGTTCGGCGGTCACCGAGGACGGGTTCCCGGTCGTCGAAGGCCTGCTCAGCCTCGTGCACCTCGACCATGCGGCACACCTGCTGCATGCGATGCCGACCGAGAAGTCCCAATTGACCGTCACCGCAACAGCTTCCGCGGCAACCGACACCGAGGTGGGGCGCGTCGTCCCGGTCGAGGTGACGATCGCCGACGCCGAGGGCACGGTGCTGGCCACCCTCGGTGAGCGGTTCGCGATCCGTGGCCGTACCGGTACCGTGGAGCTCGCCGATCCGCCGCGCGCAGGCGGGGCGATGACCGACAACGCCACCGACACCCCACGGCGCCGGCGCCGCGACGTCGTCGTCACCGCCCCGGTCGACATGAGCGCCTTCGCGGTGGTCTCCGGTGACCACAACCCGATCCACACCGACCGGGCTGCGGCACTGCTGGCCGGTTTGAAAACTCCCATCGTGCACGGGATGTGGCTCTCGGCCGCGGCGCAGCACGCGGTCACCGCGACCGACGGACGCGCCACCCCGCCGGCCCGACTGGTCGGCTGGACCTCTCGCTTCCTGGGCATGGTGCTGCCCGGCGACGAGATCGAGTTCCGCGTCGACCGCGTCGGGATCGACCGCGGCGCCGAGATCATCGAGGTCTCCGCGAAGGTCGGCGGCGAGCTGGTCATGGCCGCGAGCGCGCAACTGGCCGCCCCGAAGACCGTCTATGCGTTCCCCGGTCAGGGCATCCAGTCCAAGGGCATGGGCATGGAGGTCCGGGCGCGGTCCAAGGCCGCCCGCCAGATCTGGGACAAGGCCGACAAATTCACGCGGGAGACCCTCGGGTTCTCCGTCCTGCACGTGGTGCGGGACAACCCGACCTCGCTGATCGCCTCCGGCGTGCACTACCACCATCCCGAGGGTGTGCTGTACCTGACGCAGTTCACCCAGGTGGCGATGGCGACCACCGCGGCGGCGCAGGTCGCCGAGATGCGCGAGCAGGGCGCGTTCGTCGAGGACGCCATCGCCTGCGGGCACTCTGTCGGTGAGTACACCGCGTTGGCCTGCGTGTCGGGCGTCTACGAACTCGAGGGTCTGCTCGAAGCGGTGTTCCACCGCGGCAGCAAGATGCACGACATCGTCCCCCGGGATGCGATGGGGCGCTCCAACTACCGCATGGCCGCGATCCGCCCGTCGCAGATCGGTCTCGACGACGACGACGTCAAGGACTTCATCGAAGAGGTGTCCTCGCGGACCGGGGAATTCCTCGAGATCGTGAACTACAACCTGCGCGGCTCGCAGTATGCGATCGCCGGAACCGTGCGCGGGCTCGAGGAACTCGAGGCCGAGGTCGAGCGCCGCCGCGAACTGACCGGCGGTAAGCGGTCGTTCATCCTCGTCCCCGGTATCGACGTGCCGTTCCACTCCAGCGTCCTGCGCGTCGGTGTCGACGACTTCCGTCGCGCGCTGGACCGGGTCATGCCGCACGGCAAGGGCCCCGAGCTGGTCATCGGCCGCTACATCCCCAACCTGGTGCCGCGGCCGTTCACCATGGACCGCGATTTCATCCAGGAGATCCGGGATCTGGTGCCGGCGACCGAACTCGACGAGATCCTCGAGAACTACGACGAGTGGCGCAACGAACGTCCTTCGGAGCTGTGCCGCAAGGTGATCATCGAGCTGCTGGCCTGGCAGTTCGCCAGCCCGGTGCGCTGGATCGAGACCCAGGACCTGCTGTTCATCGAGGAGGCCGCCGGCGGCCTCGGTGTCGAGCGGTTCGTGGAGATCGGGGTGAAGTCCGCACCGACTGTCGCGGGCCTGGCGCAGAACACGCTCAAGCTGCCGGAGTACTCGCACAACACCACCGAGGTGCTCAACGCAGAGCGCGACGCCGCGGTACTGTTCGCCACCGACACCGATCCCGAGCCGGACATCGAGGAGCCCGCCGAGGCTCCCGCACCGGCCGCGGAAGCCGCTCCGGCAGAAGCGGTTCCGGCTGCCCCGGCCGCACCGGCCGCCGCGCCCAGCGGCGGGCCGCGCCCAGATGATCTGACGTTCGACGCTGCCGACGCCACCATGGCGCTGATCGCGTTGTCGGCCAAGATCCGCATCGACCAGATCGAGCCGCTGGACTCCATCGAGTCGATCACCGACGGTGCGTCCTCGCGGCGCAACCAGATGCTGGTGGACCTCGGTTCGGAGCTGAATCTCGGCGCCATCGACGGCGCCGCCGAGGCCGATTTGGCCGGACTCAAGGGGCAGGTCACCAAGCTGGCCCGCACCTACAAGCCGTTCGGGCCGGTGCTCTCCGACGCGATCAACGATCAGCTGCGCACCGTGTTCGGTCCGTCGGGCAAGCGGCCGGCCTACATCGGCGAGCGGATCAAGAAGACGTGGGAGCTCGGCGAGGGCTGGGTCAAGCACGTAACCGTCGAGGTGGCGCTGGGGACGCGCGAAGGATCCAGCGTCCGCGGCGGTGCGCTCGGCGGTCTGCACGACGGAGCGTTGGCCGACGCCGGGTCTGTCGACAAGGTCATCGACGCGGCCGTCGCGGCCGTCGCGGCCCGTCGCGGCGTGTCGGTGTCGCTGCCGTCGGCCGGCGGCGGCGGGGGCGGGGTCGTCGACTCCGCCGCGCTGGGTGAGTTCGCCGCGCAGGTGACGGGCCCCGACGGGGTGCTGGCATCGGCCGCGCGCACCATCCTCGATCAGCTGGGTCTGAGCGACGCGGTGGCGACACCGGAGCTGGCCACCGACGCCGAGCTCATCGACCTCGTCACGGCCGAACTCGGTTCGGACTGGCCGCGCCTGGTGGCACCGGTCTTCGACGGTCGCAAGGCGGTGCTGTTCGACGACCGGTGGGCCAGCGCCCGCGAGGACCTGGTCCGGATCTGGCTGATGGACGACGACGAGCTGGAAGCCGACTGGGCACGGCTCGCGGAACGTTTCGAGGGCACCGGCCACGTCGTCGGCACCCAGGCCACGTACTGGCAGGGCAAGGCGCTGGCCGCAGGCCGCAACATCCACGCGTCGCTGTACGCGCGCGCCGCAGCCGGTGCGGAGAACCCGGGCAAGGGTCGCTACCACGACGAGGTCGCCGTGGTCACGGGTGCGTCGAAGGGCTCGATCGCCGCATCGGTGGTCGCGCAGCTGCTCGACGGTGGCGCCACCGTGGTGGCCACCACGTCACGCCTCGACGATGCCCGGCTCGCGTTCTACCGTCAGCTCTACCGCGACCACGCACGCTTCGACGCGAAGTTGTGGGTGCTGCCGGCGAACATGGCCTCCTACAACGACATCGACGCGCTGGCCGAGTGGGTCGGCACCGAGCAGACCGAAAGCCTCGGGCCCAAGTCGATCCACCTCAAGGATGCGCTGACCCCGACGCTGCTGTTCCCGTTCGCCGCGCCGCGCGTGGGCGGAGACCTGTCGGAGGCGGGTTCGCGCGCCGAGATGGAGATGAAGGTGCTGCTGTGGGCCGTGCAACGGCTCATCGGTGCGCTGTCGCACATCAGCGCCGACCGTGACATCGCAGCGCGTCTGCACGTGGTGCTGCCGGGCTCCCCGAACCGCGGGATGTTCGGCGGCGACGGGGCCTACGGCGAAGCCAAGGCCGCGCTGGATGCGGTGGTGGCGCGCTGGAAGGTGGAGACCTCCTGGGCGCAGCGGGTCAGCCTGGCGCATGCGCTGATCGGCTGGACCCGCGGCACCGGTCTGATGGGCCACAACGACGTGATCGTCGATGCGGTCGAGGAAGCCGGTGTGACGACCTACTCCACCGAGCAGATGGCGAGCATGCTGCTCGACCTGTGCGACGTGGAGACCAAGGTGGCCGCGGCCCGCGAGCCCGTGGAAGCGGACCTGACCGGCGGGCTGGCCGAGGTCGAGCTCGACCTGCCGGCACTGGCGGCCAAGGCCCGCGACGAGGCCACGACGGCTCCGGCCGAGGAGACCGACGCCGACGCCGACGCGCACCTGATCGCCGCGCTGCCGTCGCCGCCGCGCCCGGTCGAGCCGACACACACACCGGAATGGGCCGACCTCGACGTCGACCCCGCCGACCTGGTGGTGATCGTCGGCGGCGCCGAACTGGGTCCCTACGGTTCGTCGCGCACCCGCTACGAGATGGAGGTCGACAACGAGCTCTCGGCGGCCGGTGTGCTCGAGCTGGCGTGGACCACGGGGCTGGTCAAGTGGGAGGACGATCCCCAACCCGGTTGGTACGACACCGAATCCGGTCAGCTGGTCGACGAGTCCGAGTTGGTGGAGCGCTACCACGACGAGGTCGTCAGCCGCTGCGGTATCCGGGAGTTCGTCGACGACGGCGCGATCGATCCCGATCACGCCTCGCCGTTGCTGGTCAGTGTGTTCCTGGACAAGGACTTCCGGTTCGTGGTGTCCAGCGAGGCCGACGCGCGCGCGTTCGTGGAGTTCGACCCCGAGCACACGGTGGCGCGTCCGGTCCCGGATTCCGGTGACTGGGAGGTGATCCGCAAGGCGGGCACCGAGATCCGTGTGCCGCGCAAGACCAAGCTGTCGCGCACCGTCGGGGCTCAGATCCCGACCGGGTTCGACCCGACCGTGTGGGGCATCAGCCCCGACATGGCGACGTCGATCGACCGCGTCGCGCTGTGGAACATCATCGCCACCGTCGATGCGTTCCTGTCGTCGGGCTTCACGCCCAGCGAGCTGATGCGCTGGGTGCACCCGAGCATGGTGGCCTCCACCCAGGGCACCGGTATGGGCGGCATGACCTCGATGCAGACGATGTATCACGGCAACCTGCTGGGACGCAGCAAGCCGAACGACATCCTGCAGGAGGTGCTGCCCAACGTCGTTGCCGCGCACGTGATGCAGTCCTACGTGGGCGGTTACGGAGCGATGGTGCACCCGGTGGGTGCGTGTGCCACGGCGGCGGTGTCGGTCGAGGAGGGCGTCGACAAGATCCGCCTCGGCAAGGCCGATCTGGTGGTCGCCGGTGGTTTCGACGACCTGACGCTGGAGGCCATCATCGGCTTCGGTGACATGGCGGCCACCGCCGACACCGAGGTGATGCGGGCCAAGGGCATCAGCGACTCGAAGATCTCGCGGGCCAACGACCGGCGTCGTCTCGGGTTCCTGGAGGCCGAGGGCGGCGGCACGGTGCTGCTGGCCCGCGGTGACCTGGCGCTGAAGATGGGCCTGCCGGTGCTCGCGGTGGTCGCCTACGCGCAGTCGTTCGCCGACGGTGTGCACACCTCGATCCCGGCCCCTGGCCTGGGTGCGCTGGGTGCCGGCCGCGGCGGCCGGGACTCGGTGCTGGCCCGCTCGCTGGCCAAGCTCGGTGTCGGTGCCGACGACATCGCCGTGATCTCCAAGCACGACACGTCGACGCTGGCCAACGACCCGAACGAGACCGAGCTGCACGAGCGTCTCGCGGATTCGATGGGTCGTTCCGACGGCGCGCCGTTGTTCGTCATCAGCCAGAAGAGCCTCACCGGCCACGCCAAGGGCGGCGCCGCGGTCTTCCAGATGATGGGCCTGTGCCAGGTGCTGCGTGACGGCGTCATCCCGCCCAACCGCAGCCTGGACTGCGTCGACGACGAGTTGGCGACCTCCACCCACTTCGTGTGGCCGCGCGAGACGCTGCGGATGGGGGACAAGTACCCGCTCAAGGCCGGTCTGCTGACCAGCCTCGGGTTCGGGCACGTGTCCGGGCTGATCGCGCTGGTGCATCCGCAGGCGTTCCTGGCGACGCTGACCCCCGAGCAGCGGGAGAACTACACCGCCGCGGCCCGGGAGCGCACGTTGGCCGGCCAACGCCGGTTGGCGTCGGCGATCGCGGGTGGCCGCCCGCTGTTCGAGCGGCCCGCCGACCGCCGATTCGACGGCGACCAGCCGGAGAAGGTGCAGGAAGCCGCGATGCTGCTGGATGCGTCGTCGCGACTCGGCGAGGATGGCGTGTATCGGCGGTGACCGGTGAGATAGGTTGCGGCCCGTGGCCATCGTCGGGATAGGCATCGATCTCGTTTCCATACCGGAGTTCGCCGAGCAGGTGGACCGTCCCGGGACCGTGTTCGCCGAGACGTTCACGCCCGGGGAGCGGCGCGACGCCGCCGACAAGAGTTCGTCGGCGGCGCGCCACCTCGCGGCGCGCTGGGCGGCCAAGGAGGCGGTGATCAAGGCCTGGTCGGGATCGCGGTTCTCGAAGCGGCCGGTGCTGCCGGAGGCGATCCACCGCGACATCGAGGTGATCACCGACATGTGGGGACGGCCGCGGGTGCGGTTGTCCGGGGCGGTGGCCGAGCACCTCAAAGAGGTGACCATCCACCTGTCGCTGACCCATGAGGCCGATACCGCCGCGGCGGTCGCGGTCCTCGAGGAACGCTGAGGTCCCGCGGGGCTAACCTCGTCGGTATGACCGATCTGATCGCCCGCGTCCGCGAAGTCCTGCCCGATGTGCGGGCCGACCTCGAGGATCTGGTGCGGATCGAGTCCGTGTGGGCCGACCCGGCGCGGCGACCGGAGGTCGTGCGCAGCGCCGAAGCGGTCTCGAAACTGTTGTCCGAGGCCGGGTTCGACGACGTCCGCACGGTCGCCGAGGGCGGCGCTCCGGCGGTCATCGCCCGGTACCCGGCACCTCCGGGCGCACCCACGGTGCTGCTCTATGCCCACCACGACGTCCAGCCCGAAGGCGATGCCGCCCAATGGCACTCGCCTCCGTTCGAACCGACCGAGCGCGACGGTCGCCTCTACGGCCGCGGCACCGCCGACGACAAGGCCGGCATCGCAACACATCTGGCCGCGTTCCGCGCCCACGGCGGGAAGCCGCCGGTCGGGGTGACGGTGTTCGTGGAGGGCGAGGAGGAGTCCGGCTCACCGTCGCTGTCACGGCTGCTCACCGCGCACCGCGACCTGCTGGCCGCCGACGTCATCGTCATCGCCGACTCCGACAACTGGAGCACCGAGATCCCGTCGTTGACCGTGTCGCTACGTGGCCTCGCCGACTGCATCGTCGAGGTGGCCACCCTCGACCACGGCCTGCACTCCGGGATGTGGGGCGGGGTGGTGCCCGACGCGCTCACCGTTCTGGTGCGGCTGCTCGCCGGTCTGCACGACGACAACGGCGACGTCGCGGTCGCGGGACTGCACGAGTCCACAGCCGCTGACGTCGTCTACCCGCCGGAACGCGTGCGCGCCGACACCGGTCTGCTCGACGGGGTGCGCGAGATCGGCACGGGCTCGGTGGCGCAACGTCTTTGGGCGAAACCGGCGATCACCGTGATCGGCATCGACACCACCTCGATCGCGCAGTCGTCGAACACGCTGATCCCGCGGGCACGGGCCAAGATCAGCATGCGCGTCGCCCCGGGAGGGGACGCCGCCGAACACCTGGCCGCGCTGACCCGGCACCTGCAGGAGAACACCCCGTGGGGCGCGCAGGTCACCGTCACGCCGGGTGATCTGGGGCAGCCGTATGCGATCGACGCCACCGGTCCCGTCTACGACGCTGCGCGCGAGGCGTTCCGGGAGGCCTGGGGGCACGACGCCGTCGACACCGGCGTCGGCGGCTCGATCCCGTTCATCGCCGAGTTCGCGCGTGCCTTCCCCGACGCCAAGATTCTGGTCACCGGCGTCGAGGATCCCGACACCCAGGCCCACAGCATCAACGAGAGCCTCGATCTGGGCGTGTTGGAGCGGGCTGCCACCGCCGAGGCGTTGCTGCTGGCCAAACTCGCGCACTGACGCCCGAAGTCGAGGGTTTTCCCCGATTCGTCGGTGCTGTCGCGGTGCTAATTTGAGCGCCATTCGTCCCGGCGAGTGGGGGAGTGATCATGAACCGAGCGTCACCACAGCTCGCTGCGCCGCCGCGGCACCACCGACAGCGCATCAGGACCGTCGTGTCCGGGATCGCAGCTGGTTGCGCGCTCTTCGGCGCGGCAGCGGGACTGGCTGCGCCGGCATCGGCAGAGCCGATCGACGGCACGTACACCGCGATCATCAGCGGCCCGGTGTCGTCGATGAATCAGATGTGGACATTCACGTCCTGCGGGCCCGACTGCAGGATCATGGACAACGGCGGGGCGGTCAAGGAACTGCGGTTGCTGGGCAACACCTGGACCTTCTCCAAGACCGAGGACGGCGTCGTCTGTAAGACAACCATCGATGCGACCACCCTGGCCGGCTCGACCGGGTGCGGTTTCATGATGTTCGGAGTGCAGCTGATCAGACCCTGACCCGGTCAGAGCCCAACTGTGAAGCGCTAGACCGACAGATCGCGTCGTAGCTTCGCGACGTGACCGGTGGCCCGAACGTTGTACTGCGCCACCGCGATCCGGCCCTCCTCGTCGACGAGGAAGGTGGAGCGGATGACACCCTGGACCGTCTTGCCGTACATCGTCTTCTCGCCGAAGGCGCCCCATGCCGTGAGCACCTTGCGCTCGGGGTCGGACAGCAGCGGGAAGGTCAACTGTTCCTTGTCGCGGAACTTGGCCAGCTTCTCGGGCTTGTCGGGGGAGATGCCGATGACGTCGAGGCCGGCCTCGTTGAGTTCGGCGAGGTTGTCACGGAAGTCGCAGGCCTGTTTGGTGCATCCGGGAGTCGACGCGGCCGGGTAGAAGTACACGACGACTTTGCGCCCCCGGTAGTCCGACAGGTTGACGGTGTTGCCGTCGGCGTCGGGAAGGCTGAACTCGGGCGCCTTGTCGCCGGCTTGGAGCCGAGGGGTCTGCGGCATTGTGCGTGTCCTCCGATCAGTCGGCCGGCCGCCACGGTGCGGCCCGGCTGATCTAGGGTAGTTCGGCAGCACTGGTGAACACCGACGTGGAGGCAGACGTGGCGGATCGAGATCCCGACACCATCAAGGCCGAGATCGACCAGGCTCGTGACCAGCTGGCGGTGACCGTCGACAGTCTGGCCGCCCGGGCAAACCCGCAACGCGTGGCCGCCGACGTGAAGGCGGGGCTGGTGCGATTCATCAAGCAGCCGCCGGTGGTGCTCACCATCGCCGGCGTCGGAGTGCTGGTGCTGGTTCTGAAGGTGCGCGCGCGTCGCCTCTGACTCAGCGCCGGCGCCCCGCCCGAAGCCAGGAGGGCAACGAGAACCCGGGTGGATTGGCCACCCGCCCCAAACGGCTGCAGCTACGCACTGCGGTCGGCTGCTGACCGTCGGTGCCGTCCACCGCGTCCCCGACCACGATCGTCGATGAGATCAGATCGCCGCGCCCTGCCATCAGCTAATTTCCTCAATCCTTGAGCCGTGTCCCGATCCATACCGTCACGAGACTCTTCAGCTAACTCAGACCTTAACACTGCCGACTCCTAATACCCAGCACACCGGCGGTCCAACCTCAGAATTGCTCGACGGCCGTTACTGTTCGCTGCGTATTCCCCCAGCCCGGCGGCGGTACCGGAGTGTGTGTTCCAGCACAGACCGTGAGCTTTGCCGACCCTAACACTTCCGATCGACGCACAGGTCAATTTCGAGATCGATGACGGTGGCGTCCCGGCGACTCGCCGGCGTCCTTTACGCTGACGGCTGATTTCCCGACGAGCAAAGGAGAGGCGCCATGGCGTGGTTTTTGGCCCTGCAAGGATCGCAGCAGTCCAGCCACCAGACGTCGGTCTACGAACTGCAGGACTCCACCGATGTCGATCAGCTGGCCCAGGAGCTCGTCAGCGCTGTCTCGTTGGACCGTGTCGTCCCGGTTCCGGCCATGCTGCCCCAGAACGCCAGGAAGCGGCAGAAGGTCACCCTGTATGTCCGTCCGGCGGCGTGGGCGATGTGGACCTTCTACGAACTCTCGGAGGAGGATCGGCGCGCCCTGATGCGGGAGAACCCACTCATGCAGGCGCTGCAGCAGCATCAGCGCGAGACCCACGGCCAGCCCGGTCCCGCGGCGGCCAATCCGCTGCTGGGTCAGCAACCCGGTCCGGGCACCATGCGGCTGTAGACCGGCAGACGAAACGAAGAAACCCCGTTCGGATGAACGGGGTTTCTTTCGTCGTATGGTGCGCCGTCAGGGTTTCGAACCCCGGACCCGCTGATTAAGAGTCAGCTGCTCTACCAACTGAGCTAACGGCGCGCGTGTGAGACAATAACAGCCTCGTGGCGCGAGCGGAAATCGCCTCGTCCACGGGTTACATCGGCGACGTCGCGGTCGCACGCCATGTCCGAAATCAACCGTAGAATCGACGCCAACGATTCCGTTGGGTGTGTGTGCGTATGCGAGGTGACAGTTCTATGTGGCAGGTCAAGACAGCGAGCCGGCGACGACGCGCGTGGTTTGCGACCATGGCCGTGATCCCGGCGATGCTCCTGGGCCTGACCGCCTGCGGTGCGGGCGGTCAGAACGCCGAACCGCAGACCATCAGCGACAAAGGCACTCCCTATGGCGATCTGCTCGTCCCGCGCCTGACGTCCTCGGTCGAGGACGGGGCCGTCGGCGTGAGCGTCGACTCTCCGGTGACGGTGAGTGCCGAATTCGGTGTCCTCGGCGCGGTGTCGATGGTCAACGAGAGCGGCAAGGCCGTGAAGGGCAAGCTGTCGGGTGACGGGTTGAAGTGGGAGACCGCCGAGCCGCTCGGTTACAACAAGAGCTACACGCTGACCGCGGAGTCGCTCGGTCTGGGCGGGGTGACCACCCGCGAGATGACGTTCGAGACGCACTCGCCCGAGAACCTCACGATGCCGTACGTCTCACCGATGCAGGGCGAGGTCGTCGGTGTGGGCCAACCGGTGGCGATCCGGTTCGACGAGAACATCCCCAACCGGCTCGCCGCGCAGCGTGCCATCACGGTCAAGACCGAGCCCCCGGTGGAGGGCGCCTTCTACTGGCTGAACAACCGCGAGGTCCGTTGGCGTCCGGCGGACTACTGGAAGCCCGGCACCAAGGTCGACGTGCAGGTCGACACCTACGGTGTGGACCTCGGTGACGGCCTGTTCGGCCAGGACAACGTGTCGACCAGTTTCACCATCGGCGACCAGGTCATCACCACCATCGACGACAACACCAAGACGCTGACCATGCGCCGCAACGGCGAGGTGGTCAAGACCATGCCGGTGTCGATGGGCAAGAACAGCACGCCCACCAACAACGGGGTGTACATCGTCGGTGACCGCCGCTCCCACATGGTGATGGATTCCTCGACCTACGGCGTACCGGTGAACTCGGCCAACGGCTACCGCACCGAGGTCGACTGGGCCACCCAGATCTCCTACAGCGGCATCTACGTCCACGCGGCGCCGTGGTCGGTGGGCAGCCAGGGCAACAGCAACGTCAGCCACGGCTGCATCAACGTCAGCACCAGCAACGGCAAGTGGTTCTACGACAACTCCAAGCGCGGCGACATCGTCGAGATCGTCAACACGGTGGGCACCACCCTGCCGGGCACCGACGGCCTGGGGGACTGGAACATCCCGTGGGAGACGTGGAAGGCCGGCAACGCCAACCTGTAACAGGACCCTGAAAGCGGAAACGCCGTCTACCTGAGTAGACGGCGTTTCCCCTATTCGGGGTGGCTGACGGGACTCGAACCCGCGACAGCCAGGATCACAACCTGGTGCTCTACCAACTGAACTACAGCCACCATCGCCGCGTGAAGCGGCCTCGCCATACTAGCCGCTGTTGTCCTGCGATTCCGAATCAGGATCGGTTTGCGCCGGCGGTGTCGGCCCCAGCTGCGCCGCGACCGCGGCGATCTCGCTGGTCGAGGGCCCCGGCTGGGCGACGAACGCGGTCTGCCGGTAGTAACGCAATTCACGGATCGACTCGTGGATGTCGGCCAGTGCCCGGTGCGCGAGCCCCTTGTCGGGCTGACCGAAATAGATCCGGGGATACCACCGGCGGCAGAGCTCTTTGATGGAGCTGACGTCGATCATCCGGTAGTGCAGGTAGTCGTCGAGCTTGGGCATGTCGCGAGCGATGAAGCCGCGGTCGGTGGCGATCGAGTTGCCCGCCAGCGGGGCCGTCTTGGCCTGTTTGACGTGCTGCTGGATGTAGTCGAGCACCATCGCCTCGGCGGTGGGCACATCGACTGTGGAGGCGCGGACCTCGTCGACCAGACCGGACTTGGCGTGCATCTGGGCGACCACGTCGATCATCGACGACAGCGAGTCCTCGGGGGCGTGGATGACCACGTCGAGGCCGTCACCGAGGATGTTCAGCTCGGAATCGGTCACGAGCACCGCGATCTCGATGAGCCGGTCGGACTTGAGGTCCAGGCCGGTCATCTCGCAATCGATCCACACCAGTTCATCGCGCACAGCGCTCAACATTAAGCCAGCCGTCGACACCGCACGCCGAACACCTGCCGTTTTCGGGTGAAGTGATGAGTAGGGTGCCCTCAGTGTCAGGGTGAGGTCACCGCTTCTTGCGGTGGTTGGATCCTTTACACCTGGTGTCTGGCTCGTAGGGTGCCTGCCGCCTCCGGGTTGGCGAGCATGCGTTTTGTCGGCATCAGGTGTGAAGGACCGGCCGGCGTGACTTGATAGGAGCGTGGCATCGCCCCCACTGAGGTATGTCCGCCGACCGGCCCAACCGTCACCTCACAGTGAAGGAGGCAACCACCATGGTTGTTGTTGGAGCCGATGTACACAAGCGCACGCATACCTTTGTCGCGGTCAACGATGCGGGTCGCGAGCTCGCCGAGAAGACCGTTCAAGCGATCACCGTCGGGCATGCCGAGGCAGTTATGTGGGCCCGCGAACAGTTCGGGGGCGATGTCGTCTGGGCGATCGAGGATTGCCGGCATTTGTCTGCGCGTCTGGAACGTGACCTGCTGGCGTTGGGGCAGAAGGTGGTGCGGGTGCCGCCGAAGTTGATGGCCCAGACCCGGGCCTCGGCACGGACCCGCGGCAAGTCCGATCCGATCGACGCATTGGCGGTGGCGCGGGGATTCCTACGTGAACCGGACCTTCCGGTGGCCTCTCATGACGAGGTGTCGCGGGAACTGAAGCTGTTGGTGGATCGCCGCGAAGTCCTTGTGGCGCAACGGACGGCGACCATCAATCGGTTGTTGTGGCGGGTCCATGAGCTCGATCCCGAGCGTGCACCCAAAGCTCGCTCGTTGGATCTGGCCAAGCATCGGGGGCTGCTGGGTGATTGGCTGGACACCCAAACCGGAATCGTGGCCGAGTTAGCCCGCGACGAGTTGGCCGACATCACCCGTCTCACCGAGACGATCAATGCGTTGGCCAAACGTATAGGTGAACGCGTGCGTAAGGTCGCGCCGGTCTTGCTGGCCATGCCGGGCTGTGGGGAGCTGACCGCGGCCAAACTGGTCGGTGAGGCCGCCGGGGTCACCCGGTTCAAAAGCGAGGCGGCCTTCGCCCGTCACGCCGGGGTGGCGCCGGTGCCGGTGTGGTCGGGCAACACCCGCGGACGGGTCCGGATGACCCGCTCGGGCAACCGTCAACTCAACACCGCCCTGCACCGCATCGCAGTCACCCAGATCCGTCTCGACGGCCTGGGTCAGGCCTACTACCGCCACCGCTTGGCCCAAGGAGACTCCACCACCGAAGCCCTGCGCTGCCTCAAACGCCGCCTGGCACGAGTCGTCTTCGGCCACCTCCACACAGACCACAACAACCGTCAAGAGCCTTGCCAACTGGCAGCGGCTTGACATAGGAGAAACCCATGTCGACCGATGCCGCCGCTGCGATCGCTGCGGGTTATGCCACCGAGAAAGCGGCGCTGGAACTCGGCAGCGTCGTGATCGACGGGGTCTGCGACCCCGCGGCGCGGGTGCGCATCCCGCTGTCGACGCTCAACCGGCACGGGCTGGTCGCCGGTGCCACCGGCACCGGCAAGACGAAGTCGCTGCAGTTGATCGCCGAACAACTGTCCGCGGCCGGCGTGCCGGTCCTGATGGCCGACGTCAAGGGGGACCTGTCCGGGTTGTCGCGCCCGGGACAGGGCAACGACAGCATCACCGCGCGGGCCGCCGACACCGCCGACGAGTGGACGCCGACGGCCCACCCCGTCGAGTTCCTGGCGCTGGGCACTGGAGGGCTGGGCGTTCCGGTCCGCGCCGCCATCAGCAGCTTCGGGCCGATCCTGTTGTCGAAAGTGCTGGGCCTGAACAAGACTCAAGAGTCCACCCTCGGACTCATCTTCCACTGGGCCGATCAGCAGGGCCTGCCGCTGTTGGACCTGAAGGATCTGCGGTCGGTCATCCAGTACCTGACCAGCGACGAGGGCAAGCCGCAGCTCAAGGCGCTGGGCGCGGTCTCGACCTCGACGGCCGGGGTGATCCTGCGGGCGTTGGTCAACCTCGAAGCCGAGGGGGCCGACACCTTCTTCGGGGAACCCGAACTCGAACCCGAGGATCTGTTGCGCGTCGACGCCGACGGCCGGGGCGTAATCACCCTGCTCGAACTCGGCAGCCAGGCCACCCGCCCGGTGATGTTCTCGACGTTCCTGATGTGGGTGCTCGCCGACTTGTTCACCTCGCTGCCCGAGGTCGGCGACCTCGACAAACCCAAGCTCGTCTTCGTCTTCGACGAGGCGCACCTGCTCTTCTCTGACGCCTCAAAGGCGTTCCTCGAGCAGGTCGAGCAGACCGTGAAGCTGATCCGGTCCAAGGGTGTCGGCGTGCTGTTCTGCACCCAGCTGCCGACCGACATCCCGAAAGAGGTGCTCAGTCAACTCGGCGCCCGAATCCAGCACGCACTGCGCGCCTTCACCCCCGACGATCACAAGGCTTTGACGAAAACGGTGCGGACCTACCCGAAAACCGATGTCTACGACCTGGAGTCGACGTTGACGTCGTTGGGCATCGGTGAGGCCGTCGTGACGGTGCTCAACGAGAAGGGCATCCCCACGCCCGTCGCGTGGACGCGCATGCGCGCCCCGCGTTCCCTGATGGACACCATCGGCACCGACGCGATTGCCGCTGCGGCACAGGCGAGTCCGCTGCAGGCGCGGTACGGCCAGACCATCGATCGGGAGTCGGCCTACGAGCGGCTGGCCGCCAAGCTGGCGCCCCCGCCTGCCGAGCTGCCGGCACCGGCCGGGGAATTGCCGCCGCCGATCTACGTGCCGCCCTACGACATCCCGCCAATGCCGCCGCCCGCGCCCGACGGACCGGGCTTCTTCGACAAGGTGATGGACAGCCCGGCCTTCAAGAGCGCCATGCGCTCAGCGGGCACGGTGATCGGGCGGGAGATAACGCGCAGCATCTTCGGCACGGGCCGCCGCCGCGGGCGGCGCTGACCGGGTCAGTCGCCGGCGAGTTTCTTGTACACCGCACCGACGATGGGTGCCACGATCGAGCGCGGTGCGTAGCCGCTGGCGGCCGACATGGCCTTCGACGTCAGGCCCGGCACGACCCGCATCTTGTTGCGGTCCAGACCGTCCAGCGACACCTTCGCGGTGTAGTGGGTGTCGATCCACAGGAAATCCGGGATGATCCGCTCGACCAGCGACCGTTCCTCGGGATCGGGCAACTCCGTGCGCACCGGACCGGGCGCCAGCACCGTGACGTGCACACCGGCCGACTTCAGTTCGCCGCGCAGCGATTCACTGAACGTGTTGACGAACGCCTTGGTGGCGGCGTAGGTCGCGTTGTTGGGGATCGGGGAGTTCCCGGCCGCCGAGCCGGAGATCAGGATGCCGCCGGCGCGCCGCTCGACCATGCCGGGCAGCACCGCCAGCACCAGGTCGTGGACGCCGAGCACGTTGAGCTGCACCTGTTTGCGCTCCTCGGCGGGATCCAGCGCGGCCACCGGGCCGAAGGTCGCGGTGCCGGCGTTGGCGCACAGGATGGAGATGTCGCGGGTGGCCAACTCGTCGCACAGGGACTGACGGTCCGCGGGATCGGCGAGGTCGACCGCGCGGACCTCGACGGTCACGCCGTACTGGGCACGCAGGCGCTCGGCGAGGTCGTCGAGCACTTCCTGTCGGCGCGCGGTGATTATCAGGTGGTGACCACGGGCCGCGAGCTCGATGGCCAGCGCTTCGCCGATGTTCTGCGATGCACCGGTGACCACCGCACGGGCCTCCGCACGGGGAGCGGGAACTGGCATGGGCCGGACTATATCGTGGGCAGCCATGAGCCAACCGCGTCCGGTCCGGCCACTCGCCGGCGGCGGGATGCGGTCCCGCATCCTGGCGTGGGCGCTGTGGGATTTCGGCGCCACGGCCGTCAACGCGATCGTCGTGACGTTCGTGTTCTCGGTGTATCTGACCCGCGGTGTCGGTGACGACCTGCCGGGGGACACCAGCCCGGCCAGCTGGCTGGGCCGCGCGCTCGGCCTCGCCGGGCTGGCGGTCGCGCTGCTGGCGCCGGTGACCGGTGTCTGGGTCAACGCGCCGGCCCGTCGCCGGCGGGCGCTGGCGGTCCTGACCGGCCTGGTGGTGACGTTCACCGCGTTGATGAGCCTGATCCGTGACGATCACCGCTACCTGTGGCCGGGTCTGGTCCTGCTCGCCTGTACCGCGGCGTGCAGCGAACTGGCCACCGTGCCCTACAACGCGATGCTGCGTCAGCTGTCCGTCCCGCACAACTCCGGCCGAATCTCCGGATTCGGTTTGGGGCTGGGCTATTTCGGCAGTGTGCTGGCTCTGCTGGTGGTCTATCTCGGCTTCGTCTCCGGGGAGGGGGACACGCGGGGACTGCTGGGCCTGCCCGCCGCCGACGGCCAGAACATCCGCGCGGCCATGCTGCTGATCGCGGCCTGGTTCGCGTTGTTCGCGTTGCCGCTGCTGATCTCGAAGCCCCCGCCGACGCCGGCGGTGTCGGAGCCCGAGCCCCCGCGCGGTGTGCTCAGCGCCTACCGCAGGCTGTGGGCCGACGTCCGCAGTGAGTGGCGCCGGGACCGCAATGTCATCTACTACCTGGGCGCCAGTGCGATCTTCCGGGACGGCCTGACCGGTGTCTTCACATTCGGCGCGGTGCTCGGCGTCGGTGTCTACGGCGTGTCCGAAGCCGATGTCCTGCTGTTCGGCGTCGCGGCCAGCGTCGTGGCCGCGCTCGGGGCGTTCGTGGGCGGCCGGGTCGACGACCGCGTCGGGTCCAAGCGCGTCATCGTCGTGTCGTTGTCGGCGATGATCATCACCGGGGCGACGTTGGGGACGTTGTCGGGGGTCCTGGCGTTCTGGGTGTGCGGGCTGCTGTTGTGTCTGTTCATCGGGCCGACGCTGTCCTCCGCGCGAACCCTCATGCTGCGCATGGCGGCCGAGGGCAAGGAGGGGATGGCGTTCGGGTTGTACACCACCGCCGGTCGCGCTGCGACGTTCCTGGCCCCGTGGCTGTTCTCGCTGTTCATCGACATCTTCGACAGCGAACGCGCCGGTCTGGCCGGGCTGGTGCTGGTGTTGGTGCTCGGACTGCTGGCCCTACTCGGGGTGCGCGCCCCGCATGTGCGCCACGGCTAGGAGATGCCGCTGCAGATCGTCAGTCCGGCGCCGGTGCGTTCCTGCACCACGGTCCCGTCGACGGTGATCGAGCACGTGACCTCGCGGCCGACGTTGATGATGCTGACGCTGGCCGATTCGGCACCCGGCTGCGGCAGCGCGACTTCCTTGCTCCACGGCAGCATCACATTGAACTCGGTGCCGAGCAGACCGTTGGAGTCCACGTAGCTGATGTTGATCGCGCGTCCGGTGCCGCTGACCGTGTAGACGACGGTGTCGGTGGGTCCCGGCGGCGCGCTCGGCGTCGTTCTGGGCGTGGTGGGGACGGTCGGGACCGGCAGGGCGGGCGTGGTCGGTCGCCGCGGCGACGTCGTCGTGGTGGGGGCCGGTCGGCTGGGTGTGGTGAAGCTCGGCTCCGGCGGGCCCGGTACGGGTGCCATCACCGTCTCCTGCCGGGAGCTGTTGACGATCACCAGGGCGATGACCAGACCGACGACGGTGACCACCGCGACACCGGCGACCACCCACAGCCAGCGGGGTGATTTCGGGCCGTCCGGTTCGGGCGGCTCGAACCCCGGACCGGGCCGGTACTGGTTGGTGGCGTAGGGGTCGTAACCGTAGGGCTGGTAGGGCATCTGCTCGGTCGGCGGCGGCTGGTAGGGCGCGCCGTACGGCGTCTGGCTGGCGTAGGCCGGGTCCGGGTAGCCCGGGTAGGTCCCGTACGGCGGCACGGGGGGATCCTGGCGTCCCTGAGGTCCCCATTGATCCCCGCGCGACGATGAATCCGTCATGCCCACCTCATGCGTGCAGGGTACCCGTGCAGCCGGGACGGGCGGCTGTGCATGGCGGGCCCCTCGGCACGCGCCGACCCGACCGGGCACAATCGGAGACCGTGGCACACCAGGTTCGCCGGGTTTACGGGGCGTCGATGTCGCCAGACGCCACCGCGTTCGCCCACCTCGTCGACGACGGCGGCTTCCCGCGCGCCGTGCAGCGCTTCCTGCGCGGGTGGCGCGCCACCTCGTCGCGCGACGTGGAGCTGCCGGTCGAGGGTCCGGTGACCCGGGTGATGCACTCGGCCGACGGTCACTGGCTGGCCTGCCAGGTGGCGCCCGACGGTGGCACCCGCAGCCAGATCTGGGTCGTGACAACCGATCCCGACGACCGGGATGCGCGCCGGATCGACTCCTGGCCGTCGGGTGCCGAAGGCACCGCCGAGCTGATCAACTGGGACGGCACGCTGGTCGCCGCGATCCTCACCGGTGACGACGGTGTGGGCAGCTCGTGTCTGATCGATCCGACCGACGGCACCACCACGGTCCTGGATCGGCGGTCCGGCGGTCGGCTGGTCGACGCGTGGGGCGGAGCAGCGCTGGTGCGGGTGGGTCCGCGGGGATACCGCGAGCTGATCATGCTGCGCGCTCAGACCGAGACGGCGCTGCTGCCCTTCGACCCGGGGTCGACCACCGACGCCGGGATCATCCTCGACGATCACAGCCCGCGCCGGTTGCGCTCGGGCCCGGAGGGCGAGGTCACCGAGCTGTACCACCCGGCCCGGGATTACGACGCCGACAGCACCGAGGGGTATGTGCGCGCGCTGGTGCGCAGCGAGAACGGCGCCGAGTACGCGCGTCTGCTCGAGGTCACCGTGACCGCCGACGGCGTCGCCTACCACGTGGTGGCCGAACGTCCGGGCTACGAGCTCGACGAGTTCACCGTCTCCGACGACCTGTCGACCGTGGCGATCCTGTGGAACCTGCACGGCGCCAGCGAGTTACAGATACTCGACCTGCTCGACAACACGCTGCACGAGCCGATCCCACTGCCCGGCGGCATGGTCGCCAGCGAGTTGAGCATCAGCGCGGGCGGCTCCATGCTCGCGCTCACCGTCGAAGGCCCCGCCAAACCGCCGACGGTGGAACTGGTCGACCCCAGGACCGGTGAATGGGAACCCATCGACCGCGAACCGAGCAGTGGTCCCGTCTCGGCCGACCCCACCCTCGAGACGGTGGTCGCCCGCGACGGTATGGAGATCACCGGCTGGCTGTTCTGTCCGCCGCCGGAGGTCCCGAGAATCGGCGCCATGCTGTTCCTGCACGGCGGGCCCGAAGGGCAGGGACGACCCGGGTACAACGAGTTCTTCCCCGGTCTCGTCGACGCGGGCATCGTGGTGTTCCTGCCCAACGTGCGCGGCTCGGGCGGCTTCGGCCGCACGTTCATGCATGCCGACGACCGGGAGAAGCGGTTCGCGGCCATCGACGACGTCGCCGATGCCGCGCAGTTCCTCGTCGACAACGGTCACGCCCCGGCCGGGCGCGTCGCGTGCTGTGGATGGTCCTACGGCGGGTATCTCACCCAGGCGGCGCTGGCTTTCCATCCCGACGAGTTCGCCGCAGGTATCAGCATCTGCGGGATGAGCGACCTGAACACCTGGTACCGCACCACCGAGCAGTGGATCGCCGCGGCCGCGTACCCGATCTACGGGCACCCCGTCAGCGACCGGGACCTGCTCGAGGAACTGTCGCCGCTGCCGCGCGCGGAAGCCATCACCGCACCGCTGCTGCTGGTGCACGGCCTCAACGACACCAACGTGCCACCCACCGAGTCGCAGCAGATGTACGACGCGCTGGTCGAACTGGGCCGTGACCCGTCATTGCTGTTGTTCGACGACGACGGTCACGAGATCGACAAGCGCGAGAACCGCGCGGTGCTACGCAAAGCCATCCTGGACTTCTTGACCGACGCGTTCGCCGACTCACCTGATCTTGTTCGATGATCTTGGTTTGAGGAAATTAGCCCCCGGGTAAAACCTTGCTGCACGTCACAAACGACGCGCAGACGGATGGAGGCACGGCATGCGAGGCATTCTCGGCATCATCGTTCTCGTCTGGTTGTTGATCGGTGTTTTCGCGGCCTACCAACGTGATTACTTCAGCCAGGTGGAGGGGCAGGCCAACTGCGCCACCGCCGGCAGCATCGCGTTGACCGTGGTCGCGGGACCGCTGAACTACGCGGGTGTCAATCCGAAAGTCACCGATTGTGAAGTCCCGCAACCCAGTCAGTAATCCGCTGATTGGATCAAGTCGACGAATGGAGTGACCATGATCGTCCTGGGCGCGATCCTGTTGATTATCGGTCTTCTGACCGGCATCTCGATCCTCACCTACATCGGAGTCGTGCTCCTGGTCATCGGTGCGGTGTTCTGGATCCTCGGCTCGGTCGGCCGTCCGGTCGGCGGCAGGAAAGTCTGGTATTAGCCGCTACGGCGGGATAATTCGGCCGAGGTCAGCGCCGCGACCGTCATCGCTCTGAGGACGGTCCGGGAGCTGACCTCGGCTGTTTTCGTCATGCCCGGCTTGACGCTGTGCGCCGTGGAGTTCAGCAGACCGAACGCGGCGTGGGCCATCAGCCGGGCGTCGTTTTCCGACAGTTGCCCGTCGCGCCGGCGCAGCACGTCGACCCAGATCTCCACGTACTGGCGCTGCGCCCGCCGTACCTGGCGCTTGGCACTCGGCGGCAGATTGCCCAGGTCGCGGTCCTGGATCCGGATCAGGTCGGACTCGCCCAGCGCGAAATCCAGATGGAAGTCGATCAGCACGCTCAACGCCGTCTCGGCATCGGTCGCGTGTGCCATCACCTCGCGCGCACCGGCCAGCAATCGCGTGCTGATGCCGACGAGCAACTCCGCCAGAAGCGCCTCCTTGTTCGGGAAGTGCCGGTAGATGGCTGGACCGCTGACGCCCGCAGCGGCCCCGATGTCCTCCAATCGCACCGCGAGATAACCGTTTTCGGCGATCAGCCGCTCAGCGGCGGCGATCAGCTGCCCTCGGCGATCCGACTTGGCTCTGCTGCGCGCAGAGGCGGTGTCCGCAGTGGCCATGTTGAGCGCCTCCGTGCCGATGGTGGACATCCGTAGTTAATGATGATTAACATACCATCCGGTTAGTCGTCGTTAACTCAATCGGAATGGGTGACCGGATGGCAGCGCGGGCCGCACACCGTGACGATCACGTCGCACTCGTCGACCAGTTGCGTTCCAAACTGGCTGCCGCCGCTCTCGGCGGCCCGGAGCGGGCGCGGGAACGACACGTCTCACGTGGCAAGTTGTTGCCGCGCGAGCGCGTCGACGGCCTGCTCGACCCGGGCAGCCCGTTCCTGGAGATCGCGGCACTGGCCGCCGACGGCATGTACGGCGACGAATGTCCCGGTGCCGGCATGATCGCCGGGATCGGCCGGGTGTCGGGCCGCGAGGTGATGATCGTCGCGAACGACGCCACGGTCAAAGGCGGCACCTACTACCCGATCACGGTGAAAAAGCACCTGCGCGCCCAGGAGATCGCCGCGCAGAACCGGCTGCCGTGCGTGTATCTCGTCGACTCGGGCGGCGCGTTCCTGCCCCGCCAGGACGAGGTGTTCCCCGACCGCGAGCACTTCGGCCGGATCTTCTACAACCAGGCGACGATGAGCGCCGCCGGCATCGCGCAGATCGCGGCGGTGCTGGGCTCGTGCACGGCCGGCGGAGCCTACGTGCCGGCGATGAGTGACGAAGCGGTCATCGTGCGGAACCAGGGCACGATCTTCCTCGGCGGTCCGCCGCTGGTGAAGGCGGCCACCGGCGAAGTGGTCAGCGCCGAGGACCTGGGTGGCGGCGACCTGCACTCCAAGGTCTCCGGCGTCACCGACCATCTGGCGCACGACGACCGCGACGCGCTGCGGATCGTGCGCAACATCGTGGCCACCCTCGCGCCGCGCGCCGAACCTCCGTGGGAGGTCGTTCCCACCGTCGATCCGGTCGCCGACCAGGACGAGCTCTACGACGTCGTGCCCGTCGATTCGCGCGTCCCCTACGACGTGCACGAGGTGATCACCCGGATCGTCGACGGCGGCGAATTCTCGGAGTTCAAGGCCAACTACGGCACGACGTTGGTCACGGGCTTCGCACGCATCCACGGTCATCCGGTGGGCATCGTCGCCAACAACGGGGTGTTGTTCGGCGAATCCGCGGTCAAGGGCGCACATTTCATCGAGCTGTGCGACAAGCGCCTCGTGCCGCTGCTGTTCCTGCAGAACATCAGCGGCTTCATGGTGGGGCGGGACTACGAGGCCGGCGGCATCGCCAAACACGGCGCCAAGATGGTCACCGCGGTGGCGTGTGCCCGGGTGCCCAAGCTGACCGTGGTCATCGGCGGCTCCTACGGCGCGGGCAACTACTCGATGTGCGGCCGCGCGTACTCCCCGCGGTTCCTCTGGATGTGGCCCAACGCGCGGATCTCGGTGATGGGTGGCGAGCAGGCGGCATCGGTGCTGGCCACCGTGCGCGGGGACATGAGCGCCGAGGAGGAAGAGGCCTTCAAGGCGCCGATCCGTGCCCAGTACGAGGAGCAGGGCAACCCGTACTACTCGACCGCGCGGCTCTGGGACGACGGGGTCATCGACCCCGCCGACACCAGAACCGTTGTCGGACTGGCTCTCTCGGTCGCTGCGCAGGCGCCGGTGGAGCCGGTGTCCTACGGCGTCTTCAGGATGTGATCCGGCGATGACAGACAACTTCTTCGACACCGTGCTGGTGGCCAACCGTGGGGAGATCGCGGTGCGCGTGATCCGCACGCTGCGCCGGCTCGGCATCCGTTCGGTCGCGGTGTTCAGCGACGCCGACGCCGACGCCCGCCACGTCGCCGAAGCCGACGTCGCGGTGCGGCTCGGACCGGCACCGGCGCGACAGAGCTACCTGTCCATCGACGCCCTGATGTCGGCGATCGAACGCACCGGCGCCCAGGCCGTCCACCCCGGATACGGATTCCTCTCGGAGAACGCGCAATTCGCTGAGGCGCTGGAGCGGGCAGGTGTGCGGTTCATCGGTCCGCCGGCCTCGGCCATCCGCACCATGGGCGACAAGATCTCGGCCAAGGCCGCGGTGTCGGAGTTCGGCGTGCCTGTGGTGCCGGGGATCTCGCGCCCGGGGTTGACCGATGACGACCTGATCGCCGGTGCGGCCGAGGTCGGGTTCCCGGTGCTGGTCAAGCCGTCGGCCGGGGGCGGCGGCAAAGGCATGCGGGTGGTGCACGACGCCGGTGAGCTGCCCGCCGCGCTCACCTCGGCGCGGCGCGAAGCCGCGTCGGCGTTCGGCGACGACACCCTGTTCATCGAACGGTTCGTGCTCAACCCGCGCCACATCGAAGTGCAGGTGCTCGCCGACCGGCACGGCAACGTCGTACATCTGGGTGAACGCGAATGCAGCCTGCAGCGCCGACACCAGAAGGTGATCGAGGAGGCGCCGTCCCCGCTGCTCGACGAGGCGACCCGGGCCCGCATCGGTGCGGCCGCCTGCGACACTGCCCGCAGCGTCGACTACACCGGCGCCGGCACCGTCGAGTTCATCGTCTCCGCGGATCGGCCGGACGAGTTCTTCTTCATGGAGATGAACACCCGGCTGCAGGTCGAGCACCCGGTCACCGAGATGGTCACCGGCTATGACCTCGTCGAGCAGCAGGTGCGCATCGCGGCGGGGGAGAAGCTGGCGATCGGCCAGGACGACATCGCGCTCACCGGGCACGCCATCGAGGCGCGTGTCTACGCCGAGGACCCGGGCCGACAGTTCCTGCCCACCGGCGGCCAGGTCGTCGGGTTGCGTGAGCCTGCCGGCCCCGGTGTGCGCGTCGACTCCGGCCTGCGCGTCGGCACCGTCGTGGGCAGCGACTACGACCCGATGTTGTCGAAGGTCATCGCCCACGGCGAGGACCGCCGCGCCGCCTTGCGGGCACTCGACGCGGCGCTGGCGGGCACCGCGGTGCTCGGCGTCACCACCAATGTCGAGTTCCTGCGGTTCCTGCTGGCCGACGCCGACGTGGTCGCCGGCCGGCTCGACACCGGTCTGCTCGACCGGCGCATGCCCGACTTCGCCCCGGCGCGTGTCCACGACGACGACCTGATCGCCGCGGCCGCCCACCGCTGGTTGCGCAGCTGGCCCGCCACGCAGAGCAGCCCGTGGGAGGTGCCGTCGGGATGGCGCATCGCCGGGTCGGCTCCGATCACCGTGCGGCTACGCGCCGGCGACCGCACCGAGCACGTGTCGTTGACCGGAACCCCCGAGGCCGCCACGGCCAGGATCGAGAACGGCGAACCACGTTCGCTCAGAGCTACTTTGGACGGTGACCGGCTCGCCGTGACACTCGACGGGCTGCGCACCGACTACCTGGTCGCCGGGCACGGTGAGCAGTTGTGGCTGGCCGGCGCGGACCGGGTGACCATGGTCGAAGAGGTCCGGGAAGCCCCGGTGCGCCCCGACGACGCCCACAGCGGCGACGCCGAACTGACGTCGCCGATGCCCGGCACCGTGGTCGCGGTCGGCGTCGAGGACGGCGCCGCGGTGACGGCGGGAACCGTCGTCGTCACCGTCGAGGCGATGAAAATGGAACATGCACTTTCCGCGCCCGTCGACGGCGTGGTGGAACTGCTCGCCGAGGCCGGCGCGCAGGTGAAGGTGGGTCAGGTCCTGGCCCGGATCACGGCAAGCGAGGAGCCCGCATCATGAGCAATTTCTTGGCCACCGGGACACTTCCCGACCATTACGACCAGCTGGCCAAGACGGTCCGCGAGTTCGCCCAGACCGTCGTGGCCCCGGTGTCGGCCAAACACGACGAAGAGCACTCGTTCCCCTACGAGGTGGTCGCCGGCATGGCCGACATGGGGTTGTTCGGACTGCCCTTCCCCGAGGAGTACGGCGGCATGGGCGGCGACTACTTCGCCCTGTGCCTGGCGCTGGAAGAACTCGGCAAGGTCGACCAGAGCGTGGCGATCACCCTCGAAGCCGGGGTCTCGCTGGGCGCGATGCCGGTGTACCGGTTCGGCACCGAGCAGCAGAAGCAGGAGTGGCTGCCGCTGCTGGCCTCGGGCAAGGCGCTGGGCGCGTTCGGGCTGACCGAGGCCGGCGGCGGCAGCGACGCCGGGGCGACCCGCACCAGTGCGAAGCTGGACGACGGCCACTGGGTGATCAACGGGTCCAAACAGTTCATCACCAACTCCGGCACCGACATCACCAAGCTCGTCACCGTCACCGCCGTGACCGGCGAACGGGACGGCAAGAAGGAGATCTCGGCGATCCTGGTGCCCGTGCCCACGCCCGGCTTCACCGCCGAACCGGCCTACAACAAGGTCGGCTGGAACGCCAGCGACACGCATCCGCTGACCTTCGACGACGTGCGCGTGCCCGAGGAGAACCTGCTCGGGGAGCGTGGCCGCGGCTACGCGAACTTCCTGCGCATCCTCGACGAGGGCCGCATCGCGATCGCCGCCCTGTCGGTGGGCGCCGCGCAGGGCTGTGTGGACGAGAGCGTGAAGTACGCCAAGGAGCGGGAGGCGTTCGGCCGCCCGATCGGCACCAACCAGGCCATCGCGTTCAAGATCGCGCGGATGGAGGCGCGGGCCCACGCCGCGCGCACCGCGTACTACGACGCCGCAGCACTGATGTTGTCCGGCAAGCCGTTCAAGAAGGCCGCGGCGGTGGCCAAGCTGGTGGCCAGCGAGGCGGCCATGGACAACGCCCGCGACGCCACCCAGATCTTCGGCGGCTACGGTTTCATGAACGAATACCCCGTCGCCCGGCACTACCGCGACAGCAAGATCCTCGAAATCGGCGAGGGGACAACGGAGGTGCAGTTGATGCTGATCGGAAGGGAGCTGGGCCTGTGAGCGGCGAAACCGCGAAGAAGATCATCGTCCAGCGCGGACTGTGGTTCGAGGAGTTCGAGATCGGTGTGGTGTACCAGCATCGGCCCGGGCGCACGATCACCGAGGCCGACAACGTGCTGTTCACCACGCTGACGATGAACACCCAGGCCCTGCATCTGGATGCCGCGTTCTCCGATGCGCTGCCACCGTTCAACGCGCGGCTGGTGAACTCGATGTTCACGTTGTCGACGTTGGTGGGACTGTCGGTCACGCAGCTGACCCAGGGCACGATCGTCGGCAACCTCGGATTCTCCGAGATCGCTTTCCCCAAGCCGCTGTTCCACGGTGACACCCTCTACGCCGAAACCGAGATCACCGACAAGCGGGAGTCCAAGAGCCGCCCCGGTGAGGGGATCGTCACGTTCGCGCACACCGGCCGCAACCAGCACGGCGACATCGTGGCCACGGCGTCCCGCAAGACGATGGTGCGCAAGCGTCCGCAGGAGGAGACCCCATGACGTTCGCATCGGGCCCCGGCTGGCTGTTCTGTCCGGCGGACCGTCCGGAACGGTTCGAGAAGGCCGCTGCCGCAGCCGATGTCGTGATCCTGGATCTGGAGGACGGGGTCGCGGCCAAGGATCGCGAAGCGGCCCGCAAGGCGCTGATCGACACGCCCCTCGACCCGGATCGCACCGTGGTGCGCGTCAACCCCGTCACCACCGACGACCATCGACTCGACCTCGAGGCGCTCGATGCCACGAAGTACACGAAGGTGATGCTCGCCAAGACCGAGTCCGCTGAGCAGGTGGCCTCGTTGGCGCCGCGCCAGGTGGTGGTGCTGGTCGAGACACCGCTCGGCGCGCTGACGGTGACCTCTGCGGCCAGTTGCGACAACGCGTTCGCCGTGATGTGGGGCGCGGAGGATCTGTTCGCGGCGACCGGGGGCACCGCCAATCGGTGGCCCGACGGCAGCTACCGCGACGTCGCGCAACACGTGCGGTCCCAGAGCCTGCTGGCCGCCAAGGCGTACGGCCGACTGGCGCTGGACTCGGTCTACCTGGACATCAAGGACCTCGACGGTCTGCGCGCCGAGAGCGACGACGCCGTCGCCGTCGGTTTCGACGCCAAGGTCGCGATCCATCCCACCCAGGTGTCGGTGATCCGGTCTGCCTATGCGCCGACCGAGGAGCAGATCGACTGGGCGCGGCGCGTCCTCGAGACCGCGCGCACCGAACGCGGTGTGTTCCAGTTCGAAGGCCAGATGGTCGACATGCCCGTGCTGCGCCGGGCAGAACGGATCGTCGCGCTGGCGCCCTGACGGCACGCCCGGCGCTGTGTTGTGGCCTGGTTCACACTTCGTGGGCATACTGGTGGTGCCCCAGCGCCACGACGGGTGGAGCGCCACGTCGAGCCGATGCCACATCCCGGTGTTCGGCCGACACCCCCACACCCGGGGGTTGATTCGACCGTCGCCGCGCTGAGCACCTCAGTCGTCTGACGGCGCGATCCGCCGCCAGTGGCCACAGGAGGCGGTATGGCTGGATGGTCGACGTTCGCCGAACTCGGTGAGCCGATACAACTGATCGCGCCGGACGGCGCCCCGACCGGTGAAGCCCGATACCGACGAGACCTCCCCCCGGAAACCCTGGCCTGGCTCTACGAGTCGATGGTCCTCACCCGGGAACTCGACACCGAATTCGTCAACCTGCAGCGGCAGGGTGAGCTCGCGTTGTTCGCGTCCTGCCGCGGGCAGGAGGCCGCCCAGGTCGGTGCGGCGGCGTGCCTGCGCAAGACCGACTGGCTGTTCCCGCAGTACCGCGAACTGGGCGCGTTCCTGGTGCGAGCGATCCCGCCGGCGCACCTCGCAGCGCTGTGGCGGGGCAGCTGGCACGGTGGCCTGGGTTTCACCGACCGGTGCGTGGCGCCGGTGGCGATACCCATCGGTACCCATGCACTCCACGCCGTCGGAGCAGCGATGGCCGCCCAGCGGCTGGACGAGAACTCGGTCACCGTGGCGTTCTTCGGCGACGGCGCCACCTCCACCGGCGACGTGCACGAGGCGCTCAACTTCGCGGCGGTGTTCGGTGTCCCGTGCGTGTTCTTCGTGCAGAACAACCAGTGGGCCATCTCGGTGCCGGTCGAACGGCAACACGCCGGTCCGACGCTGGCCCAGCGTGCCCTCGGCTACGGCATGCCCGCGGAGCGCGTCGACGGTAACGACGTCCTGGCCTGTTACGCGGTGATGGAGCAGGCCGCCACCCGGGCGCGGGGCGAGGGCGGCCCCACCTTCGTCGAGGCGGTGACCTACCGGATGGGGCCGCACACCACCTCCGACGACCCGAGCCGGTACCGCTCCGACGACGACGTCGAGCGCTGGCGCGCACGGGATCCCATCGCCCGCTACCGCACCTATCTGGAGAGCAGCGGGGTATGGACCGCGCGGCTCGAAGACCGGGTGCGCCGGCGCGCGCAACGGATGCGCACCGAGCTGCGCGACGCGGTGATCGGCGCACCCGACCCCGACATCGGCGAGGTCTTCGACACGGTGTACCACGACATCACCCCAGAGGTGGCGCGTCAGCGTGACCAGCTGCTGGCCGAGCTGGCGAAGGAGGCCTG
The DNA here is from genome assembly GCF_041287115.1 of Mycobacterium sp. pV006. NCBI lineage: Bacteria > Bacillati > Actinomycetota > Actinomycetes > Mycobacteriales > Mycobacteriaceae > Mycobacterium > Mycobacterium sp. pV006. Next base: position 457,492 of record NZ_JBGGKT010000001.1, on the reverse strand, counting down.
AGCGATGACACAGCTGATCGAGCGCCCCTCCGGCTTCGACGACGACGTGCCCGAAGCCGCGCCGCTGTCGATGGCGCAAGCCATCAACCGCGCTCTCCACGACGCCATGCGCGCCGACCCCCGCGTGCTGGTGTTCGGCGAGGACGTGGCCACCCTCGGCGGCGTCTTCCGCGTCACCGACGGACTGGCCCGAAGTTTCGGCGAGCAACGGTGTTTCGACACACCGCTGGCCGAGTCGGCGATCATCGGCATCGCGATCGGGATGGCCGTACGCGGTATGGTCCCGGTGCCGGAGATCCAATTCGACGGGTTCGCCGCACCGGCGTTCGACCAGATGGTCAGCCACCTCGCCAAATATCGCATGCGGACCCGCGGGGACGTCGCCATGCCGGTGACGGTGCGGATCCCGTCGTTCGGCGGAATCGGTGCCGTCGAACACCATTCGGAGTCGACCGAAACCTACTGGCTGCACACCGCCGGGCTGAAGGTGGTCACGGCGGCCACCCCCACGGATGCGTACTGGCTGCTGCGGTACGCGATCTCCTGTCCGGACCCGGTCATCTTCCTCGAACCCAAACGCCGCTACTGGGCCAAAGAGGTGGTGGACTTCGACGCGCCGGCCCCGGGGATCGGGCACGCCGAAATCCGTTGTCGAGGTGACGACGTCACCGTCATCACCTACGGACCGCTGGTCGCGACTGCCCTCAACGCCGCCGAAATATCTTCGGCAGGAATCGAAGTGATCGACCTGCGCGCACTGAACCCGCTGGACTTCGACACCGTGGCGGCGTCGGTGCGCAAGACCGGCCGCGCCGTCGTCATGCACGAGGGACCGCGCACGCTGGGGTTCGGTGCCGAGCTCGCCGCGCGGATCCAGGAGGAGTGCTTCTATGACCTGGAGGCACCGGTGTTGCGTGCCACCGGCTTCGACACGCCCTATCCGCCCGCGCGACTGGAGAAACTGTGGCTGCCGGGCGTGGACCGTCTGCTCGACTGTGTGGAGAAAGCGATGACCGCACCATGACCACCGTGCAGGAGTTCCTGGTGCCCGACCTCGGGGAGGGACTCGAGGACGCGACGATCATCGACTGGCACGTCGCCGTCGGTGACGACGTCACACTGAACCAGACCCTGTGCACGGTGGAGACCCACAAGGCGCAGGTCGAGATCCCGAGCCCGTTCGCCGGACGCGTCACCGAACTCGGCGCCGACGCGGGCCAGACGCTGCCGGTGGGCTCGGTCCTGGTGCGCATCGCGACCGACACCGGCGACACACGTTCGCGCAAACCGGTGTTGGTCGGCTACGGCACCGACGACAGCATGGACGGCAGCCGGCGGCGGGTCCGAGCCAAGCCCGCAGTGCGCAAGCTGGCCGCCGACCTCGACGTCGACCTGGGCCGGGTCGACCCGACAGGACCGGACCGTATCGTCACCCGCGACGACGTGCTCGCCGCGGCGACGGCGGGACCGTCGCAACCGGTTACCGGTGTCCACCTCAAGATGGCGCGTCGAATGTCGTTGTCCCATCACGAGATCCCCGATGCCGCCGCATCGGTGGAAGTGGATGCGACCGAACTGTTGCGGCTGCGCGACGGTCTGGTCGGTATGGGCGCCGAGTCGATCACCCCGTTCGCGCTCCTGTTGCGTCTGCTGGTGCTCACGCTGGGTCGCCATCGCGCGCTGAACGCGACGTGGTCGGAGTCCGCCGACGGTCCTCGCATCCACGTCCACGACGCGGTCCATCTGGGTGTCGGCGTCGCCGCACCGCGCGGGCTGCTGGTGCCGGTCGTCACCGAGGCGCAAACGCGCACCACCCGTGAGCTCGCCGACGAGGTCGCCCGGCTGGTCGCCGCGGCCCGGGACGGCAGCATCACGCCGGCCGAAATGCAGGGTTCCACGTTCACCGTGTCGAACTTCGGGGCGCTCGGCTTGGATGACGGAGTGCCGGTGATCAATCATCCCGAGGCGGCGATCCTGGGCGTCGGCGCTGTGAAGCCCCGGCCGGTGGTCATCGACGGCGCCGTGGTCGCACGCCCCACGATGCGGCTGACCTGCGTGTTCGACCACCGTGTCGCCGACGGCGCCCAGGTGGCGCGGTTCCTCGGTGAGCTACGGAACCTGGTGGAGGATCCCCGGTTGGCCCTGCTCGACCTCTGACCTAGCGGCGCTTGGCCGCGGCCAGGCGGGCCGCGAAATCCGGGGACTCGATCGAACGTGCCTGCGGGACGATCTCGATGTCGACGGCGAGCCGGTGGGCCGCACTGTCGTCGGTGCCCGGCTGCGCGGTCGCGCGCATCGACGCCTTGGTGTCGAGCACCACTTGGCGCGGCGCAGAAGCCGGCCCGGCCGCCAGCGCCCGGGCCGCGGCGACGGCGTCATCGGCGACCTCGAGCGCCAACCCGTGACGCACCGCGGCCTCGGCGTCGAAGCGCATCCCGAACAACAGCGCCGCACGCGCGGCCTGCGGCCCCACGATCCGGTGCAGCATCCACGTGGCACCCCCGCCAGGGTGGATACCGAGCTTCTGGAAACGCGGATCGAACATCGCCGCGGGACCCGCGATCCGCACGTCGGCGGCCAACGCCAGGTTCAACCCGGCGCCGACGGCAGCGCCATTGACCGCCGCGATGGTCGGCAACGCACAGTCGGCCACCGCCAGGAAGCCGTCGTAGATCACTCGCAGCCCGTCCTCGGTCGCCGCACCCAGCGCACTCAGGTCGGCTCCGGCGCAGAACGCCTTGCCCGCGCCGGTCACGATCACCGCGTGCACGTCGGGATCGGACTCGGCGTCGGACACCGCCGCGCGCAGCGCCGCCGAGATCTCGGCGGTCACGGCGTTACGCCGGTCGGGGTCGTTGATGGTGATCAGCGCGACGTGATCGGAGACCTCTGTCAGTACGAGTTCGGACACCCGCTCAGCGTATCGGCAGCCTGCGCAGCAGAGCCGCGGCCCGCACCTCGTCGTTCACCGTCAGCGCGATGTGCACCTCGGGGGAGCCCGCACCCTCACGCTGCGCCCAGCGGATCGTGACGTCCTCGCCGTACCTGATCGGTTTGCGGTACTCGACCACGGCGCGGTAGGGCGGTGTGCAGACCTCGGGCGCGACCGCGACCACCTCGTGGATGGCGTGCCAGTAGGCGGTGTTGGTGACGTGTTCGAACAGGTCGATGTCGGTGCGACGCAACGCGAACGGCACCGCGTGGTCGGTGTCGTCGGGATTGCGCAACCAGGGTCGCCATTTGAGGCGGTGCTCGGCGGTGGTGGTGGAGAACTTCTCGATCAATGAATCGGTGGCCCGTTGCGGCGTCAGCGTTTTCGCGTTCATCGCGATCCAGAAGCCCTCGGTCTCGATGCGGCCGCCGTCGCTGCCGACCAGATCGACGCGCATCGTGCACCAGCGCAACGACAGCGCCGAGCACCACCGGCTGAAGGTCACCTCGTTGGGGAACTCGATCGGTTCGATCACGTCGATCACGGTGCGCTGCACGAGCCAGTGCGGGTGGGCCTCGGCTTCCCCGGCGTCGACGAGGTTCTCCGCGCCGACCTCCTGGATGTAGCGCGCGACACCGTCGAGTCGTAGGTTCAGGTCGCTGCCGATGTCTCCGGTGGCCACCCGCCACGCGGTGCGGTACACGTACCCGGAGTCCGGCAGGGCGGCCAGGCGGTCCTCGACGGTGGTGGGCATCGCAGGCGAGCCTACGGTGAGGCCGCGTGCCGCACCGGCGGGTTCACCGATCCGCGCCCGTCCTGGAGGGACGTCTGTCGCGCTGCGCCGAATCCGACGACCCGGATCGTTCCTCCGTGGCGTCGGTGTCCGCGGTCGTCGGCTCCGGATCTTCGGCGCCCGTCGCTTCCCGGGCCGCCTCCTCGAGTGCCGCGTCGAGGACATCCTCGCCGGTATCTCGCTCGGCGTCGGGAGCCTCCGGTGCCGTGTCGTCCCGATCGTTGACGACGACGGTTGCCGAGTTCCGAGAATCCCTGTCCGACAACGCCTCGGCACCCTCACGCAGGGCCGCGGGCACCTTGGCCGCGGTCTGGGTCAGCTCACCCCAGGACGGCATCAGGCGGGCCGGCCGGTACCGGCTCGGGTCCGATGGGATCGGGTTTCCGTCGTAGTACGCCGAGTCGACGATCAGTTTGAGCAGCGGAGCCGAGACGTCGGCGATCGTGTCACCGAGCGTCTGCCGGATCAGCCGGGTCAGCGGTAGTTCGTCGGTGGTGTAGGTGACGTAGGTGGTGTTGCCGCGGGTGGTGACATAGGCGGCGATGCGGTCCCCAGCGGGTGCGTCGCACCGCGCATCAGGGCAGGGCAGCGGATCGGCGCCGCCGACGAGCACCGCGCACGTGTTGGCGGAACCGCACGTCACCGCGGGCCGGCCGGCCACGTCCACCGGCAGGTCGATCTGCGTCTGATCACGGTAGTCGTAGAGGTAGGCGACCAGAGAGTTCACGTGCGCGACGAGATTGAGCAGGTCCGCGGGTGCGTTGGAGTTGTAGTTGTACTGGTAGGCGATGTCGACAACAGCTGCGGCGGCCGTGTCGACCGGTGACGGGAACGGGTTCACCCCGATCAGCGCGAACAGCGGGTAGCGCGTCCCGAATCCGCCGTCGGGCCGGGACACGTTGTTGTCGAGGACGAACACGGTCTTCGGCAGAACCGGCGCGCCGGAGCGGTCCAGCCCGGTCAGGACCAGGCTCGCGTTCGCTGCGCCCCAGCCGGAGGACAGGACTGCGTTGGGCTCGTCCGGGTGGGCGTCGAGCGCCTCCCGCAGCGCCCGGGTCCCGCCCCGGAAGTTCACGCTGACCAGGTCCGGTCCCGCCGCCCCGCCCGGGTTGTAGGGGGCCTGGTTGAACAAGCCGCGGAAGAAGGCTTCGTTGCCCGACGGGTCCGGCTTCGTGGAACTACCCACGATGATCAGCGCGGCGGGGTCGACGGGCCGCGAGGACATCTCTGCCGGCGGTGCGGTCACCGCGGCTGCGGCCACGACAGCCGCGGCGCCCAGCGCAGACACGCTGCTGAATTTGCTCATTTCTGCCCGGACCCTCCCCGAAGTTTCGAGCAGTACCGTATCGCGTGGGGGACATCGGGGCGAGTTGTGCTCAGTGAGCTCGCGCTCCGGTGGTGAAACACTCGCCGAGGAACAGTCCCAGCGAAGTCCATGCTCGCCGGGACGCGGATTCGCTGAATTGGATGCCGCGCGTCGGGTCGGCGGCCCAGGGCGCCATGAATGCGTGCACCGTGTTGCCGTAGGCGTGCAGCTGCCAGTCGATGCCGCGACCCGAGAATTCCTGTCCCAGCGCGACGACGTCCTCCGGCGGGGCATACGGGTCGTCCCACCCGTGGAACACCGCGATCTTCGCGGTCACCTGGCGGTCGGAGGCCGGCGGTGCGGTCAGCAGCCCGTGGAAGCTTGCGACACCGATCACCGGGTGGCCGGCGCGGGCCAGGTCGAGCACGCACAACCCGCCGAAGCAGAATCCGATGGCTGCCACACGGTCGGGGTCGATCTGTGAGACCGCGGTCAACGTCGCGTAGACGGTCGCCAGGCGGTGGGCCAGCGCGGTGCGGTCGTCGAGGAAACCGGTCATCGCCGCGGTCGTGGCCTCGATACCGCCGCGGGTGACCTCCTCGCCGAACAGGTCCACGGCGACGGCCTGGTAACCCCATTCGGTCAGCCGTTCGGCGAAGCCCAGCTGCGCATCGCTACGCCCTTCCATCCCGTGGAACACCAACACCGTCGGCGCATCAGTGGTGGTATCCGCTTGGACCAGAACGGAATCGAAGCCGACGCCGTCGATGTCGTGCCGCAGGGACGTGTGCTGGACCGCCATGGACCGACTTTCGCACGGGTGCCAGCCGTCCAGACCCGTTTTCGCTGCTCGCGTAACCGCCGACTGCCCCGGCGGGATCGGCCGGTAGTGATCGTGGCCGGCTGGGTACAGGGGTTTTGCGAACCTGACTCGAGAGGATGCCTGCCGATGGCCGTGATCACCGCGCACCGCGGACTGCTCCGCACGACGAAGCTGTACGTCGAGGACACCGGCGGCTCAGGGCGCCCCGTGGTGCTGATCCACGGATGGCCCTGGAACGCCGATTCCTGGGTCGCCCAGGTCGAGGCGCTGTCCGCGGCCGGTCACCGGGTCATCACCTATGATCGGCGCGGCTTCGGGCGCAGCGACAAACCGCTGATCGGCTACACCTACGAGATGCTCTCCGACGACCTGTCGGCGCTCCTCGAGGAACTCGATGTGCACGACGCCACGCTGGTCGGTTACTCGATGGGCGGCGGCGAGGTGGCCAGCTACTGCGCGCGCTACGGGGTCGCGCGCCTGCGCAGCGTCGTGTTCGCCTCCTCGGTGACCCCGTTCATGTCCCAGCGCAAGGACAACCCCGAGGGTCCGCTCACCGCCACCCAGGCCGCGAAGATGGCGACCGCGCTGACGACGAACCAGGACGCGTTCTACGAGCAGATGATGACCGATGTCTTCACCGCCGACGGCCGGCTCGCGGTGAGCGAGGATCAGCGGCAGCACGCGTTGGCGATGTGCGCGCAGGCCGGCAAGCCCGCGGCGCTGGCGTGCATGGCGGCCTTCGGCGGCACCGATTTCCGGGAGGACCTGCCCAAGGTGGGGGTGCCCGCTCTGGTCATCCATGGCGACGCCGATCAGACCGTGCCGTTCGAGGGCGCGGGCCGGCGCACCCATGAGGCGTTGCCGGATTCGCGGCTGCACGTCGTCGCCGGCGGTCCGCACGGAATCCCGATCAGCCACGCCGACGAGTTCAACGACGTGCTGCTGAAATTCCTCGCTGAGGTCTGAGCGCCCCCGGCAGAGGTCGAGGCGGAGACGAGTTTCCGACCAGGAGCTTATTGCGCTGATGGTTGGTGGTGATGAAGGTCGAATGACGGCAACGCGATTCGTGAGTCCGTACTGCGCAGGTGGTGAAGGCTGACCACCCGTACTATAGTACGGGTAAACCAACTATAGTTGGTGACGCCTCGGAGGTACACCGTGGAGATGAGCCGCCCGTTCGCGACGGTCACGCCGACCCTGGACGGAGATGTCTTAGCTGTGTTGGCGGCGCCCGATGTCACGTTCACGACAGGTCAGATTCACCGAGTGCTGAACTCCTATTCCGAGGAGGGGATTCGGAAGGTTCTCGGAAGACTCGTCGCACAGGGTGTTGTTCTCTCAGAACGCGTTGGCAACGCGTTTACCTACCGGTTGAATGCAGCACACCTCGCGGCGACGCCGATCCTGGCGTTGGCGAAACTCTTCGGCACGTTCCTCGAGCGGCTCGAAGATGAACTCGGTGGGTGGCAGTACCCTCCCGTCTACGCAGCGGTGTTCGGCTCAGCGGTGCGTGGCACGATGACGCCGGAAAGCGATGTTGACCTGTTTCTCGTCAGCGCGACGGGCACGCCTGATGCCGTGTGGACGCGCCAGGTGAACGAGCTCGCTTCGGCGGTCACTGCCTGGACGGGTAACGACGCACGTGTAGTGGAGTACTCCGAGATCGAGCTGACGACGGCGAGAACTGAACCGGTAGTGCAACAGGTCCTCGAGCATGGGCTCACCGTGGCCGGATCGCGGGCGTGGCTTCTCAAACAGGTGAAACCTGTACGCGCAGGAAAGCGGCGATCGGATGACTGAACGTACGAGACCCAGCTCCGATACCATCCGCCGTGGTCGTCTCAAGAAGGCTGTCGAGTTCTTTGACGGCGCGATCCTGATCGATGACGATCTGCCAGATGCCGCCGTCTCCCTGTTGGTCAACGCGGGCATCGCGGCTGCTGACGTCATATGTGGTGTGCGTCTTGGTGTCTACGCCGCCGGTGAGAACCATAACGACGCCGTCGCCTTACTTGCGAAGGCAGACGCCGGGGCGGAAAAGCACCTGCGAGCGCTGCTGAATGTGAAGTCGAAGGTGGCGTATACCCATCAGTCAGCCACCGCAGAGGAGCGTAAGCGGTCGAAACGCGCGGCTGAAGCTTTGGTAGAGGCCGCCCGCCGCGCAGCCGCTTCCTAGGCGGCTATTCGGCCTCGGCCGGCCTCCGCCTCATACGGCGCAACTCAGGCGTGCAGCGACTGCGCGACACGCCCGCCTTCGCAGCGACCCGCGAAATCGACATCCCGAGACTCGATCATGCACCGAAGCCACACACTGTCTGAGCGCCCCCGGCAGGGATCGAACCTGCGACCAACCGCTTAGAAGGCGGCTGCTCTATCCGCTGAGCTACGGAGGCAGCGCCGAGCAGTGTATCTCCCTCGGCAGAAACGACGGGCGCGGCGACGGCACTAAAGCCGCCTCCGAGAACACCGGCGCCGACTAGGTTGGTGCGCATGAGCAACACGCCGGAGCTGGACGCGGCCGGACTCCCCGAGGAGTTGAGTCCGCTCGACCAGATCCTGCACCGCGGAGAAGCCAACCCGCGCACCCGATCAGGCATTCTCACCGTCGAACTGCTCGACCTGACCCCGGACTGGGACCAGGTGCGCACCCGCTTCGAGTACGCCTCCCGGAAGGTCCTGCGGCTGCGCCAGAAGGTCGTCACCCCGACCCTGCCGACCGCGGCGCCGCGCTGGGTGGTCGACCCCGATTTCAACCTCGACTACCACCTGCGGCGGGTCCGTGCGCCCGAGCCCGGGACGTGGCGGCAGGTGATGGACCTCGCGGAGGTCGCTGCCCAGTCGCCGCTGGACATCTCCCGTCCGCTGTGGACCGCGACGCTCATCGAGGGGCTTCAGGACGGTCGCGCCGCGCTGATGGTGCATCTCAGTCATGCGGTCACCGACGGGGTCGGCGGTGTCGAGATGTTCGCCACGCTCTACGACTTCGAACGCGAACCGGACCCCCAGGTCGTGCCGCCGCTTCCGGTCCCGTCGGATCTGTCGCCCAACGACCTGATGCGCGCCGGCCTGAACCGGTTGCCGGGCACGCTGCTCGGGGGGATGCGCGACGCGCTGTTCGGTGCCGCTTCGGCCGTAACTCATGTTGTGCGGGACCCGGTCTCACGTGTCGGCAGTGCCGTCGACTACGCGTTCTCCGGCGCGCGGGTGATCGGACCCGTCGCCGATCCGTCACCCATCCTGCGCCGGCGCAGCCTGTCCTCACGCAGCGAGGCCATCGACATCGAATTCGGCGATCTGCACCGCGCCGCCAAGGCCGCCGGCGGCTCCATCAACGACGCCTACCTGGCCGGTCTGTGCGGCGCCCTACGCCTCTACCATCGCGCGAAAGGGGTACCGGTCGACACCCTGCCGATGGCGGTGCCGGTCAACCTGCGCTCCGAGGCCGACCCGGCCGGCGGCAACCGATTCGTCGGCGTGAACCTCGCCGCGCCCATCGGGCTGTCCGACCCGGCGGTGCGGATCAAGGAGATCCGCGCACAGATGACACGCAAACGCGACGAGCGGGCCCTCGACCTCGTCGGCGCCATCGCGCCCGTGGTGAGCCTGCTGCCCGACCCGATCCTCGAGACGATGGCGGGTTCGATCGTCAACTCCGACGTGCAGGCCAGCAACGTACCCGTCTACGCCGGGGACACCTACATCGCCGGGGCAAAGGTGCTGCGGCAGTACGGGATCGGCCCCCTGCCGGGTGTGGCCATGATGGTGGTGCTGGTATCGCGGTCGGGGTACTGCACGATCACCGCACGCTACGACAGAGCCTCCATCGTCGACGCCGGTCTGTTCGCGCGCTGCCTGCTCGACGGGTTCGACGAAGTCCTCGCCCTCGGCGGTGAGGGCCGGGCGGTACCGGCCACCTTCACCTCCCAGTCCTCGTCCCCCTCACGGAACGGAACACCGCGATGACGTCGCCCGACGGCGAAATGCGTTTGCCCGGCTCGGTAGCCGAGATCCTGGCCAGCCCGGAAGGCCCCCACGTCGGGGCGTTCTTCGACCTCGACGGCACGCTGGTCGCCGGTTTCACCGGCGTGGTGATGACCCAGGACCGGTTGCGCCGTCGGCAGATGTCGGTGGGGGAGTTCATCGGGATGGTGCAGGCAGGCCTGAACCACCAACTCGGCCGCTCGGAGTTCGAGGACCTGATCGGCAAAGGCGCCCGGATGCTGCGGGGCAACTCGGTGGCCGACGTCGACGAGCTCGCCGAGCGGTTGTTCGTGCAGAAGATCGTCAGCCGGATCTATCCCGAGATGCGTGAGCTGGTCCGCGCGCACATGGCCCGCGGCCACACCGTGGTACTGAGTTCCTCGGCGTTGACCGTGCAGGTCGAGCCCGTCGCGCGTTTCCTCGGGATCGCCAACGTGCTGAGCAACAGGTTCGAGACCGACGAGAACGGTCTGATCACCGGCGAGGTGGAACGGCCGATCATCTGGGGTCCCGGAAAGGCCCGCGCGGTACAGGAATTCGCGGCCGAACACGACATCGACCTGTCGCAGAGTTATTTCTACGCCGACGGCGACGAGGACGTCGCGCTGATGTACCTGGTCGGTAACCCCCGCCCGACCAACCCGGAAGGCAAGATGGCTGCCATCGCGGCCAAGCGGGGATGGCCGGTGCTGCGGTTCAGCAGCCGCAGCGGCGCCAGCCCGATGTCGCAGCTGCGCACGGCCGCTGGGGTGGCCTCCATGGTGCCCATCGCAGCCAGTGCCCTCGGCGTCGGTCTGCTGACGCGCAGCAAGCGCACCGGGGTGAACTTCTTCACCTCGATGTTCGGACGCACCCTGCTCAACACCATCGGTATCAACCTGCAGGTGCTGGGCAAGGAGAACCTCACCGCGCAGCGCCCGGCGGTGTTCATCTTCAACCACCGCAACCAGGCCGACCCCTTGATCGCGGGCCGGCTGATCGAGAGCGACTTCACCACTGTGGGCAAGAAGGAACTCGAAAGCGACCCCATCGTCGGCACCATCGGAAAGATCCTCGATGCCGCGTTCATCGATCGCGACGACCCGGAAAAGGCCGTCGAGGGCTTACGCAAGGTCGAAGACCTTGCCCGTCAAGGGGTGTCGATCCTCATTGCGCCGGAGGGCACCCGGCTGGACACCACCGAGGTAGGTCCCTTCAAGAAGGGGCCGTTCCGCATCGCGATGTCGGTGGGCATCCCGATCGTGCCGATCGTGATCCGCAACGCCGAGGTGATCGCCGCCCGCGATTCGAGCACCTTCAACCCGGGCACCGTCGACGTCGTCGTCTACCCGCCGATCCCCGTCGACGACTGGACGCACGAGAACCTGCCCGAACGCATCGAGGAGATCCGGCAGCTCTACCTGGACACCTTGAAGAACTGGCCCCACCACGAGCTCCCCGTTCCCGACCTCTACACCCGCAACGCGTCCAAACCCACCAAGAAGCCCACGAAGAAGGCCACGAAGAAAGCGGCGAAGAAGGTGCCCGCCAAGCGAACCGGCGGTGCGGGACAGTCATGAAGATGCGGGCCGACGACATCGCGGCGTTCACCCCCACCGACGACACCCTGGTGCTGGCGTCGGTCTCGTCGCCCGCCGAGGAGCGGTTGCTCAACGACTGGTTGGCGCGGCAGCGACGCGAACATCCCGACGCCAAGATCGAGGTGCTCAAACTCCCCGTCGACGACGATCCGCCGGCCGCGGTGCTGGCCCAACTCGTCGAACTACTGCAGTCCCACCGGGATCGACTGGTGGTGCCGGTGCGCGTGTTCTGGGTCCCCGGTGGCCTGCCGACCCGCTCGAAGATCGTCGCGGTGCTGTCCGGACGCGACACCTACCGTCCGCCGCAGGTCCTGCAGAGCGCCATCCTGCGCAGAGATCCGTCCCGCGCCCGCGTGGTGGCCGGTGACCCGGCGAAGGTGTCCGAGTTGCGTCAGCGGTGGAGCGACACCACCGTCGCCGAGAATCCCCGGGAATTCGCACGTTTCGTGCTGCGGCGGGCGATCCTGGCAATCGAACGGGTCGAGCTGCGCCTCCTCGGCCCGGAATACAAATCCCCGCGGCTGATCAAACCGGAGGTGCTGTCGTCGACCCGGTTCCGGGACGGTCTGGAGAAGATCCCCGGCGCGACGGTCGAGAAGGCCGGCGAGATGCTCGACGAGCTCAGCACCGGCTGGAGCAGATTCTCCGTCGACCTGATCCCCACGCTGGGACGCGCGATCTTCAGCCGGGGCTTCGATCCCCACATCGACTACGACCAGTTCGAGGTCGAGGCGATGCGACGGGGCCTGGAGAACCATCCGGCGGTGCTGCTGTTCTCCCACCGGTCCTACCTCGATGGGGTGATCGTGCCGGTCGCGATGCAGGAGAACCGGCTGCCGCCGGTGCACACCTTCGCCGGCATCAACCTGTCGTTCGGAGCGATGGGGCCGCTGATGCGGCGGTCCGGGGTGATCTTCATCCGCCGCAAGCTCGACGACCCGCTCTACAAGTACGTGCTGCGCCAGTTCGTCGGCTACATCGTCGAGAAGCGCTTCAACCTGAGCTGGTCGATCGAGGGCACCCGCTCCCGGACCGGAAAGATGTTGCCGCCGAAGCTGGGTCTGCTGGCCTACGTCGCCGACGCCTACCTCGACGGACGCAGCGACGACATCCTGCTGCAGCCGGTGTCGATCAGCTTCGACCAGCTGCACGAGACCGCCGAGTACGCCGCCTACGCCCGCGGCGGCGAGAAGACGCCCGAGGGACTGCCCTGGCTCTACAACTTCATCAAGGCCCAGGGGGAGCGCAACTACGGCAAGATCTACGTCCGCTTCCCCGAGGCGGTGTCGATGCGCGAATACCTCGGCGAACCGCACGGCCCGATGACCACCGACGACGCCGCCAAACGCCTGGCGCTGCAGAAGATGGCGTTCGAGGTGGCCTGGCGCATCCTGCAGGTCACCCCGGTCAACGCCACAGCACTGGTCTCGGGGCTGCTGTTGAGCACACGCGGCATCGCGCTGACGCTCGACCAGGTGCACCACACGCTGCAGGACTCGCTGGACTACCTGGAACGCAAGCAGACGCCGATGACCAACAGCGCGCTGCGGCTGCGCAATCCCGAGGGGGTGCAGGCCGCGTTGGACGCACTGTCCGGCGGGCACCCCGTCACCCGCGTCGACGGCGGGCGCGAACCGGTGTGGCGCATCGCGCCCCAGGACGAACTCGAAGCCGCGTTCTACCGGAACTCGATGATCGACGCGTTCCTCGAGACCTCGCTGGCCGAGCTCGCGCTGGCCTACGCCGCCCGCGTCGACGGTGACCGGCTGGAGGCGTTCTGGAACCAGGTGATGCGGCTGCGTGACCTGTTGAAGTTCGAGTTCTACTTCGCCGACTCGGCCGCGTTCCGCGAACACGTCGCCGCGGAGATGGACTGGCACGAAGGCTGGGAGGACGACGTCGCCGCCGGAGGCGAGCGCATCGACGCGCTGCTGCGGGCCAAACGCCCCGCCATCGCCGGCCCATTGCTGCGGCCGTTCTTCGAGGCCTACCAGATCGTCGCCGACGCGCTGATCGACGCCGAGGCCGACATCTCCGAGAAAGACCTGACCGCCAAGGCGCTCGGCCTGGGACAGCAATACGTCGCCCAGGGCATCGCGCAGAGCGCCGAGGCGGTGTCGGCGCTGCTGTTCGCGACCGCCCGGCAGGTTGCCGCCGACCAGGACCTCCTGACGCCCGCCGGCGATCTGCCCGAACGCCGCAGGGCGTTCCGTCGGGAGCTGCGCGGGATCCTGATCGACATGGACAACGTCGACCGGTACTCGCGCAGGCAGTTCTTCGCCCGCGAGCGCCAACGGCGCCGGCAACGCGAGGAGCGTGAGCAGCGCCACCAGGCGGTGTGATGGAACGCCGCTGGCAAGGTCATACGCTGGGACCATGACTTCCCCCGCGCCGGCGACGACGGCCGCCGGCCTCAAGACCCCGGTGTGGACGCTGCTCTACGGCGTCGCCGTGCTGGCCGGTGTCACCGCCGCAGCGCTGTCGGCGCTGTCGATCGCCGACGCGCTGACCGCGACCGGACTGCCCGACCCGGGTCCCGTCACCACCTACGGACTGCCGTTCGTGCGGGCCGCCGGCGAGATCGCCGCGGTCACCGCGATCGGGTCCTTCATGTTCGCGGCGTTCATGGTGCCGCCCCAGACCAACGGGGTGCTCGACGCAGGCGGATACCGCGCGTTGCGTATCGGCACGGTGGCATCAGGGCTGTGGGCGGTGTGCGCGGTGCTGATGGTCGCGCTGACGGTGTCCGACGTCAGCGGCCAGCCGCTGTCGGCGCGGATCAGTCCCGCCGACATCTGGTCGGTGGCCGACCTGATCGAGGTCGCCGGGGCGTGGCGGTGGACGGCGCTGTTCGCCGCGATCGTCTGCGTCGTCGCCATTCCGGTGCTGCGGTGGTCCTGGACGCCGGTGCTGTTCGCCGGATCCGTGGTGACCCTGCTGCCGCTGGTGCTCACCGGCCACTCGGCGGCCGGTGGCAACCACGACGTCGCAACCAACAGCCTGTTCATCCACATGATCGCCGGTGCGCTGTGGACCGGCGGCCTGCTGGCGCTGGCCGCCCACGCATGGCGTGGCGGCGAGCACGCCGACGTGGCCGCGCGACGCTTCTCGGCGGTCGCGCTGTGGTGCTTCGTGGCCATGGCGTTCAGCGGCGTGGTCAACGCGCTGGTCCGGGTCGAGCCCGGTGATCTGCTGACCACCCGGTACGGCGTCCTGGTCCTGGCCAAGGTCGCCGCGCTGACCGCGCTCGGTTTCCTGGGGTGGCGCCAGCGGCGCAGCGGCGTGGCCGCCGTCCAGCGTGATCCCGCCGCGCGCGGACCGCTGCTGCGGTTGGCGATCGTCGAGGCGGTGATCTTCGCGCTGACCTTCGGTGTGGCGGTCGCGCTGGGACGGACACCGCCCCCGGCGCCCACCGATTTCAATATCTCGATCCCCGCCGTCGAGATCGGCTATGACCTGGCCGGGCCACCCACCTTGGGGCGGATCCTCTTCGACTGGCGCTTCGATGTTCTCCTGGGCACTGCAGCCATCGTGGCGGCGCTGGTGTACCTCGCGGGCGTGCGCCGCCTGCGCCGTCGCGGCGACACCTGGCCGGTGGGCCGGACCGTCGCCTGGGTGCTGGGTTGCCTGGTGCTGCTGATCGCGACGTCGTCGGGCATCGGGCGCTACATGCCGGCGATGTTCAGCATGCACATGGTGGCGCACATGCTGCTGTCGATGCTCGCGCCCATCCTGCTGGTGCTCGGCGCACCGGTGACGCTGGCGCTGCGGGCGCTGCCGGCCGCGGGCCGCAACGACCCGCCGGGGCCCCGGGAGTGGCTGTTGGCCGCGTTGCACTCCCGGTTCTCGAAGGTGCTGACCAACCCGATCGTGGCGGCGGCCCTGTTCATCGTCGGCTTCTACGGCCTGTACTTCAGTGGTCTCTACGACGCCACCGGTGGCAGCCATGCGGCCCACGTCGCGATGAATGTGCACTTCCTGCTCAGCGGTTACCTGTTCTACTGGGTCGTCATCGGGGTGGACCCCACCCCGCGCCCGCTGCCGCCGATCGCCAAGCTGGCGGTGGTCTTCGCGTCGCTGCCGTTCCACGCGTTCTTCGGCGTGGTGCTGATGGGCACCCAGTCGGTGCTCGGGGAGCGCTTCTACCGGTCACTGCAACTGCCCTGGCACACCGACCTGCTCGCTGACCAGCGGCTGGGTGGCGGCATCGCCTGGGCCACCGGCGAGGTGCCGCTGGTGATCGTGCTGATCGCGCTGTTCGTGCAGTGGCGCCGCAGCGACGAACGCACCGCCAAACGCCTGGACCGCGCCGCCGACCGCGACGAGGACGCCGATCTCGCGGCCTACAACAACATGCTCGCCGAGTTGGCCCGCCGCGACCGCGCCGGCCAGTAGCGCCCGCTCGGCTGTCCCCAGATCAGGATCCATCCCCAGGAACGCGACGTCCGGCCGCGCTCGTGACGGGCGCTGTCGGTGCGGTGCGGATCAATGGCAGGTGTCACCAGACGGGTCGGACGCCGTGTCCAACCCGCTGCCACTGCAAATCGGGAGGACCTGCCATGTTCGAGACACCCATCACCGTCGTCGGCACCATCATCACCGCACCGGAACGCCGCTGGGTCGGCGATCAGCAGCTGTTCAAGTTCCGGGTCGCCAGCAATTCCCGCCGGCGCACCGCCGACGGCGGCTGGGAGCCGGGCAACTCGCTGTATGCGACCGTCAACTGCTGGGGCCGGCTGGTGACCGGCGCCGGGGCCGCGCTCGGGAAGGGAGACGCGGTCATCGTTGTTGGATACCTGTACACCAACGAATACGAGGACCGCGACGGCAACCGGCGGTCCTCGTCGGAGATACGGGCCACCTCGGTCGGACCGGATCTGGCACGGTGCATCGCCAGCATCGACCGGCGCAGGCACCCCGAACCGGTCGGCGGGGACTCCCCGGCCGACGAGGCCGACGACGGACTGTCGGCGGACGGGGCCGCGACCGACGATGCGGACGACACCGGATCGGTCCAGGTCGACGGGGTCCTGGCGCCCAGCGCGTAACCGCACGCACCGCCGCGTCGCGACTGCGTGTGTCGCGCCTAGGATGGGGCCCGACGATCGCACAGTCCAAGGTGATCCCCGCGGTTGCACGAGCGGGATCGAGAAAGGCGACAGCGGAGGCAATGGCCGAATTCATCTACACGATGCGGAAGGTCCGCAAGGCGCACGGCGACAAGGTCATCCTTGACGACGTCACCCTGAACTTCCTTCCGGGCGCGAAGATCGGCGTCGTCGGACCCAACGGGGCCGGTAAGTCGAGCGTCTTGCGGATCATGGCCGGCTTGGACCAGCCCAACAACGGCGACGCGTTCCTGCAGCCCGGTGCCAGCGTCGGCATCCTGATGCAGGAGCCCCAGCTCGACGAGACGAAGACCGTCCGCGAGAACGTCGAGGACGGCGTGGCCATCAAGGCCAAGCTCAACCGGTACAACGAGGTCGCCGAACTGATGGCGACCGACTACACCGACGAGCTGATGGAAGAGATGGGCAAGCTTCAGGAGGAGCTCGACGCCGCCGACGCCTGGGACATCGACTCCCAGCTCGAACAGGCCATGGACGCGCTGCGGTGCCCGCCGCCCGACGAGCCGGTGACCCACCTCTCCGGTGGCGAGCGACGCCGGGTGGCGCTGTGCAAGCTGCTGCTGTCCAAGCCGGACCTGCTGCTGCTCGACGAGCCCACCAACCACCTCGACGCCGAGAGCGTGCTGTGGCTGGAGAACCATCTCGCCGAGTACAAGGGCGCCATCCTGGCCGTCACCCACGACCGGTACTTCCTCGACAACGTCGCCGAATGGATCCTCGAGCTCGACCGGGGCCGCGCCTATCCGTACGAGGGCAACTACTCGACGTACCTGGAGAAGAAGGCCGAGCGCATCGCCGTGCAGGGCCGCAAGGACGCGAAGCTGCACAAGCGTCTCAAAGACGAACTGGAGTGGGTGCGTTCGGGAGCCAAGGCGCGACAGGCCAAGAACAAGGCCCGCCTGCAGCGCTACGAGGAGATGGCCGCCGAGGCGGAGAAGTCGCGCAAGCTCGACTTCGAGGAGATCCAGATCCCGACGCCGCCACGGCTGGGCAACGTCGTCGTCGAGGTCAAGAACCTCGACAAGGGTTTCGAAGGCCGCACGCTGATCAAGGATCTGTCGTTCACGCTGCCACGCAACGGCATCGTCGGGGTGATCGGGCCCAACGGCGTGGGCAAGACGACTCTGTTCAAGACCATCGTCGGCCTCGAGCAGCCCGACAGCGGCACGGTCACGGTCGGCGAGACGGTCAAGCTGAGCTACGTCGACCAGAACCGGGCGGGCATCGACCCGAAGAAGAACGTCTGGGAGGTCGTCTCCGACGGCCTGGACTACATCGAGGTCGGACAGAACGAGATTCCGTCGCGTGCTTACGTTTCGGCGTTCGGGTTCAAGGGGCCCGATCAGCAGAAGCCGGCCGGCGTGCTCTCCGGTGGTGAGCGCAACCGGCTCAACCTCGCACTGACCCTCAAAGAGGGCGGCAACCTCATCCTGCTCGACGAACCGACCAACGACCTCGACGTGGAAACGCTGTCTTCGCTCGAGAACGCGCTGGAGAACTTCCCCGGCTGCGCGGTGGTCATCAGCCACGACCGTTGGTTCCTGGACCGCACCTGCACGCACATCCTGGCGTGGGAAGGCGACGAGACCAACGAGGCCAAGTGGTTCTGGTTCGAAGGCAACTTCGGTGCCTACGAAGAGAACAAGGTGCAACGACTCGGTGCAGAAGCGGCCCGCCCACACAGAGTCACCCACCGCAAGCTCACCCGGGGATAGGCTCGACGTGCGCACGCGCTGACAGCCAACCACCTTGGCGCTGTAGCGGACAACGACGTCGGGTGCGCACGGGGGAGTCAGGAGCCGCGCATGTCGTTGAAGTCCGGAACCGACGACGCCACGCCGGATCCCGCGGCTGATCCGGAGCTGCTCGACCGGTTGCTGCCGGCCTACCTCGACACGTACCGGGGTCCGCACGGCGGGGCTCCCGGCGCGGACGCCGTCGTCACCGGACCCCTGCGCGGACAGACACCGTCGGGTGAGCCGGCTGGGCCGGCGCTAGTGGCCGCGCAGGTCCGGCTGGCCGAGCGGCGGGCACGCGGAGAGACCCTGGTGCAGGTCTACGGTCCCGACGAGGACGGCGGGTTCGGGCCGGCGCTGCAGGTGGTGACCGACGACGCCGCGATGCTGATGGACTCCGTGACAGTGCTCTTGCATCGGGTCGGTGTCGCGTACAAGGCGATCATGAACCCGGTGTTCCGGGTCCGTCGCGGTGCCGACGGCGAACTTCTCGACGCCGTGCCCGTGGCGCAGGCCGGGTCCGCCGACGGCGTCGACGAATCCTGGGTGCACGTCGAAATGTCCGGTGCGGCGGACCGGTCGGCCCTGGCCGAAGCGCAGCGGCTGTTGCCGCGGGTGCTCGCCGACGCCCGCCAGGTGGCCCTGGACTCCGCCGGGATGAACGCCGCGCTGCGCAGCCTCGCCGCCGAACTCGACGCAGACACCGGCGTCCGGTTCCCGAGTCCCGACCGCAAGGACGTCGCGGCCCTGCTGCGTTGGCTGGTCGACGGACATTTCGTCCTGCTGGGCTACCAACGCTGCGACGTCCGCAACGGCGACGCGGCCGTCGACGCCGCCAGTCGACTGGGCGTGCTGCGGATGCGCGAGGATGTGCTGCCGCAACTGACCCACAAGGACGAACTACTGGCCCTGGCCCAGGCCACCATCCCCAGCTTCCTGCGCTACGGCGCCTATCCGCAGATCGTCGTGGTCCGTGAACACCAGCCCGACGACGAGGCCGGCGCGGTCGAACACCGCTTCGTCGGCCTGTTCACCATCGCCGCGATGAACGCGAACATACTCGAGATCCCGCTGGTCTCGCGGCGCGTCAACGACGCCCTGGCGTTGGCCCACCGCCACCCCGGCCATCCTGGTCAGCTGCTGCTCGACGTCATGCAGACCATCCCGAGGTCGGAGTTCTTCGCGCTGAGCGCCCGCTCCCTGCTCGAGATGGCGATGGCCGTGATCGATCTGGGCTCGCGGCGGCGCACCCTGCTGTTCATGCGCGCCGACCTGCTCGGCCACTTCGTCTCCTGTCTGGTGTACCTGCCGCGCGACCGCTACACCACCGCGGTGCGACTCGCGATGCAGGACATCCTGGTCCGCGAACTCGGCGGGGAGAGCATCGACTACGCTGCGCGCGTCAGCGAATCCCCCTGGGCGGTGGTTCATTTCACCGTGCGGCTACCGGAGGGTGCACGCCCCGGCGAGGTCGATGTGTCCGAGGACAACCAGCTGCGCATCCAGGAGTTGCTCACCGAGGCCGCCCGCACCTGGGGTGACCGGTTACAGGGGGCGGCGCAGGACGAGTCCGTCGCCCACGATGTCGTCGAGCATTACGCGGGCGCGTTCCCCGAGACCTACAAGCAGGCGTTCGACCCGAAACGCGCCCTCGAGGACATCGCGATCATCGAAGCGCTGGAAAACGATTCGGTCAAACTCGTGCTCACCGACAACGAGGACGACGGCGTCAGCCATCTGGTCTGGTACCTCGGGGGCCGCTCGGCCTCGCTGAGCCAGCTGCTGCCGATGCTGCAGTCGATGGGCGTCGTGGTGCTCGAAGAACGCCCGTACACCGTGACCCGCCCCGACGGGCTCGCCGTGTGGATCTACCAGTTCCGGATCTCCCCGCACCGCGGCATCCCCGACATCGCCGGCGGACCACACCACCGCGAGACCGCCGAACGCTTCGCCGAGGCGGTCACCGCGATCTGGCACGGTCACGCCGAGATCGACCGGTTCAACGAGCTGGTGCTGCGCGCCGGCCTGCACTGGAGGCAGGTGGCCGTCCTGCGGGCCTACTCCAAGTACCTCAAGCAGGCCGGCTTCTCCTACAGCCAGAGCCACATCGCCACCGTCATCAACGACAATGCCGGCACGGCAAGATCTTTGATCGAACTGTTCGAGGCGCTGTTCGAGCCCACCGAACAGGACGGCGGCGAGGACAACCGCAGCGACGCCGCCGCCGCAGCAGCGGCGGTGTCGGCCGACATCGACGCCCTGGTCAGCCTCGACGCCGACCGGGTGCTGCGCGCGTTCGCCTCGATGATCCAGGCCACGCTGCGGACCAACTACTTCGTCAACGCTTCGGACTCCGCGCGTGCCCAGAATGTGTTGTCGTTCAAGCTCGATGCCGAATTGATCGATGAATTGCCGCTGCCGCGACCGAAATTCGAGATCTTCGTCTACTCCCCGCGCGTGGAGGGCGTACACCTGCGGTTCGGCTTCGTCGCCCGCGGCGGTCTGCGCTGGTCGGACCGCCGCGAGGACTTCCGCACCGAGATCCTGGGCCTGGTCAAGGCGCAGGCTGTGAAGAACGCGGTGATCGTTCCCGTCGGCGCCAAGGGCGGGTTCGTCGTCAAGTCACCGCCGGCTCCCACCGGTGACGCCGCTGCCGACCGCGACGCGACCCGCGAGGAAGGCGTGGCCTGCTACCGCCTGTTCATCGCGGGACTGCTCGACATCACCGACAACGTCGACAAGTCCTCGGGCGCGATCGTGGCGCCCGATGACGTGGTGCGTCGCGACGGCGACGACGCGTACCTCGTCGTCGCCGCCGACAAGGGCACCGCCACCTTCTCCGACATCGCAAACGAGGTGGCGAAGTCCTACGACTTCTGGCTCGGCGACGCATTCGCCTCCGGCGGATCGGTCGGCTACGACCACAAGGCGATGGGCATCACCGCCCGCGGCGCGTGG
This sequence comes from Mycobacterium sp. pV006, assembly GCF_041287115.1. NCBI lineage: Bacteria > Bacillati > Actinomycetota > Actinomycetes > Mycobacteriales > Mycobacteriaceae > Mycobacterium > Mycobacterium sp. pV006. The sequence goes on along the minus strand of NZ_JBGGKT010000001.1, from coordinate 436,254 downwards.
GAATCGGTCAAACGGCACTTCCGCGAAATGGACATCGACACCCAGTCGCAGGACTTCACCGTCGTCGGTGTCGGTGACATGAGCGGCGACGTGTTCGGCAACGGCATGCTGCTGAGTCGGCACATCCGTCTGCTCGCCGCGTTCGACCACCGCCACATCTTCATCGACCCCGACCCCGATGCGGCGCGGTCCTGGGAGGAACGCAAGCGGCTGTTCGACCTTCCGCGCTCGAGTTGGGAGGACTACGACACGTCGCTGATCAGCGCCGGCGGTGGTGTCTACAGTCGCGAGCAGAAATCCATCACCATCAGCGCCGAGGCGCGGGAAGCGCTCGGCCTCGACGACGATTCCGCCGAACTCTCACCCCCGGCGTTGATCAGGGCGATCCTGAAGGCGCCCGCCGACCTGTTGTTCAACGGCGGTATCGGCACCTACATCAAGGCCGAGAGCGAGTCCGAGGTCGGCGACCGCGCCAACGACGCGGTGCGGGTCAACGGAAATCAGGTCCGCGCCAAGGTGATCGGCGAGGGTGGCAACCTCGGGGTGACGTCGCTGGGCCGGATCGAGTTCGACCTGTGCGGCGGGCGCATCAACACCGACGCCCTCGACAACTCCGCCGGGGTGGACTGCTCCGACCACGAGGTCAACATCAAGATCCTCATCGATTCCCTGGTCACCTCCGGCAAGGTCGATCCCGACGACCGCACCGAACTGCTGCTGTCGATGACCGACGAGGTGGGCCGACTCGTGCTGGCCGACAACGAAAGTCAGAACGACCTGATGGGCACCAGCCGGGCCAACGCCGCCAGCATGCTGTCGGTGCACGCCCGGATGATCCGTGAACTGGTCGCCGAGCGGGGACTCAACCGCGAACTCGAGGCGCTGCCCTCGGACAAGGAGATCGCCCGCCGCGCCGAGGCCGGACTCGGGCTGACCTCACCGGAACTCGCGACGCTGATGGCGCACGTGAAGCTCGCGCTCAAGGACGATGTGCTGGCCAGCGATCTGCCCGACCAGGAGGCTTTCGCCGCGCGGCTACCCGGCTACTTCCCCGAGCGGCTGCGCGAGGACTTCCATTCCGACATCCGTGCCCACCAGCTGCGCCGCGAGATCGTGGCGACCATGCTGGTCAACGATGTCGTCGACACCGCGGGAATCACCTTCGTCCACCGCGTCACCGACGACGTCGGGGTGACGACCGTCGACGGGGTCCGCAGTTTCGTTGCCGCCGACGCGATCTTCGGGCTGGGCCGGGTGTGGCGGCAGATCCGTGCCACGGCGGCGGAGGGGGTGTCGGTCGCGGTGACCGACCGGATGACGCTGGACCTGCGGCGGCTGGTCGACCGCTCCGCCCGCTGGCTGCTGAACTACCGGCCCCAGCCGCTGGCGGTCGGCGCCGAGATCAACCGCTTCGCCGAGAAGGTCGCCGCGCTGACCCCGCAGATGTCGCGGTGGCTGCGCGGTGACGACGAAGCCATCGTCGCCAAGGAAGCCGAGGAGTTCACCTCCCAGGGCGTCCCGGAGGACCTGGCCTACATCGTGGCCAGCGGGCTGTACCAGTTCAGCCTGCTCGACGTCATCGACATCGCCGACATCATCGACCGCGATCCCGCGGAGGTCGCCGACACCTATTTCGCGCTGATGGACCACCTCGGCACCGACGGACTGCTGACCGCGGTGTCCCGGCTGCCCCGCGACGACCGTTGGCATTCGCTGGCCCGCCTGGCCATTCGCGACGACATCTACGGGTCGCTGCGGGCGCTGTCCTTCGACGTGCTGGGGGTGGGTGAACCCGAGGAGAGTGGGGAGGAGAAGATCGCCGAGTGGGAAATGACGAACAACTCCCGCGTGACACGGGCACGCCGCACGTTGGGTGAGTTGTACGACAGCGGCGAGCACGACCTGGCGACCCTGTCGGTTGCCGCGCGCCAGATCCGGAGCATGACGAGGACGAGTGGAACGGGAACGAGTGGGTGACTGAGCAGCAGGGCTTCACGGCGCCGGTGCATGTGCGGTGGTCGGACATCGACATGTACCAGCACATCAACCACGCGACGATGGTCACCATCCTGGAAGAGGCCCGCATCCCGTTCCTGCGGGAGCCCTTCGGCGACGAGATCACCACGATCGGTTTGCTGATCGCCGAGGTCAACATCGTCTACAAGGCGCAGCTCCGACTCGTCGACTCGCCGCTGCAGGTGACGATGTGGGCCAAACGGGTCCGGGCAGTCGACTTCACCATCGGCTACGAGGTCCGCTCCGTGGGAGCCGCGCCGGATTCCCGTCCCGCGGTGATCGCCGACACGCAGCTGGCCGCGGTGCACATCGAAGAGCAACGCCTGCAACGACTTTCGGACCGTCAGCGAGAATACCTGCAACGCTGGTCGCGATGACCGCCGGCGAGCGTGGCCTGTGGTTGGGTCCGCAGTCACCGCAGGCCCAATGTGACGACCTGGCCGCCTTCGTCGATCGGGCGCGCCGGCTCGACGAGGCCGCGGTGATCCGGTTGCGTCAGCGCGGCGACGGTGTCGTCGTCGCCTGGGTCGCAACCGGGTTCGACGTGCTGGCCAGTCGCGTCGTGGCCGGTCGGGTGCGACCGGTGGATCTGTGCGCCGGCGCCGACGCGCTCGCGGCCGGGACGGCCGCGATGACCCCCGACGGTTTCGTCGACCCCGGGTTTCCGATGGACTCGGCGTGGCGCGGGGGATTGCCTCCCGACAACGGCTTCGTCCACCTCGACGACGTGCCCGCGGCGGTGGTGGCGGATCTGGCGCAGCGCGGCACGCAGCTGGCCCGGGAGCACTCCGGACCGCAGGGCCCGCCGACGTCGCTGCTCGATCAGGACGTGGTGAACGTCAGCAACGCCGACGAGAGCGTCGGGATCCCGATGCGCTGCGTGCTCGCGCTGACCGGGATGGGTTTCCTGCCGCCGGCGGGGGAGCAGGAGGTCGTGCGGGTACGGGTGATGCCGACGTGGCTGCGTCTGGATGCCCGGTTCGGCACGGTGTACCGCCGGCGCGGCGACCCGGCGCTGGTGCTGCGATGACGGTCAGAACGGCGAGTTGACCATCGAGTCGGCGGCCATCTCCAGGTAGGCCAGCAGCTCGTGACGACGCGCGTCGTCGAGGGTCGCGGAGTCGATCTCGGCCACCGCGATGTGCATGTTGCGCAGCCACGCGTCCCGCTCGAGGTAACCGATCCGGTAGGGCGCGTGACGCATCCGCAGCCGAGGGTGCCCGCGCTGATCCGAGTAGGTCCGGGGGCCGCCCCAGTACTGCTCCAGGAACATCCGCAGGCGGTCCTCGGCGCCGTCGAGGTCGTCTTCGGGGTACAGCGGAAGCAGAATCTCGTCCTCGCGTACCAGCTGGTAGAACCGGCCGACGAGGGTGCGGAACGTGTCGTGTCCGCCGACGGCGTCGTAGAACGACCGCTGTGTTTCGACTGGGTCCATCGCCACCATTGTGGCCATGCCCGTCGCGGCGTGCCATCGGCGGGTGCCGAGCCCGGTCACGAAAAGTTCACCGGACTGACCAGCGCACATGATGAGAAATGTCGTGCGAATCCAGGTCATCCGTGGTGAACTGTCGGGCGGAGGACGTATGGCGCAGCGCAGGAACGGCCGCGGCCACCGGCACCACCGGGCCGCGGCGGGCTCTCCCGGGCCGACAGCCGGTACCGCCACGCGCGCTCTGCACAGCGTCGACACCACCGCCGACGTCCGCGTCGACAACTCCGTGTGGGGGCGCCGCCGGGTCCTCCTGCTCAATTCGACCTTCGAGCCCCTCACGGCGCTGCCGATGCGCCGGGCCGTCGTCATGCTGATGTGCGGCAAGGCCGACGTCGTGCACGACGACCCGATGGGACCGGTGATCCACTCGGCCAGCCGGACCGTCGTGGTGCCGTCGGTGATCCGGTTACGCACCTACGTGCGGGTGCCCTACCGGGCCCGGGTCCCGATGACGCGCGCCGCGCTGATGCACCGCGACCGGTTCCGCTGCGCCTACTGCGGCGCGAAGGCCGACACGGTCGACCATGTGGTGCCGCGCAGCCGCGGCGGTGGTCACACGTGGGAGAACTGCGTGGCGGCGTGCTCGGCGTGCAACCACCGCAAGGCCGACAAACTGCTCAGCGAACTGGGCTGGACGCTGGTGGCCACGCCGCTGCCGCCGAAGGGTCAGCACTGGCGGTTGCTGTCCACCGTCAAGGAACTCGACCCGGCGTGGGCGCGATATCTGGGTGAGGGCGCGGCCTGACCGGGTCGTGAGATACGGTTTGGGGCGTGAACGATGCCCTGATTCACGCCAGCTTCGTGCTGGTCCCGTTGGCCCTGGCCGGTGTGCTGGCGCTGTTCATCTGGCGCGAGAAGGATCCGCACCCGGCGACCTACAACATGTCGGACAAGTGGACGCACGAGCCCATCCTGTGGGCGGCCGAATCACCGGTCGTCCACGGACACGGCGGACACGACTCCCATCTGACCATCGGAGGTGGCGCAAGTGGCAAGTGGTGAGGTGACGACCACGTCGACTCCCGGTCAGTTGCGGGAGCTGCCCTTGGGAACCGTGGTCACCACCAGTGGCCGCATCTCGGCGGTCGTCGAGCCCGGTGAGCTGTCGGTGCAGTACCCGTTCCCGACCAAGGATCTGGTGATGCTCGACAACGCGCTGAAGTACGGTTCGCGCGCCGCCAAGGCGCGTTTCGCCGTCTACATCGGCGATCTGGGTGCCGACACCGCCGCCACCGCCCGCGAGATCCTCGCGCGGGTGCCCACCCCGAACAACGCCGTGCTGCTGGCCGTGTCGCCCAACCAGCGCGCCATCGAGGTGGTCTACGGCGCGGAGGTCAAGGGCCGCGGGATCGAAGAGGCCGCCCCGCTCGGGGTGTCGGCCGCGGCTGCCTCCTTCAAGGAAGGCAACCTGATCGACGGTCTGATCAGCGGTGTGCGGGTGCTGTCGTCAGGCGTCGCTCCGCGCTGAGCGTTCGCGACGGTGCGCTCACGGTAGCGGCGCCGAGGGTGCTGCGACGGTGGCCGCACCTTCGTCGTCGGCGGCCGTCAGCAGGGCCCGGATCTCGACGTAGCGCTGCAGGAAGCGCCGTTCGTCGAGGCGCTTGCGGCGCAGCCAACCGGTGACCTCGTCGTTGCACTTGCTGGCGTTGCACGACGCGCAGGCCGGGACCACGTTGTCGATCGTGTAGCGCCCGCCGCGCGAGATCGCGATCACGCAGTCGCGCTGCATCGTGCCCGTGGTGCTCCCACAGTAGGCGCAGCCGTCCCACGCTTCTTTGAGCGTCGACCACTGGGCGTCGGTGAGGTCGTTCACGACGGCGGCGACGCGGCGCTTGCGCCGACGCGCGGCCCGTGCCCGACGACTGTTGTTGCCCGCCACCGCGTGAGCGTAAGCGACGCCGACGAGCGCGCGTTGATGCCGGTGCCGCGGCGGCGTGTCGCCCGCAGACGCGCGCGCTCGCCGGAACTAGGTGACGTCGAAGCTGCGCGCGCGCAGTGACCGCTCCACCCCGGCGCGACCCTCGAGCACCAGCCGACGCAGCGCGGGCGGCACCTCGGGATCGGCCAGGAACCGGTCGGCGGCGGCCAGCCCGTCCTCGCTGATGTCCCACGACGGGTAGAGCCCGATCACGACCGTCTGCGCGACCTCACTGGACCGGCGCTGCCACACCCCGGAGATGGCGTCGAAATACCGGTCCCGGAACGGCGCCAGCAGCTCACCCTGACCCGGCTGCACGAACCCGCCGATGATGGCGCGGGCGGTGATGTTGGCCAGGGTGTCGTCCTCGACCACCTGCTCCCACGCCGCGTCCTTGACTGCGGCCTGCGGCCGGGCCGCGGCGGCGGCCGCCGCCTGACGCCGACCGGCCGCGGTCGGGTCGCGATCGGCCTCGGCGTCGATGAACGGCGTCGCCGCGCCGTCGCCGTCGACGACGCCCGAGCGGGCCAGCGCGGTGACGAGGCGCCACCGCAGATCGGTGTCGACCACCAGGCCGGTCAGGCCCGCCTCGGCCGGGTCGGACTCCAGCAGCGACGAGAGCACCTCGGTGTGCCGGGCGGCCAGCACCGACGTGCACAGCGCGTTGACGAACGCCAACTGATGGTCCGATCCCGGCTCGGCGCCGCGCGCGAGTTCGAGCAACCGGTCGGCGAACGCGGGCCAGCCCTGCGTGCGCGCCCACTCCGGGTCGGCGTAGGAACCCAGAGCGGTCTGCGCCTGCAACAGCAAGCGTTGCGCGACACCGACTTCGGACTCGGCGTGGATACCGGAGCTGACCAACGCCACGAAGTCGCGGGCGCGCAACTCGGCGTCGCGGGTCATCTCCCAGGCCGCCGACCAGGCCAACGTGCGAGGCAGCGGCTCGGCGATGTCGGCGATACGCGTCAGCACCGTCTGCAACGACTCGGGGTCCAACCGCAACGAGCAGTACGTCAGGTCGTCGTCGTTGACCAGCACCAGCTTGCCGCGCGAGACACCCTGCAGGCCCGGCACTTCGGTCGTCGGGCCCTCGACGTCGAGTTCCTCCCGGTGTACGCGCACCAGCTTGCCGGACGCGTCGTCGTCGTAGACGCCGACGGCCAGCCGATGCACACGGGTCTCCCCGTCACCCGGCTTGGCGCCGCCCTGGTCGATGCTGAAGCGGGTGAACCGGCCGTGCTCGTCGACATCGAATTCCGGGCGCAGCGTGTTCAACCCGGTGGTCTTGAGCCACTGCCGACCCCACCCGGACAGGTCGCGTCCCGACGACTTCTCCAACGCGCCGAGCAGATCACCGAACGTGGCATTGCCGAATGCGTGGTCGCGGAAGTAATCCCGCAGACCCGCCAGGAACGGCTCCTCACCGACATAGGCCACCAGCTGCTTGAGCACGCTGGCACCCTTGGCGTAGGTGATGCCGTCGAAGTTGACCTCGACGGCGTGCAGGTCGGGGATGTCGGCGGCCACCGGATGCGTCGAGGGCAGCTGGTCCTGCCGGTAGGCCCAGGACTTCTCGACGTTGGCGAACGTCGTCCACGCCTCGGTGTACTCGGTGGCCTCGGCCTGACACAGCACCGACGCGAACGTCGCGAAGGATTCGTTGAGCCACAGGTCATCCCACCACTGCATCGTGACCAGGTCGCCGAACCACATGTGCGCCATCTCGTGCAGCACGGTCTCGGCGCGACGCTCATAGGACGCGCGGGTGACCTTGCTGCGGAAGACGTAGTCCTCCAGGAACGTCACCGCCCCGGCGTTCTCCATCGCGCCGGCATTGAACTCCGGCACGAACAGTTGGTCGTACTTGCCGAACGCGTACGGGATGCCGAAATTGCGGTGGTAGAAACCGAATCCCTGTTTGGTCTCGGTGAACAACCGCTCGGCGTCCATGTGCTCGGCCAGCGACCGTCGGCAGAAGATGCCCAGCGGGATCTCGCCGTGCTCGTCGGAGTAGACGTCGTCCCAGCGGGCGTACGGTCCGGCGATCAGCGCCACCAGGTAGGTGCTCATCCGCGGCGTGACCGCGAAGCTGTGCCGCTTGGCCGGTCCCTCGTCGGCGACCGCGGTGGTCGCCCCGTTGGACACCACCTCCCAGTGTGCCGGGGCGAGGACGTGCACCTCGAAAGTGGCTTTGAGATCAGGCTGATCGAAACACGCGAACATCCGCTTGGCGTCGGCGGTTTCGAACTGCGAGTACAGGTACACCTCGTCGTCGACGGGGTCGACGAACCGGTGCAGCCCCTCGCCGGTGTTGGAGTACAGGCAGTCCGCCTCGACGACCACCACATTGCGCTCCGAGAGGCCGGTCAGCGGGATGCCGGTGGATTCGTCGTAACCCGAAACATCGATGTCAGCGCCGTTGAGCGTGGCGCGGTGGATCGTCGCGGCGGCCAGATCGAGGTAGGTGTCCGCGCCGGCGACCGCGTCGAATTCGACGGTCGTGGTCGAGCGGAAAGTCCGCTCGCCCGGCTTCCCGGCGCCGTCGGTGAGATCCAGGTCGATCCGGTACCGGTCAACAGTGACCGAGGCGGCCCGCTCGGCGGCCTGTTCGCGCGTCAGATTAGGAAGTGCCACGTCCGTAAACACTAGCCTCTGACGGGAAGACCTGACGGGCGTCGTGAGTTGTGCCGCACAGACCCGTTTCCTGAATTTCGCAGAAAGGACCGCCCATGTCTGAGAAGTCCCGCGCCGATTTCTGGTTCGATCCGCTGTGTCCGTGGTGCTGGATCACCTCGCGATGGATTCTGGAGGTCGAGAAGGTCCGCGACATCGACGTCAACTTCCACGTCATGAGCCTCGCCGTGCTCAACGAGGGCCGGGATCTCCCCGAGGAGTACCAGGAGAAGATGAAGGCCGCGTGGGGTCCGGTCCGCGTGGCCATCGCCGCCGAGCAGGCGCGCGGCCCGGAGGTGCTGGCCCCGCTGTACACCGCGATGGGCACCCGCATCCACAACCAGGGCTACGGGGAGTCCGACCCGACCTTCGCCCGGGTCATCAAGGAGTCGCTCGAAGAGGTCGGCCTGCCCGCCGAGCTGGCCGACGCCGCGACCACGGACAAATACGACGACGCGCTGCGCAAGAGCCACCACGAAGGCATGGACGCGGTCGGGGAGGACGTGGGCACCCCGACCATCCACGTCAACGGTGTGGCGTTCTTCGGTCCCGTCATCTCGCGCATCCCGCGCGGCGAGGAGGCCGGCAAGCTGTGGGACGCCTCGGTGACGTTCGCGTCCTATCCGCACTTCTGGGAGCTCAAGCGCACCCGCACCGAACGTCCGCAGTTCGACTGAGCGGCCGCCCTCGGGATCCCGGACACCGGGACGCGAATGTAGGGTGACCGCCATGCGCGTCTACCTGGGAGCCGACCACGCCGGATACGAGCTCAAGCAGGCCATCATCGAGCATCTGAAGGCCACCGGAAACGAGCCCGTCGACTGTGGCGCGTTCGAGTACGACGCCGACGACGACTACCCGGCGTTCTGCATCGCCGCGGCCGAGAAGACCGTCGCCGACCCGGGCAGCCTGGGCATCGTGCTGGGCGGCTCGGGCAACGGCGAGCAGATCGCGGCCAACAAGGTGCCGGGCGCGCGGTGCGCGCTGGCATGGAGCCCCGAGACGGCGACGCTGGCGCGGGAACACAACAACGCCCAGCTGATCGGCATCGGCGGGCGCATGCACACCACCGAGGAAGCACTGGTCATCGTCGACGCCTTCCTGGCCGCCCAGTGGTCGGAAGCCGAACGTCACCAGCGTCGCATCGACATCCTGTCCGAGTACGAGACCACGCACGTCGCCCCCGCGGTGCCCGGCGCCTAGGCATGCCCGAGGGCCACACGCTGCACCGGCTGGCCCGGCTGCACCAGCGCCGGTTCGGTCGCGCACCGGTCCTCGTGTCCAGCCCGCAGGGTCGGTTCGCCGACGGTGCCGCCGCTGTCCACGGCCGGGTGCTCCGGACGGCCAGCGCGTGGGGTAAGCACCTGTTCCACCACTACGACGGCGGCCGGGTCGTGCACATCCACCTGGGTCTGTACGGATCCTTCACCGAGTGGGCGGTGCCGGAGGACCGGATCCCGCCGGAGCCCGTCGGTCAGGTCCGGATGCGCATGATCGGTGCCGAGTACGGGACCGACCTGCGCGGCCCCACGGTGTGCGAGGTGATCGAGGAACCTGAGGTCGCCGACGTCGTCGGCCGCCTCGGCCCCGACCCGCTGCGACCCGACGCCGATCCTGCGCTGGCTTTCCGGCGGATCGCCAAGTCGCGCAGGCCGATCGGGGCGCTGCTGATGGACCAGACCGTGATCGCCGGGGTCGGCAACGTGTACCGCAGCGAGCTGTTGTTCCGGCACCGCATGGATCCGTTCCGGCCAGGCACCGCGATCACCGCCGACGAATTCGACGAGCTCTGGCACGATCTGGTGGCCCTGATGAAGGTCGGGGTGCGGCGCGGCAAGATCGTCGTCGTCGAACCCGAACACGACCACGGGCCACCGTCGTACCGGCCGGGCCGGCCCCGCACCTACGTCTATCGCCGGGCCACCGAGCCGTGCCGCGTCTGCGGCAGTCCCGTGCTCACGACGGTCATGGAGGCCCGCAACCTCTTCTGGTGCCCCACCTGTCAGACCTGACGTTGCCGGGTCAGAAGTCGAAGCCGCCGAACCCGCCGTCGCCGAACATGCCCGAGTCGCCGCCGTCCCAGCCGCCGGTGTCGCCGCCGTCCCAGCCGCCGGCGCCCTCGAGTTCGCCCTGACCGAATCCGTCCCCGAACCCTTCGCCGTAGCCCTGCTCGAAGGCCTGGGTGTCATAGCCGACGCCGGCCATCCCCGAGAACAGGCTGCTGAACAGCAATGCCGAGCCGATACCCCAGGCGCCGGCCACCAGGGCGGGTTTCCACCACGGCTCGGAGTACCAGCCGGCCGGGACGGGCCGACCGGCCACCCGGCCCCCCGGGTAGTAGTTCGGGGTCTGCGGAGACGGGGTCGGCGACGCCGCGATCTGGCGTCCCTCGAACTCGACGCTGCGGTTCTCGGTGACCGCACCAGCGGTGCGTTGACCAGCCAGCGTCTCCAGTTCGGGTCCGGGATCCATGCCCATCGCCGTTCGGGCCGCGCGGATGTAGTAGAGACCTTCGACCGCGCTCTCCTTGGCCAACTCGGCCTGACGCACGGTGTCGGCCTGCTCGATCTGTGAGGACGCGGCGGTGTAGCGCTCCGACGCATCGGCGAGGGCCTGCTTGGACGCCTCGTCGGTGCCGGTCAGACCGAAGACCTGACCGCCGAGGCGCTCGATGACCCGACGCGCGTCGGCTTTCGCGTCGGCCAGGGCGGACGCCGTCCGTCGCGACGAGGCCTTCGACGCGGCGTACACCGCAACGCCGATCGCGGCCACTACCAGGAGCAAGAGCACGAGCAGCGCGCCTTCCATGGTTCTCAGCGTACCGATGTGGCGCATCCGGTACCGGCGCGCGCGTTTCGCGGGCCCCGCACCGGGTAGCTCGTCGCCTGGCTGGACGACCGCTCCAGTACGACGTGACGAAAAGGGGAGAAATGTCGATACCAGAAACCGGTCGCGGGACCGGCGCGATGACGCGCACTCGGGTACAGACGGCCGCGCTCGTCGTCGGTGCAATGTTCCTGCTCGTGGGCGTCCTCGGCTTCATTCCGGGCGTCACAACCAACTACGACCAGCTGAGCTTCGCCGGTCACCATTCCGGTGCCATGCTGCTCGGCATCTTCGCCGTGTCGGTGCTGCACAACATCGTCCACCTGCTGTTCGGGGTGGCAGGCATCCTGATGGCGCGCACCTGGTCGGCCGCCCGCCTGTACCTCATCGGCGGCGGCGTCATCTATTTCCTGCTCTTCCTCTACGGGCTCGTCATCGACTACGACAGCGGCGCCAACTTCGTCCCGCTCAACGACGCCGACAACTGGTTGCACCTGGGCCTGGCCGTCGTCATGATCGGCCTCGGCGTGGCGCTGACCCGGGACACGGCACACCGCAACGCAGGGACGGCGCGACCGCGGGCCTGACGTCGGCTCAGATGGTGACGGTCTGACCGCGGTCGACTTCGACGATGCGATCGTCGAGACCGCGGTCGGCCATCGCCGTCACGAAATCCGACAGGGGAGAGGCGAACACGCCGTAGTCGTCGTAGTGCACGGGAATCACCTTGGGCAGGCCCAGAAGCGCCGTCAGCTCGGTGCCCTGACGGCCGTCCATGGTGACGGTGAGCCCGAACGGCAGCCGGTTGCCCGCCGGGAGTCGGGTCCCGCCGAGGTGCAGGATGCCGGCGTCGATCGACTGGAAGCGCACCGGGATCTCGGCGAGCTCGTCGATCAACAGGGTGTCCCCGGAGATGTAGAGCCGGCGCCGTCGGGTCCCGTCGGCGGAGGAGAAATCGAGCATGCTGCCCATCACCGGTGGCAGAAGGCGATTCAGCGGTGTGGGCGCGTGCCGGCCGGGCAGCGCGGTGATCGTCAGGGCGACATCGCCCTTCTGGACCCGGTGCTCCTGCCATGTCTCCAAGCCGTGTGCCCGGTGAAAACCTCTGTTGCGTAGGCGTTTTGTGGCGTCCGGGGTGGTGATGACGGGTAGCTCGTGGTCGAGGTCTTTCTGCGCGACGCGGTCCCAGTGATCACCGTGCATGTGCGACAACAGGATTGCGTCCAGTGGCGGCAATTCATCGATCGACAGGGCCGGCGGCTTGAGCCGCTTGGACACCAATCCGTAGCCCAGATAGGCGTGCTGGCCCTGGTGCAGGAAATTGGGGTCGGTGAGCAACGTGATGTCGCCACACCGGATCAGCGTCGTCGCGGTACCCACGAACGTCACATCGATCTGCATCGGGTCACTACCTCGCCATCTGTGGAGTACGTCGGCCGGCCCTGCGGGCTCCGTGCATGCGGGTGGCCAACGGTTCGGAGTGCCGGATCACCACGGCGTCGCGGTGAGTGCTGATCCAGCCCCGTTCGACGAATTCACACAATGCCTTGTTGACCGATTCCCTTGAGGTGCCGACCAACTGGGCGAACTGCTCCTGAGTCAACTCCATCGGCACCCGCATCGCCCCGTCTTCCTGGGTGCCGAAGCGCTGTGCCAGCGCGAGCAGTTGCTTGGCGACCCGGGCGCTGACATCGGCATAGACGGTGTCGGTGATGTTGCCCGACAACCGGCGAACCCGCCGGGCCATGACCCGCATCATGCGCTGAGCGGCGTCGGTGTCGGCGATCAACAACGAGATCATCGCTCGACGGTCGATCGCGAGCACCTCGACCTCGGTCATCGCCGAGGCGTACGTACACGTCGGTCCCGGGTCGAACACCGCCTCCTCGCCGAAGACCTCGCCGGGGCCCAGCACGCTGAACAGGCACTCCCGGTCGGCGCGGTGTCGGCCCACCCGGACCCTGCCCGCCGTGATCAGGAACAACCGGCCGGTTTCGTCGCCGTCGGCGAAGATCACCTCGCCGGGGGAGAAGCGCACCGCGGCAACGCCGTCGGTGGCCGTCAGCTCGGACAATCCGATCCCGAAGAACGACGGATCGATCGGGTTGTTGCGCACGCGAACCTCCCACTCTCTCGTTGGTCCGCGTGCCGGTTACCCAGACGACGGCGACATATCCGCATCGGGAGCGTCGCATTCTTTGACACTTGTCAGAAAACTGGTTACCGTCGAGTGACTCACCTCATAGGAACGGTAGGCACCATGGCTACATCACCCACCGCGGCGATCATCGGAGCGGGCATCAGCGGTCTGACCACCGGCAAGAACCTGGCCGATGCCGGAATCGAATACGACTGTTTCGAATCGTCGGATCGCATCGGCGGGAACTGGGCCTTCGGCAACCCGAACGGTCATTCCAGCGCCTACCGATCGCTGCACATCGACACGTCACGCGACTGCTTGTCGTTCCGCGACTTCCCGATGCGCGACGACCTCCCCGACTTCCCGCACCACACCCAGGTCAAGGAGTACCTCGACGACTACGCCGAGACGTTCGGACTGCTGGAGCGCATCCAGTTCCAGAACGAGGTCAAGCACGCCCGGCGTCTGCCCCGTGGCGGTTGGGAACTCGACACCGCAGACGGCCAGACGCGCCGGTACGACGTCCTGGTCGTCGCGAACGGACACCACTGGGATCCGCGCATGGCCGAGTTCCCCGGTGAGTTCACCGGCGAGAGCATCCACGCCCACTCCTACATCGACCCCACTGAACCACTCGATCTGCGCGGCAAGCGCATCGTCGTCGTCGGAATCGGCAACTCGGCGGCCGACATCGTGTCGGAGCTGTCTCAGAAGTCCTGGCGCAACACCGTTTACCTGTCGACGCGGTCCGGGGCCTGGGTGGTGCCCAAGTACATCTTCGGCAAGACCGCCGACAAGGTCGCCCGGACGCTGCCGGTGATTCCGCTGTCGTGGCAGCGCCGGGCCATGCAGCCCTTCGCGCGCCTGATGTTCGGTGATCCGCAGAGCTACGGCCTGCCCAAGCCCAATCACGGCTTCCTCGAGGCGCACCCCACCCAGTCCGCCGAGCTGCTGATGCGGCTGGGATCGGGCGACGCGACGGCGAAGCCGAACATCGAACGCCTCGACGGGCGTTCGGTCAGGTTCGTCGACGGGACGTCGGTGGAAGCCGATGTGATCATCTACGCCACGGGCTACAACATCACGTTCCCGTTCTTCGACCGCACGTTCCTCGAGGCGCCGGACAACCGGCTGCCGCTGTACAAGCGGATCTTCAAACCCGGCATCGACGATCTGCTGTTCATGGGCTTCGCCCAAGCCGTGCCCACGCTGTTCCCGTTCGTGGAGTGCCAGGCCCGGCTGGCCGCGGCGTATCTCGCCGGCACCTACCGCCCGCCGTCGGAGGCTGAGATGAAACGGGTCATCGCCGCCGACGAACGCAAGTACGTCGGGCACTTCGCCGACAAGCCGCGGCACACCCAGCAGGTGGACTACTGGGACTACGAACGCAACATGCGCAAGCGGGAACTGCCCGCCGGGCGACGCCGCGTCGAGAAGTACGGGCCGGTGCAGCTGGCCGGTAGGGCGCGTGAGGCTGCCGGTGCCGCCTGAGCCCACACAGGGCTCGCGGCGCAACGCGCGCCGTCCGCAACCGCGCGGCGACGAGAGCAGGGCGCGGATCCTCGAAGCGTTCGAGGAACAGCTGCAGACCCGGTCCCTGGCCGAGATCAGCGTCGCCGACGTTGCGCAGGCGGCGGGGCTGAAGCGCCCGGCGTTCTACTTCTATTTCGCCGGTAAGCACGAGGTCGTCGCCGAACTGCTGACCGGCATCTTCCGCAACGACGTCTTCGTCATCGAAGGGTCGTTGGCCGGTGGCGGCGATCCGCGTGTGATCGTCGCCGATGCGATGGCCCGCACCATCGATTCCTGGCTCGCCCATCGCACCCTGTTCCGGGCGATGCTCGACGCCCGCGATGCCGATCCCGAGGCGAAAGCGTTGTGGGACAGCTGGTTACAGCGCTACGAGGAATTCGCCCGCGAGTACATCGCCGCCCAGCCCACCATCGACATCCCCGATCCCGGGGCGCTCGCACACGCGCTGATCTCGATGAACGAACGCGTCCTGGACCGCTTCGTGCGGTCCGACGCGGGACCTGAGGCCGCCGGTCCGCTGAGCGCGGCGATCATCCACATCTGGCACACGGCACTATTCGGAGAGGCGGCACAATGACGAGCGACCCGATGCAGATTCGCGTTGCGGGGGAGACCATTTCGGGGCGGCGCTTCGCGGCCGCCACGGATGCGCTGACCGGTCCAGCGGGGCGGCCCTGCGTCGTCATGGCGCACGGCTTCGGCGCCACCCAGGACAGCGGGCTGTTCGACTTCGCCGCGGCACTGGCAGACGCGGGCACCGACGTGGTGACGTTCGACTACCGGCACTTCGCCCAATCCTCCGGGCAGCCGAGACAACTGGTCTCCCTGTCTCGCCAGGTCGCCGACTACCACGCGGTGATCGCCCACGCCCGCGCGCTGCCGGGGGTGGACGCGGCGCGGATCGTCGCGTGGGGCGTGTCGCTGTCCGGGGGACACGTGATCCGGGTGGCCGCAGAGGACGCCCGGTTGGCCGGCGTCATCTCGCTGACCCCGGCGGCCGACGGTCTGCCCGTGGTGACGAACATGCTGCGCGCCCTCGGACCCCGCTACCTCGGAAGGGTGATGGCGCGCGGGGCGCGCGACGTGGTCGCCGGTCTGCTCCGCCGCCCGCCCGTGCTCATGCCGATTGTCGCGCCGCCCGGGGAGCTGGCCGGACTGACCGCGGACGGGGCCGCCGACGGGATGCGCGACATCGCCGGACCCACCTGGCGCAACGAGTTCGCCGCGCGGGTGGTGCTGGACATGGGGACCTACCGGCCCATCACCAGCGCTGCGCGCGTGAACTGTCCGGCGCTCGTGCAGATCGGTGACCTGGACCGGACTGCGCCGCCGGAGGCGGCCGCCGCCGCGGCGACCCGCATGCGGGCGACGGTGCACCACTACCCCTGCGACCACTTCGACGTCTATCCCAGGCAACCCTGGCATGAGCGCGTCGTGCGGGACCAGGTCGCGTTCCTGCGCAGAATCCTGGCACCGCAACAGTCGCGCGCGACGGCGTAGCCGGGCGGCAACCACTCGGCTGCCGGTTCTTAGAGCGGGCGACGGGAATCGAACCCGCGTAGCTAGTTTGGAAGACTAGGGCTCTACCATTGAGCTACGCCCGCATGTACTGCCAGCTGACAGTACCGGCAGACTGTACCGGCCGACTCAACGCAAATCCAGTCAGGGTGCGACCCGGCTGGATATGGCTGCGCGGTGTTCAGGCCGTAGTATCGCCGGGTGGTCCGACGCTGCATGCAGCGACGACCGGGGTGTAGCGCAGCTTGGTAGCGCATCCGCTTTGGGAGCGGAAGGCCGCAGGTTCAAATCCTGTCACCCCGACCGGAATCATCCGCCCTGGACATAGAGACATAGAGGAGCAACAACGTGAAGAGCACCGTCGAGAAGTTGAGCCCGACGCGGGTTCGCATCAACGTGGAGGTGCCCTTCACCGAACTCGAACCGGAGATCGACCGCGCGTTCAAGCAGCTCGCCAAGCAGGTCCGGCTGCCCGGCTTCCGGCCCGGCAAGGCGCCGCGCAAGCTGCTCGAGGCCCGGGTCGGCCGTGGTGCGGTGCTCGAGCAGGTCGTCAACGACGCGCTGCCGGGCCGCTACAGCGAGGCGGTCAGCTCGTCGTCTCTGCAGCCGCTGGGCCAGCCCGAGATCGAGATCACCAAGCTCGAGGACAACGAAGAGCTGGTGTTCACCGCCGAGGTCGACATCCGCCCCGAGATCGACCTGCCGGATCTGGCCGCGCTGAAGATCACCGTCGACCCGATCAGCGTCACCGACGAGGACGTCGACGCCGAACTGGAGTCGCTGCAGAAGCGCTTCGGCACCCTCGTCGGCGCCGACCGCGCCGCCGAGGAGGGCGACTTCGTCTCCATCGACCTGTCGGCCACCGTCGACGGCCAGGACGTCCCGGAGGCCAACACCGAGGGCCTGTCCCACGAGGTCGGCTCCGGTCAGCTCATCGAGGGCCTCGACGAGGCGATCATCGGGCTCGCCGAAGGTGAGAGCAAGGTGTTCACCACCAAGCTCGTCGCGGGCGAGCATGCGGGCAAGGAGGCGGAGGTCACCGTCACCGTGCAGTCGGTCAAGGTGCGCGAACTGCCTGAGCTCGACGACGAGTTCGCCCAGCTGGCAAGCGAATTCGACACCATCGACGAACTGAAGGCCGACCTGCGCGAGAAGGTCAGCGGGGTCAAGCGGGTTCAGCAGGCCGAGGAGATCCGCGACAAGGCCATCGAGGAGCTGCTCAACCAGACCGAGGTTCCGCTGCCGGAGAAGGTCGTGCAGGCCCAGATCGACGACACCCTGCACAACGCGATCCACGACCTCGACCACGACGAGGACAAGTTCGCCGAGACCCTCGCCGCGCAGGGCAGCAGCCGCGAGGAGTGGGACACCGAGAACCGCACCAACGCCGAGAAGGCGATCAAGACCCAGCTGCTGATGGACGCGATCGCCGACAAGCTCGACATCCAGGTCGGGCAGAACGACATCACCGAGCGTCTGGTGCTGATGTCGCGGCAGTACGGTCTGGAGCCCCAGCAGCTCATCCAGGTGCTGCAGCAAAACAACCAGTTGCCGGCGATGTTCGCCGACGTGCGTCGCGGTCTGACCGTCGCCGCGGTGGTGCACGGCGCGACCGTCACCGACACCGACGGCAACGAGATCGACACCACCGAGTTCTTCGGTCCGTCGGGTGAGCAGGGCGAGGCCGACGGTGACGAGACCGTCACCGAAGACACCACCGAGGACAGCGCTGCCGACGAGACCGCGGCAGACGACGACACCAAGTGATGCTCTGAGCGAACGCGCGCCGTCTGGGGACTCCCCGGCGGCGCGGGTTCGTTAGTGTCATCCGTAAGACCGGTCACCGCGTCGGAAGTACACACAGAAAGCAGGTATCCAGTCGTGATGGACATGCGTGGCGCCTCATCGGGCCTCAACCTTGTCGACTCGGTGTATGAGCGGTTGCTGGCTGAGCGCATCATCTTCCTGGGCTCCCAGGTCGACGATGACATCGCCAACCGGCTGTGCGCGCAGATCCTTCTGCTCTCGGCAGAGGACCCCACCAAGGACATCCACCTCTACATCAACTCGCCCGGTGGTTCGATCAGCGCCGGCATGGCGATCTACGACACCATGGTGCTCGCGCCGTGCG
This sequence comes from Mycobacterium sp. pV006, assembly GCF_041287115.1. Taxonomy (NCBI): domain Bacteria; kingdom Bacillati; phylum Actinomycetota; class Actinomycetes; order Mycobacteriales; family Mycobacteriaceae; genus Mycobacterium; species Mycobacterium sp. pV006. The sequence continues at coordinate 418,007 of NZ_JBGGKT010000001.1, read as the reverse complement.
ACGTGGCGACCTATGCGATGGGCATGGCCGCGTCGATGGGCGAGTTCCTGCTCGCCGCGGGCACCAAGGGCAAGCGCTACGCCCTGCCGCACGCGCGCATCCTGATGCACCAGCCGCTCGGTGGCATCACCGGTGGCGCCGCCGACATCGCCATCCAGGCCGAGCAGTTCGCTCTGATCAAGAAGGAGATGTTCCGCCTGAACGCCGAGTTCACCGGTCAGAGCATCGAACGCATCGAAGCTGATTCCGACCGGGACCGCTGGTTCACGGCGCAGGAGGCCCTCGAGTACGGCTTCGTCGACCACATCATCACCAGCGCCAGCATCAACGGCGAAGGACCAGGAGCGGGACTCAACAAATGAACCCTGAAATGATGCCTCAAGCCCGGTACATCCTGCCGTCGTTCATCGAGCACTCGAGCTTCGGCGTAAAGGAGTCCAACCCGTACAACAAGCTGTTCGAGGAACGCATCATCTTCCTCGGGGTGCAGGTCGACGACGCGTCGGCCAACGACATCATGGCGCAGCTGCTGGTGCTGGAGTCGCTGGATCCCGACCGGGACATCACGATGTACATCAACTCGCCCGGTGGTTCCTTCACCAGCCTGATGGCGATCTACGACACCATGCAGTACGTGCGGGCCGACATCCAGACCGTCTGCCTCGGGCAGGCCGCCTCGGCCGCCGCGGTGCTGCTGGCCGCAGGTACCCCGGGCAAGCGTCTGGCGCTGCCCAACGCCCGCGTGCTGATCCACCAGCCCGCGCTCGGCGGCGTCATCCAGGGTCAGTTCTCGGATCTGGAGATCCAGGCCGCGGAGATCGAGCGGATGCGCACGCTGATGGAGGAGACCCTGGCCCGGCACACCGGCAAGGATCCGGCGCAGATCCGCAAGGACACCGACCGCGACAAGATCCTGACCGCTGAGCAGGCCAAGGAGTACGGGATCATCGACACGGTGCTCGAGTACCGCAAGCTCTCGGCCCAGAAGGCCTGACGCAGCCCGTCACCCGTTGCTGTAGATCCTCGTTGGGGTGATGAGGACGGCGGTACGCCGCTGCTCGCGCATCGTGCAGTCGTAGGTGTCCCAGTCGTCGTGGGTGCCGCCCGCCGCGGTGAAGATGTCGCGCAGCAGACGCGGCAGGACCTCGGCGCGCAGCCAGGGCTGCGGATCGTCGGGACCGACCAGTTCGGCGGTGCCTTCGACGGTGGCCCACTGCCAGCCGCGACGGAACGTCGCAGCGATCTGCGGGCGCGACCGCAGATTGGCCAGCTTCACCCGCCCGTAGGTGACGAACCCGAGGACGGGATCGCCGTTCGCCGGATGCGGCAGCGGTCCCGCGTTGATCAGAGACGACTGGATGGTCAGATCGGCGCGCAGCGTAGACACCACCGCCAGCCCGCTGTCATCGCGGGCCAGGGCGAACGCTTCGGCAAGGGTGGTCACGACCGTGAGTATCGGCGTCTGCGGCGGTGGAAGCGAGCAAAACGGACCGGGGTGATCCGCAGCGTGTCACGCTGATACCGACGTGTTCGTCGGTGAGGGGGGCGTCATGAGCGGTCATCGAAAAGCAGCAGTCGCACTGTCGACAGCCCTACTGGGCGTCGCGCTCCCGTTGGGAACACCGGCCGCGGCGGCCCAGGAACCGGTCTGCCCGGAGGGCACGTACTGGAGCGCCGCGAACGCGATGTGCATCGCGGTCGACGTGTACGTCAACCCGCCGAATCCCGTGGTCGGTCCCGCCGGTCCGGCCGGGGTCGGGGGAGTCGTCGGTCCGGTGGGACCCGGCCCCGTCGGGCCCGGTCCCGTAGGCCCCGGTCCGGTCGGCCCGGGCCCGCGCTGACCGGTCGTCGCGGAATCATCCGGCGGGAGCCGGGCGGTTGCTGCGCGCTTGGGTACTCTCGGTCGGGTAACGACGACGACACGCCCGCGACACGGTGTGCGTTCCGGGGCCACCCGAGGCCCGGCAGGCGATATGTTGTCGCCACCCACAGCTAAATACCAAAGGCGCTATTCGAGTTATCGGTCGCACAGCGGCGAAGACAGCGGGTAGCGTCGAGGCAACACTCGAGACGTCGGTAAACCCCCACCGAGACGATCGACAATCGACGGCAACAGGAAGTAGGACCCCAGCACCATGGCACGCATCGGAGATGGCGGCGACCTGCTGAAGTGCTCGTTCTGCGGCAAGAGTCAAAAGCAGGTGAAGAAGCTCATCGCCGGCCCCGGCGTCTACATCTGCGATGAGTGCATCGACCTCTGCAACGAGATCATCGAAGAGGAACTCGCCGACGCCGACGACGTCAAGCTCGACGAGCTGCCCAAGCCGGCCGAGATCCGCGAGTTCCTCGAGGGTTACGTCATCGGCCAGGACACCGCCAAGCGCACACTGGCCGTCGCGGTGTACAACCACTACAAGCGCATCCAGGCGGGCGAGAAGTCCCGGGACTCGCGGTCCGAGCCCGTCGAGCTCGCCAAGTCCAACATCCTGATGCTCGGCCCCACCGGCTGCGGCAAGACCTACTTGGCGCAGACGTTGGCCAAGATGCTCAACGTCCCGTTCGCGATCGCGGACGCGACCGCGCTCACCGAGGCCGGCTATGTCGGTGAGGATGTCGAGAACATCCTGCTGAAGCTGATCCAAGCCGCCGACTACGACGTCAAGCGCGCCGAGACCGGCATCATCTACATCGACGAGGTCGACAAGATCGCCCGCAAGAGCGAGAACCCGTCGATCACGCGCGACGTCTCCGGTGAGGGTGTCCAGCAGGCGTTGCTGAAGATCCTCGAAGGCACCCAGGCGTCGGTGCCGCCGCAGGGCGGACGCAAGCACCCGCATCAGGAATTCATCCAGATCGACACCACCAACGTGTTGTTCATCGTCGCCGGTGCGTTCGCCGGTCTGGAGAAGATCGTGTCCGACCGGGTCGGCAAACGCGGCCTGGGCTTCGGCGCCGAGGTCCACTCGAAGGCCGACATCGACACACAGGACCATTTCGCCGAGGTCATGCCCGAGGACCTGATCAAGTTCGGTCTGATCCCCGAGTTCATCGGCCGCCTGCCGGTGGTCGCCTCGGTGACCAACCTGGACAAGGACTCGCTGGTGCAGATCCTGTCCAAGCCGAAGAACGCGTTGGTCAAGCAGTACACGCGCCTCTTCGAGATGGACGGTGTGGAGCTGGAATTCACCAACGACGCGCTCGAGGCCATCGCCGATCAGGCGATCCATCGCGGCACCGGTGCCCGTGGGCTGCGAGCCATCATGGAGGAAGTCCTGCTGCCGGTGATGTACGACATCCCGAGCCGCGACGACGTCGCCAAGGTCGTCGTGACCAAGGAGACCGTCGAGGACAACGTGTTGCCGACGATCGTGCCGCGCAAGCCGTCGCGCAACGAGCGTCGCGACAAGACCGCCTGATCCCCGATTCCGCTGCGCGAGCAGACGCCAGAGCCCCCCGGCTACGAAGTTCCGGGGGGCTCTGGCGTCTGCTCGGCGGGCTCGCGCGCGACGCGGTCCGCGCGGGTGTACACGTTCATCGATTCGCCGCGCAGGAACGCCACAAGGGTCAGCCCGGACTGCGCGGCCAGGTCGACGGCCAACGAGGACGGCGCCGACACAGCCGCCAGGATCGGGATGCCCGCCATCACCGCCTTCTGGGTGAGCTCGAACGAGGCGCGGCCGCTGACCAGGAGCACACTCCCGGCCAACGGAATCCGTTGCTGCTCCAAGGCCCAACCGATCACCTTGTCGACGGCGTTGTGCCGGCCGATGTCCTCCCGCACCACCAGCATGGTGCCGTCGGTGCCGAACAGCGCCGCCCCGTGCAGGCCACCGGTGGCCGCGAACACCGTCTGTGCTGCCCGCAGCTGCTCCGGTAACCCCGCCAGGGTGTCGGCGGTCACCCGGGCCGGATCGTCGCCCGGAGCGTGGCGACTGATCAGCTGTACGGCGTCCAGCGACGCCTTACCGCACACACCGCACGAAGACGTGGTGTAGAAGTTGCGCGTCGGGTCGACCACCGGCGGCGGTACGTCGGGTGCCAACGTCACGTCGAGCACGTTGTAGGTGTTCTGCGAACGTCCCGAACCGTCGTCGGCGGCGCCGCGGCAGTAGCGCACCGTCGCGATGTCGTCTCGCCGCGTGACGACGCCCTCGGTGAGCAGGAAACCCTGGGCGAGTTCTACGTCGGCGCCCGGCGTGCGCATGGTGACCGTCAACGGTGTCCCGTTGACGCGGATCTCCAGCGGTTCCTCGACGACGAGGGTGTCGGGACGGGCCACCGAGGTGTCCCCGGTGACATGGTGCACCCGTCGGCGCGTGGTGACCCGGCCCATTCAGCCGACCCACTCGTCGGAGCGGGTGACGCGGACACGGGAACGACGCGACGGCATGCCCTCCATTGTGGTGGTGTGCGGCCGGGCAGACGAATGTTCACGGCCCCGACACCGGACCGTGACCCGCTCGACCGGCCGTCTGTCCCGGTCCACGGCACAATGGGGGACATGGAGCACCACGGCGATCCGCGGGCACATGTGCCCGCGTGGCGCGACCCGCTGTCTGCGGGTTGGCGGGCCCACCGAGGCCTGTTGCTGCTGCGACTGCGGTGGCACGAGCGGCGGGCGGCCCCGGCCGTCGACGCCGGCGATGCAGCGTGAGATTTGCGGAATCGCGCTCTCGCACGGTCGGCCGCTGACCTTCGGTAAGCCTTCGACCTGCCCCGAAGCCGCTAGCTGTCAGCTACTGGCAGGTAACCTTTTCTAAGAAAATCGGCGACGGGGCGACGTGTCCCATGAACGTGACGAACAACACAATTTTGTCTCACTGTGCTGGTCGGGACAGCCGTTGAACAGTGGGTTCGGGTTGCGCCCGGGGCGTTCTGCCGGTGCGTCGGTTATAGGGCACCCTTAAAGAAGTGCCATAATCGGTACTGGCAGTGACACCAAAACTTGGTGCGGTCCAAACGACGGCGAGTCGCAGTGATTGTGACCCCGGTGGACAATTGCCGAAACTTGAGCCGAGCAGCAACGGAAGGCAGGCGAGTGGGAGACAACGGCGGCGCAGCCGGAGCGCCTCGGCAGAAGCTGGAAAAGGTCGTCATCCGGTTCGCGGGTGACTCCGGCGACGGCATGCAGCTCACCGGTGATCGGTTCACCACCGAAGCTGCGTTGTTCGGTAACGACCTGGCGACCCAACCGAACTACCCGGCCGAGATCCGTGCCCCTCAGGGCACCCTTCCGGGCGTTTCCTCGTTCCAGATCCAGATCGCCGACTACGACATCCTGACCGCCGGTGACCGTCCCGACGTGCTGGTGGCGATGAACCCGGCCGCACTGAAGGCCAACGTGTCCGACCTGCCGCGCGGCGGTCTGATCATCGCCAACTCCGACGAGTTCACGAAGCGCAACCTGGCCAAGGTCGGTTACGAGGCCAACCCGCTGGAGAACGACGAGCTGTCGGACTACGTCGTCCAGGCGGTTCCGATGACCACGCTGACGCTCGGCGCGGTGGAGGCCATCGGGGCCAGCAAGAAGGACGGCCAGCGGGCCAAGAACATGTTCGCGCTGGGCCTGCTGTCGTGGATGTACGGCCGTGAGCTCGAAGCCAGCGAGGCGTTCATCCGCGAGAAGTTCGCCCGCAAGCCCGAGATCGCCGAAGCCAACGTGCTGGCGCTGAAGGCGGGCTGGAACTACGGCGAGACCACCGAGGCGTTCGGCACCACCTACGAGGTCGCCCCGGCCAAGCTGAAGACCGGTGAGTACCGCCAGATCTCGGGTAACACCGCCCTGGCGTACGGCATCGTCGCGGCCGGTCAGCTGGCCGACCTGCAGGTGGTGCTCGGCACGTACCCGATCACCCCGGCCTCGGACATCCTCCACGAGCTGTCCAAGCACAAGAACTTCAACGTCATGACCTTCCAGGCCGAGGACGAGATCGCCGGCATCGGTGCCGCCATCGGCGCGTCCTACGGTGGCGCGCTGGGTGTCACCAGCACGTCGGGTCCGGGCATCTCGCTGAAGTCGGAGGCCATCGGCCTGGCGGTGATGACCGAGCTGCCGCTGATCGTCATCGACGTGCAGCGCGGCGGCCCCTCGACCGGGCTGCCGACCAAGACCGAGCAGGCCGACCTGCTGCAAGCCATGTTCGGCCGCAACGGCGAGTCACCCGTGGCGGTACTGGCCCCGCGCTCGCCCTCGGACTGCTTCGACATCGCCGTGGAGGCCGCGCGCATCGCGATCAACTACCACACGCCGGTGATGATCCTCTCCGACGGTGCGATCGCCAACGGTTCCGAGCCGTGGCGCATCCCGAACATCGACGACTACGCCGCCATCGAGCACACCTTCGCCAAGGAGGGTGAGCCGTTCGCGCCCTACGCGCGTGACCCGGAGACCCTGGCCCGGCAGTTCGCCGTGCCCGGCACCCCGGGACTGGCCCACCGCATCGGCGGGCTGGAGTCCGCCAACGGCTCCGGCAACATCTCCTACGAGCCCAAGAACCACGACCTGATGGTGCGCCTGCGCCAGGAGAAGATCGCCGGGATCAAGGTCCCCGACCTCGAGGTCGACGACCCCACCGGCGACGCGGAACTCCTGATGCTCGGATGGGGGAGCAGCTACGGTCCGATCGGCGAGGCCTGCCGCCGGGCCCGACGTAAGGGCGTCAAGGTCGCCCACGCGCAGCTGCGACACCTCAACCCGTTCCCGGCCAACCTCGGCGACGTACTGAACAAGTACAACAAGGTCGTCGTGCCGGAGATGAACCTCGGTCAGCTGGCCCTGCTGCTGCGCGGCCGCTACCTCGTCGACATCCAGTCGGTGACCAAGGTGGAGGGCATGGCGTTCCTGGCTGACGAGGTCGAAGGCATCATCGATGCCGCGCTCGAGGGAACGCTGCGCGATAAGGAAAACGAGAAAGCCAAGTTCGCACGACTGGCAGCGGCCACCATCGAGGTGCCGGCTGCCGCCGATGCGACAGGTGTGGGAGCGAACGCATGACCGACGAGCGCTCGCGCGAGGAGACGAAATGACTGATCTGATCGGCCACGACCACCGTGACCTGGGCCTGACGCCTCTGACCAAGACCAGCCTGGTCCCCACCACCGACCAGCCGCAGAAGGCCAAGGACTTCACCAGCGACCAGGAGGTCCGGTGGTGCCCCGGCTGCGGTGACTACGTCATCCTCAACACCATCCGCAACTTCCTGCCCGAGCTGGGGCTGCGGCGCGAGAACATCACGTTCGTCAGCGGTATCGGCTGCTCGAGCCGGTTCCCGTACTACCTGGAGACCTACGGCTTCCACTCGATCCACGGCCGTGCCCCGACGATCGCGACCGGCCTTGCGCTGGCCCGTCCGGATTTGTCGGTGTGGGTGGTCACCGGTGACGGCGACTCGCTGTCCATCGGTGGCAACCACCTGATCCACGCACTGCGCCGCAACGTCAACATCACGATCCTGCTGTTCAACAACCGGATCTACGGCTTGACCAAGGGCCAGTACTCGCCCACCTCGGAGGTCGGCAAGGTCACCAAGTCCACCCCGATGGGCTCGTTGGACCATCCGTTCAACCCGGTGTCCCTGGCGCTGGGCTCGGAGGCCACCTTCGTGGGTCGCGCGCTGGACTCCGACCGCAAGGGCCTGTCCGAGGTGCTGCGCGGTGCTGCACAGCACCGCGGCGCCGCCCTGGTGGAGATCATGCAGGACTGCCCGATCTTCAACGACGGCTCCTTCGACGCGCTGCGCAAGGAAGGTGCTGAGGACCGGCTGATCAACCTCACCCACGGTGAGCCGATCACGTTCGGTACCGACGGTGCATACGCCGTGGTGAAGTCCGGGTTCGGCCTGGAGATCGCCAAGACCGCAGACGTGCCGGCCGACCAGATCGTGGTGCACGACGCCACCATCGAGGACCCGGCGTACGCCTTCGCGCTGTCGCGGTTGAGCGAGCAGAACCTCGACCACATGGTGATGGGCATCTTCCGTCAGGTCAGCAAGCCGACCTACGACGATGCCGCCCGCGACCAGATCGCTTCCGCACGGGATTCCCGGCCCCACGACATGGCCGCCCTGCAGGCGTTGCTGCGCGGCAAGGACACGTGGACGGTCGACTGATCGCCTGGCGCCCCCGACACACGTCGGTGGGTTAACGTCACGGTGTGACGTCCTCACCGCTGCTGGCCGCCGTCGTCCTGGCCGGTGGCGCGTCGCGGCGGATGGGTCGCGACAAGGCCACCGTCCCCGTCACCGGTCCTTCCGGCACGGTGACGATGGTCGAGCGGATGGTCGACGTCGTCAGCTCGCGATGCAGCCCCGTGTTCGTCGTCGCCGCACCTGGTCAGGCGCTGCCTGAGCTTGCCGGCGCCCTCATCCTGCGTGACCAGACCCCCGGTGTGGGGCCCCTGTTGGCGACCGGTACCGGGTTGCGCGCCGCCGCCGACGCCGGGGCTGAATACGCGTTCGTCTGTGCGGTGGACATGCCGCTGCTGACTGCCGAGGTGATCGACGTGCTCAGTGCGCCGGCGCATCGCCTGAACGTCGACGTGGTGTTGCCCTGGGACGGGCGCGACCATTACCTGGCAGGGGTGTACCGCACCGGGTTGGCCGACCGCGTGACCGATCTGATCGACGCGGGGCATCGCAGCATGCGCGCACTCGTGGATCGGGTCGACACTCAACGGATCGTGCTGCCCGAGCAGCGCGCGCTCACCAACGTCAACACTCCGGACCAACTCGCCGCGGTCGAGCCGCCACAACTGGGTCAGCAAATTAGCCTGTCAAATAGTGTGTGAATTTACCTATCCACACAGCGAAATTCCGTCCTGATCCTGTTCGAGATCATTTCGAGATAACCGAGACCGAATCGACCGGTCGATATCGCGGTCTTTCGTCCTGTGCCGTCATTGCGGCAAGTCAATCATGTTGCCGCAGTGGCTGATACCGCGTCATAGCATCTAAGTACTGCGTGTAACCGCGCCAATTACCGCTGCGAGAACCGCTGTGCGTCAAGAGGAATTGCGGTGCCGAGAGCACTAGTTTCTCGCCGCTTCATAAGGGAACCACCTCGTCGGGGGATCGAGATGTGTGGCGGCGCTGGCTATTTCGCGACTATTCATGGGGCGGCAGACGTCTGCCGGCATCGAATACCGTTGTGTAGCAGCCATTGTGCGCGCAAGACGCCCTAGGGTGCTAGCGAACCGATCGTGGAGTTGGTAGCGGTCGCCGGCCCGGGAATCGGCTCGACGTGGCACATCTGGGCTGCATTAGCCGTATCCGTCCATGATCAAGCGTGTGCCAGCTCACATTTAATAGGTGATTTGGCTCACGAATTCGATCTTTTCGATCGGAACGGACGCTTCCGTCAATCAGCGCGATGACCAGCGGAGACATGTCTCTATTTGGGCCGTGATCATTCCGTGATCTGCCCGTGACACGTCCGGAGGCCGACATGACTTTGGTCCGAGGGGTTTGTACGGTCCCAAACAGCTCCCACGGGGGCAAACAACCAAACCACGAACCAGCGTGTGTGGGGCACTGCGTGAGGCATCGATCTTCCGCGGTCCGGTCTCGAGACAAGACCGGAGGGTTTCCGGCCCACCCCAGTTGTGCCTGACCGAGACGGCGCGACCTGACCCCAAGACATACGACCGCGCCGATGCGCGGCCGTTCGTCGGCATGCGCTAGGCGAAAGGATCGAAGTTGAAGAACATCCGCAAGACTTTCGGACTGGCCACCATCGCGGGCGCGCTCACCGTTGCGCCCATGGCCATGGCGACCGGTACCGCCCACGCGGACAGCGTCAACTGGGACGCCGTGGCCGCGTGCGAGTCCGGCGGCAACTGGGCGATCAACACCGGCAATGGCTACTACGGTGGCCTGCAGTTCAGCATGAGCACCTGGCAGTCCAACGGCGGCTCGGGTTCGCCCCACAACGCCAGCCGGGAAGAGCAGATTCGCGTGGCGGAGAACGTGCTGCAGACGCAGGGCATCGGCGCCTGGCCGACCTGTGGCTCGCGCGGCTGACCACGACACACGTCGTCGAGAAGGCGGTGCCGGCCCTGTGCCGGCGCCGCTTTCTTGTTCTCAGGGGTCTCTTACGTCAGATAAGCAACGTCTAAAACTTTCGCACCTCCGGTAACAGGTGATGTGGGTCACCCGACAGACCAGGCAACCGCAGCGTGAAAACGCTCCACCACTTCACACGCGGACCTTGAGTCACAACGGTCGGGGAAGGACCGCAACGATGAACATCACCAAGATCCTCACCAAGGGCCTCACCGCCGCCGCACTGTCCGGAGCGTTCGCCATCGTGCCGATGGCCCTCGGCGACACACCTACCGCGCACGCCGACACCGTCAACTGGGACGCCATCGCGAACTGTGAGTCCGGCGGCAACTGGGCCATCAACACCGGCAACGGCCACTTCGGCGGCCTGCAGTTCAAGCCGGCGACCTGGAAGGCCAACGGCGGGCACGGCAACCCGGCGCAGGCTCCGCGCCACGAGCAGATCCGCGTCGCCGAGAACGTGCTGCGCACCCAGGGCCTCAAGGCCTGGCCGAAGTGCGGCCCCAAGGGTCTGACCGCCTCCGGCTGGAATCAGGCCCCGGCCCCGGTCCCCGCTTCGGGTCCGGCCACCACCCCGGTCCGGGCGACCGGGTGCGCGGGCATGCCGACCTCGGTCTTCGGCGGTCTGGTGGACCTGCGCAAGATGTGCAGCGCGATCTTCACCCCGCGCGCCGCCCGCTGACCTTTCTCTCGGTCGGCAACCGGAAAGCCTGCCGCCCGGCGATCGAGGACAGATGAGCGGTCACGACCGCCTCCGGAATCAGTGCCGAGGCGCGGCTGGCCAACCCGCTGAGCGCCGCCGGCCGTAGATTCACGATCCGCCCGATGGTCGCCGACTCGAACACCAACGGCAGCACCCGCCGCCTGCGGAACTTCGCATACCGCGCGAAAGCCTCCGGCAGATCGGTCGTCGCCCCCGCGAAACGCGCCAGGATGACGGCGTCCTCGATGCCCTGACAGCCCCCCTGGCCGAGGTGGGGACGCATCGGGTGCGCGGCGTCTCCGACGAGAACCACCGGTCCACGCGCCCAGCGCCGGGCTTGGGTGCGGTCATAGAGATCGTTGCGCAGGAGATCGGCGGCGGGCGTGGTGTCGATCAGGGTGGGAATCGGCTCGGCCCAGTCCGCGAACTTGCGGCGTAGATAAGCCAGTTCGCCGCCCGGGGCGCTGCTGTTCGGAGCGGCCCGTTCGGTGGCGAACCAGTAGGTGTGCTCGGCGCCGAGCGGGACGTGCCCGAACTGGGTGCCCGCGCCCATCGTCTCCCCGGACAGGCGCGGGTCCACGGCGTGGGCGGCGACACCGCGCCACGCGGTGTAGCCGACGTACCGGCTGCGCAGTGCTCCGTTGAGCGCGCGCGCCAGCACCGATCCGACACCGTCGGCGCCGACCGCCGCGTCGGCCTCGACCGGGCCGCCGTCGGAGGTGGACAGCCGCACCGAGGATCCGGTCGCCGTCACCCCGGTGACGGCGACGCCGGTGCGCACCGCGTCGTCGGGCAGGCCCGCCCGAAGGATGTCGGTCAGCACGGAGCGCCTGATCACCACCAGGGGCTCGCCCAGCGCGGTGACCATGCGTTCGGTTTCCGGGCGGCGCAACCAGGAGCCGTCGCGCCACCGCAGCGCGCCTGCACTCACCTGACCGCCGGCCTCGCGCACGCCGTCGCCGAGGCCGAGTTCGTCGAGCGCGGCCAGCGCATTGGGCCAGATGCTGATACCGGCTCCGCTGCCCATGTCGGTGCGCTGCTCGAGCACCGACACCGTGTGTCCTGCCTGCCGTAGCGCCACCGCGGTGGTCAGGCCCGCGATACCGGCGCCCACGACCACGATCCGTGCTGACATGCGTTTCTCCTATGTCAAGCCGCTGCCAGTTGGCAAGGCTCTTGACGGTTGTTGTGGTCTGTGTGGAGGTGGCCGAAGACGACTCGTGCCAGGCGGCGTTTGAGGCAGCGCAGGGCTTCGGTGGTGGAGTCTCCTTGGGCCAAGCGGTGGCGGTAGTACGCCTGACCCAGGCCGTCGAGACGGATCTGGGTGACTGCGATGCGGTGCAGGGCGGCGTTGAGTTGACGGTTGCCCGAGCGGGTCATCCGGACCCGTCCGCGGGTGTTGCCCGACCACACCGGCACCGGCGCCACCCCGGCGTGACGGGCGAAGGCCGCCTCGCTTTTGAACCGGGTGACCCCGGCGGCCTCACCGACCAGTTTGGCCGCGGTCAGCTCCCCACAGCCCGGCATGGCCAGCAAGACCGGCGCGACCTTACGCACACGTTCACCTATACGTTTGGCCAACGCATTGATCGTCTCGGTGAGACGGGTGATGTCGGCCAACTCGTCGCGGGCTAACTCGGCCACGATTCCGGTTTGGGTGTCCAGCCAATCACCCAGCAGCCCCCGATGCTTGGCCAGATCCAACGAGCGAGCTTTGGGTGCACGCTCGGGATCGAGCTCATGGACCCGCCACAACAACCGATTGATGGTCGCCGTCCGTTGCGCCACAAGGACTTCGCGGCGATCCACCAACAGCTTCAGTTCCCGCGACACCTCGTCATGAGAGGCCATCGGAAGGTCCGGTTCACGTAGGAATCCCCGCGCCACCGCCAATGCGTCGATCGGATCGGACTTGCCGCGGGTCCGTGCCGAGGCCCGGGTCTGGGCCATCAACTTCGGCGGCACCCGCACCACCTTCTGCCCCAACGCCAACAGGTCACGTTCCAGACGCGCAGACAAATGCCGGCAATCCTCGATCGCCCAGACGACATCGCCCCCGAACTGTTCGCGGGCCCACATAACTGCCTCGGCATGCCCGACGGTGATCGCTTGAACGGTCTTCTCGGCGAGCTCGCGAACCGCATCGTTGACCGCGACAAAGGTATGCGTGCCCTTGTGTACATCGGCTCCAACAACAACCATGGTGGTTGCCTCCTTCACTGTGAGGTGACGGTTGGGCCGGTCGGCGGACATACCTCAGTGGGGGCGATGCCACGCTCCTATCAAGTCACGCCGGCCGGTCCTTCACACCTGATGCCGACAAAACGCATGCTCGCCAACCCGGAGGCGGCAGGCACCCTACGAGCCAGACACCAGGTGTAAAGGATCCAACCACCGCAAGAAGCGGTGACCTCACCCTGACACTGACGCGACCCTACCGAGAGGAAAGATGGTGACATGGTCCCCGCTTCGAAAGATCCTGGCGTCAGTCCGTTTCACGATCTCGACGACTTCCTCGCGCTGCCCCGGGTATCCGGGCTGGCCGTCTCGCCCGACGGCCGGCGCGTGGTCACCACGATCAGCCGACTCAACGACAAGGCCAACGAATTCCTCAGCGCCATCTGGGAACTCGACCCGCGCGGGCACCAGCCCGCGCGACGCCTCACCTACGGCGCGAAAGGCGAATCCGCGCCGTGCTTCACCGCCACCGGCGACCTTCTCTTCCAGGCGGTCCGTCCCACCGCCGACGACGACACCCCGCCCCGCGCGCTGTGGCGTCTACCGGCCGACGGCGGCGAGGCCAGCGAGTTGCTCACGTGCCCCGGCGGCGTCGATCGCGCGTTGACGGCCCGCACCGCGGACACCCTGGTGGTCGGCACCACGATGCTGGCGGGCGCGGACACCCTCGACGACGACGAGAAGCGCCGCGGCAAGCTTAAGGACAACAAGGTCTCGGCGGTGCTGCACACCGGTTACCCCGTGCGGTACTGGGACCACGACCTCGGGCCGGGCCGCGCGCACCTGCTGCGGGTGGACGCGAACGGCGAGGTCCGCACTGTGACGCCGGACCCCGGCGACGCGGTCCGGGAAGCCGACGTCGACCTGAGCCGCGACGGCACCTTCCTGGTGACGACGTGGCGGCGGCCGGTGCCGGGCGCCGCGCAACGTAGCGTCCTGGTGCGCATCGACCTGGCCACCGGCGAGCGCGTCACCGTGGTCGACGATCCGCACGCCGACCTGGGTGCCCCGGCGATCTCGCCCGACGGCAGCGCCGTCGCCTACACCCGGGAAACGCTCTCCGCACCCGACCGCGCGCCCCGAATCACCCTGTGGTTGAAGCGATTCGGCGACGACGAACCGATCGAGGTGACCGGTGACTGGGACCGCTGGCCGACCTCGGTGACCTGGACGCACGACGGGTCGTCGCTGATCGTGACCGCCGACGACCACGGACGCGGACCTGTCTTCACCGTCGATCCGGGCGCCAAGACGGTGCGGCCGCTGGTCGCCGACGACCACACCTACACCGACGTCCACGCCGCGCCGGACGGTGTGCTCTACGCCCTGCGCAGCAGCTACACCGCGCCGCCGCATCCGGTGCGCATCGACCCCGACGGTTCGGTCACCCCACTGCCGTGCGTCGAGATGCCCGCCCTGCCCGGCACTCTCACCGAGGTGAGCGCCGATGCGGCCGACGGACGCACCGTCCGGTCCTGGCTGGTGCTACCCGAGGCCACCACCCCGGCGCCGCTGCTGGTGTGGATCCACGGCGGACCCCTGGGTAGCTGGAACTCCTGGCACTGGCGGTGGAACCCGTGGGTGATGGCCGCCGCCGGGTATGCCGTGCTGCTGCCGGACCCGGCGCTGTCGACCGGGTACGGCCAGCAGTTCATTCAGGCCGGGTGGGGCGCCTGGGGTGCGGCACCGTACGAGGACCTGATGGCCGCCACCGATGCCGCCTGTGCGCATCCGCGGATCGACGCGGCCCGCACCGCGGCGATGGGCGGATCGTTCGGCGGGTACATGGCCAACTGGATCGCCGGCCACACCGACCGTTTCCGGGCGATCGTCACCCACGCCAGTCTGTGGGCGCTCGACCAGTTCGGGCCCACCACCGACAGCGCGTACTGGTGGGCGCGCGAGATGACACCGGAGATGACCGCCGCCCACTCACCGCACCGCTTCGTCGGCCAGATCGTCACGCCGATGCTCGTGATCCACGGCGACAAGGACTACCGCGTACCCATCGGTGAGGCGCTCCGCCTGTGGTACGAGTTGCTCAGTGCGTCGGGGCTGCCCGCAGCCGACGACGGCAGCACCGTGCACCGCTTCCTCTACTTCCCGTCGGAGAACCACTGGGTGCTCCAACCCCAGCACGCCAAGCTCTGGTACCAGGCGGTGCTGGCGTTCCTGGCCGGTCACGTGCTGGGCGCAAACGAGCAGTGGCCCGAAATGCTGGAGTAGCGTCGAAGCATGGCTGATGAAGAGCGCGAATTCGACATAGTCCTCTACGGCGCGACCGGATTCGTCGGCAAACTGACGGCCCAATACCTGGCGTCGACCCAGCACGGCGCGCGGATCGCCCTGGCCGGCCGCTCCGCCGACCGGCTGCTCGCGGTCCGGGAAACCCTCGGGGCCGAGGCGCAGTCCTGGCCGCTGATCACCGCCGACGCCTCCCAGCCGTCGACCCTCGCCGACATGGCTGCGCGCACCCGCGTCGTGGTCACCACCGTGGGCCCCTACCTGAAATACGGCGAGCCGCTCGTGGCCGCATGTGCGGCCGCAGGCACCGACTACGCCGACCTGACCGGGGAGACACTGTTCATCCGGCGGTGCATCGACACCTATCACAAGCAGGCACACGACACCGGCGCACGCATCGTGCACTCGTGCGGATTCGACTCCATCCCGTCGGACCTGACCGTCTTCGCGCTGTACCGGCAGGCCGAACGCGACGGCACCGGACAGCTCGAGGACACCAACTTCGTGGTGCGCACCTTCGCCGGTGGCGTGTCCGGCGGCACCGTGGCGTCGATGACCGAGCTGGCCCGCGAAGCCTCCCTCGACCCGGAGGCGCGGCAGCTGCTCAACGACCCCTACACACTGACCCCCGACCGCGACGCCGAACCGGCGCTCGGCGCCCAACCCGACGCGCGGTGGCGCCGCGGCCGCGAGATCGCCCCCGAACTGGACGGGTACTGGGTCGGCGCGTTCCCGATGGCGCTGCCCAACACCCGCATCGTGCGCCGCACCAACGCGCTGCTGGACTACCCGTACGGCCGGCGCTTCGAGTACGCCGAACAGATGAGCTGCGGCCGGTCCGTGGCCGCGCCGCTCGCCGCGGCCGTGGCCACGGGCGGCAACGTCGCGACGATGGAACTGGGCAGCCGGTTCCTCAGCCGGATACCGCAGGGTCTTCTCGAGCGCGTGCTGCCCAAGCCCGGCACCGGTCCCGACGAGCGCACCCGCGAGCGCGGCCACTACACCGTCGACACCTACACCACCACCTCGGGCGGCGCCCGGTACCGGGCGACGATGTCCCAGCAGGGTGATCCCGGCTACAAGGCCACCTCGGTGCTGCTCGCCGAGAGCGGGCTGGCGCTGGCACTGGACCGCGACAAGCTCTCTGACCTGCGTGGAGTGCTGACCCCGGCCTCGGCGATGGGGGACGTGCTGCTCGACCGGCTGCCCAGGGCCGGGGTGACGCTGGAGGTCACTCGGCTCTGACGCCACCGCCTTCCTAGAATGGCGCGGTGACCTCCCCGCCCCGCACCAACCCCGGTCTCGACGCCCTCCCCAAGTCCTGGGATCCCGGTGCCGTCGAAACCGGGCTCTACGAAGGCTGGGTGAACGCCGGATATTTCACCGCCGACCCGGCCAGCGCCAAGCCGGCCTACTCGATCGTGCTGCCCCCGCCGAACGTCACCGGCAGCCTGCACATGGGCCACGCGCTCGACCACACGTTGATGGATGCGCTGACCCGCCGCAAACGTATGCAGGGCTTCGAGGTGCTGTGGCTGCCCGGGATGGACCACGCCGGCATCGCCACCCAGACGGTGGTGGAGAAGCAACTCGCCGCCGACGGCAAGACCAAAGAGGACTTCGGCCGTGACCAGTTCATCGAGAAGGTGTGGGACTGGAAACGCGAGTCCGGCGGCACCATCGGTGCGCAGATGCGTCGTCTCGGTGACGGCGTCGACTGGAGTCGCGACCGGTTCACCATGGACGAGACCCTGTCCCGCGCCGTGCGCACCATCTTCAAGCGACTCTTCGACGCCGGTCTGATCTACCGCGCCGAGCGACTGGTGAACTGGTCGCCGGTCCTGGAGACCGCGATCTCCGACCTCGAGGTCAAATACGAAGACGTGGAGGGCGAGCTCGTCTCGTTCCGCTACGGATCGCTGTCCGACGCCGAACCGCACATCGTCGTGGCCACCACGCGACTGGAGACCATGCTCGGCGACACCGCGATCGCCGTGCATCCCGACGACGACCGCTACCGCCACCTCGTGGGCCAGACGCTGCCCCACCCGTTCCTCGACCGCGACATCGTGGTGGTCGCCGATTCCCACGTCGATCCCGAATTCGGCACCGGCGCAGTCAAAGTCACCCCGGCCCACGATCCCAACGACTTCGAGATCGGTCTGCGCCACCAGCTGCCGATGCCCTCGATCCTCGACACCAAGGGCCGCATCACCGACACCGGCACGCAGTTCGACGGGATGGACCGCTTCGAGGCCCGCGTCGCGGTGCGTGAGGCGCTGGCCGCCGAAGGCCGCATCGTCGCCGAGAAGCGGCCCTACCTGCACAGCGTGGGGCACTCCGAGCGCAGCGGCGAACCGATCGAGCCGCGGCTGAGCCTGCAGTGGTGGGTCAAGGTCGAGAGCCTGGCCAAGGCTGCCGGTGACGCGGTCCGCGACGGGGACACCGTGATCCACCCCGCCAGCCTGGAGCCGCGATGGTTCGACTGGGTCGACAACATGCACGACTGGTGCATCTCGCGCCAGCTGTGGTGGGGTCACCGCATCCCGATCTGGCACGGGCCCGACGGCGAGATCGCCTGCGTCGGACCGGACGAGACACCGCCGGACGGCTGGGTGCAGGACCCCGACGTCCTCGACACGTGGTTCAGCTCGGCGTTGTGGCCGTTCTCGACGATGGGCTGGCCCGAGCGCACCCCCGAGTTGGAGAAGTTCTATCCGACCACCGTGCTCGTCACCGGATACGACATCCTGTTCTTCTGGGTGGCGCGGATGATGATGTTCGGCACGTTCGTCGCCGGTGACGAGGCGATCGGATCGGGCAGCGTTCCGTTCCGAAACGTGTTCCTGCACGGCCTGATCCGTGACGAGCACGGCCGCAAGATGAGCAAGTCGCGCGGCAACGGGATCGATCCGCTGGACTGGGTGGAGAAGTTCGGCGCCGACGCGCTGCGGTTCACCCTGGCTCGCGGCGCCAGCCCCGGCGGTGACCTGTCCATCGGTGAGGATCACGCGCGCGCCTCGCGTAACTTCGCGACCAAGCTGTTCAACGCGACCCGGTTCGCGTTGCTCAACGGCGCCGCGCCGGCGCCGCTGCCACCGGTCGAGCAACTCACCGACGCCGACCGATGGATCCTGGGCCGCCTGGAACAGGTGCGCGCAGAGGTAGATTCGGCGTTCGAGGCCTACGAGTTCAACCGCGCCTGCGAGGCGCTGTACCACTTCGCGTGGGACGAGTTCTGCGACTGGTATGTCGAACTGGCCAAAGTGCAACTCGGGGAGGGGATCTCACACACCACCGCAGTGCTGGCGGCAGTCCTCGACACGCTGCTCAAACTGCTGCACCCGGTGATGCCGTTCGTCACCGAGGTGTTGTGGAAGACGCTGACCGGCGGGGCTGGGGCGAGCGAAGCGACGGGAAAGGTGGAGTCGCTGGTCATCGCCGAGTGGCCGGAGCCCAGCGGCATCAGCCTCGATCCGGTTGCCGCGCAACGCATCGCCGACATGCAGAAGCTGATCACCGAGGTGCGCAGGTTCCGCAGTGATCAGGGCCTGGCCGACCGGCAGCGGGTGCCGGCGCGCCTGTCGCAGATCAGCGCGGCCGGTCTCGACGCGCAGGTGCCGGCGGTCAGCGCGCTGGCCTGGCTGACACCGCCGGCCGAGGACTTCACCCCGTCTGCGGCAGTGGAGGTGCGCCTGTCCGACGCCACGGTCGTCGTCGAGGTCGACACCTCGGGCACCGTCGATGTGGCCGCCGAGCGGCGCCGGCTGGAGAAGGACCTCGCCGCCGCGCAGAAGGAACTGGCGGGTACCTCGGCCAAAGTGGGCAACGACGCGTTCCTGGCCAAGGCGCCGGCCGACGTCGTCGACAAGATCCGGGCGCGCCGACAGGTGGCACAGGAGGAAGTCGAGCGGATCCAGGCGCGGCTGGATTCGTTGCCGGCGCAGCCCTGATGACCACCCCCGAACCCACTCCCGACGAGATCGCCGCGCTGCTGCAGGTCGAGCATCTGCTCGACCAGCGGTGGCCGGAGACCAAGATCGACCCGAGCACCGCGCGCATCTCCGCGCTGATGGAGATGCTGGGCTCGCCGCAGCAGGGCTATCCGTCGATCCACGTCGCCGGGACCAACGGCAAGACGTCGGTGGCCCGCATGATCGACGCGCTGCTCACCGCGCTGCACCGTCGCACCGGCCGCACCACCAGTCCGCACCTGCAGTCGGCGGTCGAGCGCATCAGCATCGACGGGGCGCCGATCAGTCCGGCCACCTACGTCGACACCTACCGGGAGATCGAACCGTTCGTCGAACTGGTCGACCAGCAGTCCCAGGCGAGCGGCGGGCCGCGCCTGAGCAAGTTCGAGGTGGTCACCGCGATGGCCTTCGCAGCGTTCGCCGACGCGCCGGTCGACGTCGCGGTGGTCGAGGTCGGCCTCGGCGGCCGCTGGGACGCCACCAACGTGGTCAACGCGCCCGTCGCCGTGATCACCCCGATCGCGATGGACCACACCGACTATCTGGGCGACACCATCGCGGCCATCGCCGGCGAGAAGGCCGGCATCATCACCAAGCAGCGCGACGACCTGGTCCCCACCGACACCGTCGCCGTGATCGGCCGTCAAGATCCCGAGGCGATGTCGGTGCTGCTGGCCGAAGCGGTGCGGGCCGACGCCGCGGTGGCGCGTCAGGATTCGGAGTTCGCGGTCCTCAGCCGTGCGCTGGCCATCGGCGGTCAGATGCTGGAACTGCAGGGCCTCGGCGGCGTGTACTCCGAGATCTTCCTGCCCCTCCACGGCGAACACCAGGCGCACAACGCCGCACTCGCCCTCGCGGCCGTGGAGGCCTTCTTCGGCGCCGGGGCGGACCGCCAACTCGACGTCGACGCCGTGCGCGCGGGTTTCGCCAGTGTGACCTCGCCGGGCCGGCTGGAGCGGATGCGCAGCGCCCCAACGGTTTTCATCGACGCCGCGCACAACCCGGCCGGCGCAGCCGCGTTGACGCAGGCTCTGGGGGAGGAGTTCGACTTCCGCTACCTCGTCGGTGTGGTGTCGGTGCTGGCCGACAAGGACGTCGACGGCGTGCTGGCCGCACTGGAGCCGGCTTTCGACCAGATCGTCGTCACCCACAACGGTTCGCCGCGCGCACTGGAGATCGACGCTCTGACCGTCAAGGCCGAGGAGATCTTCGGCCCCGAGCGGGTGGTCGTCGCGGCCTCCCTGCCCGACGCGATCGAGACGGCCACGGCGCTGGTGGAGGATTCCGGCGCCGACGCCGACAGCGCAGCCGCGCTGAGCGGGGCCGGCATCGTGATCACCGGATCGGTGGTGACCGCCGGCGCCGCGCGGACCCTGTTCGGAAAGGACCCCGCGTGAGCGAACAGACCTCTGCTCCCGATCCGTGGCGCAGTTTCCGGGGCGTCATGGCCGGCACCCTCATCCTCGAGGCGATCGTCGTGTTGCTCGCGTTGCCTGTCGTCGGGGCCGTCGGCGGCGGCCTGACGCCGGTGTCGACGACCTACGTGGTGGGCGTGGCGGTGCTGTTGGTGCTGATGGCCGGGGTGCAGGGGCGGCCTTGGGCGATCTGGGCGAACCTCGCGGTCCAGGGGGTGTTGATCGCGGGCTGGTTGATCTATCCCGGCCTGGGCTTCATCGGACTGCTGTTCCTGGTGGTGTGGCTGCTGATCGCCTATCTGCGCGCCGAGGTCCTGCGCCGCCAGCGGCGCGGGCAACTGCCGGGCCAGCAGATCCAACCGGAGTGACCGGTCGGTAGGCTGTCGGCCGTGACTGAGCGAACCCTGGTTCTGATCAAGCCCGACGGTGTCCAACGCCGGATGATCGGCGAGATCATCAGCCGGATCGAAGCCAAAGGCCTCGACATCGTCGCGCTGGAACTCAAGAACGTCAGCGAGGACCTGGCCCGCGCTCATTACGCCGAACACGACGGCAAACCGTTCTTCGGTTCGCTGCTGGAGTTCATCACCTCCGGGCCGGTGGTCGCTGCCGTCCTGGAGGGCCCCCGCGCGATCGCTGCCTTCCGGCAACTGGCCGGCGGCACCGATCCCGTCGAGAAGGCCACCCCGGGAACCATCCGCGGTGACCTGGGGTTGGAGACGCAGTTCAACCTCGTGCACGGATCGGACTCCCCGGAGTCCGCCGAGCGCGAGATCGCTCTCTGGTTCCCCACGAGTTAGCCAGGGTCGGTTCGGCCGCGGACGCGGCGGACCCGGCCTGAACGGTTCACGTGTTGTGGTGTGGGATACTGGGCGAGGGTGACCGTCCTGACAGACCCGGGTCGGCTACCCGAATGAAGACTTCGACGAGCGCGACCATCGCCGACGCGGTGCGGCGCGGACCGTCCAGCCATCATTCAGACCGGCACCGAGCCTGATCCCGCGGGATCTACTCGGAGCGAGACCATAACGAGTTCGGGACCCCGAGCAATCGGGAACTCGGACGCCAAATCGGAAGCCCTCGCGTGGCCGCGTCAGCAACACGACGCGCCCGGGGGCTTGAGGAGAATACGTGGCCGACAATGAGAACTTCGAAGCCCCGACCCACGATCTCCCGGAAGAGGTGCAGCAACCTGCTGCCTCGGCCGGTGGAGCCAAGCAGACGTCTGCAGAACGCCTGAGAGTCCACTCGCTGGCGCGGGTGCTCGGCACCACCAGCCGGCGGATCATCGACGCCCTCGTCGAACTCGACGGTCGGACCCGCAGCGCGCACTCGACCATCGGCCCCGAAGAGGCCGACCGGGTGCGCGAGGTGCTCGCTCAGCCGGAAGCGCCAGCAGTCGACGCCGACCCTGCTCCCACGGTCGAGAACGCCGCCGCGCCCGACCCCGCACCGGAGGTCGCCGAGGCACCCGAGGCGGCACCGGAGACCGCCGAGGCTCCCGAGGCTGCGGAGGAAGAACCGGAGTCGCGCCTGATGCTGGAGGAGGCGTCGGAGTCGGCGCCCGAGCCGGCCGACTACCTGCCGCTGTTCGTCGCCCCTCAGCCGGTGCGGTTCGAACGCGACGAAGACACCGACGACGATGGTGACGACGACACCGATTCCGACGACGACGCCGACTCCGACGACGACGCCGGTGGCCGGCCGGCGGCCAAGCGCCGGCGGCGCGGACGTCGCGGCCGTGGTCGGGGACGCGGAGAGCAGAACGGCGACGACGCCCCACCCGACGGTGACGGCGACGCCCAGACGGACTCGCAGGGCGCCGACTCGGATGCCGATTCCGACGCCGACTCCGACTCCGATGACGAGGACAACGGCGACGACGACGGTAACGGCGGCGACGGCAGCACCCGGCGCCGGCGGCGCAGGCGCCGCCGCAAGTCGGGCTCCAGCGGCGACGACGACAGCAGCGCTTCGCCGGATGACCCGCCGAACACGGTGGTGCACGAGCGCGAACCCCGCAAGAACGACAAATCCTCCACCGATGCCGACGCGATCCAGGGCATCAGCGGCTCGACACGGCTCGAAGCCAAGCGGCAGCGCCGCCGCGACGGGCGGGACGCGGGCCGCCGTCGGCCGCCGATCCTGTCGGAGGCCGAGTTCCTCGCCCGGCGCGAAGCGGTCGAGCGGGTCATGGTGGTGCGCGACAAGGTCCGCACCGAACCGCCCCACGAGGGCGCCCGCTACACCCAGATCGCGGTCCTCGAAGACGGCGTGGTCGTCGAGCACTTCGTGACCTCGGCGGCCTCGGCCTCGTTGGTCGGCAACATCTACCTCGGCATCGTGCAGAACGTGCTGCCCTCGATGGAGGCCGCATTCGTCGACATCGGACGCGGCCGCAACGGGGTGCTCTACGCCGGTGAGGTCAACTGGGAGGCCGCGGGCCTCGGCGGGCAGAACCGCAAGATCGAGCAGGCCCTCAAACCGGGCGACTACGTCGTCGTGCAGGTCAGCAAGGACCCCGTCGGGCACAAGGGAGCGCGCCTGACCACGCAGGTCTCGCTGGCCGGGCGCTATTTGGTGTACGTGCCCGGAGCGTCATCGACCGGGATCAGCCGCAAGCTGCCCGACACCGAACGCCAGCGGCTCAAGGAGATCCTGCGCGAGGTGGTGCCCGCCGACGCCGGCGTGATCATCCGCACCGCGTCCGAAGGCGTCAAAGAGGACGACATCCGGTCCGACGTCGAGCGGCTGCAGAAACGCTGGAACGAGATCGAGGCCAAGGCCGCCGACATCACCGCGAAGAAGGCCGGTGCCGCAGTCGCGCTCTACGAGGAGCCCGACGTGCTGGTCAAGGTCATCCGCGACCTGTTCAACGAGGACTTCTCCGGGCTGATCGTCTCCGGCGACGACGCATGGAAGACCATCACCGACTACGTGGAGGCCGTCGCGCCCGAACTGCTGCCGCGGTTGACGAAGTACGAACCGGCCGGCGATGCCGCGTCGGCTCCGGATGTCTTCGCCGTGCACCGCATCGACGAGCAGCTGACCAAGGCGATGGACCGCAAGGTGTGGCTGCCCTCGGGCGGCACGCTGGTGATCGACCGGACCGAGGCGATGACCGTCGTCGACGTCAACACCGGCAAGTTCACCGGCTCGGGCGGCAACCTGGAGCAGACCGTCACCCGCAACAACCTGGAGGCGGCCGAGGAGATCGTCCGCCAGCTGCGGCTGCGCGACATCGGCGGCATCGTGGTGATCGACTTCATTGACATGGTGCTCGAATCCAACCGTGACCTGGTGCTGCGCCGGCTGACCGAGGCCCTGGCCCGCGACCGCACCCGCCACCAGGTGTCCGAGGTGACGTCGCTGGGATTGGTGCAGCTCACGCGTAAGCGTCTGGGCACCGGTCTCATCGAGGCCTTCTCCACGTCGTGCACCCACTGCGCGGGCCGGGGCATCGTGCTGCACGGTGACCCCGTCGATTCCACCTCCTCCGGTGGTGGCCGCAAGTCGGACAACGGCGGCGGTGGCAACAGCCGCCGCAGCAAGCGGGGTAAGCGCGCCGCCCGCGAGCCGCAAGACGTGCAGGTCGCCAAACTGCCGTCGCACACCCCGGCCGAGCACCCGATGTTCAAGGCGATGGCCGCCGCGAGCGACAAGGCCGAGGACGACGACGAGCCCACCGACGAAACCGGCCAGGCTGCCGAAGGGGTCGGCGAGATCGAGCCGGACGCCGTGCGGGAAGCCGTCACCGACGAGGACTCGGATGAGACGTTCGGCCCGGATGACGACGCCGAGGACTCGGACGACGACGCTGACGACTCGGACGACGCTGACGACTCGGAAGACGCTGACGACTCAGAAGAGGATGAGGACGAGATCGACCTCGACGACGACGAGGAAGAGATCGAGGACGACATCGTCGTCGTGGATTCCGAGGACGATTCCGACGAGGACGATGACGACTCCGACGAGGACTCGGACGAGGACGAGGACGAGGACGAGGACGACGATGCGCCGGTCCTCGTGTCCCGCCCGGCTCGGCAGCGTCGCCGGGCCGCGGCCCGACCGGCCGGACCGCCCAGCCAGGACTGAGCGGTTTGATTCTCCAGCCGCTGGTCACGTAATCTTGAGCAGTTGTCTCCTGGGCCAGCCCCTGGCCGGCCGGAGAGCGGGATCGTTCCCGCACCAGACCCGCACGCACACCCTCGGGTGATGCGCGCCCGCACGCGAAGCAGAGGAAGACCAACGATGGCAGCGCAGACAGCCACGTACGCGATCGTGAAGACCGGCGGCAAGCAGTACAAGGTGGCGGCCGGCGACATCGTCAAGGTGGAAAAGCTCGACGCCGAGCCCGGTGCCTCGGTCTCCCTGCCGGTGGCCCTCGTGGTCGACGGCGCGAAGGTGACCACCGACGCGAAGGACCTGGAGAAGGTCGCCGTCACCGGAGAGGTGCTCGAGCACACCAAGGGCCCCAAGATCCGGATCCACAAGTTCAAGAACAAGACCGGCTATCACAAGCGCCAGGGCCATCGTCAGCAGCTGACGGTGCTCAAGGTCACCGGCATCAAGTAACGGCAGGAGCGACAGACATGGCACACAAGAAGGGCGCATCCAGCTCTCGCAACGGTCGCGACTCCGCCGCCCAGCGGCTCGGCGTCAAGCGGTTCGGCGGCCAGGTCGTCAAGGCCGGCGAGATCCTGGTCCGGCAGCGCGGCACCCACTTCCACCCCGGCGTCAACGTCGGCCGCGGCGGTGACGACACCCTGTTCGCGACCGCTCCGGGCGCCGTCGAGTTCGGCACCAAGCGCGGCCGCAAGTACGTCAACATCGTGCGCGCCACCCGCAGCGAGGTCTGACTTCTCCGTCGAGATCCCCGTTTTGCTCGCCGGGCTCGCGCACGTCGCCCGCAAAACGAGAGATTTCGTCCTGGAAAGGAAGCCCGATGCCCCGGTTCATCGACCGCGTCGTCGTTCACGCGCGGGCCGGTAACGGCGGTAACGGGTGCGCCTCGGTGCACCGCGAGAAGTTCAAGCCGCTCGGTGGTCCCGACGGCGGCAACGGCGGTCGCGGCGGCAGCGTGATCTTCGTGGTCGATCCTCAGGTGCACACGCTGCTCGACTTCCACTTCCACCCGCACATCGTCGCGCCGTCGGGCAAGCAGGGTGCCGGCAGCAACCGGGACGGCGCCGCGGGGGAGGACCTCGAGGTCAAGGTCCCCGACGGCACGGTGGTGCTCGACGAGCACGGCCAGCTGCTCGCCGATCTGGTCGGCGCCGGAACCCGCTTCGAAGCCGCGGCCGGCGGCCGTGGCGGCCTCGGTAACGCGGCACTGGCGTCGCGGGCCCGCAAAGCCCCCGGTTTCGCGTTGCTCGGCGAGAAGGGCGAGACCCGCGAGCTGACCCTGGAACTCAAGACGGTCGCCGACGTCGGCCTGGTCGGGTTCCCGTCTGCCGGGAAATCTTCGCTGGTGTCGGCGATCTCGGCGGCCAAGCCGAAGATCGCCGATTATCCGTTCACCACGCTGGTGCCCAATCTGGGCGTGGTGTCGGCCGGCGAGCACACCTTTACCGTCGCCGACGTTCCCGGCCTGATCCCCGGCGCCTCGGAGGGCCGAGGTCTGGGGCTGGACTTCCTGCGCCACATCGAACGCTGCGCCGTCCTGGTGCACGTGGTCGACTGCGCCGCGCTGGAAACCGACCGCGACCCGGTCTCGGACATCGAAGCGCTGGAAGCCGAACTGGCTGCCTACACCCCGACGTTGCAGGGCGACTCCACGCTCGGTGACCTCGCGGAGCGCCCACGAGCGGTGGTGCTCAACAAGATCGACGTCCCCGACGCCCGCGACCTTGCCGAGCTGGTCCGTGCCGAGGTTGCGGAGAAATTCGGCTGGCCGGTTTTCGAGGTATCCACCGTGACCCGAGAAGGGTTGCGGCCGTTGACGTTCGCGCTGTGGGAGATGGTCTCGGCCTACCGTGCAGCCCAGCCCGAGGTGGTGGCGCGCCGCCCGGTGATCCGCCCCGTCCCCGTCGACGAGACCGCGTTCTCGGTCGAACCCGACGGCGAAGGGGGATTCGTCGTGCACGGCACCCGCCCGCGGCGCTGGGTCGCGCAGACCAACTTCGACAACGACGAAGCCGTCGGCTATCTCGGCGACCGCCTGGCACGGCTGGGCGTCGAGGACGAACTGCTCAAACTCGGCGCCCAGCCCGGCTGCGCCGTCACCATCGGCGACATGACCTTCGACTGGGAGCCACAGACGCCGGCGGGGGTGGATGTCCCCTTGTCGGGGCGCGGCACCGACGCACGGTTGGAGCAGACCGAGCGGGTGTCCGCCGACGAGCGCAAAGCCGCGCGTAAGGCGCGGCGGGAAAGCCGGCAGTGACGACCGGTGGTCTGCCGCGTTCCGCGCACCGGGACGCGATCCGCACCGCGCGTTCGGTGGTCGTCAAGATCGGTACGACGGCCCTGACCACCCCGGCGGGCAAGTTCGACGCCAGCCGCCTGGAGTACCTGGTCGACGCCATCGAGGCGCGGATGCGGGCCGGCTCGGACGTGGTCATCGTGTCCTCCGGCGCGATTGCCGCCGGTATCGAGCCGCTCGGCCTGAACAAGCGCCCCACCGACCTGGCCACCAAGCAGGCCGCCGCCAGCGTCGGACAGGTGGCGCTGGTCAACTCCTGGAGCGCTGCGTTCGCCCGCTACCAGCGCACCGTGGGTCAGGTCCTGCTGACCGCCCACGACATCTCGATGCGCGCCCAGCACACCAACGCCGCCCGCACCCTGGACCGACTGCGCGCCCTGCACGCGGTGGCCATCGTCAACGAGAACGACACCGTGGCCACCAACGAGATCCGGTTCGGCGACAACGACCGGCTCTCCGCGCTGGTGGCCCACCTGGTCGGCGCCGATGCGCTGATCCTGCTGTCCGACATCGACGGCCTCTACGACAGCGACCCGCGCAAGGGTGACGCACGGTTCATCCCCGAGGTGGCCGGCCCCGCCGACCTGGAGGACGTCACGGCCGGACAGGGCAGCAACCTGGGTACCGGGGGCATGATCTCGAAGTTGTCCTCGGCGCTGCTGGCCGCCGACGCCGGCACCCCGGTGCTGCTGGCCGCCGCGTCGGAGGCGGCCGCAGCGCTGAGCGACGCGTCGGTCGGCACGGTGTTCGCGGCCCGCGACGAGCGGCTGTCGTCCCGCAAGTTCTGGGTGCGCTACGCCGCCGAAGCCGCCGGAACCCTGACGCTCGACGACGGCGCCGTCAAAGCGGTTGTGCAGCAACGCCGCTCGCTGCTCCCTGCCGGTATCACCGCGCTGTCGGGCCGGTTCTACGGTGGCGACGTCGTGGAACTGCGCGCCCAGGACGCGACGGTGGTGGCGCGCGGTGTGGTGGCCTACGACGCCGCCGAACTGGCCACGATGCTGGGCCGCTCGACCTCGGACCTGCCGGCGGAGATGCGGCGTCCCGCGGTGCACGCCGACGACTTGGTGCGCGTCTGAGGCTGTTGCACTCACTCCGAACGGTTGTCGATGAACGTGCTCAGCTTCTCCCATGCGGACTTGATCCTGCGGGCGCGTTCCTCGGCGTCGTCGACGGCGTCGCTGTCGGCGCGGCGCACGGTGACACCGTGGGCTTTGGCGGTCTGGATCAGTGCTTCGCGCACCGCGGGATCGGCCATCAGCAGGGTCGGCACCACACCCGGGCTGAGCGTGCGATGCCGGAAGGTGCCCTTGTAGTTGACCTCGGCCGGGATGCGCACCTCGAAGACGGAGCGCAACGCGTCACCGGTGAGTGCCACCAGCGCGGTCAGCGCGGCGTCGGAGACCAGCCCGATCGCGATGCGCCGGCCCGGGAACCGGGGCACCGGCAACTTGCCGAGCTGGCGGTCCAGCGCCCCGGACACGAGATAGCCGAGCAGGCTGTGCATCTCGATGTCCTTGACGTCGGACCAGTCCACCGAGTCACCGTCGAACTCCACCGAATCGGCACTGATGACCAGCGCGCCGAAGTGGTTGAGCTGGCGCAGCAACTCCTCCAGTGGCCCCGGCGCCCGACTGATCTGGGCCAGGAGGTCACCGAGGCCGAAACCCCACCGACCGTGGACCGGTCCGGCGTTCGGACGCAGACGTGCCAGTGCCGTGGTCATGCCGACGCCGGGGTGGTCGCGGCGGGCAGTTCGTTGGCCAGCAGGGCCAGCATCGGGGAGCAGCCGTTGTCGATGTTCACCGTGGCCAGATCGTCCCCGCGGGTCGGGCCCCGGTTGATGATCGCGACGGGGAGGCCGCGCGCCACCGCGTGCCGGACGAACCGGTATCCCGAGTACACGGTCAGCGACGAACCTGCCACGAGCAGGGCGTCGGCGGCATCGACCATCGAAAAAGCCTCCTCCACACGGGGTTTGGGGACACTGTCGCCGAAGTAGACGATGTCGGGTTTGAGCATGCCGCCACACGCCGGACAGTCGACGACACAGAAATCCGCCGTGTCCGACAGCATCGCGTCGGCGTCTGGTGCCACGGCGATGGGGCCGACGGCTTCGGCGCGTTCCAGGAATCCCGGATTGGCCGCGCAGAGCAGGTCGTGCAGCGTCGCCCGCGACATCGAGTGACCACACTGCAGGCAGATCACCCGGGCATAGGTTCCGTGCAGGTCGACCACCGCCTGGCTACCCGCCTTGGTGTGCAGCAGGTCGACGTTCTGCGTGATCACACCGGTGACCACCCCGGCCCGCTCCAGCGCGGCCAGCGCGCGATGCCCGGCGTTGGGCATCTTGTCGTCCATGTGGCGCCAACCGACGTGGTTGCGGGCCCAGTACCGCTGCCGGAACGCCGCGTCGGAGACGAACTGCTGGATGGTCATCGGGTTACTGGGCGGGGAGTCCGGTCCGCGGTAGTCGGGGATACCGGAGTCGGTGGACATGCCCGCGCCGGTGAGCGCCGCGATGCGGCAGCCGCGCAGCAGCGCGACCAGTTCGGGGGATTCCACCCCTCCCAGAGTAGGCACGCCGGCGACACTCAGCGCAGACACTCGGCCGCGGGGATGACCTCGGCGTCCATGTTCTGCTCCATCATCCGGAGGGCGGCGGCGCCGAGGTCGGCGTCGATGGGGGCCACCGCGTCGCTCGGCACCACCACCGGGAAATGCCGCACGTAGGCGTCCAACGCGGTGTAGAGGATGCACTGCTCGGTGACCTGCCCGGTGAGGACCAGACGCTCGGGCTTCAGCTGGTTCAGCAAATAGGCCAGCGAGGTCGCGTAGAAGGCGCTGTGCCGCACCTTGGTCATGAACCGGCACTGGTCGTCGGGTTTGATCGGCTCCACCAGATCGGGCCGCGCGCCGTTCAGCGCATTGCGGACGAGGTCGCCGAACTCCACCGAGAAGTCACCGTAGTTGTCGTTGACGTAGATCAGGTCGACGTCGTCGCGGGCACGCGCCTCGAAGATCAGCTTCGACAGCGGATCGACGATCTCGGCGACGTTGGACGCCAACGCATCGGCGTCCTCGTGTTCGTAGGTGTTCATCATGTCCACGACCAGCACCACCGTCTCACTCATGGGCACGTGCATACCCCATTTGGTTTACGGGCAACAATGAAGCATGGATTTCTACTCCGCCTACCGGCACGGCTTCGTCCGCGTCGCGGCCTGCACGCACCACACCGCCCTGGCCGACCCTGCGGGCAACGCGGAGGCGGTGCTGCAGTCGGCGCGCGAATGCCATGACGACAGTGTGGCTTTGGCGGTGTTCCCCGAGTTGACGCTCACGGGCTACTCGATCGAGGACATCGTGATGCAGGACGCGTTGCTCGAGGCCGTCGAGGAGGCCGTCGCGACGGTCGCGGCGGCGTCGGCCGATCTGCTGCCGGTGCTGGTGATCGGCGCCCCGCTGCGCCACCGCAACCGGATCTACAACACCGCGGTGGTCATCCACCGCGGCCAGGTGCTGGGTGTGGTGCCGAAGTCCTACATCCCGAACTACCGCGAGTTCTACGAGAAGCGTCAGATCGCCGCCGGTGACGACGAGCGCGGCGAGATCCGGTTGGGCGGCGTCGACGTGCCGTTCGGTTCGGATCTGCTGTTCGCCGCGACCGACCTGCCGGCGTTCGTGCTGCACGTCGAGATCTGCGAGGACATGTGGGTGCCGATCCCGCCCAGCGCCGAAGCCGCGCTGGCCGGGGCGACCGTGCTGGCCAACCTGTCGGGCAGCCCCATCACCATCGGCCGCGCCGAGGACCGGTGCCTGCTCGCGCGTTCGGCGTCGTCGCGGTGTCTGGCGGCCTACGTCTACGCCGCAGCCGGTGCGGGGGAGTCCACCACCGACCTGGCGTGGGACGGACAGACCATGATCTGGGAGAACGGCGTGTGTCTGGCCCAGTCCGAGCGGTTCCCGACCGGCCCCCGACGGTCGGTGGCCGACGTCGACGTCGAACTGCTGCGCAACGAACGTGTCCGGATGGGCACGTTCGACGACAACCGGCGCCATCACGTCATCGACGACGACGCGTTCCGCCGCATCGAGTTCCGGCTCGACCCGCCCGGCGAGGACATCGGTCTGCTGCGCGAGGTGGAGCGATTCCCGTTCGTGCCCGCCGATCCCGACCGCCTCGAGCAGGACTGCTACGAGGCCTACAGCATCCAGGTGGCCGGCCTCGAGCAGCGGCTGCGCGCGCTGGATTTCCCGAAGATCGTGCTGGGGCTCTCGGGCGGGTTGGACTCCACCCACGCGCTGATCGTCGCCGCGCGCGCGATGGACCGGGAGCAGCGGCCGCGCAGTGACATCCTGGCGTTCACATTGCCCGGCTTTGCCACCGGCGACCGCACGAAGAGCAACGCGACCCGGCTGGCCGAGGCCCTCGGCGTGACGTTCGAGACCATCGACATCTCCGAGACCGCACAGTTGATGCTCTCGGAGATGGACCATCCGTTCGCGCGTGGGGAGAAGGTCTACGACGTCACCTTCGAGAATGTGCAGGCCGGGTTGCGCACCGACTATCTGTTCCGGCTGGCCAACCAGCGGGGCGGCATCGTGCTGGGCACCGGTGACCTCTCCGAGCTGGCGCTGGGCTGGTCGACCTACGGGGTGGGCGACCAGATGTCGCACTACAACGTCAACGGCGGGGTGCCGAAGACGTTGATCCAGCACCTGATTCGCTGGGTCATCTCGTCGAAGCAGTTCGATGACACGGTCAATGAGGTGCTGCAGTCCGTACTCGACACCGAGATCAGCCCGGAGCTGGTGCCCGCGGGCGAGGACGAGGAGATCCAGAGCAGCGAGGGCAAGGTGGGACCGTATGTCCTGCAGGACTTCTCGCTGTTCCAGGTGTTGCGCTACGGGTTCCGGCCCTCGAAGGTGGCCTTTCTGGCCTGGCACGCGTGGAGCGACCCGCAGCGCGGTGACTGGCCCGCCGGCCTGCCCGAGGACAAGCGGCCGTCGTACTCCCTCAAGGAGATTCGGCACTGGCTGCAGGTCTTCGCGCAGCGGTACTACTCGTTCAGCCAGTTCAAACGGTCGGCACTGCCCAACGGACCGAAAGTCTCTGCGGGCGGGTCGCTCTCACCACGCGGTGACTGGCGCGCACCGTCGGACATGTCGGCGCGCACCTGGCTCGACGAGATCGAACGCTCGATCCCGCAGGGCTGATCCGGGCTCAGTGCAGCAGGGCCAGCGTGCCCAGCGGCGTGGTGCGGTGCGGCACCGTGGTCAGGTCGGCCAGTCGGCGCACCGCCTGCTCGACCCCGCGGACCAGCACGTCGATGTCCGGGGCGGCGTCGTAGTCGGCCAGCACGCCGAAAGACAACCGGTCGGCGTAGCTCAGGATCGCCACACCCGTACGCAACTGCATGGCCAGCGGCGGGATCGGCAACAACCTCGCAACCCGGCAGCCCATCACCGACAGCGGTGACCGGGGACCGGGGACGTTGGTGGCCAGCGTGACCACCCCGCGCTGCGGCAGCCGCGTCAGCGCGCGCACCGCCCACGCCGACAGTGCGAAGGGGACCAGGCCGGCGGCGGCGATCACCGCGCTGCCCGCCTGCCGCTGGCCGTTGCCCTTGGCCCGCGTCAGCCGGTCGTGCACCGACTGCAACTGCCTGATCGGGTCGTCCTCGTCGACCGGCAGGCACGGCAGCATCATCGAGACCCGGTTGTCGGGCACGCCGATCTGGTCGGCGCCGCGCACCGACACCGGCACCAGGGTGCGCAGCGAGTCCCGCCGGGGCCGCTCCCCGCGTCCGAGCAGCAGCGCGCGGTAGCTGGCGGTGATCGCAGTCAGTGCCACGTCGTTGACGGTGACATCGAAATGCGCGCAGATCCGGTCCACGTCGTCGCGGCAGACCTCGGCCGCGGCGTAGCGGCGCATGCCGCCCACCGGACCGTTGAGCGCCGTCGACGCCGGGCGCAGCAGCCCGCCGGCGATGTCGAGGACCCCGCGCACCGCCTTGGCGGCCGCACCACCGAGGCCCAGGACACTGCCGGCGAGATCGCCGAGCCAGGCCAGCGGCTGGTTCACCGACGGGGCAGCGGGCCGGCCGGCCGGAACCACCGCGCGCGTCGGGCTCGGCATGTCGTCGCACAGCGCGGTCAACAGATGGGTGGCGGCGATCCCGTCGACCAGGCAGTGGTGGATCTTCATCAGCATCGCCCAGCGTCGGCCGGCCAGCCCCTCGATCACCCAGCACTCCCACAGCGGACGGTCCCGATCCAGGCGCCGCTCCATGATGTCGGCGACCAGCCGATATAGCGCGTCGTCGTCGCCGGGTCGGGGAACCGCAGCGCGCCGGATGTGATGGGTGACGTCGAACGTGGGATCGGGCACCCACTGCGGCGCGGCGAGATCCAGCGGGTGCGTGTGCAGCAGTTGGGTCAGTCGCGGGGTGCGGTGCAGACGCTGCGTCAGAACGTCGGTCAACGCGTCGAAGTCGGGGCATGGCCCGTCCATGACCGCGACGCCGCCGATGGCCATGCTCACGTGCGGATCGGAGTCCTCGGCCTCCAGGAAGCCGGCGTCCAGAGTGGTCAGGTGGTCCATGGTGCCCACCGTCGCACCGCGGGGCCGCTCGGCGACAGAGGCTTTGGTCACCTGCTGCCGCGGCGGGCTACAGCCGTCCGTCGAGGCGCAGGTCGGGATGCACCCAGTCCGGTGAGCGGCGCTCCTTGAACGCCAGGAAACCCTCGATGGACTCCGGGGCGCCGAGGCTGGCTTGCATGCCGATGCGGTCGTAGAGCCCGAGATAGTTGTCGAGGCTGGACTTGATGACCGTGCGGGCCTTCGGCGCGGTCCGGCAGCACTGGGCGAGGATCTCGCGGGCGGTGTCCTGCAGATCGTCATGCGGCACGACCCGCGCGACCATGCCCCACTCCAGGGCCTCCTGCGCCGACAGCGTGCGGCCGGTGAACATCAGATCGCGGGTGCGCACCGGGCCGATGAGCCGGGCCAGCATGTGGCTGTAGTAGGTGTCGGCGATGCCGCGGAACAGTTCGGGGACTCTGAACGTGGCCCGGTCGCTGACCACCACCATGTCCGAGCAGAGTGCGATCTGCAGCCCGCCGCCCTGACACAGTCCGTTGACCGCCGCGACCACCGGCTTGGCCGACTGCCGCAGGGTCTCGAACGGGGTGACGTCCATGCCGAGTGCGGACCCGTAGGTCAACCAGTCGTCGGAGCCGTCACCGCCGCCCATGTCGCCGCCGGGGGCGAAGACGTCGCCGGTGCCGGTGATCAGCAGACCGGCCAGGTCGGGATCGGCGTCGACGTGGCGGACCGCGTAGCGGATACCGAAGTACATCGCCGGTGTCATGGCGTTGCGCGCCTCCGGACGGTCCAGCGTGCACACCCCGAATCCTGCTTCGCGGGTGAACTTCAGGTACGGCGTGCCGAGCCAGTCACCCTCGGGTGGGCGGGGCGTGTTGCTCATCGTGGGGCGCTCCTGTCATGGCGTTGTCGATCGCCTTACTGTAGGGCGCGCAGTTGCCGGCTCCGGGGACCAGTGTGGCCAACGCGCCGGCGGCGCAGGCGCGTCGTAGGGCGAGGTCGGGTCCGTCCGGCCAGGACGCGGCCAGCACGCCGGCGAACACGTCGCCGGCACCGGTGGTGTCCACGGCGGCCACGTCGAGCGCCGGCAGGTCCCGGGTCCGTTCGGCCGTGATGTGGCGCACCCCGTGCGCGCCGCGGGTGACGACCAGATGCGCGACCCGCAGGCGGTCGTCGTCGCGCCACGGCGCCGCTTCGCTCTCGTTGACCACGACGACGTCGGCGGCCTGTGCCAGCGGTTCCAGATCCGCGGGGTCATACCCGGCCGGTGATGCGTTGACCAGCACCGTCGCCCCGCTCGCACGCGCAGCGCGGGCGGCGCCCACTGCAGTGGCGAGGGGAATCTCGAGTTGCAGCAGCATCACCTCGGCGGCGGTGACAGCGGCGCGCAGGCCCGGCGCGTCCACCGTCAGCTCGGCGTTGGCGCCGGGCGCGACGACGATCATGTTCTCGGCGCCGGAGTCGACGAGGATCGCCGCGCTGCCGCTGGGCCCGGGGACACTGCTGACCGCCGTGATGTCGACGCCGTTGTCGGTCAGGTGCCGGCGCAGCTGGTCGGCGGCCGCGTCGGTGCCCATCGCCGCGACCAGGGCGACGTCCGCGCCGGCGCGGGCGGCGGCCACCGCCTGGTTGCCGCCTTTGCCGCCCGGTGAGGTCATCAGAGCCGACGCGAGCACCGTCTCACCGGGGCGGGGCAGCGCGGTCACGGAAAAGGTCAGGTCGGCGTTGACGCTGCCGACCACGCACACCCGCGTCACGCCCGCCGACGTTAGCGTCACCCTTGGCCGGGGCGACGGCGCGCGACCCGATACCCTGGCCTGATGAGTGTGCAAGCACCATCAGCACCTGATTTGCGCGACCAGGTCCACGACGCCGCCCGACGCGCCCGCGCCGCGGCCCGCGTTCTGGCCACCTTGAGCACCGCGGTGAAGAACCGCGCGCTGCGCACCGCCGCCGACCACGTCCTGATGAACACCCGCGCGATCCTCGACGCCAACGCCGCGGACCTGGAGACCGCGCGTGCGGCCGGCACGCCCGAGGCCATGCTCGACCGACTGGCGCTCAACCCGAGCCGCATCGAGGGCATCGCCGACGGTCTGCGCCAGGTCGCCGCTCTGCCCGACCCGGTCGGGGAGGTGCTGCGCGGCAGCACCCTGGTCAACGGGCTGCAGCTGCGGCAGCAGCGCGTGCCGCTGGGCGTGGTGGGCATCGTCTACGAAGGCCGGCCCAATGTCACCGTCGACGCGTTCGGGTTGACGCTGAAGTCGGGCAACGCCGTGCTGCTGCGCGGCAGCTCGTCGGCCGCCCGGTCCAACCAGGCGCTGGTCGACGCGCTGCGCGCCGCCCTGGCCACCGAGTTGCTCGACAGCGACGCGGTACAACTGTTGCCCAGCTCCGACCGCGCCAGCGTCACCCACCTGATCCAGGCCCGCGGGCTGGTCGACGTCGTCATCCCGCGCGGCGGCGCCGGTCTGATCGACGCCGTGGTCCGTGACGCCCAGGTGCCCACCATCGAGACCGGGGTCGGCAACTGTCACGTCTACGTCGACAAGTCCGCCGACCTCGACATGGCCGAACAGCTGCTGCTCAACGCCAAGACGCGGCGGCCCAGCGTGTGCAACGCCGCCGAGACGGTGCTCGTCGACGCGGCGATCGCCGACATCGCGGTGCCGCGGTTGACCGCGGCGCTGCAGGACGCCGGGGTGACCGTGCACGCCGACCCGTCCGAGGAGCAGTTGCGCGCCGAGTTCCTCGCCATGGAGATCGCGCTGGCCGTCGTCGACGGTGTCGACGGCGCCGTGGCCCACATCAACGACTTCGGCACCGGTCACACCGAAGCCATCGTGACCACCGATCTCGCTGCGGCGCAACGGTTCACCGAGCGCGTCGATGCCGCCGCGGTGATGGTGAACGCCTCGACGGCGTTCACCGACGGCGAGCAGTTCGGTTTCGGCGCCGAGATCGGCATCTCCACCCAGAAATTGCACGCCCGCGGCCCGATGGGGCTCGCGGAGCTGACCTCGACCAAGTGGATCGTCTGGGGCGACGGCCACACCCGGCCGGCCTAGACACAGGAGAACCCCCTTGAGCCTTCCCGCACACACCGTGCCGCTGTTCGCCGACATCGACGATGTCGCCAAACGGTTGGCCGAAACCGGCTATCTGCCCGACACCGCCACCGCCACCGCGGTGTTCCTCGCCGACCGGCTCGGCAAGCCCCTACTGGTCGAGGGCCCCGCCGGCGTCGGCAAGACCGAGTTGGCCCGCGCGATCGCGCAGTCCACCGGTTCCGGTCTGGTCCGCCTGCAGTGCTACGAGGGCGTCGACGAGGCCCGCGCGCTCTACGAGTGGAACCACGCCAAACAGATCCTGCGCATCCAGGCGGGCCAGGGTGAAGGTTCTGACTGGGACCGCACCAAGGACGACGTGTTCTCCGAGGAGTTCCTGCTCAGCCGTCCGCTGCTGACCGCGATCCGGCGCACCGAACCGACCGTGCTGCTGATCGATGAGACCGACAAGGCCGACATCGAGATCGAGGGCCTGCTGCTGGAGGTGCTCAGCGACTTCGCCGTCACCGTGCCCGAACTCGGCACCATCACCGCGCAGCGGCGCCCGCTGGTGGTGCTGACCTCCAACGCGACCCGCGAGCTGTCCGAGGCGCTCAAGCGTCGCTGCCTGTTCCTGCACATCGACTTCCCCGATGCCGACCTCGAACGCCGCATCCTGCTGTCCCGGGTGCCCGAGCTGCCGGCACACCTCGCCGACGAGCTGGTGCGGATCATCGGGGTGCTGCGCGGGATGGCGCTGAAGAAGCTGCCCTCGGTCGCCGAGACCATCGACTGGGGCCGCACGCTGCTGGCGCTGGGCATGGACACCATCGACGACGAGGTCATCGCCGCCACCCTGGGTGTGGTGCTCAAACACCAGTCCGATCAGATCAAGGCGGCCGGGGAGCTGAGGCTGAACTGATGGCCGTCCGCCGCACCCGCCCCGCGCAACCGCCGGCTCCGCACGGGATCCCCGGGCACCTCGTGGAGTTCGTCGAAGCCCTACGCGCGCAAGGTATCTCGGTGGGACCGTCGGAGACGGTGGACGCCGGCCGGGTGATGGCGACGCTCGGGCTGGGGGATCGGAACGTGCTGCGCGAAGGCATCGCATGTGCGGTGCTGCGCCGCCCGGACCATCGTGAGACCTACGACGTGCTGTTCGACCTGTACTTCCCGGCGGCGATCGGCGCCAAGACGGTGCTCGAGGACGACGACCCCGACGCCGAGGGCGGGCTGCCGCCCGAGGACATCGAGGCGCTGCGCCAGGCGCTGGTCGACATGCTCAGCGATTACGAGGAACTGGCCAACCTCGACGAGCGACTGGCCGCGATGATCGCCCAGATCGTGGAGGCCTACGGCCGCTACAACTCCAGCCGCGGACCGTCGTACTCCTCCTACCAGGCGCTCAAGGCGATGAGCCTCGACGACCTCGAGGGCCGCCTGCTCGCCGGGCTGCTGGCCCCCTACGGCGACGAACCCACACCGACCCAGGAGCAGATCGCCAAGGCCCTTGCCGCCCAACGCATCACACAACTGCGGCGGATGGTCGAAGCCGAGACCAAACGCCGGACCGCCGAGCAACTCGGGCGGGACCATGTGCAGACCTACGGCGTGCCGCAGCTCGCCGAGAACGTCGAATTCCTGCGCGCCTCAGGCGAACAACTCCTCCAGATGCGCCGGGTGGTGGCCCCGTTGGCGCGCACCCTGGCCACGCGGCTGGCGGCGCGGCGCCGCCGGTCGCGCGCCGGGGAGATCGACCTGCGTAAGACGCTGCGCAAGTCGATGTCCACCGGCGGCGTCCCGATCGACGTCGTGCTCAAGAAGCCGCACCCGGCTCGACCGGAGCTGGTGGTGCTGTGCGACGTGTCCGGGTCGGTGGCGGGTTTCAGTCACTTCACCCTGATGCTGGTACACGCGCTGCGGCAACAGTTCTCCCGGGTGCGGGTCTTCGCCTTCATCGACACCACCGACGAGGTCACCGAACTGTTCGGACCCGACGCCGACCTGGCGGTGGCCGTGCAGCGCATCACCCGCGAAGCCGGGGTGTACACCCGCGACGGGCACTCCGATTACGGGCACGCGTTCGTCTCGTTCCTCGACAAGTACCCGAATGTGCTGTCACCGCGCAGCGCCCTGCTGATCCTCGGCGACGGACGCAACAACTACCGCAACCCCGAGACCGAGCTGCTCGCGCACATGGTCAACGCCAGCCGGCACGCCCACTGGCTCAACCCGGAACCGCGGCACCTGTGGGGCAGCGGCGATTCGGCGGTGCCGCGTTACGAGGACCTGATCACCATGCACGAGTGCCGGTCGGCCAAACAGCTGGCCTCGGTGATCGACACCCTGCTGCCGGTCTGAGCTGACGATGTCGGGACAGGCAGACAGCCGACGGCGCCGGCGGCTGGGCGTGATGGGCGGCACCTTCGACCCGATCCACCACGGACACCTGGTGGCCGCCAGCGAGGTCGCCGACCTGTTCGACCTCGACGAGGTGGTGTTCGTCCCGACCGGGCAGCCGTGGCAGAAACGCGGCGACGAGGTCACCGCCGCCGAGGACCGCTACCTGATGACGGTCATCGCGACCGCGTCGAACCCCCGATTCTCGGTCAGCCGCGTCGACGTCGACCGCGGCGGACCGACCTACACCAAGGACACGTTGCGCGACCTGCGCGCCCACAACCCGGACGCCGACCTGTTCTTCATCACCGGCGCCGACGCGTTGGCCTCGATCCTGACCTGGCAGAACTGGGAGGAGATGTTCGCCATCGCGAGCTTCATCGGCGTCAGCAGGCCGGGCTACGAGCTCGACGGCAGCCACATCACCGCGGCGATGGCCGAGCTGCCGTCCGACGCGCTGCACCTCGTGGAGGTGCCGGCGTTGGCGATCTCCTCGACGGACTGCCGTCTGCGCGCACGCCAGGCCCGGCCCATCTGGTATCTGGTGCCCGACGGCGTGGTGCAGTATGTGGCCAAACGCAATCTGTACCGCCCGACCGTGAGAGAAGGAGAGCATCGCTGACCGCCACACAGGAAGCCATCGACATGGCCGGCGTCGCGGCGCGGGCCGCGGCGGCCAAACTCGCCGAGGACGTCGTCGTCATCGACGTGTCCGGCCAGCTGGTCATCACGGACTGCTTCGTCATCGCCTCCGGATCCAACGACCGCCAGGTCAACGCGATCGTCGACGAGGTCGAGGAGAAGATGCGACAGGCCGGCTACAAGCCGGCGCGGCGTGAGGGCACCCGCGAAGGCCGGTGGACCCTGCTGGACTACGTCGACATCGTCGTCCACATCCAGCACTCCGACGAACGCAACTTCTATGCGCTCGACCGGCTCTGGAAGGACTGCCCGACGGTGGAGGTGGATCTCGGCGAGGTCGACGACACCGCCGGGGACGCCGAATGACGATCCGCCGCCTGCTTCTGCTGCGGCACGGACAGACCGAGTACAACGCCGGCAGCCGGATGCAGGGCCAGCTGGACACCGATCTGAGTGATCTGGGTCGCGACCAGGCGGTGGCCGCCGCGCAGTCGCTGGCCAAACGGGAGCCGCTGCTGATCGTGTCGTCGGATCTGCGCCGCGCGCTGGACACCGCGGTCGCGCTCGGTGATCGCTGCGGTCTGCCGGTCAACGTCGACACCCGGCTGCGCGAAACCCACCTCGGGGACTGGCAGGGGATGACGCATCTGGAGGTCGATGCGGCCGCACCCGGCGCGCGGCTGGCCTGGCGGGACGATGCGCGGTGGGCGCCGCACGGCGGCGAGAGCCGCGTCGACGTGGCCGAGCGGAGCCTGCCGCTGGTGCGGGAACTGGTGGCCGAGCAGCCCGACTGGGGACAGACCGACCGGCCCGTGGTGTTGGTGGCGCACGGCGGGCTGATCGCGGCCCTGACCGCCGCGCTGCTGAAACTGCCGGTCGACAACTGGCCGGTCCTGGGCGGCATGGGCAACGCAAGCTGGGTGCAGTTGGCCGGGCACACCCGCCCCGACGGTGCGCCGGAGTCGTTCGACGACATCCGCTGGCGCCTCGATGTGTGGAACGCCTCGGCGCAGGTGGCCGGAGACGTCCTGTGAGCGATCCACGCCCCACCCTGCTGATCTTCTGCGACTCCCTGTCCTACTACGGACCCACCGGCGGGCTGCCGTCGGACGATCCCCGCATCTGGCCGAACATCGTTGCCCGACAACTGGACTGGGACGTCGAGTTGATCGGCAGGATCGGGTGGACCAGCCGGGA
This sequence comes from Mycobacterium sp. pV006, assembly GCF_041287115.1. NCBI lineage: Bacteria > Bacillati > Actinomycetota > Actinomycetes > Mycobacteriales > Mycobacteriaceae > Mycobacterium > Mycobacterium sp. pV006. Next base: position 377,052 of record NZ_JBGGKT010000001.1, on the reverse strand, counting down.
CGTCTGGTGGGCGGCCACCCAGGACCCGCGCTCCTGGGCGGCGCTGCCGCGCGCCGGCGCGGTGATCTTCGCGACCTCGGGCATGGACTCGCTGCCCTCGCCGTTGCCGACCGCGCTGCGCGAACTGATCCGCTATGTGCGGCCCGCCGGACTGCGGCGCTGGGTCCGCGACGGCTACGGTTGGCTGCAGCCCAAGCTGTCGCCGGTAGCCAGAGCGGCGTTGCCGCCGCATCTGACGGCCGAGTACCTCGAGATGACCCGCGGCGCCATCGATTTCAACCGACCCGGGATACCGATGGTGGCCTGTCTGCCGTCGGTGCACATCGCCCCGACCTACGGCATGGCACACCACGGCCGCGCCGGCACCGTCGCGGCGATCACCCGGTGGGCCGCCGAGCACGACGTGCCGCTGGTCGACCTGAAGGCCGCCGTGGCCGATGAGGTCCTCAGTGGTCGCGGCAACCCGGACGGCATCCACTGGAATTTCGAGGCGCACCAGGCGGTCGCGGAGCTGATGGTCAAGGGTCTGGCCGAAGCCGGTGTGCAGGTGCCCGACGCGCATGGGTGACCCATCGTGCCCGTCGTAGTCGTCACCGACTCGTCGGCCCGTCTGCCTGCCGAGGAGCGCGCCCGCTGGGACATCCGGCAGGTACCGCTGCACGTCCTGGTCGACGGACAGGACCTGCGCGACGGCTACGACGAGATCCCGTTCGACATCCACGACCGGCCCAAGGTCACCACGGCCGGCGCGACGCCGGCCGACCTGACCGACATCTACCGTCATGCGCTGGCCGACAGCGGCGGGGACGGCGTGGTGGCCGTGCATCTGTCGGCGGCGTTGTCGGGCACCTACAGCGCCGCGGTGGTCGCCGCGCGGGAATTCGGCCCGGCGGTGCGGGTGGTCAACTCGCGGTCGGCGGCCATGGGCGTGGGGTTGACGGCGCTGGCCGCGGCCCGAAGTGCCCGTGCCGGCGCCGATCTGGACACCGTCGAGGCCGCCGCACGGGCGGCGACCACCCACACCCACGTCTTCCTGGTGGTGCATCGGCTCGACAACCTCCGGCGCAGCGGCCGCATCCGCACGACGGCGTCCTGGCTGGGTACCGCGCTGGCACTCAAACCGCTGCTGCGCCTCGACGGCGACGGCCGCCTGGTGCTCGACCAACGCATCCGCACCGTCACCAAGGCCCACGCGGCGATGGTGGACCGCGTCGCCGAGGTGGTCGGGGACCGTACCGCCGAAGCCGTGGTCCACCACGTCGACAACCACGACGGCGCCGACCAACTGGGCGCCGCTCTGACCCAACGGCTTCCGCAGTTGTCGTCGCTCAACGTCGCCGACATGGGACCGCTGCTGTCGGTGCATGTGGGCGCGGGCGCGGTCGGGGTGGCCGTGCGCGTGGACGACCGTTAGTCGAGCAGCGACTACGGTGAGCCCATGGACGACACCACACCGGTAGCCGTGGTCACCGGCGCCAGCCGGGGCGCGGGGCAGGGTATCGCCACCGCGCTGGCCGCGCACGGTTGGCGGGTGTACGGCACCGGCCGCAGCATCGCCGAGAACTCGCCGTGGGGGACCGGTGTCGCGGTGGACCACCGCGACGACGCCGCGGTGGGCCGGGTGTTCGAACGCGTCGACCACGAGTGTGGACGGCTGGACCTGTTGGTCAACAATGCCGCCGCGATCTCCGAGCGGCTGGTGGACCCGAAACCGTTCTGGCGCAAGCCGCTCGAGCTCGGTGACGTACTCGACGTCGGACTGCGCTCGTCCTATGTGGCGGCGTGGCACGCCGCACCGCTGCTCGCCGCGCGCGAGCATGCGCTGATGGTGTTCACGTCGTCCCCCGGGGCGGTGTGCTACATGCACGGACCCGCCTACGGCGCCCAGAAGGCCGGCGTGGACAAGATGGTCGCCGACATGAGTGTCGACTTCACCGACACACGGGTCACGGTGCTCTCGCTGTGGCTGGGCATCCTGCTCACCGATCGCTTGCGGTCCGCGTTCGGCGAGAACCTGCAGGCGCTCGAGGATTTCAGCGCCCAAGCCGAGACCCCCGCGTTCGCCGGGCATGTGATCAACGCGCTCTACCGCGACCCGGCCGTCGCCGAACTCAGCGGTCGGGCACTGATCGCCGCGGAGGTCGCCGACCGCTACGGGATCACCGACGAGGGCGGTCGTCGGCCACCGTCGCACCGGGAGATGCTCGGCGCGCCACGCGAACCCAGCGCCGTCGTCGTGCGCTGAATCAGGGACAGATCGTCTGCCACAGCCCATCGGCGCCGGCGGCGATCGCCGCGCGGGTGAGCTGTTCGTCGAACTCGCCGACGGTGCCGAACTCCGAACGCCACGCAAGTGCCGCCCGCGTGAACTCGTGCAGTCGGTGCTCTCTGGTCGTACCGATCGCGCCGTGCACCTGGTGCGCGTTGCGCACCACCACCGAGGCCGCGTGTCCCGCGCACGAGCGGGCTACGGCGACAAGGAAATCCAGCTGCGGTGCCGACCAGTCCTCGTCGACCGCGGTCAGCAGTGCCGCTTCGGTGGCGGTGCGTGCCAGCGCGGCCTCGGCGGCCATGTCGGCGATCAGATGCTGCACCGCCTGGAACTTGGCCAGCGGCCGGCCGAACTGTTCCCGGGAGCTGGTGTGGTCGAGAGCGGACTCCAGTGCGCAGTCCAGCGCCGCACACACCTGGATGCCGCGCAGCAGAGCAGCTTTGTACCGCAACTGCTGCACCAGTTCGGCCGGTACCGGCACGTCGGCGGCATCGGCGGAGACGGTGACGGTGTCGCGCGGTTCGCCGATCATGTTGACCCCGGCGGCGATCGACACCTCGGTGACGTCGCGGTCGGCGATTCCGTAGCCGTCGCCGCGCGGTGTGACCACCACGATCCGATCGGCCCGGGAGGCCCACGGCACCCCGGCCGCCACACCGTCGGCGCCGACCACGGCGACCGTGCGGCGCGCGGCGTCGGCGCCGAGGCCCGCCGCGTCGAGCAACCAGCACGCCAGCAAGTCGTGCTCGGCCAACGGGATTCGCACCCCGTGCCGCACCGCGGCCGAGAGCAGGGCAGCGGCCTCCGGCCAGCCGGCACCGCTGCCCCCGGATGATTCCGGCCCGGTGAGGCGGACCAGCCCGAGTCCGTCCAACCGGTCCCACAGCACCTGCAGGTCGGTCTCCTGACGGTGTTGGGCGAACACCCCGTCCATCATCTCGACCAGCGCGGGGTCGACCTCGGCGGCGCTCATCGGAGACCCAGACCGCGCGCGATCACACCACGCAACACCTCGTTGGTCCCGCCGCGCAGGGTGAAGCCCGGCCGCTGATCGACTGCGGTGCAAGCCATCTCGACGAAATCGGGAGCACTGCCGGTGGTGGCGGTCAGCTGCGCGAACTCGGCGATGTCCCCCTCGGTGGAGGTGCCCAACACCTTCACCACCGCGGCGGGGATGTCGGCGGGCTCGTCGCGCTGCAGCGCATCCGCCACCGCCGCGGACATCTGGCGCAGCCCGGCCACCCGCGCGACCAGCCGGCCCAGCCCGGCATCGGCGGGCATCCGCTGTGCGGCGGCTTCCCCGGCGCAGGCCTCCAGCAGCACGAACGTCGACAGCACCCGTTCGGGACCGCTGCGCTCGAACGCGAGCTCGGAGGTGACCTGCCGCCAGCCGTTGCCGATCTCGCCGAACACCATGCCGTCGGGGACGAACGCGCCGTCGAGGATCACCTCGTTGAAATGGTGGGCGCCGTTCATCGACTCGATCGGCCGGATGTCGACACCGGGACCCCGCAGATCGACGATGAACTGACTCAGGCCGGCGTGCCGGTTGGCCGGGTCCACCGCGCGGTGCGCGCCAGCGCGATGAACGCATGGGCCCGGTGGGCGCCCGATGTCCACACCTTGGTGCCGGTGAGGACCCAGCCGCCGTCGACCCGCTCGGCTCGGGTACGCACACTGGCCAGGTCCGATCCGGAATCCGGTTCGCTCATCCCGATGCCGAAGAAGCACTCCCCGCGCACGATCGCGGGCAGGAATCGGGTCTTCTGCGTCTCGTTGCCGTACTTGAGCAGCGACGGCACGATCTGGCGGTCGGCGATCCAATGGGCGGCCACCGGTGCTCCGGCGGCCAGCAGTTCCTCGGTGACCACGAACCGCTCCAAGAACGACCGGCCGTGGCCGCCGTACTCGGCGGGCACCGTCATCCCGAGCCATCCACGGGCCGCCAGCGAGGCGGTGAAGTCCTCATCCCACCCGGTCAGCCATGCATCGACAGCCGGGGTGAACGCGCCCGCGGCGCGCTGCTCGGCGAGAAACGCGCGCACTTCGAGTCGCAGCGCGTGGGCCGCAGCGGGCTCCACGGTCGCACGGGGCACCAGGCGGGGCGGGGCCATTCAGTCTCCTACGGGTTCCTCGGATGACGGGGGCGCGGACGCCGCACCCTCGGGCTCGGGTGTCTTCGGGGCGGCTCCGGCGGGTCCGGGCACGGCGGTCTGCGACATCGCCACACCCACGGCCAGGAAGAACGCGGCCGACAACGAGGCGCCGAGGTAGACGTTCATCGGTCCGCCCGGGGAGATGAAGCTGCCCGGCGGGCCGATGATCGTGATGGTCTCGATGAGCTGTTCGACGACGAAGACCGCGGCTCCGATCCCGAGCCAGTGTGGCAGCCGTTCCTCGTTGGCGCTCAACAGGATCGGAACCGCGACCATGATGTTGGCGATCGTCGCGGTGGGCAGCCACAGCGCCCCGATGTCGTCGAGGGTGGCCGCGGTGCCACCGTCGACCTGGCCCGGCCGGATCGCCGGACCGGCGGACAGCCACACCGCCACGCACAGCTGCGCCAGCAGCAGCGCCGAACCGACGGTGAACAGGTGCGCGGGGGGCCCGTCGAGACGTTCGCGCACCGCCGCGACCAACAGTCCCAACGCCAGCGCCGCGAAGGCCAACAGCAGGGCCCGTGCGCGCAGCGCGGCCGGATCGTCACCGGCCGCGGCCGGCAGCACCAGCACGGCCGTGGTGTAGAGCACCGCGAACGCGACACCAGCGATCATCGGGGCTCGTCGGTTCATCTCGGTGAGCCATCGTAGTCACGGCCGTCCCCAAATCAGAGTTCATCCACAGCGCAGCCGCCGTAGCGGGCAAGCCGGGCGGTGCTGTCGCGCCCCGTGCCTACGGTCGGCCCATGCCCACCGAACCGCCCACCGAGACACTTCACCGGCGCCTCGGGATCGACCGCGAGGACGGTTCCGCCGACGCCGACGAGCCGTCGGCGCGGTCGCTGTCGCGGTGGCTGCCCGACCAGTCGGCATCGGGGTCGGGCGCGTGGCTGGCCCGCCTCCGGGCCGACCCGGGCCGGGCCGGTGTGCTCGCCCTGGGCGTGGTCGGGTTGGTGGCGATCCTGGTCACCGTGGTCACGCTGATCGGTGACCAACCCGCCGCGGTGGTCTCGGCGAAACTGCCGCCGGTGGAGACGGTGCCGACCTCCACCGGCGCGCCGGTGGACACCGAGGTGGTGGTCAGCGTCGTCGGTCTGGTGCACACCCCGGGTCTGGTGACGCTGCCGCCCGGGGCGCGCATCGCCGACGCGCTGGAGGCCGCCGGTGGCGCCGTCGACGGCGCCGACACCCTCGGACTGAACATGGCCCGCCGGGTCACCGACGGCGAACAGATCGTCGTCGGGGTGGACCCGCCCGCCGGGGACCCCGGCCGGATGGGCAGCTCGGTGGTGTCGGACACCTCCACCGCCGCTCCTGCCGACGGTGAGAAGCCCGGTACCCCAACAGGTCTGGTGGATCTGAACACCGCAACGGTCGAGCAGCTGGACACGTTGCCCGGGGTCGGGCCCGTGACCGCCGAGGCGATCGTGGCCTGGCGCGAGGCCAACGGGCGGTTCACCAGCGTGGACCAACTCGGCGATGTCGACGGCATCGGGCCGGCCCGCCTGGACAAGCTGCGCGACCTCGTGCGGGTGTGACACCGGTCGATCTGCGGCTGGTCCCGGCGGCGCTGACCAGCTGGGCGGTCACCGCCGCGGGCATCACCTGGGCGGGGGTCGGCGCGGGGGTCGCGGCAGTCGCCGCGGTGGTCGCGACGGCGGTCACCGGGGCATGGGCCGGGCGGCGCGGGCCCGCCGGCCGACGACGGACCTGGCCCTCGGCGGTGGCCGCGGTGGCACTGGTGGCCGTGGGTTTCGGCGTCGCGGTGACCCTGCGGGAGGCCGCCGTGCGGCACCATCCGATCACCGCCGCCGTCGGCAGGTCGATCCCGGTGATCGTCGCCCCGGCCGAGACGCCGCGGGTGCTGGCCGGGGGACGCACCATGTTCCGCGGTGTGCTGCACGACCTCGACGGTGCGCCGTCGGACGGCCGCGTGTTGGTGTTCGCCTCCGGCGCCGAGTACGCGCGCCTGCAACCCGGTCAACCCGCCGCATTCCGCGCCGTGGTCAGCGCCCCGAAACGACGAGACCTCACCGTGGCGGTCCTGGCGTCCCGGGGTGCTCCGGTGACCGGTACGGCCGCGCCGGTCCAGCAGGTGGCGCACGGTGTGCGCACCGACTTCGCCGCGGCCGCGCGTTCGGCGCTGCCCGCCGACCAGGCCGCGATGCTGCCCGCCCTGGTCCTCGGCGACACCTCGACGGTGCCGCCGACCACCGTCGCGCAGTTCCGGGTCGCGGGGCTGACCCACCTCACGGCGGTCTCGGGCGCCAACGTGACCATCGTGTGCGGTGCGGTGCTGTTGTCGGCTGCGGTGCTGGGACCCCGCGCTGCGGTGGTGCTGGCCGGCGCCACCCTGCTCGGATTCGTGATCGTCGTCCAGCCGTCGGCCAGCGTGCTGCGGGCCGCGGTGATGGGCGCGATCACCTTGCTGGCGGTGCTGTCGCACCGTCGCCGACAGGCCCTGCCGGCGCTGGCGGGCACCGTGGTGGCGCTGATGGTCGGCGCCCCGGAGTTGGCCGTCGACGTCGGGTTCGCATTGTCGGTGTCGGCCACCGCCGCGCTGGTGCTCATCGCGCCGGTATGGACGCAACGTCTCACCGACCGCGGCTGGCCGCGCCCGCTTGCGGCGGCGGTCAGCGTCGCGTTCGCCGCGCAGGTCGTGACCGCCCCGCTGGTGGCCGGAATCTCCGGCTCGGTGAGCCTGGTGGCGGTGATCGCGAACCTTGCCGCAGCGCCGGTCGTCCCGCCGCTCACCGTGGCAGGAACCGCCGCTGCGGCCCTGGCCCCGCTGTGGCCGGCCGGCGCCGACCTGTTGATCCGGTTCACCGGCCCCGAGGTGTGGTGGCTGCTGGCGGTGGCCCGCTGGTCGTCGGCACTGCCGGCCGCCGCGGTGCCGGTGCCCTCGGGTGTTGCCGGCGTCGCGCTGATCGCGGCCGCGGCACTGGTCGTCGCCGCGGGCTGGCATTGGGCGGTGTCGGGCCGCCGTGACACCATCGTGCGGTGACTTCACTGACGGGACTGCACCTGGTTCTGGGCGACGAGGAGTTGTTGGTCGAGCGGGCGGTGGCGTCGGTGCTACGGCAGGCGCGCACCGCCGCGGGCACCACCGACGTTCCCGTCAGCCGGATGCGTGCCGGCGAGGTCAGTGTCAGCGAACTCGCCGAGCTGCTCAGCCCGTCGCTGTTCGCCGATGAACGCGTGGTGGTGCTGGAATCGGCCGCCGAGGCCGGCAAGGACGCCGTGGCGCTCATCCAGAACGCCGCGGCCGAACTGCCCGAGGGCACCGTGCTGGTCGTCGTGCACTCCGGCGGAGGGCGCGCCAAGGCGATGGCCGAGCATCTCAGGAAGCTGGGCGCCGAGGTGCATCCGTGCGCCCGGATCACCAAGCCCGCCGAGCGCGCCGACTTCGTCCGCCGCGAGTTCAAGGCCCTGCGTGTCAAGGTCGACGACGACGCGGTCACCGCGGTGCTCGACGCCATCGGTTCGGACATCCGCGAGCTGGCAGCGGCCTGCTCGCAGCTCGTCGCCGACACCGGCGGGAACGTCGACGCCGCCGCGGTCCGGCGCTACCACTCGGGCAAGGCCGAGGTGAAGGGGTTCGACATCGCCGACAAGGCGGTGGTCGGTGACGTGGCCGGGGCGGCCGAGGCGCTGCGCTGGGCGATGATGTCCGGTGAACCGCACGTCGTGCTCGCCGACGCGCTGGCCGAGGCGGTGCACACCATCGCGCGCGTGGGACCGATGACGGGCAACCATTTCCAGGTGGCCGGCGAGCTGGGCATGCCGCCGTGGCGGGTGCAGAAGGCGCAGAAGCAGGCGCGGCGCTGGTCGCGCGACTCGGTGGCCGAGGCGATGCGGGTGGTGGCCGCCCTCAACGCCGACGTCAAGGGCGCGGCCGCCGACGCCGACTACGCGCTGGAGAGCGCGGTGCGTAAGGTCGCGTCGCTGGTCAGCGACTGACGACGGTCAGATCTTGTTGAGGGCCCGCGCCAGCGCCGACTTGCGGTTGGCGGCCTGGTTCTTGTGGATGACACCCTTGCTGGCCGCCTTGTCGAGCTTGCGGCTGGTCGCGGCGAGCAGCTCGCCGGCCTTGTCCTTGTCACCGGCCTCGACGGCCTCGCGGAATCCACGGACCGCCGTGTGAAGCGACGACTTCACCGACTTGTTGCGCAGTCTGCGGCGCTCGTTGGTGCGGTTCCGCTTCTCCTGCGACTTGATGTTGGCCACGCGTGTATTCCTTCGTAAATCTCGACTGGGTGATCTGAGTCTGTGGGCGCCCGTCCGGGCGCAGCGACTGTTCAGGGTAGCAGCGAGCGGGGTAATGAACCAAAGCGAGGCTCGCTGGCCTGCCGAAACGCTGGATCTGTTGCAGCATGGCAGGCGAGTGTTCTCCGACCGTCAGCACTCATCACTAGAGCAGGGGACACGTTGCCGACCGAAACCGTACGGACTTCACGTAACGCCAAGGCCGCCCGGCGGCACAACGGCGTCTTCGAGGGATACAACGCCGTCGGCAAGTACGCCGAGGCCTTCGACGAGATGTTCGACCCGCAGGGCAACGTTCGTACGCCCTACAAGGGCATCCACAAGGAGTTGGCCCCGTCGGACGCCTCCGAGCTCGCCGCGCGCGCCGAGGCGCTGGGCCGGGCGTTCATCGACCAGGGCATCACCTTCTCGTTGTCGGGTCAGGAGCGGCCGTTCCCGCTGGACCTGGTGCCGCGCGTCATCTCCGCTGCCGAATGGACGCGGCTGGAACGCGGCATCCGGCAGCGGGTGCAGGCACTCGAGATGTACCTCGACGACATCTACGGCGAACAGGAGATCCTGCGTGACGGCGTCATCCCGCGCCGGCTGGTCAGCTCGTGCGAGCACTTCCACCGCGAGGCCGTCGGCATCGTCCCGCCCAACGGAGTGCGCATCCACGTCGCCGGCATCGATCTGATCCGCGACGAGCAGGGCAGCTTCCGTGTCCTGGAGGACAACCTGCGCTCACCGTCGGGGGTCTCCTACGTCATGGAGAACCGGCGCACCATGGCGCGCGTCTTCCCGAACCTGTTCGCCACCCACCGGGTCCGCTCGGTCGGTGACTACTCGTCGCATCTGCTGCGGGCGCTGCGCAACGCCGCGGCCAACAACGTCGCCGACCCGACGGTGGTGGTGCTGACGCCGGGGGTCTACAACTCGGCCTACTTCGAGCATTCCCTGCTGGCGCGGCAGATGGGGGTGGAGCTCGTGGAGGGCCGCGATCTGTTCTGTCGCGACAACGCCGTCTACATGCGCACCACCGAGGGTGAGCGCCAGGTCGACGTGATCTACCGGCGCATCGACGACGACTACCTCGACCCGATGCAGTTCAAGCCGGACTCGGTGCTCGGAGTGGCCGGCATCCTCAACGCCGCGCGGGCCGGCAACGTGGTGATCTCCAGCGCGGTGGGCAACGGCGTCGGCGACGACAAACTGGTCTACACCTATGTCCCCACGATCATCGAGTACTACCTCGGCGAGAAGCCGCTGCTGGCCAACGTCGACACCTTCCGGTGCTGGCTGGACGACGAACGTGAGGAGGTCCTCGACCGGATCCGCGAGCTGGTCGTCAAACCGGTCGAGGGGTCGGGCGGCTACGGCATCGTGTTCGGGCCGGACGCCTCGGAGAAGGAACTGGCCGCGGTCACCAAGAAGATCAACGCCGACCCGCGCGGCTGGATCGCGCAGCCGGTCATGCAGTTGTCGACGGTGCCGACCCAGATCGGCGACACGCTGGCGCCGCGTCACGTCGACCTGCGCCCGTTCGCGGTCAATGACGGCGACGAGGTGTGGGTGCTGCCCGGCGGGCTGACCCGGGTCGCGTTGCCGGAAGGATCGCTGGTGGTCAACTCGAGCCAGGGCGGCGGGTCGAAGGACACGTGGGTGCTGGCGTCGCGCACCTCGGCGGCCGACCGGGAACTGGCCGCGGCGGAGGTGGTGCGTTCGCTGCCGAGCGCGGGTACGGGAAAGGGCGCCCGAGCCGAAGCCGGCGCCGAGACCAGCAACCAGCAGCAGCAGTAGGAGAGCGTCATGTTGGCCAGGAACGCCGAATCGCTGTACTGGATCGGACGCTACGTCGAACGCGCCGACGACACCGCGCGCATCCTCGACGTCACCGTGCACCAGCTGCTCGAGGACTCCAGCGTCGACCCCGACTGGGCGTCGCGCACCCTGCTGCGGGTGCTGGGGATCGAACCCCCCGACGAGCCGCTCGACGTGTGGTCGCTGACCGACATCGTGGCCTTCGGCCGGGACACCTACGGGGGCTGCTCGATCGTCGAGGCCATCTCCGCTGCGCGCGAAAACGCACGCGGGGCAAGGGAAGTCACGTCCACCGAAATCTGGGAGTGCCTCAACAGTACGTACAACGCACTGCCGGAACGGGAACGGGCGGCCAAACGGTTCGGACCGCACGAGTTCCTCGCCTACGTGGAGGGCCGCGCCGCGATGTTCGCCGGCCTGGCCGACTCGACGCTCTCCCGCGACGACGGCTACCGGTTCATGGTGCTGGGCCGGGCCCTGGAGCGGGTGGACATGACGGTGCGCCTACTGCTCTCCCGGGTCGGGGACAGCGGGTCGTCCCCGGCGTGGGTGACCCTGTTGCGCTCGGCCGGCGCCCACGACACCTACCTGCGGACCTACCGCGGGGTGCTCGACGCCGGCCGGGTGGTCGAGTTCATGCTGCTCGATCGCCTGTTCCCGCGGTCGATCTTCTACTCGCTGCGGTTGGCCGAACACAGCCTCGACGAACTGCTCAAACGTCCGCACGGGCGTCTGGGCGCCACCGCCGAAGCGCAACGGCTGCTCGGGCGGGCGCGCAGCGAACTGGAGTTCCTGCAACCGGGCGCGGTGCTCGAATCGCTGGAGACCCGGTTGGCCGGTCTGCAGAAGACCTGCTTCGACGTCGGAGAAGCGTTGGCGCTGCAGTACTTCCACTCCGCCCCGTGGGTCGCGTGGACCGACGCCGGACACAACTCGCTGGTGATCGAAGAAGGGGAGATCTGACATGTGGCGGATGCGAGTGGTGCACTCGACCGGCTACGCCTACCGGTCGCCGGTCACCGCGTCGTTCAACGAGGCCCGGCTCACCCCGCGGTCGGACAACCGGCAGAACGTCATCCTCAACCGCGTCGAGACCGTCCCGGCCACCCGGTCCTACCGCTACGTCGACTACTGGGGTACCGCGGTCACGGCGTTCGATCTGCACGCGCCGCACACCGAGCTGGAGGTGACGGCGTCGTCGGTGGTGGAGACGGAGACACCCGAGGAACCCCAGACGAAGGTCACCTGGTCGGATCTGGCCACCGAGGCGGTGATGGACAAGTACTTCGAGGTGCTGGCCCCGACCCACTACGCGCCGGCCAGTAAACGCATCCAACGGGTGGGCCGGCGCATCGCGAAGTATCACGAACCGGCCGAGGCGGTGATCGAGGCCGCGCGGTGGGTGCAGGCCGAACTGCAGTACGTGCCCGGCACCACGGGTGTGCACACCTCCGCGGTGGACGCGCTACGCGAAGGCAAGGGGGTGTGTCAGGACTTCGCGCACCTGACGCTGATGTTGTTGCGCGGCATGGGGATCCCGTCACGGTATGTGTCGGGCTACCTGCACCCGCACCGCGACGCCGAGATCGGTGACACCGTCGACGGCCAGAGCCACGCCTGGATCCAGGCGTGGACCGGCGAGTGGTGGCACTACGACCCCACCAACGACGCCGAGATCAACGAGCAGTACATCAGCGTCGGCGTCGGCCGCGACTACGCCGACGTCAGCCCCCTGAAGGGGATCTACTCCGGCGAGGGGTCCACCGATCTGGACGTCATCGTCGAGATCACCCGGTTGGCTTAGCGCACACCCCGGGGTGCACCTCGACGCGGTGCAGGTCGTCGCCGATCTCGATCTGCCGATCGAACGCCGTGGCCGCCAGCGCGCGCCAGTCCTCCTCCTGGCCGGGCTGGATGGCCGGCACATAGTGGGTCAGGATCAGGATCCCCACCCCGGCGCGCGCGGCGGTCTCGGCGGCCTGTTCGACCGAGGAGTGATAGCCGCAGATGTCGCGGAACCGCTGGATCGGCAGCGCGTCGATCAGGTCCTGACGGATCACGGTGTGCACCAGCGCGCCCGCCCCGTCGGCCAGTTCGTCGAGGGACGCGCACGGCACGGTGTCCCCGGCCAGGACCACCGACGCCCCGGCGTGCTCGACGCGGAACCCGATCGTCGGCGTCACCGGGCGGTGGTCGGTGGGGGCGACACGGATCTGCACACCTTCTCGACCCCACACCACCCCCTCGGTGACCTCCTCGATCTCGACCTGCGGCGGGGCGGTCAGATCGTCGTGATGGTCGATGCGGTAGCCGATGTCGAAACGCATCGCGCGCAACGTGGATTCGACGACCTCGGCGATACCCGGGGGACCGATGATCGGCAGGGGCGGCATGTCCGGATCGAAGTTCGACACCCACCGGGTGATCAGCACGTCGGCGAGATCGGTGATGTGGTCACTGTGCAGATGGGTGATCAGCAGGGCGGTCAGGTTGTTGGCGCCCACCCCGACCGCGGCCGCGCGCTGCAGCACTCCGCGTCCGCAATCGACCAGGAAGATCTGCTCACCCGCCCGGACGAGGGTCGAGGGACCCGCGCGGTGCGCGTCGGGGATGGGGCTGCCGGTTCCGAGGAGAGTGACTTCGATCATGCGGCCACATATACCGTCAACCGCGCGGCGCAGGGCCGGATTGACCGTTCCGGGGGTTGGCTGGGACGGGGCCGGGCCTCTAGCCTGGTGGGACGGCAGTGTGAGCTGGGTCACCTGGAGGTTGCCATGCGTATCGCCGATGTACTGCGCAGCAAGGGGAGTGCGGTGGCGACGATCACCCCCGAGACGTCCGTCGCCGGTCTGCTGACGGAGTTGGCCGTCCAGAACATCGGGGCGATGGTCGTGGTGTCACCGGACGGAGTGCAGGGCATCGTGTCCGAGCGCGACGTGGTGCGCAAACTCCCGGAGCTCGGTGCGGACCTGCTGCGGCGCCCTGTCGCCCACATCATGACGGCCCTGGTGGCGACGTGTTCGCCCGATGACTCCGTCGACAGCCTGGCGGCGTTGATGACGACCAACCGGGTCCGGCACGTCCCGGTGCTCGTCGACGGGCGGCTGGCCGGCATCGTCAGCATCGGCGACGTGGTCAAGACCCGCATGGAGGAACTCGAACACGAACACCGGCAGCTGCAGGCCTACATCACCCAGGGCTGACGCCGCTTAGTCTGAACATCGATGACGATCGCAGTCGCGCCTGCCCGCCGCGCCGACGTGAAACTCCTGTCGCGGGTGCTGGGCCGAGCCTTCTTCGACGACCCGGTGATGACGTGGATGATGCCCGACGACGCGCACCGGGCCCGCGCGTTGCCGCGAGTGTTCGCCGCGATGGCACGCCATCACTTCCTGGCCGGGGAGGCCACCGAGGTCGCCGACCGCGACGGGACGCTCGGCGCGGCCGCGCTGTGGGATCCACCGGGCCGCTGGAAGCAGACGCCGCGCGAGGAACTCCGGATGATGCCGGCGTTCCTGTTGGCGATGGGTCGGCACATGCGGCGGGGTCAGGCGATGGCCGATCTGATGAAGCAGCACCATCCCGAGGAGCCGCACTGGTATCTCGGCGTCATCGGCAGCGACCCGACGGTCCGCGGCGCCGGGTTCGGGCAGGCGCTGATGCGTTCACGTCTGGACCGCTGCGACGCCGAAGGCGCGCCGGCGTACCTGGAATCGACCAAGGAATCCAACCTCGCCTACTACATGCGGTTCGGGTTCGAGGTGACCGGTGAGCTCCACATACCGGGCGGCGGGCCGCCGATGTGGCCCATGTGGCGACAGCCACGGTAGGGCAGATGTGGCGGCAGCCACGGTAGGGCAGATGTGGCGGCAGCCACGGTAGGGCAGATGTGGCGACAGCCACGGTGATCGGTGCGGCTACAGTGTCGGTGGCCGATCAGCAGGGGAATCCGGTGCGACTCCGGAACTGACGCGCAACGGTATGGGGCACTGTCCCCGAGTCCGAATGCCTGCGGTCGGTGACCCGTTGACGGCTCCGCGCTCGAGCCCCGCATCGAAGGATGTCCCACCGTGCGTCTGCTCGCCCCTCTGGCCTCGCTGTTGCTGCTCTTGTCGGCGTGTGCCTCCTCCGAGGGATCCGCCCCCGCCGGGGCCGCAGAAAGCGTTGCCGCCCAGGGATTCCCACTGACCATCGAGAACTGCGGTCGCGACGTGGTGGTCGAGGCGCCGCCGCAGCGTGCGGTGGCGCTCAACCAGGGCTCCGCGGAGATCCTGCTGTCGCTCGGGCTCGCCGACCGCATGGTGGGCACCGCCACCTGGACCGACCCGGTCCTGCCGAACCTCGCCGAGGACAACGCCCGGGTGCCCCGGTTGGCCGAGAACAAGCCTTCGCTGGAGACCGTGCTCGACGCCGATCCCGATTTCGTGTCCGCGTCGTTCGGCGGCACCCTCGGCCCCGGCGGGGTGGCCGACCGCGACCAGTTCGAACAACTCGGGGTGCCCACGTATCTGGCGCCCAGCGACTGCGTCGGCAAGGTCTCGGTCAACGAGGACGGGGCCCGCACCACACCCCTGACGATGGATGTCATTTACGGCGAAATTCGGGACCTGGCAGCGATTTTCGACATCCGGGAGCGCGGCGAGCAGCTCGTGGCCGAGCTGCAGCAGCGGATGCAGCGGGCGGCCGGCGCGCCGGCCGGGGCGGACCTGGTGTTCTGGTTCTCCGACCTGCGGGCACCGTACATGGCCGGGTGCTGCGGAGCCTCCGGCGTCATCGCCGAGGCCGTGGGTGCGGGCAACGTCTTCGCCGACACCACCGAGGAATGGCCGCAGGTCAGTTGGGAGGCGGTGGCCGAACGGGATCCGGACGCGTTCGTACTGGCCGACCTCAGTCGGCGCACCATCGACGGCGACGCGCTGGACACCAAAATCGAGTTCCTGGAAACACATCCGGTGACCTCACGGATGACCGCGGTGCAAGAGAAGCGCTATCTGGTGGTCAACGGCGCCGACCTCAACCCGTCGATCCGGACCGTCGACGGTGCGGAGAAGGTCGCCGACGGTCTGCGTCGGCTCGGGATCACCTCCGGCGGCTGATCGTGCGCGGAACGTCGCTTGTGGCGATGTGGACGCTGGGAGCGGTACTGCTGACGGCGTCGATCGCCGTGGCGATCACCATCGGAGCCGCCGCGGTATCGGTGCGCGACGTGTACGGCATCGTCGCCGAACATCTCGGCGCCGGACCGTCGGGCGCCGGTCGGATCCAGGACGGCATCGTCTGGGAACTGCGGTTGCCGCGGGCTCTGCTCGCCGCGATCTGCGGCACCGGCCTGGCGCTGTGCGGCGCGATCCTGCAGTCGCTGCTGCGCAACCCGTTGGCCGATCCGTTCGTGCTCGGCGTGTCCTCCGGCGCGTCGACCGGTGCGGTGCTGATTGTCGTGTTGGGGGTCGGCGGCGCCGCGGTCACCCTTTCCGGCGGGGCGTTTCTGGGTGCGGTGACGTCGTTCGGGCTCGTCCTGGTGCTGGCCTACGCCGCGGGAGGCACCACAGATCGGGTGGTGCTCGCCGGAGTCGCTGCGACACAACTGTTCTCGGCGCTCACCTCGTTCATCGTGCTGTCCTCGGCCAACGCCGAACAGACCCGGGGGGTGCTGTTCTGGCTGCTGGGATCGCTGGCCGGCGTGTCGTGGTCGGAGGTCCTGCTCTGCGGCGTCGTCGTCGGTGCCGGGCTGCTGGTCTGCCTCGGTCACGCACGCACCCTCGACGCGTTCACTTTCGGCGAGGACGCCGCGTCGTCGCTGGGAATCTCGGTGCGCCGGGCGCGGATCGTGCTGCTGGTGTTGACCGCGCTGATCACCGCCGCATTGGTCAGCGCCTCGGGCGCCATCGGGTTCGTCGGTCTGGTGCTGCCGCACGCGGCGCGCTTCCTGGTCGGGCCGGGTCACCGGACGCTGCTGCCGACCGTGGCCATCCTCGGCGCGATCTTCATGGTGTGGGTCGACACCGTGGCCCGCACGCTGTTCGCACCCCAGGAGATCCCGACCGGCGTGGTGACGGCGCTGCTGGGGGTGCCGGCCTTCGCGCTGATCCTGTTGCGGCGCAGGAGCGTTGCCGCATGAGCCTGCGCGCGGTCGAGGTGACATGGACCCGGGCGGGGCGGCCGGTCCTCGACGGCGTCACCATCGACCCACGGCCCGGCAGCACCGTCGGTCTGTTGGGGCCCAACGGCTCGGGCAAGTCGTCGTTGTTGCGGTTGATGGCCGGGGTGAACCGCCCGGACCGCGGAGTCGTCGAGTTGGACGGCACGCCGCTGGCCCGCCTGCCCCGTCGCGCGGTCGCCCGCAGAGTGGCTCTGGTCGCCCAACACGCCGAGACCGACCTGCACATCACGGTCGGCGACGTGGTGCGCCTGGGCCGGATCCCGCATGCGTCGCTGACAGGTGCCGACCCCGCGGCGACGGCGGCAGTCGAGACTGCGCTGCGCGCCACGGGACTGCTCGGCATGACCGACCGGTGGTGGCACACCCTGTCCGGAGGCGAACGACAGCGGGTCCAGATCGCCCGCGCGCTGGCCCAGCAACCCGACGAACTGCTGCTCGACGAACCGACCAACCACCTCGACATCGCCCACCAGCTCGAGATCCTCGCCCTGATCCGCGGCCTCGACATCACCGCCGTCGTCGCGCTGCACGACCTGAACCTGGCCGCGATGTTCTGCGACCACATCGTGGTGCTGTCCGCCGGCCGGGTGGTGGCGGCCGGCGCACCGGCGGAGGTGCTGACCGAGTCGCTGGTGGCCCGCGTCTACGGGGTGCAGTGCCGCATCGGTATCGAGGACGGGCGCCCGTACGTGCGGTTCGCCGTCGGTCCGGTGCCGAGCGAGCCGGTCGGCGGACGCTGATCCACCGTCGCCCCGGTCAGCTCCAGGAGTATTCGGCGCGCAGCCGCGCGGCGACGATGTCGAACTTCTCGCGCTCCAGGATGGCGCCCTCGCGGCGGATGCCCTCCTCGGGCACGTCGAGCACGCGGTCCAGGCGGACCCAGCTGGGACGTCCGTCGTAGTCCCAGGTGCCGGTACCGATACCGACCCAGTTCGGCTCGTCGCGGTGCCGGTCCTGACTCGACAGCATCAACCCGAGCAGGATCTGCCGGTCGCGTCCGACGACGAGCACCGGGCGGTCCTTGCCGCGGCTCGGGTCGTCCTCGTAGACCACCCAGGTCCACACGATCTCACCCGGGTCGGCGCGGCCGTCGAGGTCCGGGGCGTAGGACACCCTGCGCGCCCGGTGCGCCGTCGGCACGAAATTGCGCGACACGGGCCGGCCGGCGGGCAGCGCCGGGGTGGGCGGTGCCGGCTGGGTGGCGGCGAGCACGTCGAGGCCGATGCGGATGCCCTGCGCGATCCCGCGCTGCAGCGTCTCGGATCTCTGCAGCTGACGGACGAGCTTGGGCGCCTCGTTGAACACGAGGTTCTCGGTGTTCTTGACCAGGAAACGCTGCAACGTCTTCAGGTAGCCCGATGATGGCGCCATACCCGCCAAGCATAGGGGTCTTCGGAGCGCTCGATTGTGTCGCAGGCGGCCCGGCTCGCTAGGCTGGTCAGGCCGTCCCCGGCCGGAGAAACCACGTTCACCAGGAGATTCCCATCAGCAGCTTCGCCGACAAGACGTTCACTGCGCCGGCGCAGATACGGAACTTCTGCATCATCGCCCACATCGACCACGGCAAGTCGACGTTGGCCGATCGGATGCTGGGCATCACCGGCGTCGTCGCCGACCGTGACATGCGCGCGCAGTACCTCGACCGGATGGACATCGAACGTGAGCGCGGCATCACCATCAAGGCGCAGAACGTGCGGTTGCCGTGGGAGGTCGACGGCGAGCAGTTCGTGCTGCACCTGATCGACACGCCAGGTCACGTGGACTTCACCTACGAGGTGTCCCGGGCGCTGGAGGCCTGCGAGGGTGCGGTGCTGCTCGTCGACGCCGCCCAGGGCATCGAGGCGCAGACGCTGGCCAACCTGTACCTGGCGATGGACCGGGACCTGACCATCATCCCGGTGCTCAACAAGATCGACCTGCCCGCGGCCGACCCGGACCGGTACGCAGGTGAGATCGCCCACATCATCGGCTGCGAACCGTCGGACGTGTTGCGGGTCTCGGGCAAGACCGGTGTGGGTGTGCCCGAGCTGCTCGACGAGGTGGTGCGGCTGGTCCCGCCGCCGGTCGGCGACGCCGACGCGCCGGCGCGGGCGATGATCTTCGACTCCGTCTACGACATCTACCGCGGCGTGGTCACCTATGTCCGCGTGGTCGACGGCAAGCTCAACCCACGCGAGAAGATCAAGATGATGTCGACCGGGGCGACGCACGAACTGCTCGAGGTCGGCATCGTCTCGCCCGAACCCAAACCGTCGGACGGGCTCGGCGTCGGCGAGGTGGGCTACCTGATCACCGGTGTGAAGGACGTCCGCCAGTCCAAGGTCGGGGACACCGTGACCACCGCGCGCCACGGCGCGGCCGAGGCGTTGACCGGCTACCGCGAACCCAAGCCGATGGTGTACTCCGGGCTGTATCCGGTGGACGGTTCGGACTACCCGGTGCTGCGCGATGCGCTGGACAAGCTGCAACTCAACGACGCCGCCCTGACCTACGAGCCGGAGACGTCGGTGGCGTTGGGCTTCGGGTTCCGCTGCGGCTTCCTGGGATTGCTGCACATGGAGATCACCCGCGAACGTCTCGAGCGGGAGTTCGACCTCGATCTGATCTCCACCGCGCCCAACGTCGTCTACCGGGTGATCAAGGACGACGAGACGGAACTGACCGTCACCAACCCGTCGGACTGGCCGGAAGGCAAGGTGCGCAGCGTCTTCGAGCCCGTCGTGAAGACGACGATCATCGCGCCCAGTGAGTTCATCGGCACCATCATGGAGCTCTGCCAGTCCCGGCGCGGTGAACTCGGCGGCATGGACTACCTGTCGCCCGAACGGGTCGAGTTGCGCTACACGATGCCGCTGGGCGAGATCATCTTCGACTTCTTCGACTCCCTGAAATCGCGCACCCGCGGCTACGCCAGCCTGGATTACGAGGAGGCCGGCGAGCAGGAGGCCTCGCTGGTCAAGGTCGACATCTTGCTGCAGGGCGAGGCGGTCGACGCGTTCAGCGCGATCGTGCACAAGGACGGCGCGGCCGCCTACGGCAACAAGATGACCACCAAGCTCAAGGAGCTGATCCCGCGTCAGCAGTTCGAGGTGCCGGTGCAGGCCGCGATCGGCTCGAAGATCATTGCGCGCGAGAACATTCGGGCCATCCGCAAGGACGTGCTGTCCAAGTGCTACGGCGGTGACATCACCCGTAAGCGCAAGCTGCTCGAGAAGCAGAAGGAAGGCAAGAAGCGGATGAAGACGATCGGCCGCGTCGACGTCCCGCAGGAGGCCTTCGTCGCCGCGCTGTCCACCGAGGCCCCGTCGGACAAGCCCGCCAAGAAGTAGCGCGGGGGAGCGCCTCGCACTTCGTACGCGCGCTCGCGGCTGCCGAGCGCGCGCACAATGCTGCGTGGCACCGGCGTGTTGGGGAGCAGACACCTTCGTAACTGGGTGATTGTCAAGTGGTTGGGGGGGCTTGCCGGTTCCTGGTCTCAACGTAGTCGTCAAACGGGTTAGAAGAATTCCCTACTGCGTGCAACCGAGTTCATCAGGAACGGGTGGGCCTGCTCATGGTGTCTGGCGAGATCACGCGGTGGTGTCTCATGCGCGCGTGGAGCTTGGCCCCAACCGTGGTCTTGTGGAAGGTGGTGTCAGGCGGCCAGCGGCATCACCTGCGTACTGGCGCGGCCTGCGTTGAATGGCTCTTTTCTCGTGGTGATGACGTGCAGCCAGCGCAACAGTGCTGCAGCTAGTGCGGCGCGGGCCTGTCCGTCGGTGAGCCGATTGTGTTCGCGGGTGGTCAGATGCCGGTAACGGGCAGCTAGTACCGGGTTATGGGGTAATGCTCCCCAGACCGCCCGCCAGGCGGCCAGTCGTAGCCGGGGCCGGCCCCGCCGTGAGATTTGTGACCGTCCTTTGAATGTGCCGCTGGTGTTCTGCCGTGGGCACAGCCCGGCGTGTTTGACCAACGCTCGTGGGTTGTCGAAACGGGTGGGATCACCGGTTTCTGCGAGAATGGCCGCGGCTCCGATCGCGGAGAGACCAGGGATGGTGGTGACCAGTGAGGTAAGTCCGAGTTGGTCGAGGACCTCGACCATGCGTGTTTCCACCTCGGCCAGCCGAATCTTGGTGGTGCGCCAGTCAAGCAGCGCATCACCGGCGCGTTCTAGTGCGCCGTGCCGTTGGACATGCACTCCGGATGGATCGACCAGTGCGACGAATACCGCTTCGATGATCGATCGCCGTCGCCGAGCGCCACCCCAGCGGGGTAGTTCCTTGACCACCGCAGCTTCAAATCGCGCTAATCCCCACCGGGCCAGTCGCTCGGGATGTCCTGCACAGCGACCCAACACTACCGCCAGTGCAGCACACCAGTTCGACGATCGGAACGGATCGGTTGCGGCGTCGAGCACTCCCGGCCAGGCGCACTCGAGCAGGTCGCGCAACTGCTGCACACACGCGGTGGCCTCGGTGACCAACCGTTCCCGACGCGCACCTAAGTGGCGCAGCCGCGCCCAGGTCTCATCACCAGGCTCGGGGACATAGCAGTTCAACTGCGACACCAACCGTGCGATCAGCACTGCGTCCTTGTCATCGCTCTTATCGCGGGTGTAATCCTCGGTTTCACGGGCGCGGCCCACGAGCATCGGATTCACGCATACCAACGAGATATCCCTTTGCGCGGCAATCTGTTCAAGCACACGCCAGCGATGTCCGGTCGGCTCACAACCCACTGTCACACCAGCCAAACCACGCTGGCGAGCCAGACCGGCAGCCCAATCCAGCACCGGGCCCAACTCCCACGCCTTGGCCGATACCCGCCGGCGGGCCATTACCTGCGAATCACCGACAGTGAGCACCAGCACCTGCTTCGTATCAGCCAGATCGATCCCCAAAATCGCGTTGTCGACCGGCACCAAGGCCCGCAGTCGGGCCAGCTTCACATTCCGCCGCTTGTCACCACGCGACAAATCTCTATCGTTGAACACGACGTCCTCCCTGTTGTCTTGGGACACCAAGCCCTCTAACGACAACAGGGGGACGTCGCATTTACCAGACACAACCCGCCTCATAGCGCACTTACTACGCGCGGTCGCCACAACGGGGTGAGGCGAAGCGGTCGCGTGGGGAGGCGCGGCGTGCTATCGAAGTAGGTATGTCGGGGAAGCGGGTCATCTTCGCGGCCGTTGCCGTGGGCACGGCCGTCGGAGTGGGGATGACCGTCACCGGATGTTCGGCCGCACCGGTCGACGACCGGCCCGTCGTCCGCATTGCCGAGGCCGCCCGACCGTCCCCGGCGATCCCGCTGGGCGGCTTCCTGCCGACCGCGCAGGAACTGGCCGCCGAATTGGGCACCGGGGCCGCAGGGCTGCTGGGCCACCCCGTCGAGGGTGGCGCCGACATGCTCCTGGACAGCGTCGACGAGACCCAGGCCGCGCCCGCCGACTGCGTCAGCGCGGCCTACCGACTCCAGGACGTCGTCTACGACGGCAGCCCGGTGCAGTCGGTGGCCACCAACACCTGGGCCGGCGGCGGCTTCGACGGTCCGCCGGTGACCGGCTATTTCGGCATCGTGCAGATGTCGTCGGCCGGCGCGGCTCAGGACTTCTTCGCGACGCTGGCCGACGACTGGTACCGGTGCAACGGGCAGACCCTGACCCGGCAGCACCCCGAGGAACTCAGCAGGATCACCGACGTGGCGCTCGACGGCGCGATCGTGTCGGCCAGCATCCTGCACGCGGCACACGGCGTCGCCGCATCCGACGGCCTGCGCGCGGTGGCGGTGGCCGCGGACTGCATCGTCGAGGTGGAACTGACCGATCCGCGCGCCACCGGCGACCGCGGCGGCGCCGCCGACGTCGCCGATCTGATCGTCGAGAAGATCGCCGCGCGCCGCTGAAGCCGCCCTCAGGCGGCGACTTGCGGCAGCGGTCAGGCGGCGCCGACGGTGCTGCGCCGCTTGATCAACTCACCCCACACGCTGAACGCGTCGGCGTGCTCGGCGGTGGCCGATCCGCTGGCCACCGCGACCAGGCCCGACGCGACCGTCCCAAGGCCGATGCCGGTCTGGTGCACGACGGCGGCCAACTCGTCGAACGCCGCGCGCCGCGAGCAGCCGCGCAGTCCGACCAGAATGCCGACGGCGACGTCGATGACCTGACGAGACGTGTGCTCTGACCCGGAGAAACTCATGCCGGTATGGTCCACCCCCGCGGTGAATGCCGGGAGGCTTCTGCGCGGCCGGAGATTAAACTGCGACGACGCCGTTACACCGGCGCGTTGGCGGGCTGGAAGTTGCCCGAGCTGTCGGCTTCCTCCTCGGCGCGGATCACGTGCACCACGGCGTTGATCAGGGCCAGGTGAGTGAACGCCTGCGGGAAATTGCCCAGGTGGCGCCCGGTGCGCGGCTCGATCTCCTCGGCGTAGAGGTGCAGCGGGCTCGCGAAACCCAGCAGCCGTTCGCACAGATGCTTGGCGCGTTGGATCTCGCCGATCTCCACCAGCGCCGACACCAGCCAGAACGAACAGATCGTGAACGTGCCCTCCTCACCGGAGAGCCCGTCGTCGGTCTCCTCGACGCGGTAGCGCAGCACCAGACCGTCCTCGGTCAGCTCCTCGGCGATGGCCAGCACGGTCGCGCGGATCCGGGGGTCGTCCGGCGGAAGGAACCGGGTCAGCACCGCCAGCAGCAGCGACGCGTCGAGTGCGTCGTCGCCGTAGCGTTGGGTCAGCACGCCGCGGGAGTCCACCCCGTGGGTCAGGACGTCTTCTTTGATCTCGTCGGCGATGGCCCGCCACTGCTGGGCGTAGGACTTCTCGCCCTCCAGCTCGGCCAGTTTCGCGCCGCGGTCCAGCGCGACCCAGCACATGATCTTGCTGGACGTGAAGTGCTGCGGCTCGCCGCGCACCTCCCAGATGCCGCGGTCGGGCTCACGCCAGTGCTTGATGGCCTCCTCCACCTGCTCCTTGAGCACCGGCCACAGGGTCTCGGGGATCTGCTCGCGGGACTTGGTGTGCAGATACACCGAGTCGAGCATGGTGCCCCAGATGTCGTGCTGCATCTGGTTGTAAGCGCCGTTGCCGATGCGCACCGGACGCGAGTTGTCATAGCCCGACAGGTGGTGCAGTTCCTCCTCGACGAGGCTGCGCTCGCCGCCGACGCCGTACATCACCTGCAGCGGATGCCGCTGCCCGTTGTTGGCGCCGGACACATCGGCGATGAACGCGAAGAAGTCGTCGGCCTCGCGGTCCAGGCCCAGGGTGTACAGCCCCCACAACGCGAAGGTCGAATCCCGCACCCACGCATAGCGGTAGTCCCAGTTGCGTTCGCCCTGCGGAGTTTCCGGCAGCGACGTCGTCGGCGCGGCCAGCAGCGCGCCGGTCGGGGAGTAGGTCAGGCCCTTCAGCGTCAGCGCGCTGCGCTGCAGGTAGGCCCGCCACGGATGGTCGGGGAAGTCGCCGACGTTGATCCACTGCCGCCACGCCTCGCTGGTCTTCCACATCTTCTCGGCGGCTTCCTCGAAGTTCTGCGGCGCCGGATGCTTCGACCAGCTCAACGCGACGAACACGTTGTCGCCTTCCTTGAGGCGGGTGCGGGCGCGCGCCTCGCGACCCTCCAGCCCGATGCGCAGGTTCGTGGTCAGCCGAAGCGTGGGGTGCGAGTCCGGGTCCTTGGTCGCCCGGGCGATCGCCTCCCCGTAGGCGTGCGCGGAGTACTCCCAGCTGGCGCTGGTGCGGTGATAGTCGAAGGACGGCTCGCAACTCATCACCAGCTCGACGGTGCCGCTGACGCACCGCACCGTGCGCAGCAGGATGTGCTCGGCGTCCCAGTCCATCGGGGTGCGGCGATGGGTGCGCGACCGGGACTCGAGGTCGTGCCACGGGCCCATCACCAGCGCGTCACGCACGATCAGCCACCCCGTGTGGGTTTGCCAGGTGGTCTCCAGGATCAGGCTGCCCGGGAGATAGCGCCGCGCCGAGGGCACCGACACCCCGTACGGTCCCAGGCGGAAATGCCCGGCGCCGCGGTCGAGGATGGCGCCGAACACGCTCGGCGAGTCCGGCCGCGGGACACACATCCACTCCACCGAGCCCGCCGCCGAGATCAGGCACGTCGTCTCGCAGTCGGACAGGAACGCGTAGTCGGCGATGGGCGGGAACGGGTTCCGGAGCGGACCGGCCGACTGGTGGGACGTCGCGGTGGTCAGGGTCAATGCGGAGTCGCCGTTGCGGGTGGACTCACCGGAAGCCTCGGACTGCTGCACAACCATTTGCTCATCATCGGCTCTCGACCGGGGTGGCGTCCACCGAACCCGCGGGCGGGCGGTGTTCGCGCCGGTGGCGCAGGGCACACGAACGCCCCGCATAGGCTGGCCGGGTGGACGGGTTCCTCAACTGGTGGGACGGAGTCGAGCTGTGGCTGACCGGTCTGCCCTTCGTGGTGCAGACCGCGGTCGTGATGCCCGTGGTCCTGCTGCTGGCCTACGGGATGGCCGTGGTGTTCGACGTCGTGCTGGGTCACGGGATCCGGCTGCGTCGACAGGCCCGCCGCGGGTCCGCGGCGAGCGAGACGGACGGAGAAGACGTATGAGTGGGATGCCGAGGTCGCGGGTGACCCTGGTGTTGGTCGCGCTGATCGTGCTCGTCATCGTGATGTGGCTGTTCACCCGCTGAGCCGCCACCCGGACGCTCTGTTATTGTTCGCGCCATGCATTCGGCGCCCGGCAACACGAGCGACCACATCGTGGCGCTCATCGCCGTGGGCTTTTCCGCCGTTGCAGATGTCTGCTGTTGTCGCTGACCGTGTCCGTTCGACGGCTCGAGTGTCGGTGACGGCTGTGGCGTGATGCCCTGGCGACCGCTTACCTTCCGGCGAACGGATTCCTGACCGTCCGAACCGTCGAAAGGTCCCCCATGAACAAGTCCCTGAGATCGCCGGGCCGCTGGCGCGTGGCCGCCGCGCTCGCGCTGTCGGCCACCCTGGTCGCTGCGTGCGGTGGTGGCGCCAGTGACGTCGCCGGTGAGGGCACCGGCGCCGAGAACGCCGACACCACGCTGACGCTGGTGGCTTTCGCGGTGCCCGAGCCGGGCTGGGCGAAGGTGGCGCCGGCGTTCGCCGCGACCGAGCAGGGCAAAGGCGTCGCGGTGACCGGTTCCTACGGCGCTTCCGGCGACCAGTCGCGCGCGGTGGAGTCCGGCAAGCCCGCCGACATCGTGAACTTCTCCGTCGAACCCGACATCACCCGCCTGGTCAAGGCCGGCAAGGTCGACCAGGACTGGAACGTGGGCGTCACCAAGGGGATCCCGTTCGGATCGGTGGTCAGCTTCGCGGTACGCCCCGGCAACCCGAAGAACATCCGGGACTGGAACGACCTGCTGCAGCCCGGCCTGGAGATCATCACGCCGAGTCCGCTGAGCTCCGGCGCCGCCAAGTGGAACCTGCTCGCGCCGTACGCCTGGGCCTCCCGCGGCGGCGAGGACCCGCAGGCCGGCATCGACTTCGTCAACAAGCTGGTCACCGAGCACGTCCGGCTGCGTCCCGGATCGGGCCGCGAAGCCACCGACGTGTTCAAGCAGGGCAGCGGCGACGTGCTGCTGGCCTATGAGAACGAGGCGCTGAACTTCGACCTCGAGTACGTCAACCCGCCGCAGACGTTCAAGATCGAGAATCCGGTCGCGGTGGTCAACACCAGCCAGCACTTCGACAAGGCGACCGACTTCCTGAACTACCAGTTCACCGCCGAGGCGCAGCGGCTGTGGGCCGAGGCCAACTTCCGCCCGGTCGACCCCGCGGTGGCCGAGGAATTCGCCGACAAGTTCCCCGCCCCCGAGAAGCTCTGGACCGTCGACGATCTCGGTGGCTGGGCCAAGGTCGATCCCGAACTGTTCGACAAGGACAACGGCACCATCACCAAGATCTACAAGCAGGCCACTGGATGACCGCTGCGCTCGACCCGGCGGCGGATCAACCGCCGCCGGCCCTGCGGGGCGGCCGCTACGGCAGCACCTCCCTGCGGGTCGGCGCGGCGACGATGTGGCTGTCGTTGATCGTGCTGCTGCCGCTGGCGGCGATCCTGTGGCAGTCCGCCGGCGGCGGCGCCGAGGCGTTCTGGTCCGCGGTGTCGTCGCCGTCGGCGGTGGCCTCGCTGCGCGTGACGCTGATCATCTCGATCGGCGTCACCGTGGTCAACGCGGTCTTCGGGCTGCTGGTGGCGTGGGTGCTGACCCGCGACGAGTTCCCCGGCAAGCGGCTGGTCGACGCGGTGATCGACCTGCCGTTCGCGCTGCCCACCATCGTGGCGAGCCTGGTCATGCTGGCGCTCTACGGGCCGAGCAGCCCGGTGGGCATCCACCTGCAGCACACCCGCTGGGGCGTGGGCATCGCGCTGTTGTTCGTCACGCTGCCGTTCGTCGTGCGCTCGGTGCAGCCGGTCCTGATCGAACTCGACCGCGAGGTCGAGGAGGCCGCAGCGTCCTTGGGCGCCAACAACTTCACGATCCTGACCAAGGTGATCCTGCCGTCGCTGCTGCCGGCGTTGCTGTCCGGAGCCGGTCTGGCGTTCTCCCGCGCGATCGGCGAGTTCGGCTCGGTGGTGCTCATCGGCGGGGCGGTGCCCGGCGAGACCGAGGTGTCCTCGCAGTGGATCCGCACGCTGATCGAGAACGACGACCGGGTGGGTGCGGCCGCGATCTCCATCGTCTTGCTGGCCATCTCGTTCGTCATCCTGTTCATCCTGCGCGCCGTCGGCGCGCGGGCCGCCCGGAGGGAGCACCTGGCGTGACGCTGTCCCCGGTGATGCGCCACCTGCTCCGGTGGGTGGCCCTGGCCTACGTCGGGATCCTGGTGATCGTCCCGGTGGGGCTGATCCTGTGGCGCACCTTCGCGCCCGGCCTGGGTGCCTTCGTCGCCTCGATCTCCACGCCGGCGGCGATCTCGGCGCTGAATCTGTCGCTGCTGGTGGTCGCGATCGTCGTGCCGCTCAACGTGCTGTTCGGGGTGCCGACCGCTCTGGTGTTGGCGCGCAACAAGTTCCGCGGCAAGAGCATGCTCCAAGCCGTCATCGACCTGCCGTTCGCGGTGTCCCCGGTGGTCGTCGGTGTCGCGCTGATCCTGCTGTGGGGTTCGGCCGGGTTGTTCGGCTTCGTCGAGAACAACCTCGGCCTGACGATCATCTTCGGCTTCCCCGGCATCGTGCTGGCCAGCATCTTCGTCACCGTCCCGTTCGTCATCCGCGAGGTCGAACCGGTGCTGCACGAGATCGGCACCGACCAGGAGGAGGCCTCGGCCACGCTGGGCGCGACGTGGTGGCAGACCTTCTGGCGGATCACACTGCCCTCGATCCGATGGGGTCTGACCTACGGCATCGTGCTGACCATCGCGCGCACGCTCGGCGAGTTCGGTGCGGTGCTGATGGTCGCGGCCAACCTGCCCGGTTCTTCGCAGACACTGACCCTGCTGGTGCACGACCGTTACACCCGCGGCGCCGAGTACGGCGCCTACGCGATATCGACGTTGTTGATGACGGTCGCCGTGTTGGTGCTCATCGCGCAGGTAGTTCTCGACGCACGCCGCAAACGGGCGGCAAAATGATGGCTCTCCGACAGTCTGGAGCAGACGGCCCATGACCGACTCGATGATCACCGTCAAAGGTGCCAACAAGCACTACGGCGATTTCGCCGCGCTCGACAACGTGGACTTCGACGTGCCCGCGGGTTCGTTGACCGCCCTGCTCGGGCCCAGCGGATCCGGCAAGTCGACGCTGCTGCGGGCCATCGCCGGACTCGACCAGCCCGACACCGGGACCATCACGATCAACGGTCGCGACGTCACCAACGTGCCGCCGCAGAAGCGTGGCATCGGGTTCGTGTTCCAGCACTATGCGGCGTTCAAGCACCTCACCGTGCGCGAGAACGTCGCGTTCGGGTTGAAGATCCGCAAGCGCCCCAAGCCCGAGATCGCCGCAAAGGTGGACAACCTGCTCGAGGTGGTGGGGCTGGCCGGGTTCCAGAGCCGCTACCCCAACCAGCTCTCCGGCGGTCAGCGTCAGCGGATGGCGCTGGCCCGCGCGCTGGCGGTGGATCCGCAGGTGCTGCTGCTCGACGAACCGTTCGGCGCCCTGGACGCCAAAGTCCGTGAGGACCTGCGGGCGTGGCTGCGCCGGCTGCACGAAGACGTCCACGTCACCACCGTGTTGGTCACCCACGACCAGCAGGAGGCACTCGACGTCGCCGACCGCATCGCGGTGCTCAACAAGGGACGCATCGAACAGGTCGGCGCGCCCGGCGAGGTCTACGACACGCCTGCCAACGCGTTCGTGATGTCGTTCCTCGGCGCGGTGTCCTCGCTCAACGGCGCCCTGGTGCGCCCGCACGACATCCGGGTGGGCCGCAATGCCGAGATGGCCATCGCCACCGGTGACGACACCGTCGCGTCCACGGGCGTCACCCGCGCCATCATCGACCGGATCGTGATGTTGGGCTTCGAGGTGCGTGTCGAGCTCACCAGCGCCGCGACTGGGCATCCGTTCACCGCCCAGATCACCCGCGGTGACGCCGAAGCCCTCGGACTACGCGAAGGCGACACCGTCTACGTGCGCGCGACCCGGGTGCCGGTGCTACCCGGCGACGCGGCGGTCATCGAACCCGCGCCGCTGGGCTGAGTCAGACGGCTTGCGTCGGCAGCAGCCGGTGCAACAGGTCGGTCAGGGTCAGCAGACCGCGCCCGCGCGGCCCGTCGACGACCACCAGGTGGTTGCGGTTCTCCCGCATCACGCGCAGGGCCTCGTAGACGGGGGTTTGCTCGGGCAACGTCGACACCGGCCGCATCAGTTCACGGGCCGGGGCAGACGAGGACAGCGTGTCGCGCACGTGCACGACGCCGACAGTCGCCGCGCCGTCGCGCACGAACAGCCGCAGATGGCCGGTGGCGCGCGCGGTCTGCTGCACCTCTTCGGGTGTCGCGTCGGCCGGCACCGCGCTGTGCTCGTCGCCGCGGTGCGCGACTTCACCGACGGTGAGGCCCTGCAGTTCCAGGGCGCTGGTCAGATTCGCGTGATAGCGCTCGTCGAGCGTGCCGACGGTCGCCGAATGCTCCACCAGTTGGCGCAGTGTGTCGGGATCCTGGGTTTCGGCGAGCTCGTCGACCGGTACGACGCCCACCCGGCGCAAGCACCAGTTGGCGGCGTGGTTCAACGCCCGCAGCAGTGGCCGGGTCACGAACATGAAGGCCCGCATCGGCAGCGCCAGCAGGGTGGCCGAGCGTTCCGGATGCGCGATCGCCCACGACTTGGGCGCCATCTCTCCGATCACCAGATGCAGGAACGTGACGATCAGCAGCGCGAGCACGAAACCGCCGACGTCGGCCGTCCAGGACGGCGCGCCGACATCGCGCAGCAGCGGTGTGATCGCATGGTGCACAGCGGGTTTGGTGATGGCGCCCAACAGCAGTGTGCATGCGGTGATGCCGAGCTGGGCGCCCGCCAGAAGCAGGGACAGTTCACTGGCGCTGCGCAGCGCGGCGCGGGCAGACGCACTGGTGGCGGCAGCGTCTTCGAGCCGGTTGCGGCGCGCGGCGATCAGTGCGAACTCGACGGCGACGAAGAACGCGCTGGACGCGATCAGCGCGACGGTGATCGCGACGATCACCCACGGGTTACTCATCGTCGTCCCCTTCGGTCGCGGCCGAGCTGGTGACGGTCACGAACACCGCGGCCGGCACATGCCGTTCCACGGACCGCACCTGGGCGGTCATCCGGCGTGTCGGGGGAGGCCCGTCGATGAGCAGGTCCGCTGTCTCGCCGGGCAATTCGATCTCCACGGTGTCACCGACATCGGGCAGGCCGGCGGCATGGGCGATCACCATCCCGGCCACCGTCTCGTAATCACCGGGCGGCAGCGTCAGGCCGAGCATGCGTTCGGCTTCGTCGAGCGGCAGATCCCCGGCGAGCAACCACCCGCCGTTCTCTGCGATGACGTCGGCGTCGTGGGCGGCGTCGTGCTCGTCATCGATCTCGCCGACCAGCTCCTCGGCCAGATCCTCGACCGTCACCACGCCGGCGAACCCGCCGTACTCGTCGATCACGATCGCCATCTCGTCGCCCGCCTCCTGCAGCGCCCGGACCACATTGGGCAACGGGAGCGTCTCGGGCACGATCACCGCCGGCCGGCAGTGCGATACGGCGGTGTCCTGGCCCGGGGTTCCGCCCAGCAGGTCGTGCAGGTGGATGACGCCGACGATCTCCTCATCGGGGGTGAGCACGGGATAGCGCGTGTGCCCGTCCGCCATCCGGGCGAACACGTCGGCGACGGTGTCGGTGGCGTTGATGACGTCGACGCGCGAACGCGGAACCATGGCGTGTTCGGCGGTGCTGGTCGGGAAGTCCAGAATGCGGTCGAGCAGCGCGGACAGCTCAGGCGGGATCTCGCCGGCGTCGCGGGACGCGGCGACGATGTGTTCGAGATCGCGGGGGGTGGCCGAATGTTCGACGTCATGGACGGGTTCGATGCGCAGCAGCCGCAACAGGAGGTTCGAGGACTGGTCGAACAACCAGATCAGCCAACCGAACAGCTTCAGGTACAGCGTCGTCGACAGGGCCAGCCAACGGGCCAGCGGCTCCGGCCGGGCGATCGCGAGGTTCTTCGGGAACAGTTCGCCGAACAGCATCTGGATCACCGTCGACACCACGATCGCGAACACCCCGCCGATGGCGACGGCCACCGCGGTCGGGATGCCGGTACCGCCGAGCAGGGTCTCGGTGCCCCGGCCGATCAGCGGTTCGGCGACGTAGCCGACCAGCAGACCGGTGACGGTGATGCCGAGTTGGGCGCCCGACAGCATGAACGACGTGCGCCGGGTGACCCCCAAAGCCCGCTCGGCCGCGGTGTCACCGGCCTCGGCGCGCGCCTTGAGCCGGGAGCGGTCGACGGCCATGTAGGCGAACTCCTGCGCGACGAAATATCCGGTCAGCGCGGTGATGGCGAATACGACGAGGAAGCCGACGACGATTCCGAGCACGGCGGTCAACATGTGACCGCCTCGGGTCTATGAGGAGGCATCAAGTCCTGGTTCGGTCGAATGCGACGAATCTGATGACGGTGACTGTACCGATGCGCGTCAGGCTGCGGCGGACACGGCCGTCGCCGCGTCGAAGCGGTCCAGTACCGTCTCGGCCACCTGCCGGTGCGCACCCAGCGGCGCCGACATCGGAATGCCTTGTGCGGCAGCGAAATCGGCGATGCGGTCGGTGATGCGGCCGTGGGCGAGGAACCACGGGGCGACCACCAGGCGATGCGCTCCGCGCGCGCGGAGATCCTGGGCGGCCTGCGCCAGGTTCGCGTGCGGTCCGGTCGCGAACGCCGTCGTGGCCGACCAGCGGGTGGTCAAGGTGAGCTCGCGCGCCACCGTCGCGGTACGCGCATTGGCCTCCGGTCGCGACGACCCGACGGCGGTCACCAGCACCCCGACCTGGGAGTCTAGGCGCGACACCCCGGCGTGCTCCAGTCGTTGCCGCAGCACGTGAATCAACCGGTCATCCTCCCCGAGCACGCCGGCCTGCCGGACCGGCACCCCGACCTCGTCGATCATCGCCGGGATGTCGACGCGGGCGTGGTACGCATCGGCGAGCAGCAACGGCACCACCACGGCGTGGCCGGGCCGCACCGCGGCGAGCACGTCGCGCAGGTTCGGCGTGCTGTTCTCGCAGAACGCCACCCGGATGTCGAGACCGGGCCGCAGGCGGCGCGCGCAGTCGGCGATCAACCGGACGGTCACCGCGGAGCGGGGATCGGCGCTGCCGTGCGCCGTCAACACCAACGTGCTCAAGAGGCGTGCAACCCGCATTCGATCTTGCCCTGGCCGGCCCACCGGCCGCTGCGCGGATCCGCGCCGGGGATCGGTTTCCTCGTGCACGGGGCGCAGCCGATCGACGGATATCCCTCGTCGACCAGCGGGTTGACCAGCACACCGTGGGTATCGATGTAGTTCTGCATGTCCTCGTCGGTCCAGGCCGCGATCGGGTTGATCTTCACCAACCCGAACGCGCTGTCCCAGCTGATCAGCGGCGCGTTGGCCCGGGTGGGGGCCTCGACGCGGCGGATGCCGGTGACCCATGCCGCATAACCCTGCAGCGACTTCGTCAGCGGCTCCACCTTGCGCAGCCGGCAGCACTCGTTGGCGTCGCGCTCGAACAGGTTGCGTCCCAGCAGCGCGTCCTGCTCGGTGACGGTGTGCTCGGGACGCACGTTGACGATGTTGACGTCGTAGACGGCTTCGACCGCGTCGCGTGTCCCGATGGTCTCGGCGAAGTGGTAGCCGGTGTCGAGGAACAGCACGTCCACGCCCGGGCGCACCTTCGTCGCCAGGTCCACCAGCACCGCGTCCTGCATGTTCGACGCGACGATGTAGTTGCCGGCGAAATTACGGTCGGTCCACTCAAGCAGCTCCTGCGCAGTGGCGTCCGGACCCAGCTCGGCTGCCCCGCGCTCGGCCAGCTGCTGCAGATCGATGTCGGTCAGCGTGTCACTCATGCGCCCTACCTCGGTTCCTGCTCTTCGCGCAAGCGGCTCATCGCAAGTCTCTGCTCTTCGCGCAAGCGGCTCATCGCAAGTCGGCTTCGTCGGCCCGCAACGCCCACGTAGCGAAACGCTCACCCTGCTCGCGTTGTTTCACGAAGTTGCGCACGACACGGTCGATGTAGTCGCCGAGCTCGGTGGACAGCACCTTGTGCTGGCGCAGCTTGCGGCCGAACCCGCTGTCGAGGCCCAGGCTGCCGCCAAGGTGGACCTGGAAGCCCTCCTCGGGGCCGTTGCCGTCGTCGACCATCTGGCCCTTGAACCCGATGTCGGCGACCTGGATCCGGGCGCACGAGTTCGGGCAGCCGTTGATGTTGATGGTGATCGGCACGTCGAGTTGGGCGTTGATGTCCTCGAGCCGCTTCTCCAGCTCCGGCACCAGACTCTGCGCCCGCACCCGGGTCTCGGTGAACGACAGCTTGCAGAACTCGATGCCGGTGCAGGCCATCAGGTTTCGCCGCCAGTGCGACGGCTGCCACTGCAGGCCCAGTCGGTCGAGTCCCGCGGTGATCAGGTCGACCTTGTCGTCGGGCACGTTGCGCAGGATCAGCTTCTGGTACGGGGTGAAGCTCGCGGTGACGCCTTCGGCCTGATCCATCAGGTCGGCCACGGCCGACAGGATCGTGCCCGACACGCGCCCGGCGATCGGCGCGATGCCGATCGCGTTCAGGCCGTTCTTGAGCTTCTGCACCCCGACGTGGTCGATCGGGTGCTTCACCGGCTCCGGCGCGGGCCCGTCCAGTAAGGGACGGTGCAGGTATTCCTGTTCGAGAACTTCCCTGAACTTTTTTACGCCCCAGTCCTTGATCAGGAACTTCAGCCGGGCCTTGGAGCGCAGCCGGCGGTAGCCGTAGTCGCGGAACGCCGCAGTGACGGCCTCCCACACGTCGGGCACCTCGTCGAGCGGCACCCACACCCCGACCCGCTGGGCCAGCATCGGGTTGGTCGACAGCCCGCCACCGACCCACAGGTCCAGACCCGGCCCGTGCTCGGGGTGGTTGACCCCGATGAACGAGACGTCGTTGACCTCGTGGGCGACGTCCTGCAGCCCGGAGATCGCGGTCTTGAACTTGCGCGGCAGGTTGGAGTACTCGGGGTTGCCGATGTAGCGGCGCACGATCTCGTCGAGCGCGGGGGTCGGGTCGAGCACCTCGTCGAGGGACAGGCCGGCCAGCGGCGAACCGAGCATGCCGCGCGGGCAGTCGCCGCACGCCTCGGTGGTCTGCAGCCCGACCTCGTCGAGGCGACGCCAGACCTCCGGGACGTCCTCGATGCGCAGCCAGTGGTACTGCAGGTTCATCCGGTCGGAGATGTCGGCGGTGTCGCGCGCGAACTCCGTGGAGATCTCACCGAGGGTGCGCAGGGCCTGCGCCGAGAGGGGCTGGCCGTCGCAGCGCACCCGCATCATGAAGTGCGAGTCCTCGAGCATGTCGGTGTTGTCGTCGCCGGTCCAGGTGCCGTCGTAGCCCGGCTTGCGCTGGGTGTAGAGACCCATCCAGCGGAACCGGCCGCGCAGGTCGTTCTTGTCGATGCCGTCGAAGCCGGTGTGGGCGTAGATGCTCTCGATGCGGGCCCGCACGTTGAGCGGGTTGTCGTCCTTCTTGAACTGCTCGTTGGCGTTGAGCGGCTCGCGGAAGCCCAGCGCCCACTGGCCTTCGCCGCGCTGACGCTTGGCTGGTTTGGCGGGGGGTGTCTTGGCTGTGGTCATGATGTGGCTCTCAGTTGGAGCCGGCGTTCGGACCGCGCGTTTCACCGGGGGCTGTCCGGCGGCGCAGATCCGGCGGCCAGCTGGGAGGGTGGGGGGTGGGCTGGGACCTGGATCAGGCGCAACAAGGCAGACAACAGCACGTGCAGACGCGCTTGAAGTCGATGTGACGCCGAGCTACCAGAACGGTGCGGGTAGGCAGGATGCGGGCGTCGATCACGTCGGCCATTGTGCCACGAACACCGCCGATGCCCCTAACCGGCCCATATTTGCGCTCGGGCTGAGTAGAAGTCGCTCTGCCACACTGGTGGGCATGTCGGTCGGCGCTGTGCACGAGGCTGAGCCGGTGGCTCTGCCCACGATGGCGGCGGCCCCGGATCGGCCGTTCGGACTCTACGTCCACGTCCCGTTCTGCGCGACGCGGTGCGGGTACTGCGACTTCAACACCTACACCGCGGCCGAACTCGGCGGCGCCAGCCCCGACGGCTGGTCGGAGGCGTTACGGACCGAGTTGCGGTTGGCTGCCGCGCACCTGGGCGAGGTACCCCCGGCGTCGTCGGTGTTCGTCGGCGGTGGCACCCCGTCGTTGCTGGGGGCGGCCGGCCTGGCCGGGGTCCTCGACGCGGTGCGGGCGCACTTCCCGTTGGCGCCCGACGCCGAGGTGACCACCGAGGCCAATCCGGAGTCGACGTCGCCGGAGTTCTTCGCCGGGCTGCGCGCCGCCGGCTATACGCGGGTGTCGCTGGGCATGCAGTCGACCGCACCGCACGTGCTGCGGGTGCTCGACCGGGTGCATTCACCGAGGCGCGCGGTCGAGGCGGCGAAGGAAGCCCGCCACGCCGGCTTCGACCACGTCAACCTCGACCTGATCTACGGCACACCGGGGGAGAGCGACGACGACCTGCGCCGCTCCCTGGACGCGGTGCTCGATGCCGGGGTCGACCACGTCTCGGCCTACGCCCTGATCGTCGAGGACGGCACCGCCTTGGCCCGCCGGATCCGTCGCGGGGAGGTGCCCGTGCCCGACGACGACGTCGCCGCGCGGCGCTACGAACTGATCGACCGGTATCTCGGCGACGCGGGATTCGACTGGTACGAGGTGTCGAACTGGAGCCGCCCGGGCGGCGAATGCCGGCACAACCTGGGCTACTGGACGGGCGGACAGTGGTGGGGCGCCGGGCCGGGCGCGCACGGCCACGTCGCGGCCACCCGCTGGTGGAACGTCAAGCATCCCGCCACCTACGCCGACATGTTGGCCGCCGACCGGCTGCCGGTCGCCGGCCTGGAGAGCCTCGACCCCGACACCGTGCACGTCGAGGACGTGATGCTGCGGGTGCGGCTGCGCAGTGGCCTGCCGTACGCCGTGCTCTCGGAGCGGGAACGGCGGCGCGCCGAGACCATGGTCGCCGATGGTCTGCTGCGCGCCGACGGTGACGCGCTGGTGCTCACCGACCGCGGCCGGCTGCTCGCCGACGCGGTGGTGCGCTCGCTGCTGGACTGACCTACAGCAGGGCGTCGGCCAGCCGGCGCCACTGTTCGCGCGGGAACTCGCGCGGGTCGGTGGTCAGCACCTGGACGCACACATGGTCGGCGCCGGCCTGGCGATGCTCGTCGACGCGGCGCCGGATGGTGTCCTCGTCCCCCCAGGCCAGCAGCGCGTCGAACACGCGGTCGCTGACCGTGGTCAGGTCCTCTTCGGTGAAGCCCAGCCGCAGCAGGTTGTTGGCGTAGTTCGGCAAGGCGAGATACGAACGCAGCCAATCGGTTCCGATGGCGCGGGCCTCGTCGCGGTCGGTGGTCAGGATGACGCCCTGCTCGGGCAGCAGCAGCGGTCCGTCGCCGAGCACCTCGCGGGCCTGCCGGGTGTGTTCGGGTGTGGTCAGGTACGGATGCGCGCCGCGCGCGCGTTCGGCGGACAGCTGCAACATCTTCGGGCCCAGCGCGGCGAGCACCCGGTTGCTCTCGGGTACCGGCTTGGCGGCGGCGTCGAGGCCGTCGAGGAATGCCTTCGTCGCGGCCAGGGGCTTGCGGTAGCGGCCGGGTTCCTGGGAATCGATCAGCGGCGCGTGGCTGCAGCCGATACCGAGCAGGAAGCGTTCGCCGTGGGCGTCGGTCAGGGCGGCGTACCGGTCGGCGACCTCGCCGGGTTCGTGCATCCAGAGATTGAGGATGCCCGTGGCGATCACCGTTTTCTGGGTGGCGGCGAGCAGGTTCTCGACGGAGTCGAGGACGGGGCCGCCGACGTCGGGGATCCACAGGGCGGTGTAACCGAGACCGTCGAGTTCGGCTGCTGCTTCGGCCGCCTCCCCCGGGTTCCCGTAGCGCAACTGCGAACTCCACAACCCGATCCCGGACAGCTCCATATGTCTACTCATACCGTGCCGATCTGATGGACGCTACGGTCGGGTCATGTCAATCGATCCGGTCGCCGTGGCGCTGGCCTTCTCCGAGCACCGGTTCGACGAGGCGCTGGACCACCTGGCCCCGAACGTGAAGTGGACGATCGTCGGTGGCATGGTCCTCGAGGGCGCCGATGCCGTCCGTCGCACCTGCCGGGACACCTCGGTCAGTCTGGAGGGTGCCCGGGTGGAGTTCGACCGACGCGTGACCGTCGGAGATCGCGACGTCGTCGCCGTCGACACCCTGGTGCGCTACGTGCGTCCGGACGGGATGACCGCGGTGGCCAGCTGCGCGATCTACGAGTTCGACGGCGAGCAGATCGCCGCGATCACGTCGTACGCGGTCGAGGTGGATCCCGACGATCCCGGTGCGCAACCGCCGCCGCGGGTCTGAGCAAACCTCGGGGCCCGAGGTGGATTCCTGATTGTGCATGCGTTGTGCCAAGATGACGCGCATGCGTCAGTTAGGGCAGCCTAGCCACATCTCGTCGGCGCCACGGGTGGTCCGGCCATGCCTGCCGACGTGTCGCTGAGCCGGGCTCCGGAGCCGATCGCCGTCGTCGGCATCGGTTGCCGAGTGGCGGGCGACATCCACACCGTCGACCAGTTCTGGTCGTTCCTCCTCGACGGCGGCAGCGCGGTACGTGAGGTCCCCGCTGAGCGCTGGGAGCCGTACCTGCACCGCGACCCGCGCAACGCGGCGGTCCTCCAGGCCACCACACCCTGGGGCACCTTCCTCGACGATCTCGACGGCTTCGACGCCGACTTCTTCGGGGTGTCCCCGCGCGAGGCCGAACTGATGGATCCGCAGCAGCGCCTGGCCGTCGAGGTGTCCTGGGAGGCGCTCGAGCATGCCGGTATCGCTCCGCGCTCGCTGGCCGGGACCGACACCGCGGTGCTGATGGGCGTCAACTCCGACGACTACGGCAAGCTGCTGATGGAGGATCTCGACGGCATCGAAGCCTGGACCGGGATCGGCACCTCGCTGTGCGGGGTGGCCAACCGGGTGTCACACCTGCTCGATCTGCGCGGACCCAGTGTCGCGCTGGACGCGGCGTGCGCGGCGTCCTTGGTGGCCGTGCACCAGGGGTGCCAGCTGCTGCGCGACGGCGAGTCGTCCTTGGTGCTGGCCGGGGGTGTGAGCGCGCTGATCGGGCCGGGGCTGACCCGCGTGCTCGACGTCGCCGGTGCCACTGCGCCGGACGGGCGGTGCAAGACGTTCGACGACGCCGCCGACGGCTACGGCCGCGGCGAGGGCGCCGGTGTCGTCGTCCTCAAACGGCTCTCCGACGCGCTGCGCGACGGCGACCGCGTGTTCGCGGTCATCCGCGGTGGCGCAGTCGCCCAGGACGGCCGCACGGTCGGGATCATGAGCCCCAACGGGCAAGCCCAGCAGGAACTTTTCCGCCGGGCCTGCGAGAGCGCCGGGATCGCGCCGGACAGCGTCGACTACGTCGAGGCGCACGGCACCGGCACGCCCACAGGGGACCCGATCGAGGTCGCGGCCCTCTCCGCGGTATACGGCGCCGGGCGCGCCGAGCGGCCGTGCGCGATCGGGTCGGTCAAGCCGAACACCGGACACCTCGAGGGCGGCGCCGGGGTGATCGGACTGATCAAGACGGTGTTGGCGCTGCACCACGAGACGCTGCCGCCGACCGCGGGTGTGCGCAAGCTCAGCACCGCGATCGACTGGGACGGCAGCGGCCTGCGGGTG
Organism: Mycobacterium sp. pV006; assembly: GCF_041287115.1. Classification (NCBI taxonomy): domain Bacteria; kingdom Bacillati; phylum Actinomycetota; class Actinomycetes; order Mycobacteriales; family Mycobacteriaceae; genus Mycobacterium; species Mycobacterium sp. pV006. Next base: position 338,024 of record NZ_JBGGKT010000001.1, on the reverse strand, counting down.
CCCACCGAGATCGAGGCGTGGCCGCGCGGGTCTGCCCCACGCCGTGCCGCGGTGTGCAGCTACGGCTACGGCGGCACCATCGCCCACCTCCTGCTCGAGGAGGCGCCGGCCGCGCCGGCCGTCGAAATCCGAATTCCCGCAGCGAGTTTCCTTCCCCTGTCCGGGCGTTCGGAGGAGCGTCTGATCCGGCAGGCGGCCGCACTGGCCGAGCACCTGCAGGACGCCGAGGTGGACGTCGACCGCATCGCGGCCACGCTGTGGACCCGGCGCTCCGCCGAACCGGTGCGCGCCGCGGTGGTGACCGAGGGCCTGACCGGTCGGCCACGCGCGGAGGCGGTCGTCGCCGCCCTGGAGACGTTGACCCTCGACGGGCGCGACCCGCGCCTGGTCACCGGCAGGGTCCTGCCCGGCGCCGAGACGGGTGCGGTCTGGGTGTTCTCCGGTCACGGTTCCCACTGGGCCGGCATGGGACGGGAACTGCTGGTCACCGAACCCGCCTTCGCCGCCACCATCGACACCGTCGACGAGGTGTTCGGTCGGGAACTGGGCTTCAGTGCCCGCGAGGCCCTCACCGCCGAGAACCTCGGCGGGACCGACCAGGTGCAGGCGTTGACGTTCGCGATGCAGGTCGGTCTGGCCGCGGTGCTGAGCGCCCGGGGCGTCACGCCGGCCGCTGTCATCGGTCACTCCGTCGGCGAGGTCGCCGCCTGCGTAGTCTCCGGTGTGTTCGACCTGACCCACGGCGCGGCGGTGGCCTGCTACCGAGCCCGCGGATTCCGGCACGTCGCCGGCCAGGGCGCAATGGCGTTGGTGCGCCTGCCTTTCGAGGAGGCCGCCGAACGGTTGGCCGGTGACGACGACGTCGTCGCCGCGATCAGCGCCTCGCCGCAGTCCACGGTGATCTCCGGTGCTCTCGCCGCGGTGGAGGCCGTCATCGACCGGTGGAGCGGCGAGGGGATGATGGCGCGTCGCGTCAACACCGACGTCGCGTTCCACAGCCCCGCCATGGACGCGCTGACCGCCGAACTCGCGCGCCTGGTCGGCGAGCTGCCCGTACCGGGGTCGGCGCGAATCCCGTTGTACACCACCGCCTTGTGTGACCCGCGGTCCAATGATCAGCGCGGCCCGCAGTACTGGGCGACCAACCTGCGTGGCCGGGTACGCTTCGCCGAGGCCGTGACGGCCGCCGCCGAGGACGGACACCGGTTGTTCCTGGAGGTGTCCCCGCATCCCGTGGTGGCCCATTCCATCGCCGAGACGCTGGGGCACCTCGGATACGACGTACAACCCGACAGTTACGCCGTGGTGCCGGTGCTGCGCCGCGACCAGCCCGAGCGCAGAGCCATCGGTGCGGCGCTGGGCGCCCTCTACTGTCACGGCGCGCCGGTGGCGCACGGCTACACCGCCGCCGGCCCGTGGATGCCGGACCTGCCCGGAACCCAATGGCAACACCGCAGGTTCTGGCGCACCCCGACGCCTCCGCCGGGCACCCGCGCCCTGCACGACGTCGACTCCCACACCCTGCTGGGCGGCATGACCGAGGTGACCGGGGCCGTCCCGGCCCGGATGTGGCAGACCCGCCTGGACATGTCCAACCGCCCCTATCCCGGCGATCATCCGGTGCAGCAGACCGAGATCGTGCCGGCGGCGGTGCTACTGAACACCTTCCTGACCGCGGCGGGTGGCGCGCTGACCGACGTCCACCTTCGCACCCCGGTCGCGCCCGCCCGCGAGCGCGACATCCAGGTGGTGCGCCAGGACGGCGAGTTGCGGCTCTCCTCGCGGCTGACCGACGACACCGAGGACACGGGCGGCGGGTGGCTGACCCACAGCAGCGCCGTCGTCGCCGCCGACGGCATCGTCGCCGACAGCACCATCGGGGCCAGGCTGGAGGACGCGCTGTGGCGCCGCTGCGCGAAGGCTCTGCCGCCCGGCCATGTCGTCGACGCGCTGGCCGGTGTGGGTGTCGCGGCGATGGGATTCGATTGGCAGATCCGCGAGATCTGTTGCGGGGACGGCGAAATGCTGGTCCGGGTCGCGGCCCACGCGGACGGATCGAAACCCGCGACGTGGGCCGGCCTGCTCGACGCGGCGACCTCGGCCGCGTCGACGATCTTCGACGGGCCGGCGCGGCTGCGGATGCCGGCCCGCATCGGCGCCGTCCAGGTCGCGGCAGCGCCGCCCGCGGTGGCGTTGCTGCACATCCGGCACCGCGGCGGCACCAGCACCGACGTGGCGATCGCCGACGAGTCCGGGGTGGTGCGCGCGGCGATCAGCGCGATGACGTTCGAGGAACTGGAGAACCCCGGCGGTCCGGACACCTCGCGGATGGTCCACCGTCTGCAGTGGCGCGAGATCGCGTTCGATCCGCAGATGCGTCCCACCGAGGTCGTGCTCGTCGGAGACGACGCCGAAACCGATGCGCTGGCCGCCGATCTCGCCGGATCCGGGGTCACCAGCCGACGCTGCTCGGAGATCGCGCAGATCTCCGCGGCGGCCCCCGGGTCGGTGGTGCTGCTGGCGCCACCGCGACATGCCGCCCCCGAGGCGGTGGCCGAACTCGTCCTCGACGCCTGCCGGCAGATGCCGAATCTGACGGCCGGGGTCCGGTTGTGGGTGCTGACGCGCGGCGTCCACGAGGGGGACGCTCTCGTCCACGCGCCGCTGTGGGGTCTGGCCCGGGTCGCCGCCGCCGAACATCCCGAGGCGTGGGGAGGTGTGCTGGACCTGGCCCCCGACGCCACCCTGCCGGCGGCCGTGCTGTGTGACCTGCCCGGGCACGGTGTGGTGGTGGTGCGCGGCGGTGTGGCGATGACCGCGCAACTGACCCATGCCGAGCCCGGTGCCGCCACGCCGATGACCTGCACGCCGGCCGGCACGTATCTGATCACCGGGGGCACCGGTGCGCTCGGGCTGCACATCGCGTCGCGCCTGACCGACCTCGGCGCCCGGCGCCTGGTCCTGTTGTCCCGCAGGGGGATTCCGCCCCGCCGCGACTGGCCCGGCCACCCGGACCAGCAGCTCATCGGCGCGATCACCGCGCTCGAGGAACGCGGAGTCAGCGTGCACGTGGCCGCGGTCGACGTGGCCGCATCCGACGCCGCGACGCGGTTGCGGGAGTTGTTGGCGCAACTGCCGCCGGTGCGTGGCGTGGTGCATGCGGCGGGCGTGGAAGCCGGTGCGCTGCTGATGAACACGACGGCAGACGACATCCGCGCCGCGATGCGGCCGAAGGTCGACGGCGCGATGATGCTCGACGAGGTGTTCCCGCCCGGAGTGCTGGACTGGATGGTGCTGTACTCCTCGTGCGGGTATCTGGCCGGGTTCCCCGGCCAGGGCGCCTACGCGTGCGCCAACGCCTACCTCGACGCGTTCGCGCGCCACCGGCATGCGCGCGGCGACCGGACCGTCGCGGTCGCCTGGACGGCGTGGCGGGGCATGGGCATGGGTTCGGCGTCGGGATACATCGCCGCGCAGCTGGAGGCGCTCGGCATGGGCACGGTCGGGGCGGACGACGCGATGCGGGCGCTGGACGCCGCGATGCGTCGCGACGACCCGAATACCGTTGTGCTGCCGGTACTTCCCGAGGCCGCGGCCGTCCCGATGCTCGCCGCCGTAGCGCCGGCGCGCGAGGAGACCCTCGAGGACGGGGTGACGGTGGGCCCCGGCGACGAGGACGTCGAGCAGTGGGTGTCCGATCAGGTCATCGACGTGGTGGCCGCCGAACTGGGCGTGCACCATGCCGATGTCGATCCGCGGGTGCCGCTGATCGAGACCGGCGTGGACTCGATCATGACCGTCGCGCTGCGGCGGGCGCTGGAGAAGCGGACCGGCCTGACGCTTCCGCCGACGCTGCTGTGGGAGCACCCCAGCGCCGCGGCGGTCAGCGCACGGATCGTCGAGATGCTCTCGGCGACCGACGGAGCGGCATCAGGCGCGGGGGAGCGTGGACGCGTCGGGTCGCCATGACCGCAGCGTGCGCAGGAGGCTGCGCTTCTTGTAGGTGTGGGCCTCCATGCGCCGCAGGATGCTGTCCAGCGCGCTGACCGCGTCGGTGATGTAGGGGCCCTTGTTGAGCATCACGCACTCGGCGCGTACACCCATCGCGGCGTCGGACACCTCCGCCCGCGTCGGCTGACCCTTCTTGGCCAGCCGCTCCAACACCTGCGTGGCCCACAGCACCGGCAGATGCGAGGCCTCGCACAACCACAGCATCTCCTCCTGGATCTCGGCCATGCGTTCGTAACCCACCTCCACGGCGAGGTCACCGCGCGCGACCATGACGCCCACCCGGCGGCGGCGCATCGCGGTGAGCAGGAGTTGCGGCAGCTTGGCGAACGCCTGGCGCGTCTCGATCTTGAGGACCACCCCGAGGGCATCGGCGTCGCGGCGGTCGAGTTCGTCGATCAGTCGCAGCACATCGTCGGGATCCTGGACGAACGACACCTCGACGATGTCGGCGATGTCGACGATCGTCGCCAGGTCCTCGACGTCCTTGTCGGTCACCGCCGAGATCGACAGCTCGGTGTCGGGTACGTTGATGCCCTTGCCGCTCTTGAGCTTTGCGGTGCCCTGCCCGGGATGGGAGATGCGTACGGTCAGTGCGTCGGGGTCCACCGACTCGACCACACCACCGAGTTTCCCGTCGTCGAAGAAGATCGCGTCGCCAGCACCGACGTGGTCGAACAGTTCGGGCAACGTGACCCCGACGCACGGCATGTCGTCCTGACCGGACGGGGCGTCGCGCTCCTCGGGCATTAGGCGCAACCGGTCGCCGGGGCCGAGGCGCAGCGCGCCGTCGGGGTGCTCGATGCGGCCGGTGCGCAGCTTGGGTCCTGCGAGGTCCATCGCCACCAGGCACGACGGGTCCGCGGCGCGCACGTGTGCGGCCATCGCACGCCAGGCGGTGGCGTCGTCGTGCGCGCAGTTGATCCTCGCGACGTCCATCCCGGCGGCCACCAGGTCGGTGACCAGCGTGCGGTCGTGGGCTGCCTCGCTGGGCAGGGTCACCATGATCCGCACGGAACGTTCGTCGCGGGGCGGGCCCAGCAGTTCGTCGGCGCGGTGGGCCAACAGCTCCGGGCCCTCGGTGACACTGACCGCGGCCTCGGTCGGCGCGCGGTACTCGCCGCCGCGCATCGCCGTGAGCGCCGCGGAGATCAGGTCCAGGGTGGCCTGCACGTGGGATTCACAGCGGCCCAGCGACGACAGACCGGCCTCGGAGAGCCGCTGCTGCAGATAGCGCAGGTCGTGCTGGCGGATGGCCCAGTAGTGGATCATGTTCTGCGCGCTGCGGCGATGCCGGGGCGCGACGTGGGCCGCCCACGGTTCCCACACCTTCTCGGCGGAGGCGAGGTCGCCGCGCAGCGCGTCGATCTCGGTGGCGAGAGCGTCGAGCTTCATGCCCGCCGCATAACCGCGTGAGCGGGGCTCAAACCAGGCTGGCCGCCAGCTGCTTCTTGTCGACCTTGCCGACCGCGGTCAGGGGTAGCGACGGCACGGGGACGAGCACGTCGGGCCGCGCGTGGGTGGAGGCGCCGCGCTCGTCGAGGAACGCGTTGAGGTCGGCCAGGCTGATCGGTTTACCCCGGAAAACCACGGCGGCGCAGATCTTCTCGCCGAGGTACTCGTCGGGGAGTGCGACCGCGGCGGCGCTGTAGATGGCGGGATGGGTGTGCAGGTGGTCCTCGAGGTCGGTCGCCGACACCGTCTCCCCGCCGCGGTGGATGACGTCCTTGATCCGGCCGGTGACCTCGACGTAGCCGGCGCGCGCACCGTCGGTGAAGATGCGCACCCGGTCGCCGGTGCGGTAGAAGCCGTCGGGGGAGAAGGCGCGGGCGTTGGCGTCGTCGTCGCGGTAGTACCCGTTGAGGGTGTAGGGCCCGCGCACGAGCAGCTCGCCCTCTTCCCCGGGGGCGACGTCGTTGCCGTCCTCGTCGACGACGCGCATCTCGTCGTGCGGGGACATCCGCCGACCCTGGGTGTGCACGACGACGTCCTCGGGGTCGCCGGGCCGGGTGAAGTTCAACATTCCCTCGGCCATGCCGAAGATCTGCGACATCCCGGGCGTGAGCCGCTCGAGGATGAACCGGGCGTCCTCCGGGCTCATCCGGGAACCGCCGACCTGCACGAACCGCAGTGAGGTCGGCAGTACCGGTTCCCATTCGCAGGCCTGCGCCCACAATTTCGCGAGCGCGTTGACCAGGCCGGTCACGGTGATCTGGTGTTTGTCGATCAGCGCGAACGCGTTCTCCGGGCTGGGGTCGGCGGTGAACACCGTGGGCGCACCGACGGTCATCGAGCCCAACAGGCCGGGACACGCCAGCGGGAAGTTGTGCCCGGCCGGCAATGCCACCAGGTAGGCGTCGTCGCCGGTCATCTCGCAGGCCTGGGCGCATGCGGTGGCGTTGTACACGTAGTCGTCGTGGGTGCGGGCGATCAGCTTGGGCAGGCCGGTGGTGCCGCCGGAGACCAGCAGCAGCGCCGGCAGCGCGGGGTCCACCGGTCCCCGGTCGACCCGCGGGCCGGTGTCCGCGCAGACCGAGGACCACGCGAGGAACGGCCCGGGGTCCCCGTCGACGAGCACGTGGCGCAGGGCGGGGTGCTCGTCGACCAGGGTGGCGGCCATGTCCCGGTAGTCGAACCCGCCGGCCTGGTCGGCCACGATGAGTGCCACCGCGCCGCTGACCTTCGCGAAGTGGCCGAGCTCGGCGGTCCGGTGCCCGGTCAGGCACATCACCGGCACGGCTCCCGCGCGCAGGAGCCCGAACAGGGCAACGGCGAACTGGCAGGAGTTCGGCAGTTGCAGCAGCACCCGGTCGCCCGGCCGGATGCCCACGCGGGCCAGCCCTGCGGCGGCCCGGTCGGCAGCCGCGTCCAACTCGGCGAAGGTGTAGGTCTGCGCCGAGTCGATGATTGCCGGGCGGTCCGGCCAGGCCGCGGCGGCGTCGGTCAGGATGGAATCCAGGGGCCGGCCGGTCCAGTACCCGGCCTGCCGATAGACCTCGGCCCGGTCTTCGGGGAACGGCACGAAGCCGCGTGCCAGGTCATCGTCGTGGTCGGTCCGGAATTCACTGCTCATCAGTCAAAATCGCCGCTCTGGGTAGGAGTTTTCGGTGACCCGAATATAAGGTAGCCTCCTCAAAGTTAGGACAGCCTGCACTTAATTCTGAGGTGGCCCGAGGAGGACCGGTGAGTTTGGCGTCGACGACTGCACAGTCCGTCCGCGACGAGGTTGCCGAACTTCTCGGCGTGGACCCCGCCGACCTCGATCCCGAAGCCGACCTCATCGCGTCCGGTCTCGATTCGATCCGGATGATGAGCCTGTCCGGACGATGGCGCCGCCAGGGCATCGATGTCGGGTTCGCAGCGCTGGCGGCAAACCCGACCATAGCCGCATGGACGGAGCTGCTGTCCTCCGGTGCCGCCCCGCGACCGGTCGAGCCGCAGGACGACGCCTCGCAGACCCGGACCGGCGGCGAGGACACCGACACCTCCGAGACCTTCCCGCTGGCTCCGATCCAGCACGCGATGTGGATCGGGCGCAACGACGACCAGCAACTCGGCGGCGTGGCCGGGCACCTGTACGTCGAGTTCGACGGCACCGGCGTGGATCCGCAACGGCTCCGTGCCGCGGCCGCCGAGCTGGCCGCGCGACACCCGATGCTGCGGGTGGAGATCTTGCCCGACGGCACCCAGCGGATCACCGACCGCGGACTGCCGGTCACCGTCTACGACCTGCGTGACCTCGACGAGGCCGCCGCCGCGGCGCGACTCGAGGAGATCCGGGACGCCAAGTCGCACCAGATGATGCACGGCGAAGTGGTGCAGTTCTCGTTGTCGCTGCTGGCCGACGGCCGGACCCGCCTGCACGTCGACATGGACATGCAGGCCGTCGACGCGGTCAGCTACCGCAACTTCATGGCCGACCTGGCCGAACTCTACGGCGGCGGAACACTTCCCGAGCTCGGCTACACCTACCGCGAGTACCGGGCGGCACTCACCTCGACGGTCACCGAGACCGAGGAGGACCGGCGCTGGTGGGCCCAGCGCATCCCCGAACTGCCCGAGGGCCCCGCGCTCCCGCTCGTGCCGCGCGCCGAGCAGGCCGACCCCAAGCGGTCACGGCGACGCTGGCACATCATCGACGTGGCCACCCGCGACGCGCTGTTCGCCGCAGCGCAGCGGCGCGGCATCACCCCGGCCATGGCGGTCGCGGCCTCCTACGCCGGCACCCTGGCGCGGTGGTCGACCAGTCGGCGCTTCCTGCTCAACCTGCCGATGTTCGGCCGCGAACAGTTCCACCCCGACGTGGACAAGCTGGTCGGCGACTTCACCTCGTCGCTGATGCTCGACGTCGACCTCACCGGGGCGGACACCCCGATCGCGCGGTGCCGGGTGCTGCAGGAGACCCTGCACACCACCGCCCGCCATTCCAGCTACTCCGGGCTGTCGGTGCTACGGGACCTGACCCGCCACCACGGCGCCCCGGTGCTCGCCCCGATCGTGTACACCAGCGCGATCGGTCTCGGAGATCTGTTCGCGGGCAAGGTGACCGAGCATTTCGGCCGCCCGGTGTGGACGATCTCGCAGGGACCGCAGGTGCTGCTCGACGCGCAGGCGACCCCGGTGGCCGAGGGGCTGATGATCAACTGGGACACCCGCGAGGACGCCTTCCGGCCGGGTGTCGCCGACGCCATGTTCGCCCACCACCTCGCCGAGCTCGAGCGCCTGGCCACCGACGAAACCGCCTGGGAGGCCGTCGATGTGGCGGCGGTGACCCCCGAACAGCAGGCCGCACGCGACCGGGTGAACTCGGTGACCGAGGCGCGCAGCGGGGACACGCTGCACGACGGCTTCTTCCGGCAGGCCGAGGCCCGACCCGACGCGCCGGCCGTGTGGAGCCGGGACGGCAACCTGACCTACGGCGAACTGCGCGAACAGGTTCTCGCCGTGGCGGCCGCGCTGCACGTCGCCGGCATCCGCCCCGGCGACACCGTCGCGGTGATGGGCCCGAAGAACTACGAGCAGGTCATCGCGCTGCTGGCGATCTCCTCGGTCGGCGCCACCTACGCGCCGGTCGGCGTCGATCATCCCGCCGACCGCGCCGCACGCATGCTGGCCGCCGCCGGGGCGCGCATGGCCCTGGTGTGCGGCGACCAGCCGCCCACCACGCTGTGCGCTCTGACCGTGGCCGAGGCGCTGCGGGTGGGCCGGCGCGAGACCGGGTACACGCTGCCCGCCGTGGATCCCACCGATGTCGCCTACGTGCTGTTCACCTCGGGTTCCACCGGTGAACCCAAAGGCGTCGAGGTGACCCACGACGCGTCGATGAACACCGTGGAGTTCATCAACGGCCACTTCGGGATCGGGCCCGACGATCGCTGCCTGGCGCTGTCGACCCTGGAATGCGACCTGTCGGTGCTCGACGTCTTCGGCATGCTGCGGGCCGGGGCGTCGATCGTCGTGGTCGACGAGGATCAGCGCCGCGCCCCCGAGGTGTGGGCCCGTCTGATCGCCGAACACGGCGTGACCGTGCTGCACTTCATGCCCGGCTGGTTGGAGATGCTCGCCGCCGTCGACGGCGATCTGTCCTCGGTGCGCGTGGTGCCGACCGGAGGCGACTGGGTGCGCCCGGCGCTGGTGCGCGCGCTGCAGCAACGGGCCCCGCGGATGCGGTTCGCCGGGCTGGGCGGTGCCACCGAGACCGCCACCCACAACACGATCTGCGAGGTCGTCGGCGACCCGCCGGCGGACTGGACGTCGGTCCCGCTCGGAGTGCCGTTGCCCAACAACACATGTCGTGTCGTGGGTCCCGACGGCCTGGACTGCCCCGACTGGGTGCCCGGAGAATTCTGGGTGGGTGGACGAGGTGTCGCGCGCGGCTACTGCGCCCGCCCGGACCTGACCGCCGAGAAGTTCGTGACCTACGAGGGCCGGCGCTGGTACCGCACCGGCGACCTGGTCCGGTACCGTCCCGGCGGCGTCATCGAGTTCGTCGGACGTGTCGACCACCGCGTGAAGATCAGTGGCTACCGCGTCGAGCTCGGTGAGGTCGAAGCCGCGCTGCGCCGTGTCCCCGGCGTCGAGGCCGCCGTGGCGGCCATGGTGGCTCCCGACGGGGGACGCGAGGTGCTCGCCGCGCTCGTCGAACCGGTACCGGGGCAGACCGTCGATGCCGAGACGATCGCGACGACGATGGCCGATCTCGTGGTGCCGCACATGATTCCGAAGATCATCAGCGTCACCGAGCGGATTCCGTTCACTGTCGGCGGCAAGATCGACCGGGTCGCCGTCGCGCGGATCCTCGCCGAGGCCAAGGCCCTGCAGAGTGCGGGCCACCGGGCTCCGCGAACCTCGCTGGAATCCGCTCTGACCTCGATCCTGGGTGGGCTGCTCGACCGGTCCGGCCTCGGCGTCGACGACGACTTCTTCGCCGGCGGAGGTGACTCGGTGCTGGCGACACGCGCCGTCTCGCAGATCCGTACGTGGTTGGACACCTCGGCGATCACCGTCGCCGACATCTTCGCCGCGCGCACGGCGGCGGCGCTGGCGGCGCGGCTGTCGGCTCGCGACAGCCGGCTGGAGAAGGTGGCCGAGGTGTACCTGGAGGTCGCGCAGATGGATGCCGCCGAGGTGGCGACCACCTTGGAAACCGTTGCCGCGCAATGAGAAGTGACGTGACGCTCAAACCCTGGATCAAGCGCTATCCGGCTGCGGCCCCGGCCGTGCCCGGGGGCATCCTGGTGTTCCCGCACGCCGGCGGCGCGGCAGCCACCTACCGCGGTCTGGCAACCGCGTTCTCGCGCTGCGGGATCGATGCCTACGCGCTGCAATACCCGCGCCGCGCCGAGCGACTGGCCCACCCGGCCGCCGAGACGGTCGAAGGGCTGGCGCAGGACCTGTTCGACGCCGGCGACTGGGCCGGCCTCGGCCCGCTGCAGTTGTTCGGACACTGCCTGGGCGCGGTGGTGGCCTTCGAGTTCGCGCGGATCGCCGAGAGTCGCGGGGTGGACGTGCAACGGCTGTGGGTCTCGGCCAGCGAGGCACCGTCGGCGGTCGCGGCCTCGCCCCGGTTGCCCACCGAGGACCGGGAGGTCCTCGCGCACATGGTCGATCTCGGCGGCACCGATCCGCGCCTGCTCGCCGACGAGGATTTCGTCGAGCTGCTGTTGCTGGCCGTCCTCGCCGATTACCAGGCCTTCAACCGGTATTCGTGCGACGGCGACGTCCGCATCGCCGCCGACATCCGCACCCTCGGCGGGCGCACCGATCACCGCATCGACCCCGACATGCTGCTGAAGTGGCGCGACCACACCGGCGGCGAGTTCACGCGCGACCTGTTCGACGGTGGGCACTTCTACATCACCGAGCAGGCAGCCGCGGTGGCGGAGCTGGTCCATGGTGGTTGACCCGGTCGTCATCTGCGGCGTGGCGCTGGAGGCCCCCGGCGGTATCGACACGCCCGAGGCGTTCTGGTCGATGCTGGCCGAAGAGCGCGAGGTTCTGGGGCCGTTCCCCACCGACCGCGGCTGGGCGGTGCGCGACCTGCTCGACGGATCCCGGCGCGAAGGTTTCAAGCGGATCCACGACATGGGCGGATTCCTCTCCGGCGCCGCGACATTCGACCCCGAGTTCTTCGGTATCTCGCCGCGCGAGGCCGCCGCCATCGACCCACAGCAGCGCGTCGCGCTGCGGGTGGCCTGGCGCGCCCTGGAAAACGCCGGCGTCAACCCCGACAGCCTGGCCGGCCACGACGTCGGGTGTTACGTCGGCGCCTCCTATCTCGGCTACGGCGGCGATCTCGCCGAGTTCTCGGCCTACAGCGGACACCTGTTGACCGGCACCACGCTCGGCGCGATCTCCGGCCGGATCGCCTATGTGCTCGGTCTGGGTGGGCCGGCACTGACGATCGACGCCTCCTGCACGGGCGGTCTGGCGGCGCTGCACGTCGCGGTGTCGGCGGTGCGTGCCGGCGACTGCGACGTCGCGCTCAGCGGCGGGGTCTGCGTGCTGGGGTCTCCGGGCTACTTCGTCGAGTTCTCCAAACAGCACGCGCTGTCCGACGACGGCCACTGCCGGCCCTACAGCGCGCACGCCAGCGGCACCGTGTGGGCCGAGGGCGCCGCGATGTTCGTGCTGGCCCGCCGGTCGGTGGCCGAGCGTGAGGGCTATCCCGTGCTCGCCGAGGTGCTCGCCAGCGGGGTGAACTCCGACGGCCGCACCAAGGGCATGACGGCCCCGAGCGGGCAGGCCCAGGCCCGCCTGTTCCGCCGGGTCCTGGACCTCTCGGGGCTGGCGCCGGAGCAGATCGGGATGGTCGAAGGCCACGGCACGGGCACCCGGCTGGGTGACCGCACCGAACTGCAGTCGCTGGCCGCCACCTACGGTGCGACCCGGCCGGGATGCGGCGCGGTGCTCGGCTCGCTCAAATCCAACATCGGGCATGCGCAGGCGGCCGCCGGGCCGCTCGGGCTGGCGAAGATCCTCGTCGCCGCCGAACACGCCTCGATCCCGAAGAGCCTGCACACCGACGAACCGAGTCACGAAATCGACTGGGACGCACAAGGTCTGCGCTTGGCGACCAAGCTGACCCCGTGGCCGGCCGTCGACGGACGACGGGTGGCGGCGGTCTCGGCTTTCGGGATGAGCGGTGCCAATGCCCACGTGATCGTCGCGGTGCCCGACGACGGGACGCCGTGATGGCCGCTCTGCCCGACGGGCGTACCCCGGTGCTGCTCAGCGCGCACGCCGAGGAACTCCTCGCCCAGGACGCCGCACGCATCCTCGGCTACCTCGACCGCCGGCCGTCGGTCGAGGCGGTCGCGGCGACGTTGTTGCGGTTGCGCCGGCGACACCGCCACCGCGCGGTCGTACGCGCCGCGGACGTCGACGAACTCGCCGACGCCCTGGGCGCGCTGGCCGCCGGCCGCGACCATCCGTTGGTGACCCGCACCTCGGAGCCCGACGCCCAACGGTGCGCGTTCGTCTTCCCCGGCCAGGGCAACCAGTGGGCGTCGATGGGCGCCGAGGCTCACCGCGCGTGGGAGGTCTACCGGACCGAGGCCGACGCCTGCGCCGCGGCCTTCGTGGCAGTGGGTGCGCCGTCCCCGCTGACCTACCTCACCGGCGCGGACGGCGGGCAGGACTGGTCGCAGGTGGAGGCGCAGGCGGCGCAGTTCACGCACGCGGCCGCACTGGCCGCGGTCTGGCGGCACTGCGGGGTCACCCCGGACCTGACGGTCGGGCACAGCCTCGGTGAGGTGGCGGCGGCCTATGTGGCCGGGGCGATCACCCTGGCCGATGCGGCGGCGGTGGTGGTCGCCCGCGCGACCGTCCTGCAACAGCTCTCCGAGGGCTACGGGATGGTCGTGCTGGGGGTGAGCCCCGACGAGGCGCAGCAGTTGATCGCGTCGGTGCCGGGCTGGCTGGAGCTGGCCGTGGTCAACTCTGAGTCGTCGGTGGGGGTGTCGGGGGAGCGCGCGGCCGTCGCGGCGCTGCTGGCCGAGGCCGACGAGCGCGGCGTCTTCGCGCGTGCGGTCACCATGGCGTTCCCCGCGCACACCAGTCTGCTCGACGGTCTGCGCGGCGAATTCCTCGACCGGCTCCCGTCATCGAGTTTCCAGCAGACCGAGGTGCCGTTCATCGGGTCGGCCACCGGAACGGTCGTCTCCGCCGACACCGACTTCGCCGACTACTGGTTTGCCAACCTGCGCAACACCGTTCGCTTCGACCGGGCCGCGTCGGCGGCCGCGGCGCTCGGCACGGACCTGTTCGTCGAGCTCTCCGCGCACCCGGCTCTGCTGTTCGCGCTGGGGCAGAGCGCCGGTGACGCAACGGCCGTGGGGTCGGGACGGCGCGACGAGTCGATCGTGGACACGTTGTCGGCCGGGGTGGCCGCCGTGGCCGCCCACTACGGCGGATATCCGTGGGCCGACACCGTCGAGGTGACCCGACCCGCGCTGCGCGGCTTCCCGAATGCCCCGATGCGCGAGGTGCACCTGTGGGCGCTGCCGCAGCCGCTTCCCCCGCCGCCGCTGCTGACGGTGAGCGCGCACCGATGGGAACCGCACGATCCCGCGCCGGTGGGTCTGGCGTTGCGCCGCACCGGCGTGCTGGCGCTCGCCGGACCGGACAACGGGCTGGCCGCGCAACTACGCGCCGCCGTCGAGCGGCATCCCGGTGTGCAGTCGGCGTCGGCGACCGACGCCGATCTGGTGCTCGCGGTCGCGCCCGCACTCGACGGCCGCGACCCGCAGCAGGCCGCCGCCGAACTCGGCCGGTTGATCGGCACCGGACTGCTGGACTATGTCGACGGTGTGGGGGCCGAGTGTCGGGACCTCTGGCTGATCACCAGCGGCGCCGATCAGGTGGGTGACGACGTCACCGCGTTACCGGCCCAGGCGGCACTGGCGGCCATGCACCGCAGTATCGGATTCGAATTCCCCGACCGGGCGTTCCGTCATCTCGACGTGGGCTCGGCACCGGTCGACGACACGACCGCCGGCGCGCTGCTGGACGCCGTCCTCGGCCGCGGTGACGACCTCGCGCTGCGGCGATCCGATTCCGGGCCGACAGTGTTCACCCGCGTCGAGCACGAGGCGGTGACTATCCCGGACTCCTGGCTCGACGAGCCCGGCGTGCTGGACGACATCGTGATCACCGGTGGCTCCGGGACGGTCGGGCAGCACTACGCGCGCCACCTCGTCGAGCGCGGCGCGCGCCGGGTGACCCTGCTCAGCCGCACCGGTGAACTGCCCGAGGCCCTCGCCGGCCTGCCGGTGCAGGCGGTGCGCTGCGACATCACCGACCCGGGCGACCTCGCCGCCGCGGCCGCCGAGTTCGCCGCCGACGGCGCCTCCCTGGTCGTCCATGCCGCTGCCGCAGCGCGTTTCGCCGACCACCACGAGCTGACCGAAGCCGACTTCGCCGAGACCGCGGCGGCCAAGGTCGACGGCCTGGCCCGCTTCGTCGCGCAGTGGCCGCTGCGCAGTGACGTGCGCATGGTCGTGTGCAGCTCGCTGTCGGGGGTGTGGGGCGGACGCGGGCACGCGGCCTACGCGGCGGTCAACCGCATCCTCGACGTACTGGCCGCGCAGCTGCGCGCCGACGGAATCCGTTGCACCTCGGTGCGGTTCGGTCTGTTCGGCGCCGGCGTCGTGGACCGGGACACGGTCGAGCAGATCGGCCGGTCCGGCCTGGTGCCGCTCGATGCCGACGACGCCGTCGAGGCGAGCCTGCGCGATCATCCCGCCGACCCGTTGATCTACAGCGCCGACCGCGCCCGTCTGCAGGTCTTCACCGAGACGGCCGTGCCGGACTCGTCGGCGACGCCGGCCCGCACCGGTGACACCACCGACCTGGTGCTCGCCGAGCTGACCTCGGTGCTGGGCGTCGACACCGGCTCGGTCGACCTCGATGCCTCCCTGCTCGACATGGGTGTGGATTCGCTTCTCGCCCTGGACCTCCGGAAACGACTGCGCCGGGCCACCGGCAGGTCGGTGCCCCTGGCCGCGATGCTCGGCGGAATGACCGGCACCGAGCTGATCGCCGGCCTCGGCGACGAACCACGACGAAATGAGATTCCCGCGTGACTGACACTGATCTCGATGCCCGGCGGCTGGAACTGCTGCGCCGTCGGTTGGAGGGCCACGGCTTGCGCGAGGACGAAGGCACCGGGGCGCAGCGCGCCGACGGGACACTGTCCGACGGACAGCAGCGCATGTGGTTCGTGCACTCCGTGGACCCAAGCGGCGTCCTGCTGAATGTGTGTCTGTCCTACCGCATCAAAGGCGAGATCGACCTGGCCCGGCTGCACGAGGCCGTGGACGCGGTGGCGCAGCGGCACCCGGTGCTGCGCACCACCTTCGCGACCGACGACGATGGTGAGCCCCGACTGACCGTGCACGACGGCCTGCGACCCGGGTGGGCGGTCACCGACGTCTCCGACCTCTCCGAGCATGCGCGACGACTGCGCCTGGAAGTGCTGGCGCAGCGCGAGTTCGGCCGTGCGTTCGACCTGGCCACCGAGTCGCCCCTGCGGATCTCGGTGGCGCGCACCGCACCTGACGAGTACGTGATGCTGCTGGTGGTGCACCACATCGCGTGGGACGACGGGTGCTGGCGGGTGTTCTTCGCCGACCTGACCCGCGCCTACGTCGGTGAGCCGCTCGGACCGACGCCCGCCCCGGTCCCCGAACCCGAAACCTCCGACGAGGACCTCGCGTTCTGGCGCGCGGCGATGACCGACCTCCCGGAACCCCTGGAGTTGCCCGGCCCCAACGGGTCCGCGGTGCCGGCGACGTTCCGGTCGCAGCGGGTCACCGTGCCGCTGCCGGCCGAGACCGTCGAGCGGGTGCGGTCGACGGCGCGCGCGGCCGGGGCGACCCCGTACATGGTGATGCTGGCGGCCTTCGGCGCGCTGCTGCACCGCTACACCCACACCGACGACGTGCTGGTCGCCAGCCCGGTGCTGCTGCGCGGCCCGGGTAGCGACGAGGTGATCGGCTACCACGGCAACACCGCGGTGATGCGTCTGCGGCCGCACCCGATGCAGACGTTCGCCGAATTGCTGGAGCAGACCCGCGATTTCGCGCTCGACGCGTTCGCCCACCAGCAGGTCAACCTCGACCGCGTGGTCCGTGAACTCGCGCTGGACCGCAGACACGGCACCGAGCGGATGACCCGGGTCAGCTTCGGCTTCCGCGAACCCGACGGCGGCGGCTTCTGCCCGCCCGGAGTGACGTGCCGCCGCGCCGAACTGCGCGGGCACGTCACCCAGCTGCCGTTGGAACTGATGGTGGAACTCGACGACTCCGGCGCGGTGCTGGAGGCCGAGTATCTCGTGGAGGTGCTCGACGACACCCTCGCCGCGCAGATGCTCGACCACTACGCCGTGCTGCTCGACGCCGCGACGCGACACCCGGACCGGCCGCTGGCACGGCTGAACCTGATGGGTGAGGCCGACGCCGAGTGGCTGCAGCGGATGGCCCACGGTGAGGCCTTCGAGGTGCCGGCGACCACGCTCGGCGAACAGATCGAGGCGCGTGTCGCGCAGATGCCCGACGCGGTCGCCGTGGTCTACGAAGGGCGCCGCTACACCTACCGCGAGATCAACGAGACCGCCAACCGGGTGGCGCACCGCCTGATCGAGCAGGGCATCGGGGCCGAGGACCGGGTGGCGGTGCTGATGGAGCGCTCACCCGAGCTGCTGATCACCGCGCTCGGGATCGTCAAGGCCGGCGCCGTCTATCTCCCGGTCGATCCCAGCTACCCCGAGGACCGGTTGTCGTTCGTGCTGAGCGACTCCGAACCGGCGATGACCATCACCGAGCCGCTCACCGGGCTCGACGGCTACCCGTCGGAGAACCCCACCGACGCCGTGCGGGTCCGGCCGCTGCGCCCCGACAACGCCGCCTACCTGATCTACACGTCGGGCTCGACCGGCCTGCCCAAAGGGGTGCCGGTGCCGCACCGCCCGGTCACCCAGTACTTCGCGTGGTTCAAGGGCGAATACGACATCAGTGAGGCCGACCGTCTGCTGCAGGTCGCCTCGCCGAGTTTCGACGTGTCGATCGGTGAGATCTTCGGGACGCTGTCCTGCGGGGGCCGTCTGGTCATCCCGAAACCGGACGGGCTCACCGACATCGGTTACCTGACCGAACTGCTGCAACGCGAGGGCATCACCGCGATGCACTTCGTGCCGTCGCTGCTCGGGCTGTTCCTGTCGCTGCCCGGCGTCAACCGGTGGCGCACCCTGGAACGCGTGCCGATCGGCGGCGAAGCGCTGCCCGGTGAACTCGCCGACAAGTTCCACGCCACCTTCGATGCGTTGCTGCACAACTTCTACGGCCCCACCGAGACGATCATCAACACCACCCGCTACAAGGTGGAGGGCACCCAAGGCGCGCGGATCGTGCCGATCGGCAAGCCGAAGATCAACACCACGGTGCATCTGCTCGACGACGCGTTGCAGCCCGTCCCGGTCGGCGCGATCGGCGAGATCTACATCGGCGGCGACCACGTCGCGCGCGGATATCACCGGCGCCCGGGCCTGACCGCGGAGCGGTTCGTGGCCGACCCGTTCACCCCCGGCGGCCGGCTCTACCGCTCCGGTGATCTGGCCCGGCGCAACGCCGACGGTGACCTCGAATTCGTGGGCCGCGCCGACGAACAGGTCAAGATCCGCGGGTTCCGCATCGAACTGGGCGAGGTCGCGGCCGCCATCAGCGTCGACCCCTCGGTGGGTCAGGCGGTGGTGCTCGGCCAGGACCTGCCCGGACTCGGCAAGAGCCTGGTCGGCTACCTCACCCCGGCCGCGGGCGAGGACGTCGACATCGCCCGCGTACGGGTCCGGGTGGCCGCCGCGCTGCCCGAGTACATGGTGCCCGCCGCCTACGTGGTGCTCGACGAGATCCCGATCACCGCGCACGGCAAGATCGACCGGGCCGCCCTGCCGCTGCCCGAGATCAGCACGACCACCGAGTACCGCGAACCCGCAACCGACACCGAACGCGAACTGGCAGCCCTGTTCTCGGAACTGTTGGGCCGCGACCGGGTCGGTGCCGACGACTCGTTCTTCGACCTCGGCGGCCACTCGCTGCTGGCCACCAAGCTCGTCACCGCGGTGCGCGCCCGGTGCGGCGTCGAGATCGAGATCCGCGAGATCTTCGAACTGGGCAGCGTGGCTCGCCTGGCAGAACGGGTCGACGCCCTGGCCACCGGCGAATCCCGGCCGCTGCGCCCCCGCCTGACCGCCGTCGGCCACGACGGCCCGGCGCCGATGTCGGCGTCACAGCTGCGCCAGTGGTTCCAGTACCGCATCGAGGGGCCGGGCCCGGTCAACAACGTCCCGTTCGCCGCGCGGTTCACCGGGCCCTGCGAGGTGGACGCGCTGGTGGCGGCGGTGCGTGACGTCGTCAATCGGCACGAGAGCCTGCGCACCACGTTCACCGAGATCGACGGCGTGCCTTACCAACTGGTGAACCAGGAGGATCCGGAGTTCCCGGTGCGGCGCAGCCGCGGCGACGACGAGGCCTGGCTGACCGCACAACTCGACGCCGAACGCCGCCACGAGTTCGACCTGGAGAACGAGTGGCCGATCCGCGCGGCCGTGCTGTCGATCCCCGGCGAGCACGCCCTGTCGATCGTGATCCACCACATCGCGGCCGATCACTGGTCGGCGGCGGTGTTGTTCACCGAGTTGCTCACCGCCTACCGGGCCCGCGTCGCGGGGGAGGCGCCCAGTTGGGCTCCGCTGCCGGTGCAGTACGCCGACTACGCGGCATGGCAGGCCGAGCTCCTGGCTGACGACACCGGAATCATTGCCGCCCAACGGGATTACTGGACCGAGCACCTGCAGGGGCTGTCCGCCGAGACGGGGCTGCAGCCCGATTTCGCCCGGCCGCCGGTGCCCAGCGGCGCGGCCGACGCCGTGGAGTTCACCCTCGATGCCGCCACGCGCGAGAAGTTGGTGGCACTGAGCCGGGAACTCGGCGCCACCGAGTTCATGCTGCTGCAGGCCGCCGTCGCGGTCACCCTCTACAAGGCCGGCGAAGGCGCCGACATCCCGCTGGGCACCCCGGTCGCGGGACGCACGGAATCCGAACTGGACCAGCTGATCGGCTTCTTCATCAACATTCTGGTGCTGCGCAACGATCTTCGCGCCAACCCCACGCTGCGTGAGGTCGGCCGCCGCTCCCGGGAGATGGCGCTGGCGGCCTACGCGCACCAGGACCTGCCGTTCGACCAGGTGGTCGACGCGGTCAGCCCGGTGCGCTCCCTGTCGCGCAATCCGCTGTTCGGCGTCGTCGTGCATGTGCGCGAGGAACTGCCGAAGGGCCGGGTGATCGGCAGCGGGCCCGACGGTGACACGACGTTCACCGCCCTGGAGCCCACCTTCGACATGGCCCACGCCGACCTGTCGGTCAACTTCTTCGCCGGCGAGGCGGGTTATCGCGGCCACGTCATCTACCGCACCGAGCTCTACTCGCGGGCCACCGCGCAACGGTTCGCCGGTTGGCTGGAACGGGTCATCACCGCGTTCGCCGACGATCCGGACCGCCACGTCGACGACGTCGAGATCGGGCCGGCGGTACAGCCCGACGCGGATGCCGAGGCGGTCCTGCTCGACGGTGCAGGCAAGCCCGTGCCGGTCGGCGTCGTCGCCGATGTCCACTACACCGGCGCGGCCGCGGGTCGGCGCGGTGACCGGGCGCGGTGGACCGAGGACGGCCGGCTGCAGTACGTGGTCCGGGTGGACCACGAGATGGAGGCCGCGCTGAGCGAGGTCGCCGGGGTCGCGGCCGCCGCCGTCCGCAACTGGGAGATCGGCAGCCGCAGGGTCGTGGCGGGGTACGTCGTCCCCGAGCAGCCCGTCGCGGATCCCGAGGCGTTCGCCGAGACCGTCCGGGCGGCCCTGGGACCCGAAGCCGCGCCGTCGACGATCACGGTGCTCGACGCGTTGCCGGCCGACCGGCGCGATCTGCCGGCGCCGCGCGCGGCGGGTCCGAGCGAACCGGCCCGCACCGAGACCGAGAAGGCGCTGGTGGCGATGCTCGCCGAGGTGCTCGTCGAGGTGCACGACGGCACCGAGATCGGCCGTTTCGACGACTTCTTCGAGTTGGGCGGCGACAGCATCCTCGCGGTGCAGTTGGCCGCGCGGGCCAAGGAAGCCGGGCTGCGGGTCACCGGCCGGATGGTGTTCGAGCATCCGGTCGTGCACGATCTGGCCGCCGCGGTCGACGCCGCCGGCGCGGTCACCGACACCGAGGACGTCCGGCACGCCCCGATGGAAGCATCGGGGCTGTCCGCCGATGAGCTGGCGATGCTGGCGACCTCCTGGGCGGAACGGACCGAATCCCCGTGACAGCAGCCAGTACCGGCGCGTCCACCAACGCCATCGCCGACGTGATGGCGCTCAGCCCGCTGCAGCACGGGCTGTACTCGCTGACCGCGATGAGCGACGGCGACGACCCGTATGTGATCGGGATGAGCGCCGACATCGCCGGCGATCTGGACGTCGCGCTCCTGCACGACTGCGCGACCGCGATCCTGGTGCGCCACCCCAACTTGCGGGCCGCGTTCTTCCAAGGGGACCTGCCCAGACCGGTGCAGGTCATCCCCGAGAAGGTCGCGGTGCTCTGGGAACACGAGCACTGCTCCGACGACGAGTTCGAGGAGCGCGAGGTGCGCGAGCGCCGACGCCGCTTCGACCTCGCACGCGGACCGGCCGTCCGTTTCCTGCTGCTCGAATCACCCCGGCGGCGTTGGCGGTTGGTGATCTCGGCCCACCACATCGCCATCGACGGCTGGTCGCTGTCGCTGCTGGTCTCGGAACTGCTGACGTTGTACCGCGCCGGTGGCGACCTGTCGGCGCTGCCGGATGCGCCGCGCCCCTACCGTGACTACATCGGCTGGCTGGCCGGACGCGATCACGAACACGCCCGGCAGTTGTGGCGCGCGCACCTGGCCGGTCTCGACGGCCCGACTCTGCTGGCACCGGCGCTCGGTGCGGCAGCCCCGGATGCGGGCCTGCCGAAAACCACGGAGCTGCAGGCTGATCCGGATGTCACGAGTGCGTTGATCGACGCGGCGCGGGCCCGCGGTGTCACGCTGAACTCATTGGTCCAGTTGGCCTGGGCCGTCACGTTGTCCTCACTGACCGACCGCGCCGACGTGACCTTCGGTGTGACGGTGTCGGGGCGCCCGGGGGAACTCGCCGGGGTCGAGTCGATGGTCGGCCTGTTCGTCAACACGGTCCCGTTGCGCGTCCGGCTGGATCCGCGTGCCCCGGTGGGCGCCCAGTGTCTGGCACTGCAACACGAGGCGGCCACCCTGCGCGACCACAGCTATCTCGGGCACGCCGAGCTGCGCACGCTCGGCGGCGTCGGCGAACTGTTCGACACGCTGCTGGTGTACGAGAACTTCCCACCCGGTGCCATCGCGGGCGCCGGACCGCTGGAGGCCAACGGGGCGGTGTTCACGCCGGTGGCGCTGCAGAGCCTCGCGCATTTCCCGGTGACCATCGCCGCACACCTCACCGACGGTCGGCTGACCGTGCTGGTGGAAACCAAAGACGGTGCCCTCGGCGCGATCACCCCCGAGGTGCTGGGCCGGCGACTGCTGGCCACCGTCCGGCGGATCGTCGACCTCTGGGATCGCCCGCTGCGCGAGCTCAGTGTGCTGCCCGGCGACCTGGACACCCCCGACATCCCGTCGCTGGCAACGGCTGCTGCCGGTGTGCACACCCGGCTGACCGAAATCGTCTCCGACCGAATGGGTTCGGTGGCACTGAGCTGGGACGGCGGCGAACTGACCTACCGGCAGCTCGACGAGGCGGCCGACCGGGTCGCCGCTGTGCTGATCGCCTCCGGAGTGGGCCCGGAGACGCCGGTGGCGATCCGATTGCCGCGGGGTCCGGACTACGTGGTGGCGATGTTCGGGGTGCTCAAGGCGGGCGGCATGATCGTGCCGCTGGACCCGGCGATGCCGGCCGACCGCGTCGAGGTGATCCTGCGCCGGTCGCAGGCCGCCGTGGTCGTCGACGAGGACCTGTTGGAGTCGGCGCCCACCGAACCACCCGCGCACTACCGGGCCGCGACCACGCTGCCACACCAGGGCGCCTACGTCGTGTTCACCTCCGGAACCACCGGAGAACCCAAGGGAGTCATCGGAACCCACGAGGCGCTGCTCGCCTACGCCGAGGACCATATCGCGGCGGTCCTACGTCCGGCCGCCGAACGGCTGCGGCGTCGGTTGCGCATCGCCCATGCGTGGTCGTTCACCTTCGACGCGGCGTGGCAGCCGCTGGCCGCGCTGTTGGACGGCCACTCGGTGCACATCATCGACGACGCCACCCAACGCGACGCCGAGCGGCTGGTGGAGACCATCGCCCGCTTCGGCATCGACATGATCGACACCACCCCGTCGATGTTCGCCGCGCTGCGCGACGTGGGGCTGACCACCACCGTTCCGCTGGCCGTGCTCGCGCTCGGCGGCGAAAACATCGATCCCGGCATGTGGCAACACATCCGCACAGAGTGCGCCCGCAGCGGTATGTCCGCGCACAACTGCTACGGACCCACCGAGACCACGGTCGAGGCCGTCGTCGCGGCGATCGCGACCCACGACCGGCCCACGATCGGCCGCCCGACCGCGACCACCCGCGCCTACGTGCTCGACTCGTGGCTGCGGCCGGTACCGCCCGGCGCCGTCGGCGAGCTCTACCTGTCGGGCGGGCAGCTGACCCGCGGGTACCTCGGTCGGGCAGGGGAGACGGCGACCCGGTTCGTCGCCGACCCGAACGTGCCGGGCGCGCGCATGTACCGCACCGGTGACGTGGTGCGCCGCAACCTCGATGACACGCTGGTCTACCTCGGACGGTCCGACACCCAGGTGAAGATCCGCGGCTTCCGTGTGGAGCCCGCCGAGGTCGCCGCGGTGCTCGGCACCCATCCGTCGGTCACCCAGGCCCACGTCGCGGTACGCCGCCACCGCACCGGCCCCCGGCTGACGGCGTACGTGACCGGGCAACCGGACGTCGAGGAACTGCGCACCTGGTTGCGGGGACGGCTGCCGCGTTATCTCATGCCGAATCACCTTGTGGCCGTGGCGGAATTACCGCTGACCACGCACGGCAAGATCGACGAGGCCGCACTGGCCGAGCGGGAACCGGCCGGGGACGGCGCCACCGTCACCCCGCAGACGCCGACCGAAGCCGAGTTGGCTGCGGTGCTGTCCGAGGTGCTCGGTGTGGACACCGTCGACGTGACCGTGGATTTCCTGGAACTCGGTCTCGACAGCATCGTCGCGCTGTCGGTGGTGCAGGCGGCCCGCCGTCGCGGGGTCGCGATGCGCGCCAAGCTGATGCTGGAGTGCGGCAGCGTGCGCGAACTCGCGGCCGCGGTCGACGCCGACCTCGCCCGGCCCCAGGGCGACGGGGACGAGGACCGCGGCCCGATCCCGGTGTTGCCCAACGCCCACTGGCTCTACGAGCACGGCGATCCGCGCCGGATGGCCACGACCGAGGCGCTGCGCCTACCCGAGGGCGTCGACGCCGGACAACTCGAGACGCTGCTGCGCAGCGTGATCGACGCCCATCCTGTCCTACGGACCCGGCTGGACCGCGCCACCATGACCCTCGTCGAGCATCCGGTGGACCGGCTGTTCACCGAGGTGCAGGCGGGCCCGGACCTGGCCGCCGACGTGGCTCGGCACACCGCCGCCGCACTCGAGCGGCTCGATCCGCAGCGCGGGCCACTGTTCGACGCCGTCTGGCTACGGGGGCCCGACGCCACCAGTGTGCTCGTGCTCACCGCGCATGTCCTGGCTCTCGACCCGGTGTCCTGGCAGATCGTCATCGCCGAACTCGACGCGGCCTGGCATGCCGTCGCGGCCGGGCGCACCCCGTCGCTGCCCGGCGAGCACACCAGCTACCGGCAGTGGTCGACGCTGCTGCAGCGGCGCGCTCAGGACCTCTACGCCGACGCGTTCTGGGTCCGTCAACTCGAGGGCCCCGATCCCGCACTGGGGACGCGTCGCCTGCAGCCCGCCGACGATCGCGCCGGTGCTCTGGAGGTCAGCGTGACCGCCGCGGATGCCGAGGTGACCACCCGGTTGCTGGCCGCGCCGCAGCCGGTGTTCGACACGCTGATCGCCGCGCTGGGCCGCACGATCACGCGGTGGCGTACTCGCCGCGGGCAGCCCACCCCGCCGCCGTTGGTGGCCCTGGAGACCCACGGGCGCACGCCACTGGACGGGGCCGATCTGTCCGACACCGTGGGGCTGCTCTCGGCGATCTACCCGCTGCGACTGAACGGTGACGATCCCGCCGCCGTCACTGCGCAACTGGCCGACGTTCCTCCCGGTGTCGACTACGGCCTGCTGCGGTATCTGCGAAAGGACACCGGTGAGAGGTTGCGATCGCTACCCGAACCCCAGGTGCTGTTGAACTACCTCGGGCGGACGGACCTGCAGCCCTCCGGGGGTGCGGTGACCGCCGATCGTCTGCTGCTGACCGGGCTGTCGACGGTGCCGGCACCCGAGGCCGCCGTCCGCCACGAGATCGCGATCGTCGCGGCGGTCGTCGCGCACGGCGACTCGCCCGCTCTGGTCACGCAGTGGCGTACCGTACCGGGCGTTCTCGACGCCTCCGAAGTGGCGGAGCTGCAGGCGATCTGGGACGACGCGCTGCGTGAGGTCACGTCATGAGCGCGACGCTGGCGGTGGTCGGTGCCGGGGCCAAGGCGGTGGCGGTCGCCGCCAAAGCCGCCGTCCTGCGTGAGATGGGTGTCGAGGCACCCGAAGTGGTGGTGGTCGAGCGCGCGGAGGTGGCGGCCAACTGGGATGCCGTGGGCGGTTGGACCGACGGACAGCACCGTCTGGGCACCAACCCGGAGAAGGACATCGGGTTTCCGTACCGGTCGGCGCTGGTGCGCCGCCGCAACGCCGAACTCGACGAGCGGATGACCCGGTACAGCTGGCAGTCCTACCTGATCAGTACCGGCCAGTTCGCCGAGTGGATCGACCGTGGGCGTCCCGCACCGACCCACCGTCGATGGGCGCAGTATCTGCGCTGGGTCGCCGAAGAGGTCGGGATGACCGTGGTTTCCGGTGAGGTGCAGAGCATTTCGACAGCAGGTGAACAGTGGGCGCTGCATACCCACGAGACGGTGCTGCACACCGACGGCGTGATGATCACCGGTCCGGGGCAGGCCGAGCGCTCCATCCTGCCCGGCCATCCGAGGGTGCTGTCGATCGCGCAGTTCTGGCACCGCGCCGCCGAGCACGAGCGCATCGCGGCCGAAAGGGTCGCGGTGATCGGCGGTGGCGAGACCGCGGCGTCGATGCTCAACGAACTGTTCCGGCACCGGGTTTCGACGATCACCGTGATCTCCCCGTCGGTCACGTTGTTCACGCGGGGCGAGAGCTTCTTCGAGAACACCCTGTTCTCCGACCCGACCGGCTGGACCGGGCTGACCCTGGCCGAGCGGCGCGACGCGATGGCGCGCACCGACCGCGGGGTGTTCTCGGCTCGCGTCCAGGACGCCTTGCTGGCCGACGACCGCATCCGGCACCTGCGCGGACGCGTCGCCCACGCGGTGCCGCGGGACGGACGAATCCGGTTGACGCTCAACAGCGATCGTGGTGGCGAGCGACTCGAGACCGTGCACGGGTTCGATCTGGTGATCGACGGCTCCGGGGCGGATGCGCTGTGGTTCCTGCCGCTGTTCTCCCAGGACGCGCGCGATCTCCTGGAACTCGGCCTGGGCCGCTCGCTGACCGGGGAAGCGCTGGAGGAGTCCATCGGATACGACCTGGCCGTCTCCGGTGTGACGCCCAAGGTGTTCCTGCCCGGGCTCTCAGGGCTCAACCAGGGGCCCGGATTCCCCAACCTGTCCTGTCTCGGGCTGCTGTCGGATCGGGTGCTGGGCGCGAACCTCGGCGTGGCACCCCCGCAGACAGATCCCGGCTCAACGAGGAGAAGTGATGAGCACCAACCCATTCGATGACGAGAACGGCACGTTCTACGTGCTGGTCAACGACGAGGACCAGCACAGCCTGTGGCCGGTGTTCGCCGACGTGCCCGCCGGGTGGCGGATCGTGTTCGGCGAGAGCAGTCGCGCGGACTGCCTGGCCTACGTCGAGCAGAACTGGACCGATCTGCGTCCCCGCAGCCTGCGCGAGGCAATGGCTTCGGACTGAATCCAAACGGCCTGATCCCGGAAACACCTCGGGGGCAACCGAACCGGCTGCCCCCGAGGCTGTGTCTCACTGACCTGTCAGGTCACCCGTCGCTGCGGTCACCACCGTTGCGACGCTCGCGGTTGCCTTCGCCGCCGCTGCTGCCGGTGTCACCGCCGGACGATGCCGCGGCGTCGTCGTCATCCTCGGTCTCGGTGGCCTCGGTGTCCTCCGTCTCGGCGACCGGGGCCTCCTCGAGGTCCGCCTCCTCCTCGGGAGCGGGCACCTCGTCAGCCGGGGCCGCGTCGGCCGGAACCTCCTCGGGCGCCTCTTCCTCGCCGGTGCCTTCGCCCTCTGCGGTGACCGCGGGCGCTTCACCGTCCGGTGCCGACCCGGTGGTCGCGGCGACGAGGTCGACGGGCACGAGATCGGCACCGTCGGTGACCGACGCGTCAGCCGGCGAGGCCGATGCCTCGGCCAGCGCGACCCGGGCTGCCGCCTCGGCAGCCGGGGCCGGATCCTCGGCCGGCTTCTGCATTTTCAGCGCGCGGACGATCTGCTGCGGGATCTGCACGAAGAAGAAGTCGAACGTGCCGGTGGGGGACAGCAGACCCGGGAAGCTCTGGCCGGGGGCACCCGGAACGTTGTACGGGTGGTCCGGGTCGCTCTTGAACGCCGGCACGTATCCGTTGAGGAACGCATTGAGGATCTTTGCGGGCGCGTTGATCACCTCGCTGGCCAGCGTCACCAGATCACCGGAGAACAGCGCCTCGCGCGCGCTGTCGAGGATCTCCATGGTCTGGAAGATCGCGGTGACCGCGGGTGCCAGCAGCGCACGGCCGAAGTTTCCGATCACACCGCGCGAGAGCAGACCGGCGCCGAACCCGGGCCCGTTGGTGCCCTCGTCCATCCACGAGGTACCGAGGATGCGCGCCAGCGGATCCAGACCGATGGACTCCAGGAAGTCACCGGGGATGCGCAGCGCGTCGAGCAGCGCGCCACGGCCGTCGCTGAGTCCGTCGGTCAGGAACCACATGTTGATCTCGCCGAACGCGAGCAGGAACTCGCCGCGCAGCAGATGTCCGATCGAGGTCGACAGGACGGCCGGCAACTTCGAGAACGCGTCATTGGACGCACCCCCGGAGGACTGCAGCGCTGCGAGGATGCGGCTTCCGTACGTCGACGGGAACGACAGCGTCTGGCGGAAGAGGTTGACCGGATCGGCGATGGTGCCGAACACCGACGTGAAGAACTCGCGCTGCAGGGCCGGGGTACCCAGCGTGTCGCCGAGTGCGGTGACCTGCTCGACGAAGTCGAGACCCAACCCGCCGGTGGTGATCAGCGTGTTGGAGATCGTCTCCACCCACAGTGTCAGCGGGTTCTCGAAGGCCGAGAGGTCCACCTCCGAGGCGACCTGCGGGTTGGGCACCGCGGTGACCGACGGTGTGACCGTCACGGGCGCCACGGCGAGTGCGCTCGCGGTCACCACAGTTGCGCCGGCGAGCGCGAACTTGTTGAGGCGCGACGTGCGCGCCCCTCGATCGGTCCATTGGTCGCACTCGGCGGTGCCGGTACGGACGTCAGCGTGCACGGGGTCTCCTGGTTGATAGCTGTGAAATGGCTGTGAAAGCGCTCTGAGATTAGCTGAGGGTTACCTCAGTCACAAGAGGGTTGCCTTACCTAATCCGATGCACTGCGACGACGCGCGGTCGTGTACTCGTCAGCGAAGTTAATTTGACACGTGTGAAATTTACTGTGCGCCCGTGACGAGCGGTCAGCTCGGTTGGGGAAGGGGCCCGTCCATGTCGAAGACGCGCGCATGCAGGACGGTGCGATTGCGCAGCGCGGCGCGCACGGCGCGGTGTAGACCGTCTTCGAGGTAGACGTTGCCCCTCCAGCGCACCGCGTGCGGGAAGAGGTCGCCGTAGAAGGTCGAGTCCTCCGACAGCAGCCGGTCGAGCGCCAGCACCGTCGTGGTCATCACGAGCTCGTCGAGGCGGATCTGTCGGGGCGGGATCTGCGCCCACTGGCGGTGTGTCAGGCCGTGGTCAGGGTAGGGCCTGCCGTCTCGGACTCCCTTGAAGATCATCGATGTGTGCCTCGTTTGCCCCGTGCCGCCGCGGTAAATACTTAGCGCTGCAAGATTAACCGACGCGTCAGCGCGTGTACCTGCGCTGGCCTCGTAAAATGGTCGGGTCGCAAGTGGTGAGGGAAGGTGGTGACCAGTGGGCAACGCGGACGACCGCAGATTCGAGGTCCTCCGAGCCATCGTCGCTGATTTCGTGGCTACGAAGGAACCCATCGGATCCAAGGCTCTCGTCGAACGGCACAACCTCGGGGTGTCCAGCGCGACCGTGCGCAACGACATGGCGGTGCTCGAGGCCGAGGGGTACATCACGCAACCCCACACCAGTTCGGGGCGTGTCCCCACGGAGAAGGGCTACCGAGAGTTCGTCGACCGTCTCGACGACGTCAAGCCGATGTCGAGCGCCGAGCGTCGCGCGATCCTGCAGTTCCTGGAGTCCGGGGTCGACCTCGACGACGTGCTGCGCCGCGCGGTGCGCCTGCTTGCGCAGCTGACCCGCCAGGTCGCCATCGTCCAGTACCCCAGGTTGTCGACGTCGACGGTGCGCCGCCTCGAGGTGGTCGCGTTGACGCCGGCGCGGCTGCTGCTGGTGGTGATCACCGACTCCGGTCGGGTGGATCAGCGCATCGTGGAGCTCGGTGACCCGCTCGACGAGCACGAACTCGGGCAGCTGCGGGACCTTCTCGGCGCCGCCTTGGAGGGCAAACCGCTGTCGGCGGCGTCGATCGCCGTCAGCGACCTGGCGTCCCAGATCAACGGTCACGGGGGGCTCGCCAACGCGGTCGGACGCTCGGCCACCGTGCTGGTGGAGACGCTCGTCGAGCACAGCGAGGAGCGGCTGCTGCTCGGCGGTACCGCCAACCTGACCCACAACACGGCCGACTTCGGCGGATCGTTGCGGTCGGTGCTCGAGGCGCTCGAGGAACAGGTCGTGGTGCTGCGGCTGCTGGCAAAACAGCAGGAGGCGGGTAAGGTCACCGTGCGCATCGGCCACGAGACCGAAGCCGAGGAGATGGCCGGAGCCTCGGTGGTCAGCACCGCGTACGGCAGTTCGGGCAAGGTGTTCGGCGGCATGGGTGTGTTGGGTCCCACCCGGATGGACTATCCGGGAACCATCGCCAATGTCGCCGCAGTTGCTCTCTATATTGGCGAGGTTCTAGGTAGCCGCTGACCCGTTGCGGAATGTCGCCGGTCAGTGGGTGGGAAAGGTACAGCGTGGCACGCGATTACTACGGGCTGCTCGGGGTGAGCAGAGGCGCCAGCGACACGGAGATCAAGCGCGCCTACCGCAAGCTGGCCCGCGAACTGCATCCGGATGTCAACCCAGACGAAGAGGCTCAGGCGCGGTTCAAGGAGATCAGCGCCGCCTACGAGGTGCTCAGCGATCCGGAGAAGCGCCGCATCGTCGACATGGGCGGCGATCCGCTGGAGTCCGCGGCGGCCGGGCCCGGCGGGTTCGGCGGGTTCGGCGGCCTCGGGGACGTGTTCGAGGCGTTCTTCGGTGGCGGCACCGCATCCCGCGGTCCGGTCGGGCGCGTCCGACCCGGCTCGGATTCCCTGCTGCGGATGCGGCTGGACCTCGAGGAGTGCGCAACCGGCGTCACCAAGCAGGTCACCGTCGACACCGCGGTGCTGTGCGACCTGTGCCACGGCAAAGGCACCAACGGCAATTCGACGCCGGTGGCGTGCGACACCTGCGGTGGGCGCGGCGAGATCCAGACGGTGCAGCGTTCGCTGCTCGGTCAGGTGATGACCTCGCGTCCGTGCCCGGTGTGCGGCGGGGTCGGCGAAGTCATCCCCGACCCCTGTAATCGCTGCTCCGGCGACGGCCGGGTACGGGCCCGGCGCGAGATCAGCGTCAAGATCCCGGCCGGCGTCGGCGACGGCATGCGGGTGCGACTGGCCGCGCAGGGCGAGGTGGGTCCCGGCGGCGGACCCGCCGGCGACCTCTACGTCGAGGTGCACGAGAAGCCGCACGACGTGTTCGTGCGCGACGGCGACGACCTGCACTGCACCATCTCGGTGCCGATGGTCGACGCCGCCCTCGGTACCACGGTGACGGTCGACGCGATTCTCGACGGACCGATCGAGATCGAGATCGCCGCGGGCACCCAGCCGGGCTCGGTGACCACGTTGCGCGGCCACGGTATGCCGCACCTGCGGTCCGGGGTGCGCGGAAACCTGCATGCGCACATCGACGTGATGATCCCGACGCGACTGGACCACGAGGACATCGAGTTGTTGCGGGCCTTCCGGGAACGCACCCGCGACTCCGCGGCGGTGCGCAACGCATCGGGCAACAACTCCTCCCACGGCGGAGGCCTGTTCTCGCGGCTGCGCGAGACCTTCACCGGGCGCTAGCGGGTCCGTCGCGTGCGCGACCTGTTCTACATCGACGCGGTGCCCGAGGTCGGTGAGTTGGCGGCCGTCGACGGTGAGGCCGGTTTCCACGCGTCCACCGTGCGCCGGATTCGGTCCGGAGAACATCTCGACCTGTCCGACGGGGCCGGCATCGTGGCGCACTGCGTCGTCGAGGACGTCACCAAGAGTGCGCTCTCTGCGCGGGTGCTCGATCGGCGATCCGTCGCGCGCCCGACCCCCACGGTCACCGTCGTGCAGGCCCTGCCCAAGTCGGACCGCTCCGAACTCGCGGTCGAATTGGCGACCGAGGCCGGAGCCGACGCAGTGCTGGCCTGGCAGGCCGCGCGGTGCGTGGCCCGCTGGGATGGTGCGGCCAAGGTCGACAAAGGGCTGCGACGCTGGCGCGCGGTGGCCCGCTCGGCGGCGCGGCAGTCCCGGCGGCCGCACATACCCGACGTCGACGGCGTCCTCGGAACACCGGATGTGGTGGACCTGGCGCGCGCTGCGGAGGGTGCGGTGCTGGTGCTGCACGAATCGGCCACCGTGTTCCTTGCCGAGGCGGTGCCCGCGCAGGCGCGATCGCTGACGCTCGTCGTCGGCCCGGAAGGCGGAATCACCGACGAGGAACTGTCGGCGCTGACCGCCGCGGGCGCCGTCGCGGTGCGGCTGGGACCGTCCGTGCTGCGGACGTCCACCGCCGCTGCGGTGGCTCTAGGCGCGCTCGGCGTCCTGACCCCACGGTGGCGACCGGAAACCCCCGGGGGGTAGTCGCCGCGCGAGAAGTTAGATAGGTTAGCCTTCCCTCTACCCGTCACAAGCCAGGCCTGCGCCCCTCTCGAAGGACCTCCGATTCTCACCCGTCTGACCCGAGCGTGGATACCGCTCGTCTTGGTGATCGTGCTCGTCGTCGGCGGCTTCGCAGTGTGGCGGCTGCGGAACATGTTCGCCGCCAACCCTTTACCGACCTACGCGGGAAGCATGACCGAGGATTCCGACAAGTCCGACCCGAAGATCCTGCGCTACGAGATCTGGGGTGAACCCGGCGCGGTGGCCGACATCAACTACGTCGACGACGAGGGCGATCCCAACCAGCTGGTCGGCGTGCCCCTGCCGTGGTCGATCGACATCGAAACCGATGCCGTGGCGATATCGGGCAACATCGTCGCCCAGGGCAACGGCAACTTCATCGGCTGCCGCATCACCGCCGACGACGAGGTCAAGGACGAACGCACCATCTCCAACGTCAGCGCCTACATCTACTGCTTCACCAAGGCCGCCTGATGCGTGCTGCCGGCACCCGCCTGGAATTGCGGGAACCCCGTCCGCTCCCGCTGTGGATCCGGCGTCTGGCGCTACCGATCGTGCTGGGCTGGGTGCTGCTGGCCGTCGCGCTGAACGTGTTGGTTCCGCAGCTGGAGGTCGTCGCGGCCAAGAACTCGGTGTCGATGAGCCCGAGCAACGCCCCCTCGATGCAGGCGATGGCCGACATGGGCCGGCTGTTCGAGGAGTCCGACTCGGACTCCGTCGCGTTGATCGTGCTGGAGAGCGAGACCGACCAACCGCTCGGCGACGACGCACACGCGTACTACGACGGCTTGATCGCCGAGCTGACCGCCGCCTCCGAACACGTCCGCAACATCCAGGACCTGTGGGGCGACCCGCTCACCGAGGCCGCCGCCCAGAGCTCCGACGGCCGAGCCGCCTACGCCACGCTCAACCTCGCCGGCAACATGGGCGAGACCGAGTCCAACGAGGCCGTCGCGGCAGTCCGCGACATCGTGGCCAACTCACCGCCGCCGCCCGGAATCAAGGTGCACGTGACCGGGCCGGCGCCGCTGATCGCCGACGTGAACATCGCGGGCGAGACCAGCATGGCCTTCGTGCTGCTGGTCACCTTCGTGGTGATCATCGTGCTGCTGC
The DNA here is from genome assembly GCF_041287115.1 of Mycobacterium sp. pV006. Classification (NCBI taxonomy): domain Bacteria; kingdom Bacillati; phylum Actinomycetota; class Actinomycetes; order Mycobacteriales; family Mycobacteriaceae; genus Mycobacterium; species Mycobacterium sp. pV006. The sequence goes on along the minus strand of NZ_JBGGKT010000001.1, from coordinate 304,975 downwards.
TGTTCTTCTACCGCTCGGTGTCCACCGTGCTGCTGCTGCTCGGCGTCGTGGTGACCCAGCTGCTGGTGGCCCGCGGTGTCGTCGCCGCGCTGGCGCACTACGAGATCATCGGGCTGTCCACGTACGCGACCAACCTGCTGATCTCGCTGGCCGTGGCCGCCGGCACCGACTACGCGATCTTCCTCGTCGGCCGCTACCAGGAGGCGCGCACCTCGGGGGCCACCCACGAAGAGGCCTACTACGAGATGTTCCGCGGCACCGCGCACGTGGTGCTGGGCTCCGGTCTGACCATCGCCGGCGCCATGTTCTGTCTGTCGTTCACCCGGATGCCGTACTTCCAGAGCATGGGCGTGCCGTGCGCCGTCGGCATCATCGCCGGGGTGACCGTCGCGCTGACGCTGGGCCCGGCGGTGGTGTCCATCGGCAGCCGGTTCGGTCTGCTGGAACCCAAGCGCGCCATGCGGATCCGCGCCTGGCGGCGGGTCGGCACCACGGTGGTCCGCTGGCCCGGACCCATCCTGGTGGCCTCGCTGGCGTTGTCGTTCATCGGGCTGGCGGCGCTGCCCGGCTACCAGACCAGCTACGACGACACCAAGTACGTCCCGGAGTCCATCCCGGCCAACGCCGGGCTGCAGGCCGCCACCGAGCACTTCTCGCTGTCGCGGATGAGTCCGGAGATCCTGCTGGTCGAGTCCGACCGCGACCTGCGCAACCCGTCGGACTTCCTGGTCCTCGACCGCCTCGCCAAGCGCGTCTTCGCCGTCGAGGGCGTCGCCCGGGTGATGGCGCCGAGCCGGCCGGACGGCGCACCGATCCAGAACACCTCGATCCCGTTCCTGATCAGCATGCAGGGCGTCGGTCAGCAGCAGAACATGAAGCTGATGAAGGACCGCATGGCCGACATGAAGGTCCAGGCCGAAGATCTGGGCCGCACCATCGGGACCATGCGCCACCTGTACGACCTGATGACGAAGCTGTCGAACGTCACCCTCGTGATGATCGACGACTTCACCGAACTGCAGACGACGGTGCACCAGATCCGCGACATGATCGCCAACTTCGACGACCAGTTCCGCCCGATCCGCAGCTACTTCTACTGGGAACCGCACTGCTACAACATCCCGCTGTGTTGGTCCTTCCGGTCGCTGTTCGACTCCATGGACGGCATCAGCACCATGACCGAGTCGTTCGACAAGACGCTGGTGAACATGGAGCAGATGCGGGTGCTGCTGCCGCAGATGCTGGTGTCGTTCCCCCCGATGATCGAGACCATGGAAAACATGCGTCACATGATGCTGACGACGTACGCCACCATGGGCGGCTTCTACGACCAGATGGACGAGATGAGCCAGAACTCGACCGAGATGGGGAAGGCGTTCGACGAGGCCCGCAACGACGACTCGTTCTATCTGCCGCCGGAAGTGTTCGAGAACAAGGACTTCCAGCGCGCCATGGAGAGCTTCTTCTCGCCAGACGGCAAGACCGTTCGGCTGCTGGTCTCCCACCGCGGGGACCCGACCACCCCGGAAGCATTGGCCCGCGTCGAACCGATCAAGATCGCCGCGATCGAGGCGCTGAAGGGCACCCCGCTCGAGGACGCCAAGATCCAACTCGGCGGTACCGCCGCCACGTTCAAGGACATGTCCGACGGGTCGCGCTACGACATGATGATCGCGATCCTGGCCGCGCTGTGCCTGGTCTTGATGATCATGCTGGTGCTCACGCGCAGTCTGGTCGCCGCGATCGTCATCGTGGGCACCGTGGCGCTGTCGCTGGGTGCGTCGTTCGGTGTGTCAGTGCTGATCTGGCAGCACATCATCGGCGTCGAACTGCACTGGATGGTGCTGGTGATGTCGATCATCGCGCTGATCGCCGTCGGTTCGGACTACAACCTGCTGTTGGTGTCACGGTTCAAGGAGGAGATCCACGCCGGCATCAAGACCGGCATCATCCGCTCGATCGGCGGCACCGGCAGCGTCGTCACCGTCGCCGGCGTGGTGTTCGCGCTGACCATGGCGTCGATGGTGGTCAGCGACCTGCGGGTGATCGCCCAGGTCGGCACCACGATCGGTCTGGGCCTGCTGTTCGACACCTTCGTCGTGCGCGCGTTCATGATGCCGTCGATCGCGACCCTGCTGGGCCGCTGGTTCTGGTGGCCGCAGGTGGTCCGTGAGCGCCCGCTGCGTCAGCGCCCGCAACCACAACCGTTGGGCACGCAGACAGAGCAGGGCTAAACTGGGGCTTTCCCGTCGCCGAACCAGGAAGCAGGCAGAAAGCACCACGTGGCGCCCCGCGAGAACGCAAGCTCGGACACCGTTGGCCAGACAGTCCGCAGCAGCCTCACAGTTCCGCCCGACCTCGTCGTAGGCCTGCTCGGCTCATCGGACGAGAATCTGCGGGCGTTGGAAGACCTGCTCGCCGCCGACATCCACGCCCGCGGCAACGCGATCAACCTGGTCGGCGAGCCCGCCGACGTCGCGCTGGCCGAACGGGCGATCTCGGAGCTGATCGAGATCGTGGCCAGCGGCCAGCCGTTGACGCCCGACACCGTGCGACACAGCGTCGCCATGCTGACCGGCACCGGCGAGCAGTCACCGGCCGAGGTGCTCACGCTCGACATCCTGTCGCGTCGTGGCAAGACCATCCGGCCCAAGACGCTGAACCAGAAGCACTACGTCGACGCCATCGACGCCCACACCATCGTGTTCGGCATCGGACCGGCCGGCACCGGCAAGACGTATCTCGCGATGGCCAAGGCCGTCAGCGCGCTGCAGAGCAAGCAGGTCAGCCGCATCATCCTGACCCGTCCCGCGGTGGAGGCCGGCGAACGGCTCGGCTTCCTGCCCGGCACGCTGAGCGAGAAGATCGACCCGTACCTGCGGCCGCTCTACGACGCGCTGCACGACATGATGGATCCCGAGCTGATCCCGAAGCTGATGAGCGCCGGGGTGATCGAGGTGGCTCCGCTGGCATATATGCGGGGCCGGACCCTCAACGATGCGTTCATCATCCTCGACGAGGCGCAGAACACCACCGCCGAGCAGATGAAGATGTTCCTCACCCGGCTGGGCTTCGGCTCCAAGATCGTCGTCACCGGTGACGTCACCCAGATGGATCTGCCCGGCGGGGCGACGTCCGGGTTGCGTGCGGCGATGCGGATTCTGGACAACGTCGACGACATCCACTTCGCGGAGCTCACCAGTGCCGACGTGGTGCGCCACCGGCTGGTCTCCGAGATCGTCGACGCCTACGCCAGAGCCGAGGAACCGACCCTGATGAACCGTGCGCAACGACGCAGCACCGGCAGTCGGCCGAGGCGGTAGGGCATGAGCATCGAGGTGTCCAACGAATCGGGCATCGACGTCTCCGAAGAGGAACTCATCAGCGTCGCGCAGTTCGTGATCCGCAAGATGGACGTCAACCCGGGTGCCGAACTGTCGATGGTGCTGCTCGACACCGCGGCCATGGCAGATCTGCACATGCGCTGGATGGACCTGCCCGGGCCGACCGACGTGATGAGCTTCCCGATGGACGAGCTCGAGCCCGGTGGCCGCCCGGACGCACCGGATCCCGGCCCGTCCATGCTCGGCGACATCGTCTTGTGCCCGGAGTTCGCCGCCAAACAGGCCGCCGACGCCGGCCACACGCTGGGCCAGGAGCTGGCACTGCTGACCGTGCACGGCGTGCTGCATCTGCTCGGTTACGACCACGCCGAGCCCGACGAGGAAAAAGAGATGTTCGCCCTGCAGCGTCAGCTGCTCGAGGAGTGGGTGGCCGAGCAGGTCGAGGCCTACCACAAAGACCGGCAACTGCAGCGCGACCGCCTGCTGCTGGACAAGTCCCGGTACTTCGACGAGCTGTCCGACGGCGACCAGCGGTGACCGGCGCCGGTCAGCTGATCAGCGCGATCGTGCTGGTCGCGTTCGGCGGGCTGTTCGCCGCGATCGACGCCGCGTTGAGCACCGTATCGATGGCACGCGTGGAGGAACTGGTCCGCGACGAGCGTCCCGGCGCGGTGCGTCTGTCGCGGGTGATGGGCGAACGGCCGCGCTTCATCAACCTGATCGTGTTGCTGCGCATCACCTGCGAGGTCAGCGCCACGGTGCTGCTGGCGGCCTACCTCGACGGCCACCTCGGGGTGACGTGGGGTCTGGTGGCCGCCGCCGCGATCATGGTGGTGGTCAGCTTCGTGGCGATCGGCGTCGGTCCCCGCACCCTCGGCCGGCAGAACGCCTACACCATCGCGCTGCTGACCGCCCTTCCGCTGCAAGCGATCTCGGTGTTGTTGCTTCCCGTCAGCCGGCTGCTGGTGCTGCTGGGCAACGCGCTGACCCCGGGCCGCGGGTTCCGCAACGGGCCGTTCGCGTCGGAGATCGAGCTGCGCGAGGTGGTCGACCTGGCCCAGCAGCGCGGCGTGGTCGCCGACGACGAGCGCCGGATGATCCAATCCGTGTTCGAGCTCGGCGACACCGCCGCGCGCGAGGTGATGGTGCCGCGCACCGAGATGGTGTGGATCGAAAGTGACAAAACCGCCGGCCAAGCAACGTCTTTGGCGGTGCGCAGCGGACACTCCCGGATCCCGGTGATCGGCGAGAACGTCGACGACATCGTCGGCGTCGTCTACCTCAAGGATCTTGTGCAGCGGACGTACTACTCGACGACCGGCGGACGGGACACCAAGGTCTCCGATGTGATGCGGGCCGCGGCCTTCGTGCCCGACTCCAAACCGCTCGACGAACTGCTGCGCGACATGCAACGGGACCGCGTACACATGGTGCTGCTGGTCGACGAATACGGTGCGATTGCCGGCCTGGTCACCATCGAGGACGTGCTCGAGGAGATCGTCGGCGAGATCGCCGACGAGTACGACGTCGACGAGGTCGCCCCGGTCGAGGAACTCGGCGACGGCCGCTACCGGGTGTCGTCGCGGCTGCCGATCGAGGACCTCAGTGAGCTCTACGACGTGGAGTTCGACGAGGATCTCGATGTCGACACGGTGGGCGGTCTGCTGGCCCTCGAGTTGGGTCGGGTGCCGCTGCCCGGCGCGGAGGTGCGGTGGGACGGCCTGCTGCTGCGTGCCGAAGGTGGACCAGACCCGCGCGGACGCGTGCGCATCGGCACCGTCCTGGTCAGCCGTGTCGAACCCGAACCCGACGTCGAAGAGGTCGATAGATGAGTGAACTCGACGCAGAGGACGCCAAGCTGGTCGTCCTGGCGCGTGGCGCGATGGGTCGAGCCGACGCCGAAAGCGGTGCGGCCGTTCGTGATTGCGATGGACGCACCTACGCCGCGGCGCCGGTCACGCTCGACGCGCTGCGCCTGACCGCGCTGCAGGCCGCGGTCGCCGCCGCGGTGTCCAGCGGCGCCACCGGAGTGGAAGCCGCGGTGCTGGTCGGCGGATCTCCCGACGATCCCGGCGTCGCCGCGGTGCGCGAGTTGTCCGCCGCCGCCGCCGTCATCGTCACCGACCGTGCGGGTACCGTGCAGTGACCGAATTCCGTTCGGGCTTCGTGTGTTTCGTCGGCCGGCCCAACACCGGCAAGTCGACGCTGACCAATGCGCTGGTCGGTTCCAAGGTCGCGATCACCTCCAATCGGCCCCAGACCACCCGCCACACCATCCGCGGCATCGTGCACCGTGACGACTTCCAGATCGTGCTGGTGGACACGCCCGGTCTGCACCGCCCGCGCACCCTGCTCGGGCAACGTCTCAACGACCTGGTCAAGGACACCTACTCCGAGGTCGACGTCATCGGCCTGTGCATCCCGGCCGACGAGCGGATCGGACCGGGGGACCGGTGGATCCACGAGCAGATCCGTGCGGTGGCGCCGCGCACCAGGTTGATCGCCATCGTCACCAAGATCGACAAGGTCAACAAGGAGCGCGTCGCTGAACAACTGGTGGCGGTCAGCGAACTCGTCGGCCCGGACACCGACATCGTTCCCGTCTCGGCGACCTCCGGCGCCCAGCTCGACGTGCTGACCGACGTGCTGGTGGCACAGCTGCCGCCGGGACCGGCGTTCTATCCCGACGGGGAGCTGACCGACGAACCCGAAGAAGTGCTCATGGCCGAGCTGATCCGCGAGGCCGCACTGGAAGGCGTCCGCGACGAGTTGCCCCATTCGCTGGCGGTCGTCATCGACGAGGTCGAACAACGCCCCGACCGAGACGATCTCATCGACGTGCGCGCCATCCTCTACGTGGAACGCGACTCGCAGAAGGGCATCGTGATCGGCAAGGGCGGGGCGCGTCTGCGCGAGGTGGGTACCGCGGCCCGCACCCAGATCGAGAAGTTGCTCGGGACCAAGGTGTTCCTCGACCTGCGCGTCAAGGTCGCGAAGAACTGGCAACGCGACCCCAAACAGTTGGGCCGGCTCGGGTTCTGAACCCTTCCGGTCGAACCCCATGCGCCGTAGGGTGAGCGCACCGGGGTAGTCGCAACCCCCGGGATCGGCGGTCCTGCGATGAGCGTGCGGTGCCAATCCTGCGGTACTCGGTCAAGGGCGAACGCGAAGTTCTGTGACGAGTGCGGCGCCACGCTGGACTCTGTCGGTGACCCCGCCGAATACAAGTTCGTCACCGTGCTGTTCGCCGACGTGGTCCGTTCGATGGAACTGGCGGCGACACTGGAGCTGGAACGCTACCGCGAGGTGATGGGCGCCCTGGTGAGCAGGGTCGCCGCTGTGGTGGCGCGCTATGGCGGAGGTCAGGTCGACTACACCGGTGACGGTGTGATGGCGGTGTTCGGCGCGCCGGTCGCCATGGAGGACCACGCCTTTCGGGCCTGCCTGGCCGCTCTGGAGATGCAGCGGGAGGTCGGGCGATTCGCCGAGGAGGTGCAACAGACCGACGGTGTGACAGTGCGTGTGCGGGTGGGCCTCAACTCCGGGCAGGTGATCGCCGGAGACATCGGAACGGCCCCGCTGGCCTACACGGCCACCGGCGAGACCGTCGGGTTTGCTCAGCGCATGGAATCGGTGGCCCCGGCGGGAGGGGTGATGCTCTCGGAAGCCACCGCACAGCAGGTCGAGGCCGTCGTGGTGCTGTCCGAGCCGCAGCTGGTGCGCATCAAAGGCGCCGACGCCTCGGTCGAAGCCCGGCAACTACTGTCGATCCGCCCGCGAAGCCACACCTCCGGACGGATGGAGGCGAGTCTGGTCGGTCGGGGGTGGGAGTGCTCGGTGCTCGACGCGATGCTCGACCGCGCCATCGCCGGTCGCGGGGGTGTGGTCCAGATCGGGGGACCGCCCGGCATCGGCAAGAGCCGGGTGGCCCGCGAGGCCGCGGTCATGGCGCAGGCGCGCGGCGTCGAGGTGTTCTGGAGCTTCTGCGAGTCGCACACCGTCAAGGTGCCGTTGCACGCCGTGGCGCACCTGCTGCGGGCCACCAGCGGGGTCGCCGACAGCGAGGGCCAGGTCGCGAGAATGCGGCTGCGCGAAAGTGTGCCGCGATGCGTCGATGAGCACGATCTGTTGCTGCTCGAAGACCTGCTCGGCATCGCCGAGGCCGGTGTGGCCCGACCGCCGATCGATCCGGAGGCGCGCCGGCGCCGGCTGACGGGACTGGTCAACACGATTGCGCTGGCCCGCACGCGACCGGCGCTGTGCATCGTCGAAGACGTGCATTGGATCGACTCGGTCAGCGAGGAGATGCTCGCCGAATTCCTCGCCGTCGTCTCGCGCACACCGGCGCTTGTGTTGATCACCGCGCGACCGGAGTATGCCGGCAGGCTGGCAGAGATCAGCGAAGCGCAGCGCATCTCGCTTGCGCCCCTGGATGACTCAGAAGTCGCGGCTCTGCTGACCGAGCTTCTGGGGTCGCACCCCTCGGTTGCCGAGCCGGCGGCAGCGATCGCCGCTCGGGCGGCGGGAAACCCGTTCTTCGTCGAGGAGATGGTCCGCGAGCTCGTACAGCGGGGAGTATTGAGCGGTCAGCCAGGTGCCTTCGTCTGCGCGACGAACATCGAGGAGGTCACGGTTCCGTCGACGGTGCACGCGATCATCGAGGCGCGACTCGACCGTCTGAGTTCGCCGGCCAAACGGACGCTCAGTGCGGCGTCGGTGATCGGCATCCGCTTCCGTGCGGATCTGCTCGCCGCGTTGGACGTCGAGCCCGTCTTCGACGAACTCTGTGGCGTCGGCATGATCGATCAGGTCCGGTTCACCCCCGTCGCCGAATACGCGTTCTGTCATCCGTTGATCCGCACAGTGGCCTACGAGTCGCAGTTGAAATCCGATCGGGCCGACTGGCATCGCCGAGTAGCCGCGGCGCTGGAAGAGGCCGCCGGGGAATCGGTCGACGAAGAGGCCTCCCTGATCGCCGAGCATCTGCAGGCAGCCGGCGAGTCGCGGTCCGCCTACGGCTGGCACATGCGAGCCGCGGCGTGGTCGGCCGGGCGCGATCTGGGCGCCGCCCGGATCAGCTGGGAACGCGCCCGGCGGATCGCCGACCAGGTGCCCGACGAGGATCCCGACGCGCTCGCGTTGCGCATCGCTCCGCGCACGATGCTGTGCGCGACCGAATGGCAGGGCCTTCGTGCAGGCCAGGGACGGTTCGAGGAACTTCGTGCGCTGTGCGCGCAGGCAGGTGACAAGTTCTCGCTGGCCATCGGGATGACCGGTCCGATGACCGAGCTGATGTACACCGGGAGATCGTCCGAGGGCGCGCACCTGGCGTCCGAACAGATGGCGCTCCTGGAATCGATCGGCGATTCCGCCGCGACCGTCGGTCTGGTGATCGTGCCGATCTGCACGTGGTTCGACCTGGGGCAGTTCCGTGAAGTATGGCGGTTGTCGCAGACGGCCGTCGAGCTGGCGGAGGGAGACCCCGCCATGGGTTCCGGGTTCGGATTCGGGTCACCGCTGGCGGCAGCCCTGGTATGGCGAGGGACCGCGGGTTTGTGGCTGGGCCGCCCCGGTTGGCAGGACGACCTCGATGCGGCTGTCGACATGGCCCGCCGCAGCGATCCGACCTCGTTCGCCGCCATCGTCACCTGGTCCTGCGCCGCAATCCACTACGGGTTGATGCCCACCGACGATGCGACGCTCGAACTGATCGAAGAGGGGGTGCGGACCGCCGAAGGGTCCAGCAACGTCGGTGTCACCCTCATCACCTACACCCATGGTGTGGCATTGCTGAACTGTCGCGATGTCGAGCGTCGGGCACGCGGACTGCAGGTGATGGCGCGGGCGCGCGAGATGTTCGTGCGCGAGGACGCGACCTTCCTCGCGACCGTCGCCGATCTGTGGACCGCATGGGAGAACTTCCGCAGCGGCGACGCGGAACGGTCTCTGGAGGCGATGCGCGCGGGCGTCGACGAACTCGGGCGGGCCGGTCGTGTGTACTACGGACTGTGGGGCGCCTCGGCGCTGGTGGAATCGCTGCTGACGCGTGGCCGGACGGCAGATCTGGCCGAGGCCCGCCGGGTGACCGAGGTATGGGCGAACCACGTCGATGAGAGCGAGGCGATTCCTCGGCTCACCCTGTTGCGGATGCGCACCTTGTTGGCGTGGGCCGGCGGCGACCGGCCCGGCGCGCGGAACCTGTTGGCGCAATACTGCGCTGCGGCCGAGGCGCTCGGCCTCGACAACGATCCTGAATGGGCGGCGGCGCTGGTCTGAGGACCTGGCCGGGCCGACGCCGAAAGTTGTTCACAACCGGAACATCTCGCGTTGCATGGCGGCGCTTTCCATGAACGCCGACCGCCGCTCCGGGTAGTGCCGGGGCACGCGAGGCGCGTCGTCGTCCACGGTTCGGGTGAATGCGGCGTGCAGGGACAGCGACCACCGGTGCATGGCATCGTGCACGGCAACGAAGTGGTGGTGGGCAATGGTCGGTGTGCCGACCGGATGCATGGACAGAGCGGACATCTCGCGGCCTCCTCGTGGGATATGTTTCGGCTCGATCGTCTCTCCGGCCCACGGGGATCGAAGCAGTAGTCCAGCACTGCAAAACCAAGACCGGTCTACTGTGACCGGGGCCGCAGCACAGCGGCGAGTTCCTCCCGGGTGTTGACCCCGCAACGGGACATCGCACGGTAGATGTGGCTTTCCACCGTGCGCACGGACAACGTCAGGTGCTCGGCGATGCCGCGGTTGGACATCCCACGGCCGAGGAGCAGCACGATTTCGCGTTCCCGGCTGGTCAACGGGACCGGTTCGCGGGTTTGGACCAGGGCCGGTGTGCTGACGCCCCCACAGCGGGCCGCGAGCTCCTCGGCGCGACTGACGCAACTCAGCGCAGATCCGCGTCGGTCCTGCCTGCGGTAGGCGGCGGCGGCGTGTGCGGTGGCGTCGAGTGCCGCGACGAGATCACCGGCGTCCTCGAAACCCTCTGCCACCGAGGCCAATTGCGTGGCATCACCGACACCGAGCGCTTCGGCGAACCGGGCTGCCAGTCCCGCGCGTGCACCCTCGACGATCGTCGTCAGTTCACGCAACCGGGGCGCGCGACGGTCGTCGCCGAACTGGACCGCCAGTTGCAGACACAGCACCTCCACCGCGAACCGTCCGACGCCGCGCGCCCGGTCGGCCGCCGCGAGCAGGAGCGACACGGCAGCCGAGATTCCTCCGCCTGCCGCGCAGATCCAGGCGCGCGCGATGTCGATCTCGTCGTCCAGAGGCCGGAACGGCCGCACCGTCTCGGTCAGGGAGTTCAGCAGGGCAGAGGCGTCGTCGACGGCGCCGCGCATCGCCAGACTCGTCACCCGTGGGATGCCGTAGCGATACCCCCATCCCAGCGCGCGGGCGTCGTCGAGTCCGGCGGCGGCGCGGTCCAGGAGGGTCACCGCCGCCGCGATGTCGCCACGCGCCAGTGCGGCTCGGCCGGCGATCGCGATGCCGAGCGGTTGGGCCACGCCCGGAAGGTCGGCGGCCTGCGCCCGGACTCGTTCGGCGATCCTGCTCGCACCGTCGACGTCCCCGGCCAACCACAGCGCGGCCATGTGGGAGTCGGCGATGTTGAAGCCGACATGCGGGGGCTCGGCCGCCTCCGCGACGGCGCGGTAGCCGGTCTCGGCGGAAGCGACCGCGGCTGAGGTTCGTCCGGCATCGCCGTGGACCGTCGTCATCACCCACGCGGTCTCTGCGCCGGCGGTCGCCGGCAGCGCCTGCAGGTCCGCTGTCTCCCAGAGGGTGACCTCTGCGGGTCGGTTCGTCGCGAAGCTGTGCACCGCGAGGAACGCGTCGAGGCAGCCGCGGTGGGGCGGCGGCACCTCCGGCGCAGCGGCGTCGACGAGGGACTTGGCCCGCGCGGGATCGCCCAGCGCCCACAGCGCGTTGCTGGAACGCAGAAACACCAGCCGGGCCCGTGGGGCGGGGTCCAACGAGTCGAGGTCGAGGGCGGCGAGTGTGGCGTCGGCATCCTCACCCCGGCCGAGCCACGAAAGAACGTGCGCGTGAACGAAGTTCGCCTCCACCCCGGCTCCCGCGGCGATGGCGGCATGGGCCAGCCGGGCCGCCAGCTCGAGGTCGGCCAGTCCGACCGCGCCGTGTGCCGCTTCGAGCATCAGCTGCGGTTCGATCGGCAGATCGGACTCGAGGATCAGCGCGGCGCGTCGCACCAACACGTGGATCTCGTTGCTGTTGCTGGCCGCGGCCAGTGCCTGTGCGACCGCGCTGCGCAGCCGACGCAGCGTGGTCGTCGGCGAGCGACGGCGACGCACCTCGCCGTAGATGGGGTGCGCCAGGTACACCTGTGGGTCGGCGTTGTCTCCGGTCACTGCGATCCAGCCGCGGGTTTCGGCGTCCTCGACGGCGGCCTGTCCGGCGATGGGCTCGAGCACCGACAGTGCCAGCGGTTCCGCGACGGCCAGGACGTCCAGCACAGCCGCCACATCCGCGGTTTGATCGCTCAGTCGGGTCTCGATGAGGGCGACCAGGCTGGGAGGCAACACCGGGTCTGCGGTCCAGCACCACCGTCCGTGTTGTTCGACGATCCGCCCCTGGTCGACCTCCTGTTCGAGGATGGTTCTGAGGTACAGCGCATTGCCCCGGGTCAGGTGCCACAGCCGGTCGGCCGTGTCGGCTGCCACGGCGCCGCCCAGGACTGCCGCGGACAGTTCCGCGGTCGCGTCGCGCGGCAAGGGTTCCAGCCGCAGGTTGTCGAACCTGCCGAGCTTCCAGATGTCTTGCAGTGCAGCGGGTATCGGCGCATCGTCCAACACGGTGAAGACGAGTGTCGCGGCGCGGCGCAGCGCGATCTGGTGCAGGACGAACATCGACAGCTCATCGAGCAGGTGCGCGTCGTCGACCAACAGGAGTACGCGGGCCCCTCGCGGTGCGGCGCACAGCGACGCGGTCACGGCGCGCACCGACGAGAGGGTGTCCGAGGCCTGCGGCGAAGCCCACGGGGCAAGTGCGCCGAGCGGGACGGTGCGCGCCGACGACGTGCCGACCGCCAGGCGGGTGAGGAATCCCCGCGCGTCGGCGGTGGTGCGGATCTCGCTCAGCAACCGACTCTTGCCGACGCCGGCCGAGCCGGACAGCACGACCCCGGACACGCCGGGGTTCGAGAGTGCGGCCTCAAGGCGCCGCAACTCGTCGGTGCGACCGATCAGCGGCCACGAGAACCGCACGGGACGAGCTTAGAAGCGCGAGCCGCCGCGGGGGAGGAGTTCGGGAACGAGGGTGTCAGCCCGGCGGCCGGCCGAATTCCCGGCCGGGGACCTGCACCGGCGGCGCGGAGTCACCCTTGCCGTAGACCGCGACCACCACGGTGCGGTCGATGAGGTTCTCCGACCACACACCGATGTCGATGTTGGAACAGTCGGACATGATCGCGTAGTAGTCCGGCCGGTGGTACCACCGGTTGATCAGTTCGATGCCGCTGATCGCCAGCGCCGGGTTGACGGCGACCGTCTCGGCGACCTCCCCGTCGTAACCGGCCTTGCGGGCGCGGTCGGTCACCGTGGAACCGTCGGACCCGATGTCGCCGTCGAGCGCCCGGTTGTGCAGGACGTCGTTGGTGTGCCACTGGGCCGCCAGGCGCAGCTTCGGGTTGATCTTGATATCGGTCTCGCAGCCGTTCTGGTGCTGCACCGTGTACACGTTGACCACGACGCTCTCGTTGAGACGGCGGTTGTCGGCATGGGCGCTCGGCGCGGTGGCGACGACAGCGCCGAGGAGCACGGCGGCAGGTACCAGACGCGCGGTTTTGCTGGCGATCACAGCGGGGAGGTTACGCGACCTCGTCTCTGGCCGAGGGCGGAGCACTCGAATCGGCGAGCGAGGGCGGAGCACTCGAACTCGCGATGCTCGGTGCTTGCCGGTCGTCCCACCACGGGTCGGGGTGATGGCGTGCCCAGCCGTTGATCGCCTCCAGCGCCGCGGCCAGCGAAACCAGCAGCGGTTCGCTCTCGGCCGGGCCCATCAGCTGCACCCCGATCGGCAGACCGTCGGAGGTGAAGCCGGCCGGCACGTTGATCGACGGCCAGCCCAGCAGGTTCCACGGCCACGTCGCGGGACAGGCGCGGATCATCGTCCGGTCGGTTGCCAGCCCGCCGAGCCGGTCGAACGTCTCGACCTTCGGTGGCGGCAGCGCGGTGGTCGGGGCCAGCACGACGTCGGCGATGTTGAAGATCCATCCCATGCGGCGTGCGGTCTTGCTCTCGTGGGCGCGGGCCTTGCGCAGCACGTGCTGGGAGAGCAGTCGTCCGGTGCGCGCATTCGCCCGGGTGCGCGGGTCCCAGCGGACGCTCGCACCCATCCGGTCCATCCACTCCGGGATCCCCGACGTCGACCGGGACAGGAAGTTCCACGACATGCGCAGGTGATAGTCGGGGTCGGCGTGGATGACGGTGTGGCCGAGCTGCTCGAGCTGGCCGGCGACCTCGTGCAGTGCGGCCCGGATCTCCGGATGCAGCGTGGTGCGGAAGACGCTGTAGGCGAACTTCGTCGACAGCGCGATCCGCAGCGGACCGGGCGCGCGGGAGACGTAGTCGGAGACCGTCACCGGCTCGGGCCGATGCAGATCGCCGGGCACGTTGCCCGACGCCGCGTCGAGAACCAGCGCCGCATCGGTGACCGTGCGCGCCAGCACCCCGTTGACGGTGATCCCGTTGAACGCCTCGGGCAGCGGCCAGGTCGAGATCCGGCCGCGCTGGGGCTTGATGCCCACCAGATGCGTCCACGCCGCCGGGATCCGGACGCTGCCCGCGCCGTCGGAGCCGATCGCCGCGGCCACCAGGCCGGCGGCGACCGCGGCCGCGCTGCCGCCGGAGGACCCGCCTGGGGTGTGGTCGGAGGACCACGGGTTGCGCGTGTGTCCGAAACCGGGGCCGCTGGTGAACGGCCACTGGCCGAGCTCGCACGTGTTGGTCTTGCCGACGATCACCGCCCCGGCTGCGCGCAGGCGACGCACCACCTCCGCGTCGGCCGCCGCCGGCGCCGGATCGGCGTCGGTGCCGAAGCGGGTCGGCACCCCGGCGACGTCGACGTCGTCCTTGACCGCGATCGGAACACCCAGCAGGGGCAGGCGGGACAGATCCCCACCGGCCTGGCGTCGCCGGTCGGCCGCTGCGGCGTCGGCCAGCGCCGACTCGGTGAGGACCACCCGGAACGCGTTGAGGCTGGGCTGGCTCGCCTCGATCGCGTCGAGCGACCGGCGGACCAGCTCCACCGAGGTGGTGGTGCCGGCGGCGAGAGCGAACAGCTGATTGCCCAACGTGGGGAATCGGGAACGAAGGGCACGTTTTTCGACCATCACCTACGAGGGTATCGGCGCTGCGCCACCGAAATCGTCCCCCCACAGTGGGAGACTGGACCGATGCGTCTGTATCGGGACCGAGCGGTGGTGCTGCGCCAGCACAAGCTCGGGGAAGCCGACCGGATCGTGAGCCTGTTGACCCGCGATCACGGTCTGGTGCGGGCTGTCGCCAAGGGGGTGCGACGGACCCGCAGCAAGTTCGGGGCGCGGCTGGAGCCGTTCGCGCACATCGACGTTCAGCTGCACCCCGGCCGCAATCTCGACATCGTCACGCAGGTGGCCGCCATCGACGCGTTCGCCGCCGACATCGTCAGCGACTACGGCCGGTACACCTGTGCGTGCGCCATGCTCGAGACCGCCGAACGGCTCGCGGGGGAGGAACGGGCCCCGGCCCCTGCGCTGCACCGGCTCACCGTTGCGGCCCTACGCGCGATCGCCGACGGCAGCCGGCCCCGGGAACTCGTCCTCGACGCCTATCTGCTGCGGGCGATGGGCGTGGCGGGCTGGGCGCCGGCGTTGACCGAATGCGCGCGGTGCGCCACCCCGGGCCCGCACCGGGCCTTCCACGTCGGCGCCGGTGGCAGCGTCTGCGTGCACTGCCGACCGTCCGGGTCGGTGACCCCGCCCCAACCCGTGCTGGAACTGATGGCCGCGCTCTACGAAGGGGATTGGGAACATGCGGAGACCACCACGGGATCCCATCGCAGCCAGGCCAGCGGGCTGATCGCCGCACACCTGCAGTGGCACCTCGAACGCAAGCTGCGAACACTGCCGCTCGTGGAACGGGTGCAACGAAACGGTGACCAGCCCATCAGGCAGGATGATGCGCATGGCAATGGAACGGACTGGGCGGCGGAGGGGCCGGGCCGGCTACCCACAGCTGCCCCCGGCGCCTGACGACTACCCGACCTTCCCGGACAAGTCCACCTGGCCTGTCGTCTTCCCGGAAATCCCGGCCGGCACCAACGGCAGGTTTGCCCGGCCACCGCAGCACACCTCCAAAGCGGCGGCACCGCAGATCCCCGCCGACCAGGTGCCCAACCACGTCGCCGTCGTCATGGACGGCAACGGCCGGTGGGCCACGCAGCGGGGTCTGCACCGCACCGAAGGCCACAAGATGGGCGAGGCCGTGCTCATCGACATCACGTGCGGCGCCATCGAGATCGGGATCAAACACCTGACGGTGTACGCGTTCTCCACCGAGAACTGGAAGCGCAGCACCGAAGAGGTGCGGTTCCTGATGGGCTTCAACCGTGAGGTGGTGCGCCGCCGCCGGGAGAACCTCAACGACATGGGTGTGCGGATGCGCTGGGTCGGGTCACGGCCACGGATGTGGCGCAGCGTGATCAAGGAGTTCGACATCGCCGAGCAGATGACCGTCGGCAACGACGTCATCACCATCAACTACTGCGTGAACTACGGCGGACGCACCGAGATCGTCGAGGCTGCGCGCCAACTCGCGCAGCAGGCCGTCGACGGCAAGATCAACCCGTCCCGCATCAGCGAGGCGGCGTTCGCCAAGCACCTGCACCGCGCCGACATCCCTGATGTCGACCTGTTCATCCGGACCTCGGGCGAGCAGCGGGCCAGCAACTTCCTGCTGTGGCAGGCGGCGTACGCCGAGTACGTGTTCCAGGACAAGCTGTGGCCCGACTACGACCGCCGCGACCTGTGGGCCGCGTGCGAGGAGTACGTCCACCGCAACCGACGCTTCGGAAGGGCCTGACCGTGCCGAACCTGCCGCAGCGTCTGTCGAACATCCTCGGCGAGATCCTGCCCGTGACCGAGGAGGACGACGGCGCGCTGACGGTCAAGCACGACGACACCTTCGCGTCGCTGCGCGTGGTCGCCGTCGCACCCAACCTCGATCTGGTGTCGCTGACGCAGGTGCTGGCCTGGGACCTACCGCTGAACACCAAGACCCGCACCACGGTGTCGCAGTACACGCAGGACACCCTGCTGGGCACGGTGAGTCTGGTGGAGAAGGTCGGAGCCGCCAAGAACGGGTCGAAGAAGCTCGGTGACGTCCTGCTGCGGTACAACTTCCCGGCCGCCGGCCTCAGCGACGATGCGTTGCGCACGCTGCTGCTGATGGTCCTGGCCACCGGTTCGGATGTGCGTCGCGCGTTAGTCGGCTGACCGACCGCACCGGGCGCAGAGCCCGAAGATCTCGATGGTGTGGGTGACGTCGGAGAAGCCGTGTTCACGTGCGGCCTCGGTGGCCCACGTCTCGACCGGTCCGCCACTGATCTCCACGGTGGCCCCGCAGGCCCGGCACACCAGGTGATGGTGATGGTGCTCCGAACAGCGCCGGTACACCGACTCGCCGGTGTCGGTACGCAACGTGTCGACCGCGCCGCTGGCAGCCATCTGCTGCAGCGTGCGGTACACCGTGGTCAGACCGATGACCTCACCGCGTCGACGCAGTTCGTCGTGCAGTTCCTGCGCCGAGCGGAAGTCGTCGAGCTTCTCCAGCAGGGCGGCGATCGCGGCGCGCTGACGGGTGGCGCGCACGGCGCCGGTCACGGCGGGTCCTCCGCCGAGTGCGTCACCGCGGCGACCACGATGTCGGCGAGATGCTGGTCGGCCAGCCGGTAGAGCACTTCCCGTCCGGAGCGTTCGCCTTCCACCACGCCTGCGGCTTTGAGGATGCGCAGATGCTGGCTGACCAGTGGCTGGGGGACGTCGAGTGCGTCGACCAGCTCGTGCACGCAGCGTGCGTGTTCGCGCAGCTGCAGCACGATCGAGATGCGGACCGGGGCGGCCAGCGCCCGCAGCAGGTCGCCGGCGGTGTCGAGTACCGCGCGGGGCGGCAGCTCCGGCGCGGGAGAGTCGCTGTGGGCGTGGGCCTCCGGCGTCTCCGTCGAACTGGAAACGATTTTCATTAAAGACCACGATACATGCGTAACCGTGCATGTCCAGCCGGCGATCTGGGTCACGTCGGTGCGCTCGCTACGCTGTTGAGCCGTGGCTCCGTCTTCGATCATCGACACCGTTGCGAACCTGGCCAAGCGTCGTGGGCTGGTCTTCCAGTCCGGCGAGATCTACGGCGGCACGAAATCGGCCTGGGACTACGGACCACTGGGCGTCGAGCTCAAGGAGAACATCAAGCGGCAGTGGTGGCGCTCGGTCGTCACCGCGCGCGACGACGTCGTGGGCCTGGACTCGGCGATCATCCTGCCCCGGCAGGTGTGGGTCGCATCCGGTCACGTCGACGTCTTCAACGACCCGCTGGTGGAATGCCTGAACTGCCACAAGCGCCACCGGCAGGACCACATGCAGGAGGCGTTCGCGGAGAAGAAGAGCACGCGCGACACCACCGTGGATCCGGACACCGTGCCGATGACCGAGATCACCTGCCCGGACTGCGGCACCAAGGGCCAGTGGACCGAGCCGCGCGACTTCAACATGATGCTCAAGACCTACCTCGGGCCCATCGAGTCCGAGGAAGGCCTGCACTATCTGCGCCCCGAGACCGCGCAGGGCATCTTCGTCAACTTCGCCAACGTCGTCACCACCGCGCGCAAGAAGCCGCCGTTCGGGATCGGGCAGATCGGCAAGAGCTTCCGCAACGAGATCACCCCGGGCAACTTCATCTTCCGCACCCGCGAGTTCGAGCAGATGGAGATGGAGTTCTTCGTCGAGCCGTCCACGGCGCCCGAGTGGCACCAGTACTGGATCGACACCCGCCTGCAGTGGTACGTCGATCTGGGCATCGACCGCGACAACCTGCGGCTCTACGAGCATCCGCTGGAGAAGCTGTCGCACTACTCGGCCGGCACCACCGACATCGAGTACAAGTTCGGCTTCGCCGGCAACCCGTGGGGTGAGCTGGAAGGTATCGCCAACCGCACCAACTTCGACTTGTCCACGCACGCAGAGCATTCCGGTGTCGACCTGTCGTTCTACGACCAGGCCAACGACACCCGCTACGTGCCGTACGTGATCGAGCCCGCAGCCGGGCTGACCCGTTCGTTGATGGCGTTCCTCGTCGACGCCTACACCGAGGACGAGGCCCCCAACGCCAAGGGCGGCGTCGACAAGCGCACCGTGCTCAAGCTCGACCCGCGACTGGCCCCGGTCAAGGCCGCGGCGCTGCCGTTGAGCCGCCACGCTGACCTGTCCCCGAAGGCCCGTGACCTGGCCGCCGAACTGCGCCAGAACTGGAACGTGGAGTTCGACGACGCCGGCGCCATCGGACGGCGCTACCGGCGCCAGGACGAGATCGGCACGCCGTACTGCGTCACCGTGGACTTCGACTCGCTCGAAGACCAGGCGGTGACCATCCGCGAGCGCGACGCGATGACCCAGGAGCGGGTGGCGATCGACCAGGTCTCCGACTACCTCGCCGTCCGTCTGAAGGGCTGCTAGAAGCGGCCGCCGCCACCGCCGAGGCCGCCCCCGCCTCCGCCGCCGAAGCCACCCCCGCCGAATCCACCACCGAAGCCGCCGCCACCGAACCCGCCGCGCAACGCACCTGAGAGCACGTTGCCCAGGATGATGCCGCCGATCACCGCGCCCATCTGTCCTCCGCCGCCCCCGCCGCCGTAGGGCCCGCTGAAGTGACGCTGCGCGGCAGTGACGTCCGCGTTGGCCAGGGACTGCGCTTGGCCCGCGAGCATGGCGGCCCCGTTGGCGTGCGCGACGGCCTCGTTGAGGTTGGTCTCCCGCTTGTCCCGGGCGGCCTGGAGTTGTCGTACCGCCTCGGCGAGCCGGGTGCGCGCCTCCGGGCCGACGACACCACGGCGGGTGTCGATGTAATCCGAGACCGCGCGCACCCGGGACTGCGCCGTGAACAGCGCCTGGTCGTAGGTCCGCGTCAACCGCTCGCGCGCCTCGCGTTCCTGCGCGACGTCGGCGAGCAGCCGGTCGAGTTCCGCGTCGGCCTCGGTCAGACGCGTGAACGCGCCGAGCGGATCGCTGCGGCCCTCGGTCTGCGCGTGTGCCACCGCCTCCACCGCGGCGTCGCGGGCGGCCGAGAGTTCGGTGGCCACCGCGAGCCGGCCCTGGGCGAGCTGGGTGCCTGCCTGCTCGATGCCGCGCTGCGCATCGGCGATGGCCGCGGGCAGACCGCTCATCGCGCGGTTGATGTCGGTGGCGGCACTGTCCACGGCGTCGAGCAGGGTGCGGGCCTGCCCGAGCGCGGCCTCGGCGGCGTGGATCGCATCGACCAGGCCGGTCTGGCTACCGGCCGGGCGCGCGACGAGCTCGCGGCCGGTGTCGATGTTGCGCTCGGCGAACGCCAGCCGCTCCCGGACCTCGTCGATGTTGTCCGACACCGAGCTCAGCGCCGACGCGGAGAACTGGTCGTGCAGTCCGGCGAGGGTCTGTGCGGCGGGATCCAGACGGGCGGTCAGATCGATCATCTGCTGAGTGAGTTTGTCGAGTCGGCTCGGCGCGTTGATCACCAGGTCGCGCAGCTCGGCGAACGCGTCGCGCTGGGCTTCCAACTCGCGGTCGGCCTCGGCCGCGGACACGATCACTCGGGTCAGCAGGTCGCGGCGCTGTCGAGGTGTCTCGGGCACCGCGTCGTCGAGGACGTGGCGCACGTTGAGCGCCTGGGCCAGTGTGGCTTTCGCGTTGTCGACCGCGCGGGAGAACGCTGCGGTGTCGCGTTCGCCGAACTCGTCGACGGCCAGCGCCAATTCGCTTTCGCTGGTACGCACTTCATTGTCGACCTCGACGACGATCTGCCGGGACAGGTCGTCGAGGGCGTCGAGGGAGACCGCGGCCAACGCGTTCGGGTCGGACGGGTCGACACGTTGCGCGGCCGCGAACTCCGCCGCGCGGCGCTTCTTCCGGCGGCGTCGCTGCCACAGCATCAGTGCCACCACGCCGACGCCGATCAGTCCCAGGGCCACCAGCACACCGGTCCAGCCGATCGTGCTGTCGGAGCTCGATTCGGCGGCCAGTCCGTCGGCGGCGGCCACCGCCGCGCCCGCCCAGTCGCCGTCGCGCAGGCGAGGTTCGATCTCGTCGGTGCGGATCGCGTCGATGTGGACGCCGCGCAACGCCTCGCGTCCGGCCAGGAACGCATACGCGCGGTCCACGGTGGCCACCGCCAGGATCGCGTCGCGGCCGCGGAGATCGCTGCGCCGGTAGGTCGATTCCGCCCAGCCCTGGGCGCTCTGGCCGGAGAAGGTGTCGACGTAGACCACCCACAGGCGGACGCGCTGCTTTTGGTAGAGCCGGTCGACGGCCTGCGCCACGGCGCCACGGCCGGCCGGGTCGAGCGCGTTCGCGTTGTCGGTGACGTATCCGGCCAGCCGCATCGGGGGCGCGGCGGCCGCGCCGGGAGCCAGCAGGGCCGGGCCGGTCAGCAGGGTGGTCAGAAACACGCCCAGCAGGGCGAGCATTCGCGTTGCGCGCATAGTC
This sequence comes from Mycobacterium sp. pV006, assembly GCF_041287115.1. Classification (NCBI taxonomy): domain Bacteria; kingdom Bacillati; phylum Actinomycetota; class Actinomycetes; order Mycobacteriales; family Mycobacteriaceae; genus Mycobacterium; species Mycobacterium sp. pV006. Next base: position 283,897 of record NZ_JBGGKT010000001.1, on the reverse strand, counting down.
GCCAATGTAATGCGCGGATACCGATCGGCGTGCTGGCAGACTGTGGGGCGGTGAGCCCCCAACTGCAGCACAGCTACGACGCGTTCGACCGCGAACGCCTGGTCGCCGAACCGGCGAAGAGCGCCGCTCTGCCCGGCACCGACGCCGAGCACCGCTCGGACTTCGCGCGCGACCGCGCCCGCGTGTTGCACTGCGCCGCGCTGCGTCGGCTCGCGGACAAGACCCAGGTGGTCGGGCCCCGCGAAGGCGAGACGCCACGGACCCGGCTGACCCATTCTCTGGAGGTCGCCCAGATCGGCCGCGGCATGGCGGTGGAGTTGGGCTGCGACCCCGACCTCGTCGACCTGGCCGGGCTGGCCCACGACATCGGTCACCCGCCCTACGGGCACAACGGGGAACGCGCACTCGACGAGATCGCCAAGGCCTTCGGCGGTTTCGAGGGCAACGCCCAGAACTTCCGGATCCTGACCCGGCTGGAACCCAAAGTCCTTGACCCGCATGGCCGCAGCGCGGGCCTGAATCTGACCCGGGCCTCGCTGGATGCGGTGACGAAGTACCCGTGGGCGCGGATGGGGGAGCGCCGCAAGTTCGGGTTCTACGGCGGGTTCTCCAGCGACGACATGGCCGCCGCGGACTGGGTGCGGGCCGGGGCACCCGCGGAGCGGCCGTGTCTGGAGGCGCAGGTGATGGACTGGGCCGACGACGTCGCCTACTCGGTGCACGACGTCGAGGACGGCGTGATCTCCGGTCGCATCGACCTGCGGGTCCTGGCCGACGACGACGCCGCGTCCGCGCTGGCCCGCCTGGGTGCGCAGTCGTTCAGCTCGTTGACCCCCGACGAGTTGGCGGCCGCCGCCAAGCGGCTCTCGGAGGTCCCCGTGGTCGCCGCGGTGGGCAGGTTCGACGGCACGTTGAAAGCGTCGGTGGCGCTCAAGACCCTGACCAGCGAACTGGTGGGACGCTTCGCCAACGCCGCGGTGACCGCCACCCGCGAGGTCGCCGGACCCGGGCCGCTGCGCCGGTTCGTCGCCGACCTCGAAGTGCCGACGCTGGTGCGCGCGGAGGTGGCGGTGCTCAAGACCCTTGCCCTGCAGTTCATCATGTCCGATCACCGGCACCTGCAGATCCAGGCCGATCAGCGCACCCGCGTCCACGAGGTGGCGCTGGCGCTGTGGGGGCAGGCCCCGGGCAGCCTGGATCCGCAGTTCGCCGCGGAGTTCGACGCCGCCTCCGACGACGGCGCACGGTTGCGGGTGGTCGTCGACCAGCTGGCCAGCTACACCGAGGGCCGGTTGGAGCGCGTGCACGAGGCCCGTTCGCCGCGACCCCTTGTCGCTGACCTCTAGACTGACGCGGTGGCCGGGCGGATTCCAGATCGCGACATCGCCGCTATCCGCGAGCGAGTCAACATCGAGGACCTCGTCGGCGACTACGTCCAGCTGCGCCGCGCGGGCGCCGACTCACTGAAGGGCCTGTGCCCCTTCCACGATGAGAAGTCACCGTCGTTCCACGTGCGCCCCAACCACGGCCACTTCCACTGCTTCGGCTGCGGCGAGGGCGGCGACGTCTACGCGTTCCTGCAAAAGATCGAGCACGTCAACTTCGTCGAAGCGGTCGAGTTGCTCGCCGACCGCGTCGGCTACACCGTCACCTACACCGGCGGCTCGACCACCAACGTGCAACGCGACCGCGGCAGCCGCAGCAGGCTGCTGGCCGCCAACTCCGCGGCCGCGGAGTTCTACGCCGAGGCGTTGCAGAGCGCCGAGGCGGCGCCGGCGCGCCAGTACCTGCTCGACCGCAATTTCGATGCCGCCGCCGCCACGCGCTTCGGATGCGGATTCGCGCCGTCGGGCTGGGACACCCTGACCAAGCACCTGTTGCGCAAGGGATTTGAGTTCAAGGAGCTCGAGGCGGCCGGCCTTTCGCGGGAGGGGCGGCGCGGACCGATGGACCGGTTCCACCGGCGGCTGCTGTGGCCGATCCGAGCCGGGGGCGGCGAGGTCATCGGTTTCGGGGCGCGGCGGATCTTCGACGACGACCCGATGGAAGCCAAGTACGTCAACACACCCGAGACCGTGCTGTACAAGAAGTCCTCGGTGCTGTTCGGGCTGGACCTGGCCAAGCGCGACATCGCCAAAGGCCATCGCGCGGTCGTCGTCGAGGGCTACACCGACGTCATGGCCATGCATCTGGCCGGCGAGACCACCGCGGTGGCGTCGTGCGGCACCGCGTTCGGCGACTCGCACCTGGCGTTGCTGCGGCGCCTGATGATGGACGACAACTGGTACCGCGGTGAACTGATCTTCGTCTTCGACGGTGACGCCGCCGGACAAGCCGCTGCGCTCAAGGCCTTCGACGGCGATCAGCAGGTCGCCGGAAAATCGTTCGTGGCGATCGCCGCCGACGGGATGGACCCGTGCGATCTGCGGCTGAAATCCGGCGACGGCGCCCTGCGCGACCTGGTGGCCCGCCGGATCCCGATGTTCGAGTTCGCGATCCGCAGCCTGATCCCCAGCGGCGACGTCCTGGACAACGACCCGTCGGCACAGGTCGACGCGCTGCGGCGGTGCGTCCCCCTGGTGGCGCGGATCCGCGACTACGCCCTGCGCGACGAGTACGCGCGGCGCCTGGCCGGCTGGACCGGATGGCGCGACGAGGCTCAGGTGCTCACCCGGGTGCGCGAAGAGGCCACCCGGCGCGGGATGCCGGACCGGTCACGTCGCCGTGCCGAGGCCCGGCCGCAGGCGGTGCGCGGCAACCCCGCGCCCGCTGCCGCGCCGGCGCGCCCGGATCCCGCCGATCCCACGTTGTGGCCGCAGCGCGAAGCGCTGAAGTCGGCGCTGCAGTATCCGGCGCTGGCCGGCCCGGTGTTCGACTCGCTGGCCGCCGAGAGCTTCACCCATCCCGGCTACGCCGCGGTGCGGGCGGCGATCGAGGCCGCGGGCGGCACCGCGTCGGGAATGAGTGGGGCCCAGTGGATCGAGGCGGTGCGCTCGCAGCTGCCGTCCCCGGAGGCAGCGACCTTGGTCAACGAGCTCAGCGTCGAGGCGATCAACGCCGAGGACGAGCAGCTTCCCCGCTACATCGGGGGCGTGCTGGCGCGTCTGCAGGAAGTGTGGATCGGCCGGCAGATCGCCGAGGTCAAATCGAAGCTGCAAAGGATGTCGCCCGTGGAGCAGGGCGACGAGTACCACGCCCTGTTCGGCGACCTCGTGGCCATGGAGGCCTACCGGCGCAGCCTGCTGGAGCAGGCCAGCGGCAACGACATGACTGCATGATGTCGCGGGCGGCGTTACAGTTGAGGCCGTTCGAGCGATACATCGTTCGTCGGGGAGAAAACGGGCAGGAGATACTGGTGCACAACTTCCGGGTCAACGGAACCCGGCTGATCGCCGGGGCGTTCGCCGCCGCGGTCGTCGCGGTCCCGCTTTATGCCTCCCTGAACAGCAACGATGCCGCCGAGGTCACCGCCGGGCCCAAGTGCCTGGCGTGGTTCGGCAACGTCGAGGACGGGCACTGCCTGTCCTATTCCAACGGCAGCGGCGCCACGATCGGCACCCCGGGCATCGGCATCGGCAACGGCGGCCTGTACGTCCAGACTCCTCCGCTGCTGCCCGGCACCACCATCCAGCGCGGCATCGGCTAGCGCTAGCGCGTCTCCCCGATCTCCGGCTCCAGCACCTCGGTGCCGGGGTCGATCGGTGTCAGTTTCACCAGTGCCGGGTCCGGCGACACGCGCTCGGCGATCTTGCGTCGGCCGGCGTCGATCATGGCCTTGGTGGCCGGGCTGGCGGTCACCGCCCGGTAGGTGCCTGCGATCTGCTCATAGCGCTGTCTGCCGGCCTTGGTTCCCAGCACGTAGCCGACAGCCAGCACGGCGACATACCCGATCACAGGGCTCCCTCCTGACGGGATAGGTGACGTACGTTCGGTGTCCATCCTGCCTCACACCACGCGCTGCGCGCCGCGTCGGGAGCGCATTGGCACCGGCGTACCGACGTAGGTTAGAGTGCTCTCTGGCTCGCGGCGCAGTGCTCGCGAGAGGGCAATCCCCTGTAGCTCAATTGGCAGAGCATTCGGCTGTTAACCGAAGGGTTGCTGGTTCGAGTCCAGCCGGGGGAGCACATGTTCGAGGCCCGTATCTTTGGCGGTATGGCGAAACCCGGTCCGCTTGCGGCGCTGGCCATCACAGCACTTCTCTCCGCTTCCTGCGGCTGGAGCCCGTCGGGCCCGGCGCCGACGAGTACGGCGGCCTGCGGGCCCGGCCCCGCGCCCCAGACGATCGAGGCCGAGACCGCGGCGCTGCCGCCCGGTCAGTGGCGCGAGACCGCCCGCGGCAACACCCCTGACTGCGAACTGAACTGGGTGGTCGTCACCGACGGGCAGGCGCACGACGCACCCCAGCAGGTGCTGTTCTTCGCGGGCGAGAACCCCGTCGGCTCGCCGACCCCCGAGCCACGTCCCTACATCAACGTGATCGCCCAGGGCAACCACCACGCGCAGGTGCAGTACCAGTGGCGCCAGGGTCAGGACGCGCCGTGCTGTCCCACAGGCATCGGCAGCATCAGCGTCACCCTCGAGGAGGGTCGCTTGACGGTGCTGGACCCGATCCCGGGTCCGTGAACCTCATATGACGCCCGCGCTGGTGGCGTCCTGCGGGGTGTGCTCATCCGCGTCGGGGATGTTCTCCGGGTGCAACATCTCGGCGTACCGCAGTTGCTCGGGGATGCCGAAGCCGTCGACGAGCAGTTCGGCGTAGGGTCGCAGCCGCCGGCAGCGGTCGTTGATGCCGCGGGTGACCGCCTTCGCGCGCTCGGTGGACAGGAAGCGGTGCTCGACGAACCACGCCTTGTCCTCTTCGATGACCGACAGCGCGTACAGGTCGCACACCATCCCAAGGATCTCCCGGGCTTCCTCGTCCTCGCAGGCATCGATGCCGGCGACGAACGCTTCCAGGACGATGCGTTCGATGTGGGCCTGCGCGGTGTGCAGCACGTGGTCCTGCACCGAGTTGAACGCGTCGAAAGCGCTCATCTCCTTGGACTTGGCCTGCAGTCGCCGCGCCACCGAGGCAAGCATGTACTCCTCGCGGTCCTCGAGCATCTGGACCTGGGTGCCGCGGTTGAAGAGGCTGCCCTCCTCCTCGTTGTCCTGCCGCGAATCGAGGATGGTCTGCATGATCGTTTGCGCCGCAGTGCGTTTCAGCACCCGCTCGCCGGCGAAGTTCGCCGCGAACCGCACCCATTCGACCGGGCTCATGCCTTTGATGTCGTCGGCGTAGGAAGTCAGGAGTTCCTTGGCCACCAGCTGCGTCAGCACATGGTTGTCGCCCTCGAACGTGGTGAACACGTCGGTGTCGGCCTTCAGTGCGATCAGCCGATTCTCGGCCATGTATCCCGCCCCACCGCACGCTTCGCGGGCCTCCTGGATCGCGCGGGTGGCATGCCAGGTGTTGGCGGCCTTCAATCCGGCCGCGCGGGACTCGAGTTCGCGTTGTTCCTCGGGGTCGGGGTCGTCGGCGGTCTGCAGTTCGTGGCATTTCGCCACGAGTTCGTTTTGCGCGAACTGCAACGCGTAGGACCGCGCGATCAGCGGCAGCAACCGGCGCTGATGCACCAGGTAGTCCATGATGAGAACTTCTTCACCGGTCTCCGGATTGTCGAACTGTCTGCGCTGCAACGCGTATCGGGTCGCGATGTCCAGGGCCACGCGGGCGGCCGCGCCGGCGCTCCCGCCGACGGTGACGCGCCCGCGGATCAACGTGCCCAGCATCGTGAAGAAGCGGCGACCGGGGTTCTCGATGGGGGAGCTGTAGGTGCCGTCGGGGGAGACGTCGGCGTACTTGTTGAGTAGGTTCTCCCGCGGGACGCGCACGTTGTCGAACTGGATGCGGCCGTTGTCCACGCCGGGCAGACCGCCCTTGTAGTGGCAGTCCGAGGTGGTCACCCCGGGCAGGTCGTTGCCCTCGTCGTCACGGATCGGGACCACGAAGCAGTGCACGCCGTGGCCCTCGCCGTCGGGGGTGATCAGCTGCGCGAACACCGCGGCCACCCGCGCGGTTTCGGCCGCACCGCCGATGTAGTCCTTGCGGGACGTCGGCGTGGGGGAGTCGATGACGAACTCCTGGGTCTGTGGGTCGTAGGTCGCCGTCGTCTCCAGCGACTGCACATCGCTGCCGTGCCCGGTCTCGGTCATCGCGAAGCAGCCGAGCAATTCGAGGTTGATGATCTTCGGGACGTAGGCCTCGTGGTGGCGTTCGGTGCCGAGGTTCTCGATGGCGCCGCCGAACAGCCCCCACTGCACACCGGCCTTGACCATCAGCGACAGGTCGCTCATGGCGAGCATCTCGATCTGGGTGACCGCCGAACCGACGTCCCCGTTGCCGCCGTGTTCCTTCTTGAACCCGTCCTCTGCCGCGCCCCGCTCGGCCATGATCCGCATCTGCTCGGCGACCTTCGTCCGCGCGATGACGGTGTTGGGCGTGTAGTGCGGGCGAAAGACGTCGTGGGCGAGTTCCTCACGCATCTTGTTCTTCACGTCGCGGAAGCGTCCGTCCAGCGAATTGCGGAGATGCTCGGCAGTCGTGGTCATGTCCGAACCGTAGCCCGCTGACCGCCCCGACAAACTGTGATGTCACAAACCAAGGTCATCCTTGCTAGCCAAGGGATCATGAGCTGGCCGAAGATGGTCGACATGCCGGAATTCGCAAAGTTCCCGAAGTCGCCGACCGGTCTGCCGCACGTGCCCAACCACCGGCATTCGGACGTGACCGGGGGGTGGCTGCGTGCTGCGACCTTCGGCGCGATGGACGGTCTGGTGAGCAACACCGCGCTGATCGCGGGCGTGGCCGCAGCCGCGGATGCCGACACCGTGGTGATCAGTGGGGTCTCGGGTCTGTTGGCGGGGGCGTTCTCGATGGCGTTGGGCGAGTTCACCTCGGTGACCACGGCCAACGAGCAGATCGATTCCGAGGTGGTGGTCGAGAAGCGGTCGTTCAAGCGCGACCCCGACGCCGAGGAAGCCGAGCTCAGATCGATGTTCACCGACATGGGCGTCTCGCCGGAGACCGCGACCAAAGCGGCCGAGGAGATTCATCAGGACGTCGACCGTGCGGTCAACTTCCACCTGGTGCAGGAACTCGGGATCGACCCGGAGGAGAAACCGTCGCCGTGGGTGGCGGCAGGGTCGTCGTTCGCGATGTTCGCCGTCGGGGCGGTGATCCCGCTGATCCCGTATCTGCTGGGCTATGCCTCGCTGTGGGCCGGGTTGGCGTTCGGCGGAGTGGGTCTGCTCCTGGTCGGCGGAGTGGCCGCGACCTTCACCCGCCGTTCACCGGTGCTCGGCGGACTCCGTCAGCTGGCATTGGGCACGGCCGCGATCGCGGTGACCTATCTGGTCGGTTATCTGATAGGCGGCGCGGTCTCGGGTTGATCGACGCCGGCGGTGGCGTCGTCGATCAGGCGACGCATGACGTCCACGGCCCTGGCCAGACAGGCGCGCTCGTCGTCGTCGAGGCGCTCCAGATGCGGGTCGATGACCGCCCCCCGGTCGACGCGTGCCTGCTGCAGCGCCGTCACCCCTGCCGGGGTGATGCGGATCAGCACCGCCCGGGCATCCTGGGGGTCGGGTGTGCGCGAGACCAGTCCGGCGTCCTCGAGACGACGGACCTGGGTGGTCATGGTCGGCTGGGAACAGTGGTCCAGCGCCGCGAGGTCGGAGATCCGGGCCTCGCCCTGGTCCTCGATCGTCGAGAGCAGTCGCGCCTGTGCGAACGGTAGCGAGATGCGCACCCGTTGGTTGGTCAGCCGGTTGAGGCGGGCGACGACGGACAGCAGGTCGGCGCCGAGGGTGGACGACATGTCCCCATATTTACATAGATAACCTATGCAATCAATCCGGGTGCGTGGTGGCGCTCACATCATGCGCCGACGGTCGGCGCCCAGGCAACTGGCAGAATCGTGAAATGACCTCGGCCGGCCCGGCGACAGCCTCGCGACGGACCGGTTCTCTTCAACCGGTCGAGCTCGCCCAAGCCGCGGTGATGGCTGCCCTGTGTGCGGCCATCGCGATCATCGCCGTCGTCGTCCCGTTCGCGGCGGGGCTGTCGTTTCTCGGAACGGTGCCGATGGCGCTGCTCGCCTACCGCTATCGCCTGCGCGTCCTGATCACGGCCATGGTGGCCGGCGGGCTGATCGCCTTCCTGATCGCCGGCATGGGCGGCTTCATGACCGTGGTCAACTGTTCCTACATCGGCGGGCTGACCGGCGTGGTCAAGCGCCGCGGCCGGGGCACCCCGACGGTGTTCGCGGCAGCGCTGGTCGCCGGTGCCGTCTTCGGCGCCGTGATAGTGGTGGCGCTGACCGTGCTGAGTCGGCTGCGGCATCTGATCTTCGTCACGGTGTCGGCCAACGTCGACGGAGTGGCGGCGGTGCTCACCCGGGTGCCGGGCATGGAAGGCACCGCCGAGCGGCTCAGTCGTGATTTCGCGACGATGCTGACCTACTGGCCGCTGCTGTTCTTCGCCGCCGGCATCTTCTCGATCACCTCGGTCAGCCTGATCGGCTGGTGGGCACTGTCGCGGGTGATGTCGCGCCTCGCCGGTGTCCCCGACGTGCACAAGCTCGACCCGCCGCAGGAGGGCGACGAGGTCGCGCCGGTGCCGCTGACCCTGCATGACGTGAGTTTCCGTTACCCCAACGCCTCCGACGACGCCCTCGGGCCGGTGTCGCTGAGCGTGGAACCCGGCGAACACGTCGCCGTGACGGGCGCCAACGGTTCGGGCAAGACGACGCTGATGCTCGTTTTGGCCGGACGGGAGCCGAGCAGCGGCACCGTGACCCGCCCCGGCTCGGTCGGATTGGGCAAACAGGGCGGCACCGCGGTGGTGATGCAGCACCCCGAAAGTCAGGTCCTGGGCACCCGCGTCGCCGACGACATCGTGTGGGGACTGCCCCCGGGCGCCACCATCGACGTCGACGGCCTGCTCGCCGAGGTCGGCCTGGATGGTCTCGGTGAACGCGACACCGGCGGCTTGTCCGGCGGTGAGTTGCAGCGCTTGGCGGTGGCCGGCGCGCTGGCCCGCGACCCCGCCCTCCTCATCGCGGACGAGGTGACCAGCATGGTCGATCAGGACGGGCGGGAGGCGTTGATGTCGGTGCTGTCCGGGTTGACGAACCGGCACCGCACCGCGCTGATCCACATCACCCACTACAACAACGAAGCCGATGCCGCCGACCGCACCGTCCATCTGTCGGGCAACGGTTCCCTGTCCGACTCCGATCCGGGTCTGGTGGAGACCGCCGAGGCGCCGCCCGCGGCAGCGGTCCCCGAAACCCCGCGCGGTGCACCGGTGTTGGAGCTCAACGGCGTCGGCCACGAGTACGGCGAGGGAACGCCGTGGGCCAAGGCGGCACTGAGCGACATCGACTTCGCGGTGCACGAAGGTGACGGGGTGCTCATCCACGGCCTCAACGGCTCGGGCAAGTCGACGCTGGCCTGGATCATGGCCGGCCTGACCGAGCCGACGGTGGGCACCTGTCTGCTCGACGGTGCGCCGGTGTCCGAACAGGTCGGAGCGGTCGCCATCTCGTTCCAGGCCGCGCGGCTGCAGTTGATGCGCAGCCGCGTCGACCACGAAATCGCCTCCAGCGCCGGATTTTCCCGGCACGACCGGGCCCGCGTGGAGAAGGCGTTGGCCACAGTCGGATTGGACTCCTCGCTGGCGACCCGACGCATCGACCAACTCAGCGGCGGCCAGATGCGCAGGGTGGTGCTGGCCGGCCTGCTGGCCCGGTCGCCGCGGGCGTTGATCCTCGACGAGCCGCTGGCCGGACTGGACGCCGATTCCCAGGAAGGCCTGGTCCGCCTACTCCAGGATCTGCGACGACGCAATCGGCTCACCATCATCGTCATCTCGCACGACTTCGCCGGACTGGAAAACCTCTGTCCGCGCACCCTGCACATCCGCGACGGCCGCCTGGCTCCGGCCTCCGCCCCCGCCGGAGGACTGTCATGACCGCGCCGCGGAAGCAGCGACGGGAGGTCGTGCTGCTGCGCCCGGTACCGGGACGCAGCGTCATCCACGATCTGTGGGCGGGCTCCAAACTGCTCATCGTCGCCGGCATCGGCATCCTGCTGACGTTCTATCCCGGATGGGTGCCCATCGCCGCGGTCGCGTTGCTGATCGCGTTGGCGGCCATCCTGGCGCGGATTCCCCGCGGCGTGCTGCCGACCGTCCCGCGGTGGTTGTGGTTCCTGTTGCTGCTGGGCGCGGTGACCGCCTCGTTCGCCGGCGGTGATCCCATGATCGCCCTCGGCACAGTCGAGTTGGGGCTGGGTGGTCTGCTGAACTTCCTGCGGATCACCGCTCTGTCGATCGTGTTGCTCGGTCTGGGAGCGATGGTGTCGTGGACGACGAACGTCGCCGAGGTGGCGCCGGCCGTTGCCGTGCTGGGCCGTCCCTTGCGGCCGCTGCGCATCCCGGTTGACGACTGGGCGGTGACGCTGGCGTTGGCGCTGCGCGCCTTCCCGATGCTGATCGACGAGTTCCGGGTGCTCTACGCCGCCCGCAGCCTCCGTCCGGCCGAGGTCGACAAGGACGGACGTGCCCGCTGGCGGCGCTGGGCCGGCGAGATGATCGACCTGCTCGCCGCGGCGGTCACCGTCGCCCTGCGCCGCGCCGACGAGATGGGTGACGCGATCACCGCCCGCGGTGGAGCCGGCCAGATCTCGGCGGCGCCGTCACGGCCGCACAGGCGGGACTGGGTCGCGTTCGCCGTCGTCACCGTCGTGTGCGGCGTCGCGCTGGCGCTCGAGCTGACCATCCTGGGCACCAGCAGCACGCGCGGCTGAGCCGACCCCGAGCCGTTACGGTGGGGTGCGTGAACGCCCCCCGCGTCGTCGACGCCGACTTCCTGGCTCTGCCGCGCAGTGCGCTGGCCGACGCCGCGCTGACCGCCGCCCGCGCCGCCGGAGCTGAGTACGCCGATCTGCGCGTGCACGCCATCACCACCGACAGCGTGCATTTGCGCGACGGTGCGCTGGAGAACGCGGTGGTCGACTACGAGATCGGCCTGTCGGTACGGGTGATCGTCGATGGCGCGTGGGGTTTCGCCTCACACGCCGAGCTGGGCACCGCCGCAGCGGCCGACACCGCCCGGCGCGCGGTACGCGTCGCGCGGACCCTGGCCGCGTTGAACGCCGAACGCATCGAGCTGGCGCCGGAACCGGTCTACCGCGACGCGGTCTGGGTGTCGGACTACCGGATCGACCCGTTCACCATCTCGGGCCGCGACAAGATCGCGGTGCTGGAGGACTACTCCTCTCGGCTGTTGGCCTCCGACGGCGTGGACCACGTCACCGCCGCCGTGCAGGCGGTCAAGGAACAGACCTTCTACGCCGATTCTTTCGGGTCTTCCATCACTCAGCAGCGGGTGCGCGTCCAACCGTCCTTACAGGCGGTGACCGTCGACTCCGCGGCCGGCTCGTTCGAGACCATGCGCACGCTGGCGCCGCCGACGGGCCGGGGCTGGGAAGCCGTCGTGGACCACCAGGTGTGGGACTGGAACAGCGAACTCGCCGAACTGCCGTCGTTACTGGCCGAGAAGGCCAAGGCGCCCAGCGTGGTCGCGGGTCCCACCGATCTCGTGATCGACCCGACCAACCTGTGGCTGACCATCCACGAATCCATCGGACACGCCACCGAGTACGACCGCGCCATCGGTTACGAGGCGGCCTACGCCGGGACGTCGTTCGCCACCCCGGACAAACTCGGCACCATGCGTTACGGGTCGGAGGTGATGAACGTGACCGCCGACCGCACCGTCGAACACGGCCTGGCCACCGTCGGTTTCGACGACGAGGGTGTGGCGGCCCAGAGTTGGGACCTGGTCCGCGATGGGGTCTTCGTCGGCTACCAGCTCGACCGGGTTTTCGCGCCGCGGCTGGGCGAGAGCCGCTCCAACGGCTGCTCCTACGCCGACTCCGCGCATCACGTCCCGATCCAGCGGATGGCCAACGTGTCGTTGCAGCCGGTGCGCGAGGACATCAGCACCGACGACCTGATCGCCAGGGTTGCCGACGGCATCTATGTCGTGGGAGACAAGAGCTGGTCGATCGATATGCAGCGCTACAACTTCCAGTTCACCGGGCAGCGGTTCTACCTGATCCGCGACGGCAAGCTCGACGGCCAGGTACGCGACGTCGCCTACCAGGCCACCACGACCGATTTCTGGGGCGCGCTGGAAGCGGTGGGCGGCCCGTCCACCTGGCGGCTCGGTGGCGCCTTCAACTGCGGCAAGGCCCAACCCGGTCAGGTGGCCCCGGTCAGCCACGGTTGCCCCTCGGCACTGTTCCGCGGTGTCAACGTGCTCAACACCCGAGAAGAGAGCGGTCGATGATCGGCGCACAGCAGGTGGTGGAACTCGCGCTGGCCGAAGCACGTCGGCGCGGGCAGGCCGACGAGACCATCGTCCTGGTCACCGACCGGGTCGATGCATCACTGCGGTGGGCCAACAACACCATGACCACCAACGGCGAGACCACCAGCCGGGTGATCACGGTGATCTCGATCGTGCGCTCCGGCGACACCGCACAGGTGGGGTCGGTGCGGTCCAGCGCGGCCGACCCGGCCGTGATCGCCGACCTGGTCGCGACCTCCCAGCGTGCGGCGGCAGCGGCGACCCCGGCGCAGGACGCGGCGCCCCCACTTCCGGGAGGCGACGCCCCACCGGACTGGGACGCCCCGATCCCGCGGACCGGGGTGGATGCCTTCCTCGGGGTCGCCGACGGTCTGACGCGCGGATTCCGCGGTGACGCGACGCTTTTCGGCTATGCGCGCCACGTACTGGAGACGACGTTCCTCGCCACCTCGAGTGGGCTGCGGCGACGATACACCCAGCCCACCGGCTCGGTGGAGATCAACGCCAAGCGTGGCGGTGCGAGCGCATGGGCTGGGTTGAACACACCCGACTTCGCCTCGGTGTCAACGGATTCGATGCTCGAGGAGCTGACCACCAGGTTGTCCTGGGCGCACCGTAGGGTCGAGCTTCCCGCCGGCCGCTACGAGACGATCATGCCGCCCTCGACGGTGGCCGACATGATGATCTACCTGTCGTGGTCCATGGGCGGTCGCGGCGCGCAGGAAGGCCGCACGGCGTTCTCCGCGCCGGGGGGCGGCACCAGGGTGGGGGAGAAGCTGACCTCGTTGCCGCTGACGATGTTCTCCGATCCGGTGGCCCCGGGCCTGGAGTGCCTGCCGTTCGTGGCGGTCGCGACCTCCTCGGACCAGACGTCGGTGTTCGACAACGGCATGGACATCGGGCGGGTGGACTGGATCCGTGACGGCGTCATCAACGCGCTGTCGTATCCCCGCGCGGCCGCAGCGGAGTTCGGCCGGCCGGTCGCGGTGGGCGCCGACAACCTTGTGATGACCGGCGGCTCCGCGTCGGTGGCCGACATGGTCGCCACCACCGAACGCGGCCTGCTGCTGACCACGCTGTGGTACATGCGTGAGGTCGATCCGTCGGTGTTGTTGATGACCGGGTTGACCCGCGACGGGGTGTACCTGGTCGAGGACGGCGAGGTGACCGCGGCGGTCAACAACTTCCGCTTCAACGAGAGCCCCTTGGACCTGCTGCGCCGCGCGACCGAGGCCGGAGTCAGTGAGATCACCCTGCCGCGGGAGTGGGGCGACTGGGCCACCCGTGCGCAGATGCCGACGCTGCGGATTCCCGACTTTCACATGTCCTCGGTCAGCCAGGCGCAATAATCGCTGTGTGACCGATGTCGGGGTGCCCGAGCTGCTGGCTGAGCTGGTGGCCTCCTCGTCGGGTGACCGACGCGCCGATACGTTGATCCGGCTGACCTGCGGTCGTGCATTGTCGCTGCCGCCGCTACCGGTGCCGGCCGACGTGCCCGACGAGCTGACCGACGGTGAGCGGGTGCTGGTGGCCTTCGCCGAGCAGTTCTGTGTCGACGTCACCGGCATCAGCGAGCATCAACGCACTTGCTTCCTGAATACCTTCGGCGACAACGCGTTTCGGATGGTGGTCGCGGTGTTCCTCGCCGACTTCGTGCCACGGGTGTGGGCCGGGTGCGACGCGCTGGACATCGGGCGGCCGGGATGCGTCTCGTCGGTGGACTGGCGTGACGACATCGACCCGGTGGAGACGCTGCTCGCCCGGTTGGTGCCCACAGTCGCGCGGCTGCGCGACCTCGATGCGGTCACCACCGAGGTGGTGCGGTTACGCGGCGCGGCGGCGCACAACTGCCGGCTGTGCAAGTCGCTGCGGGAGGGGCACGCGCTCGATGCGGGCGGCAGCGAGGCGTTGTACGACCAGATCGACGACTTCGAGCACGCCGAGGGACTCACCGAGGGGCACAAGGTGGCCCTGCGCTACGTCGACGCGTTGATCTGGACGCCGTCGCGGATCGGCGCCGACGTGGTGGCCGGCATGCACGAGCACTACACCGGCAAGCAGCAACTGGAGCTGACCCTGGACGCGATGCGCAACGCGGCCAACAAGATCATGGTGGCGCTGGGCGCCGACGCCCCACGTGTCGCGGAGGGCACCGAGCGCTACGAGGTCGACGAGACGGGCCAGACCATCTTCGCCTGACCGCCGGTGTGCGAACATAGGGGCCGCGCGATGGCGCCGGGGGCGGTAGCTCAGTCGGTTAGAGCCGTGGACTCATAATCCATTGGTCGCGGGTTCGAGCCCCGCCCGCCCCACTTCAGAGCGTGTATGAGGCTGATGGCCTGGACGGGCTGGTGGACCGGTCGGGTGAGTGTTGACTTCGTAGCTGCCCACTGCGAGCGACAGAGTCGGGGTACGCGTAGGGCGTCTACCGAAGCGTCGACAAAGTCGCTCGCGGTGGACGGTTCCGGGGCTTTGTCGCGCGAGAACCTGACCCCTTGCCGCGAAAGTGCACTCACGGTTGTGATTGCGTGGGTTCGGCTACCGTGGCGGCACTTTCGCGACATGACCGCGTGGCCTGGTCAGCACCAGCGCCGCCTCGTTGTACGGGAACACGCGGTAGAACACGCCGGCCGGCCCCATGACGAGGTGCGCGGCTTCCGCCTTGCTGACGACGCGAGGGTCCGCCAGCACGATCTTCTTGCCGCGCTTGTGCAACACCGCCTGTCCGCCGGCGAACACGTTCTTCAGCCAGTCTGATTCCATCCCGTAGCCGATGAGGATGACGAAGCCGTCGGGCGTGGGGAACACCAGCAGCGGCGTCCGATACCGGCGGCCGGATTTGCGTCCGACGTGTTCGAGCGTCCCCAGTCCGGGCAGCCACGGCGTGATCGCCCGAGCTGCGGGATTGGTGACCCGCTGATTGAAGTTCGCGGCGGACTTCGGCATCCGCATGGGAACCTCCTCGTCGGGTGATCAGCTCGGAAAATACACTCGATGTCAGATCGTATGACGACATCGGACTCGCACGACCAGATTCGAGGAATCGGCGCGCAAGTATTGACCGAGGGTTTGCAGTGGTCATACATTCGTCGAGAAAGTGTCTAACCGTCCCCGCTGATCGGGCGTCCACGGAATCGAGGTAGCAATGACCGCGCACCGAGCTGCACCCAATGTCCTCGAGGCCGATCTCCCCACGTTCACCTACGACCTCACCGCCACCCCGCACGACATCCTCGACGATGTGCGGAAGGCGCAAGCCGAGATGCCCATCGCGCTCGGGCCACTCGGACCTGAGATCCTGTCCTACGAATTGGCTCGGGACATGCTGCGCGACAACAGGTTCCGGCTGCCGCCGGGTATCACACTGGCAGCGCAGGGCATCACGTCGGGCCCGTTGTACGACAAGATGGCCAACAGCCTGCTGGGTCTCGACGGCCCACCGCACACCCGCCTGCGCAAGCTGGTGTCCCGGGCGTTCACCCCGCGTGCGACCGCGCGGCTCGAGGAGACGATCCGCGACGTGGTCAACGGTCTGATCGACCGGGTGCTGGACGCGGGGCGCTGTGATGTCGTGACCGATATCGCGCGGCCCTACCCGACCCCCATCATGTGCGCCCTGCTCGGCGCGCCCCGCGAAGACTGGGCTCTGTTCGCGCAGTGGACCGACGAGATCTTCAAGGCCCTCAACTTCCAGCCCGACGTCAACTTCGACGAAGCCGAGATCATGCGGAACTGGGGCGAACTCGACGCCTACGTCGACGACATGGTCGCCGACCGCCGCAACAGCCTGACCGATGACCTGCTCTCCGAGCTCATCCGCGCCGAAGCCGACGGAGACCGGCTCAATCTCGACGAATTGCGCATGCTGGCCGCCGGCTTCCTCATGGCGGGAACAGACACCACACGCAACCAGCTTGCCGCGTCGGTGCAGGTGCTCGTCGAGCATCCGGATCAGTGGGCGAAACTGGGGGAGAACCCGGAGCTGGCCATGCAGGCGGTCGAGGAGAGCATGCGTCACTCACCGTCGGCCTGCATCGCGCCGCGAGCCGCCACCGAGGACGTCGAATTCGGCGGATACACCTTTCCGGCCGGCACCTTCGTCCTCGTCAACACCTTTGCCGCCAACCGCGATCCGGCGATCTACGACGACCCGGAGCGGTTCGACATCACGCGCAACGACCTCCCGCCGATCCTGACTTTCGGCGGCGGTGCCCACTACTGCCTCGGGGCCAACCTCGCACGCCGTGAGCTGGCCGAGGCGCTGGCCGTCCTCACCCAACGCCTCCATGCGCCGCGCCGGGTCGGCCCGGCACCGTGGAAATCGCTGCTGGGCATGACCGGCCCGACCGTTCTCGAGATCGCCTTCGACGCAGATAAGTTGGTGTCGGCAGATGCGTAGTCGCGGCTGGGCGGGCGCGACACCCGCCACGGACGAGGAAGCGATCGCCCGCATCCTCGACGCCGTCGACGAGGTGGTCACCGAACACGGACCCGCGATCCGCCTTGCCGATGTGGCGCGGAAGCTCGGCGTCACCCGCCAGACGGTGTACCGCTACTTCCCCAACGCCGACGCGCTGCTCGTGGCCAGCGCCATGCGCGCGGTCGACGGGTTCATCGACCAGGTCGCCGAACATGCTCGAGGCATCAACGACCCCGTCACCGCAGTCGTCGAATGTGTGTCGTTCGGTGTCGAAAACCTGGCCGGAGATCCACAATTGGAGAACCTGCTGACCCGGCGAACAGACGAAGACGACGTCATCTCACTGACATCCGACACCGCGATCGCGTTCTGCCTGTCGGTCCTCGACCGCCTCGACGTCGACTGGACGCTGCACGGTTTCGACGCAGCGGCACGCAGTGAACTCGCCGAAATGATCCTGCGTACCGTGCATTCCCTGCTGACCGACCCCGGGCGATGGGCACACGACGAGGTTGCGCTGCGCCGTTTCGTGGCGCGGTGGCTCGGACCCGCAATCCTCTGTCAGCGGTTGACGCTGCTGCCGTTGCGAGGTTGAGTCTGTGACGACGAGGTCGTCCCGATGAAATCCTCGAGCAGGTCGACCACCGTTGTGGGGCGCTCGACGTGCGGGAAGTGCCCGACCCCCTCGAGTACCTCGAGACGGCATCCCGGCCGGGCTTCGCAGACGCCGTAACCGTGCTCGATCGGGATGATGGCGTCCTGGTCACCCCAGATCACCATGGCAGGCAGGTCGCTCGTCAGATACAGGCGATTGAGCGCGCTGACCGACTGGCCCCGGTAGTCGACCACCGAACGTAGCGTCTTCAAGAAGGCCTGGCGGGTCTGCGGGTCCGCCAACGACGAATAGGCGCTCCACATCTCGGCGCCACGGGGCGACTGGATTCCACGCGTCGACACCCACGACCGCACTTTGTCACCCAACCGCACCACCGGTGGCGGTGCGATCACCGGAAGCAGGAACTCGGCTCCCGGTGCGGAGAGCAGACGCAGTGTCCACCCGACGTCCGGTCCGAGGCCGCCGCTGCTGATCAACACCAGCCGCCGACAGTAATCGGGATGCTGATAGACGAACTGCATCGCCACCCCACCGCCCAGCGACTGCCCGACAACGGTGACACGGTCAACGCCCAGCTGGTCGAGCAGGTCTCGCAGCGCCACTGCGAAGGCGCCCAGAGAGTAGTCCGTGCGGGGTTTGGCGGACTGGCCGTGACCGAGCAGGTCGGGGGCGATGACGCGGTACTTCTTCGCCAGCTGCGGAATGACTTCGCGCCAGGTTTCGGAACTGCCCGCCATGCCGTGGATCAGCAGGAGCGCTTCATCGCCGTCGCCCCTGTCCTGATAGGCGATCCGGTCGCCGTGTAGGTCGAGAAACTTCATCTCGGTCATGACGTCGGTAACGCCTCAGGCCGCTCGGCCCAAGGCGTAGGACACGAGATCGCCGCTGTGGTGCGGTGATTGAAAGCGGTGCACGCCCGCGCCCTGCGCATAGGACAGGTGCCCGCCGAGTGCACCGCCCACGCTGACCACGAGCAGGCCGATCACCGTCAGGGTCGTGGCGCGCCGATGGTGCTCCTTGCGGTGCGCCCGGTAGGCCAGACCGAACAAGACGATTCCCGTCCCGTTGACCACGGCGTGCAGCAGACCCACGCGACGCTGCTCGCGATTGAGCAACGGGAAGTCCGCCCAGCCGGCCAGCGCCGTGGGCGGAGCCGCGGCCAATCCGACACCGAGTAATCGGCGCGCGGTGGTGTGGTCGCGGAACATCACGTCGAACAACAACGCGGTCATCCACGATCCCAGAGGGAGAAAGATCAGCAGCGGATGGACCGGATGGCCCAGCCAGGAGCCGCGCAAGGTCTTTGCGGCCACACCGTCACCGAGCAGCCGTTCCACGGTGTCGGCGGCGCGCTCGGCCGGCTGGTCGGCTGCTCGGACTTTTTCTGCAGAACGCAGCAACGCATGGACATTCATCGGGGGCCTCCTCTGTGGACGAGTTACCCGGCACGCAGGACTTGAATCACCGCACCGAAAACGCCTGACCAGCGTCGCAAACCCCAAAAGTCGGTAAGCCTTGCCTAATCTCGCCAGCGCTCGTAAATTACCGGACAAGTTTCCTCTAAATTAGGAGTCCGGTTCATGATGACTCGGTTGCGCATGCTGGCGGCGATGTTCGTGGCTGTGCTCGCCGCGGGATTGTTCGCCCCGGTGGTCCAGGCGCAGGAAGATTTCGCCATCACCTCCGAGGTGCCGACACTCGAGGAACTCGACGCGCAGATCCGCCTGCTGGTCGCCACCCAGGCGCCCGATCACGTCAAGGCCGCCCAACTCGAAGGCGGAAACCGGGCGGTGGTGGTGCCGAAGATGGTCTACCGCATCGGATTCTTCCGTCCGCCAAGGGGTTACAGCCAGGTGACAGGACCCGAGACCCATGAGGGCGACCGTCACACCGCCGTCATCAACGCCCACCGGCAAGGTTCGCCGACGATCCAGGTGGTCGCCGAGTGGCGACGCATCGACGGGCGGTGGAAACTGGCCAGCAAGTCGCTGTGCAACGGCATCGCCACACTCGGACTGCCCATCCCGTGCAACTTCCAGTGAGACTGCCGTGATCGAACTGTCGCGCATCGGCAAGCGCTTCGGCCCCCGCACCGCCCTCGACGACGTGACCGTCACCTTCCCCGCAGGCGCCGTCACCGCACTGCTCGGCCTCAACGGCGCCGGAAAGACCACCCTGCTCCGCGTGATCGCCGGACTGGAACGCCCCACCGGCGGGACGGTGACCGTGACCGGGACGCTGGGCGTGCACGTCGACCCGGCGGGACTCGACCCGCGGCACACGGTATGGCGGCATCTGACCTGGCGGGCTGCGCTCAACGGCCTGCCGGCCGACGCGGTACGCGACGCGCTGTCGGAGGCCGACATGCTCGACCGGCGCAGTCGCCGCATCTGCGACCTGTCGCTCGGGGCGCGGCAGCGCATCGCGATCGCCGGTGCACTGCTGGGGGATCCCGACGCGCTGATCTTCGACGAACCGCTCAACGGACTCGACGTGCCCGGAATCCTGTGGTTCCGGAACCTGTTGCGCCGCTTGGCCGATCAGGGCAAGACCGTCGTGCTGGCCACCCATCTGCTCGGCGAGGTGGTCCAGACCGCCGACCGCGCCGCGATCCTCGTCGACGGCCGCCTCGAGGTCGCCGGCGCCCTGGGTGTCCTGGTGCCCGATGGAGCGGACCGCCAACACTGGCTGGAACAGACCCTGGTGGCCGCGTGACCTCCGCTGCGGTGCGCAGCGCCCACGCCGAACTGATCCGCACCGGCGGCACCAGCCGGTTGTGGGTGGCGTTGATCCCGACGGCCGTGCTGTTGCCGATCGTGATCACGCTGGGCATCGCAGCGGTCGCCGAGCGTTTCGCGCGGATTCCGGGCCAGATCTCGGTCCTGGCGGTGCCGACGTCCAACAGCGCGTACTGGGTCATCACCATCACCGTCGTGCTGGTGGCGGTGGCGGCCGCCGACGGTCAATCCGCTGACGGACGTCACCGCACCGGCGACTACGTGCGGTTGGCGATCCCGCAGCGGGCGCCGGTGCTGTTGGGGCGCTGGGTGTTCTACGGCGTGCTGGGCGCGGTCGTGAGCACCGTGACGCTTGTCGTCGTCCTGGTCGCGCTGCCGGCGGTGTCGCCGATGGTCTACGGCACGGTGTCGCTGACCGACAGCGTCGGGGCGCGGCTGTTGTGGACCGTGCCGGTCTACGCGTTCTTCGCCGCGGCCGCCGGCATCGGCGTGGGAGCCCTGATCCCGAACCCGGTCGGGTCGACCGCCGCGGTGCTGCTGTGGGCGTT
The DNA here is from genome assembly GCF_041287115.1 of Mycobacterium sp. pV006. NCBI lineage: Bacteria > Bacillati > Actinomycetota > Actinomycetes > Mycobacteriales > Mycobacteriaceae > Mycobacterium > Mycobacterium sp. pV006. Next base: position 263,156 of record NZ_JBGGKT010000001.1, on the reverse strand, counting down.
CGTCGCCGAGACCGCCGCCGGGTATCTACCGCACGGCGCGTCGCTGCAGCGCTATCTGCCGGTCTTCAACGCGGTGTACGCCACCGGCCAGGACATCGCGCTGCACCCACCCTGGAGCCCGAACGGCGCACTGCTCTATGCGTGTGCGCTGTTCACCGCGCCCTTGTTGGCCGCGGTACTGATGAGGAGGAACTGACATGACTGCGCACGAACTGCCCCTGGCCAACCGGCCCATCGCCGATCTGCCTGGCCATTGGCTGCTGGCCCGCCTCGGCAAGCGGGTGCTGCGCCCCGGTGGCCTGGAACTGACCACGCGGCTGCTGTCATCGGCGCGCATCACCGGCGCCGACGTCGCCGAACTGGGACCCGGGCTGGGCCGCACCGCCAGCGACATCGTGGCGCTGCGTCCGCGCAGCTATGTCGGGGTCGACGACACCGCCGCGGCCACCGAGGCGGTGCGTGCCGTGGTGGCGCCCGTGGACGGCACCGTGGTGGTCGCCGACGCGTCGGCGACCGGCCTGCCCGACAACAGCGTCGACGTCGTCGTCGGCGAGGCCATGCTGACCATGCAGGGCGACAAGAACAAGCGCGCCATCGTCGAGGAAGCCTTCCGGGTACTGCGCCCCGGCGGCCGCTACGCCATCCACGAACTCGGCCTCAAACCCGACGCCATCTCGGCAGACATCAAAGACGACATCCGCAAGGCGCTGGCCCGCTCCATCAAGGTCAACGCCCGGCCGTTGACCGCAGCCGAATGGAAGCAGCTGCTCACCGATGCAGGCTTCGAGATCGCCGGCGTCGACTTCGCCGACATGGCCCTGCTCAACCCCAGACGCGTCATCGCCGACGAGGGATTCTTCGGTGCCCTGAAGATCGTCGGCAACATCCTCCGCCACCCCTCGGCGCGCAAGCGGGTGCTGGGCATGCGTGGAGTGTTCCAGCGTCACCGCGATTCGCTCACCGCGATCGCCGTGGTCGGAGTCGTCCCCGACCCGAGAGATAAAGTGACACGATGACGGTCGGCCGTCGCGTGTCACCACCGTGTCGAGGGGGTTGAGTGCAGCTTCACCGCACCGAGTCCGTCACCGCGGACCGTGACCGCGCCGCCGGCCAGCAGCGGCAGCGGGTGCTGGCCCTGTTGCGGCAAGCGGACGTCCCGCTCGACGTGCACCGCGTGGCCGACGCGCTGGGCATCCACATCACCACCGCGCGGTTCCATCTCGGTGCGCTCGAGGAGCGGGGTCTGATCCGGCGCAGCGCCGGTCAGCGCCGACAGGGCGCCGGTCGGCCGCGTGTCACCTACGAGGTGGTGCCCCGTCTGGACTACTCCGACATCGTGGCGCTGTTCGCCCAGCACCTCGGCGGGTCCGCCGAGGAACGGGAAGCGCGGTCGCTGCGCATCGGCGCCGACCTCGCCCACCGCGTCCGGTTGGCGCGCACCCGCGGGGAGTCCTCGGTCACCGATCTGGTGGTGGCCACGCTCGACGAACTCGGTTTCCAGATGAGTTCGGTGCTGAACTCGTTCGGCGAGGTGCGTATCGAGATCTGCACGTGCCCGCTGGCCGACATCGCGTCGACGGCGCCCGAGGTGGTGCGCGGCATCCAGCAGGGCCTCATCCAAGAGGTCGTCGACATCAACGCCGACGCGCTGGGTAAGAAGTATCAAGTGCAGGTGACCCCTGATCCTTGTGGGGGTGCATGCCAGGTCAGCCTCCTGGTGACGCCGGTGAACACACCGGCGGTAAGCGAACGACGATGAAGGACGGTGGAACGACACGTGGATGTCATCTCTCTGAACGAGCTCGCTGACAAGCAACTCGAGGAGGCGCGCAACGCCAACTCCGGCCGGTCGGGCCACACGGTCTTCGGCGGCCACAAGCACGCGCTGCGTCAGACGCTGCTCGCGCTGGCCGAGGGGCACGGGCTCGACGAGCACGAAAGCCCGGGTGAGGCAACCCTTCAGGTGCTGCGGGGCCGGGTGCGTTTGCAGGTGCAGGACGAATCCGTCGAGCTTTCCGCCGGTGAGTACGTGCTGATCCCGATGGAGCGGCACAGCCTGGCCACGCTGGAGGACTCGGTGATCCTGCTGACCGTTGCGGTCGGCACTCGCGAAGCCACGAGTTGACCGAGGCCGGTCTGCTCAGTCGGTGAGCGACACCTTCGCCACGGTGGTCAACTCGCCGTTGTCGCGGGGCTGTTCGAACCAGACCTCGGCGTCACGGCCGGCGATCGACAGCGTGGCGATGGTGTTGCCGAACAGAGGTCCGCTGAGGTTGCGCCACGACATCGGCAGCGGGGGAGCACCGCGCCGGCGTGCCCAGCGCCGACTGAGCCGGGCCAGCCGCGGAGACCAACCCAGCCGGAACGCCGGCTTGACGAACGCGGGCACATAGTTGTGCACCGGTGAACACACCAGTTGATGCACCCGCGCGTCGACGTCATCGACGAAATCGGCGCGCGCCGCGTAACTGTGGTGCACATCGCCGGAGAGCACCGACACCGTGGCGGGTCCGCGTCCGTCCTGGGCGGCAGCCCGCCGGATCGCCTCGCTGAGCCGCAGAAAGGACTTGCAGAACGCCGGCCAGTGCTCCAAATCGGCTGCCTGCCGCAGTTTCTCGGCCAGATGACCGCGCCATCCGGTCTTGTCGGCGGCGATCTCGTTGACCGTCTGTAGATCACCGAGCAACGGCGGCAGCAGCCAGGGCAGGGACGAACCGATGACCACGTGGTCCACCTCGTCCACGCAGTCGGAGACCTGCTCCTCGAACCACTCGAACTCGCAGTCGCCGAGCATCTTGCGCTCACCGCTGTCGAGGATCCGGGCGTTGCGTGAATCGACAATGATCAGCCGACTGCGTCCCAGATCCCAGCGAAAGCTGAACCGCAGTCCTTTCTCCCCGTCGACTTCCCGGTCGGCACGGTCGGCGAGGTCCACCAGCAGGTCCCAGCAGTCTCCCTCGGCGGCGAGCACCTTCTGGTAGTCCTCGTCGGCGGCCAGCGTCTCGGGGCTGAGATTACCGATGTGCTGATAGACCCAATAGGTGCTGAGTCCCGCACGGATGCGGTCGCGCCACCACGGTTTGGTGTTGACCTCGGCCCGCCACGCCGCCGAGGTGTTCCAGTCGTCGCGAATGTCGTGGTCGTCGAAGATCATCGCGGTCGGGATGGTGGACATGATCCAGCGGATCTCCGGATCGCCCCACGTGTGGCGGTAGAGCCCCTCGTATTCACCGAAGGAGACGACCTCGTCGGGTGGGCGGCGACGGTTCTTGCGGCGTCCGGCCAGGTGACGGCGGGCCTCGGGGGTCAACTCGTCGGCATAGACCTGATCGCCCAGCAGCAGCAACGCATCGGGCCAACTCTCGACGGGCATCGCGTTGAGCCGGGTGGAGTAACAGTCCAGCGCGTCGAGGCCGAGTTTCTCGTCCAGAGAGGTGTCACCGGTCTTGGGGTAGCGACAGGATCCGAAGACCATCCGCAGCCGCTCGTCGCTGCGAGGGCCGCGAGTCTTGATCACGCTCGCGGGAAACGCGGAATCCTTTTCCGGCCAACATGTTTCCCCGTTGACCGTGACGTCGTAGGGAGTGGTGCTGTCCGGGGCCAGGCCGCTGACCACCACCAGGGCGTAGTGATGACCTTGGACCTCGAATGTGCGTGCCGTGCAGCCGAGGACCGCGACCTCGGCAGGGGAGTCGGTTTGCACCCACACCGTCGCGGTGGTCTCGCTGACGTGACGCAGGACGGGGCCGAGCAGCAGTGCCACCGGACCAGAGTAGCCGCTTTCTGCGAATGCAATCCTGCGGTAAATTCCCTTGCTACGGTCAGCGTTCAGTGGCCGGTACCGGTGATCGGAGAGTCAAAGGTGACCAGCGGGGGTCGACAACCGGGCGATCGTCGGCGAGTTCTCGGCACCGGCCTCGTCGTGGCCGGCGTGGGAGCGGCCCTCGTCGTGGGCGCGCCGACCGCCGTCGCCTCGCCGTCGGACTCCGAATCGTCGCGGTCCTCGTCGGAATCCGCCGACGGATCGGCGAACGCCACCGATTCCCAGAGCCGGCGCACGCGCTCCGAGCAGAGTGACACCGGCGACACCACCCGCAGCATCGACCGTCGACGATCCGCCCGTGCCGCCGAGCGCGACGGCACCGCCGAGCGGTCCCTCGAACGCGCGACCGCCCGGACATCGAAAGCCGACGTCGACGAAGTCCGCGACCTTCTCGACACCGACACGGACACCGACGCCGCGGCGTCGACGCCGGCGCCAACCGTCGAGGACGCCCCGACCGCTGCGCAGCTCCCGGCCGAGCCGGACACCACCGATTCCGCCGCCCCGCCCGCCACCCGCGCGGTGACGTCGCTGCGCAGCGTCGTGACCCAACGACCCGTCACCGTCTCCGACATGGTCGCCGACACGCTCACCTGGGTGGGGCTGCGCGGTCTCGCCGACAACCTGCCGCTGCCCGCGGCCCCGGTGTCGGGACTGCTGGAGTCGCTGTGGCTGGCCGTGCGCCAGACGCAGTACACCTGGAACAACCAGCGCCCCCGTGCCGATGTCACCACCTCCGGACCCGGCCCCGACGGCGAGGTCTCCGGCAACCTCAACGCCGTCGACCACGACGACGCCGCACTCACCTACGCCGTGCGCACCGGACCCGCCCACGGCACCGTCGTCGTCGACGATTCGGGCGGCTTCGTCTACACCCCGGACGGTTCGGGCCGGGCCGACTCCTTCACCGTCAGCATCGACGACACCGTCGGCAACCCGTTCCACGTCCACGGGCTCCTCGGACTGCTGGGCCTGTCCGGACCCACTCGGGTCGTCGTGTCCATCGCGGGCACTACCGTCCCCAGCGCCGCGGATGTGCCCAGCAGCCTGAGCGACGTCGCCGTCGTCACCGACGGCCGGGGCCGGGTCCGGGCCGTCGACGGACGGTTCACCGACCGCACCGTGACCACCGCCGCCGACGCGGCCGACGTGCTCAACGAGGTGGCCGCCGTCCTCGGTCTGGCACCGAACTTCGCCGACCCGTCCGGCATCACCGTCGACACGATCGGCGTGGGTTCGGCCGCCGAGACCTCCTACCGGTTCACCGAATCCGTCGAGGGCGTCGAGGTGGTCGGCAGCCATGTGATCCTGGTGACCGACGCGCACGGCCGTGTCAACGGGGTCTTCAACAACTACCGCGGCGTGGGACAGAACTTCGACGTCACACCCGACCCCACCCTCGACGACCTCGACGAGGTGCGACGCTTCACCCGCGATCTCTTCCCCGAATCCTCCCTGCACACAGCCGATCTCATCGTCTACGCCCTCGACGACGCCGATCCGCGACTGGCGTGGCGCGTCGTGGTCGAACAACCCGACCGAGGTGAGTTGAAGCCGGTCGGGACCATGTTGGTGTTCCACGCCGACGGACCGTTCGTCGGCGAGGTCATCGTCACCAATGCCAACGCCTCGGCGTACTCGGTGACCGGCTACGCGCGGGACTGGCTCGGCAACACCCGCACCATCACCACCGAGACCCGTCAGGTGTCGTGGTTGCGCGTGAACGAGCTGATCGACACCACCCGCAACATCACCACGTACCGCACCTCGTACCCGCTGTGGGGCCTGCTCGGTCCGAGGCTGCCGGGCGCCGTGGTCAAACGAGGCTGGCTGGGCTGGGACCGGGCCGCGGTTTCGGCGCACGCGAACACCGCGGTCGTCTACGACTACTTCTCCACCGTCCTGGGCCGCACCTCGTTCGACAACGCGGGCGCGCTGATCGAGGTCAGCATCCGGTATGCACCGTCGCTGTCACGGGCCTACAACAACGCGTACTGGGACCCGACCGCCGCGCAGTTCGTGTTCGGCAATCGGGGGAACCTGCAGGCTGCGCTCGATGTCGTCGGCCACGAGTTCACCCACGCGGTGGTGACATCGGTGGTCGGTCGCGGCGACGCGGTCCTGGACTCCGGGGAGTCCGGCGCGCTCAACGAGGCCTACGCCGACATCTTCGGCATGCTCGTCGAAGGCAAGCAGGGCCGCGACCGGTGGCTGATCGGCGAGGACTCCGACGACGGCGCGCTGCGCGACCTCTCCGACCCCGGCTCCATCACGACCTGGTTGGGGCCCTACCGCGCGCGCTACGAGGACAAGTACACCGGCAGCCAGGACGACTGGGGCGAACACATCAACAGCACGATCTTCAGCCACGCTGTCTACCGGATGATGACCGACCCCGCCACAGCCCGCGTGACCGACGACATGTGGGCGACGGTGTTCTACCAGTCCCTGGGCAAGCTCGGAACGTCGGCGACGTTCGTCGACGGCCGCGCGGCCCTGGTCAACACGGCGCGATCCCTGAAATGGACCGACGCGCAGGTGACCGCGATCCAGACCGCGTTCGACGACGTCGGAATCCTCGCCGGCAGTACATCTTTGGCCATTGCCGTCTGAGGGGTCACCGCGGCGGGTCCTGGCGATCACCGCACCTGTCGGGCTGGCGTTCATCCCGCTGGGTTTCGCTCTCGGGCTGCTGGTCGTGCACGCGGGTCTGGCGTGGTGGTGGGCGCCGGTCTTCGCCGCGGTCATCTACGCGGGGTCCTTGGAGTTCCTGATGGTGTCGCTGGCGGCGTCGGCGGCACCGATCGCGACCGTCGCGCTGACCACACTGATCGTCAACTCCCGCCACGTGTTCTACGCGCTGTCGTTCCCGCTGCACCGGGTGCCCGGCCTGCCCGCCAAGCTGTACAGCACCTACACGCTGTCCGACGAGGCGTATGCGGTCGGTGTCAGCCCGGCCGCCCAGACGTGGACGCGCCGACAGATCCTGTTGATGCAGGCGGCTTTACACGCGTTGTGGGTATCGGGCGCGACGCTGGGCGGGTTGGTCGGCGCCGCGCTGCCGATCGACCGCCTGGTCGGGCTCGACTTCGCGCTGACGGCGTTGTTCGTCGTCCTCGCCATCGACGCGTACCGACAGCGACCGGATCCGCTGACCGCCGTGCTGGCGACGGTGATCGCCGTGGCCGCCTGGATCCTGGTCCCCGGCCAGATGCTCGTGGCCGCCTTCGCCGGGTTCACGGTGCTCCTGCTGGCGCGGATGCGGACCCGCCATGCCTGACAACGCCTACATCGCGGTGCTGGTGGTGGTCAGCGCCGCCATCACGTGGACGTTGCGGGCGGTGCCGTTCGCGGTGCTGGCCCCGCTGCGGCAGAGCCGCCTGATCACCTATCTCGGCCTGCACATGCCGGTCGGGGTCATGCTCATCCTGGCGATCTACACGCTGCCGTCGGTGGCGGGGGAGACGGCCCTGCAGCGCGTCTACCTCGCGATCGCGGTGGCGCTCACCGCCGGGCTGCACCTGTGGCGGCGCAACGCCGTGCTGAGCATCCTGGTCGGCACCGCGTGCTACGTGGTGTTGATGTCGGTGCCCTGGAGATAGGCCACCAGCGCATTGGTCAGACCGCGGCGCGCGATGTCGAGGTCGGCGTAGGAGCCCAGCTGTCGTTCCGACGCCAATCCGCGCATGGCGCCGGGGATCAGCGCCGCCACCTCGCGCACGCGCTCGGGGTCGACGTCCAGACCGGTGAAGGCATTGCGGCAGGTCTGCAGCCACGCCTGACCCCAGGAGTACAACTCGGCCGCGGTCTGCGGGTACAGGCGTTCGAGTTCCCCGGGGTCCCGGGGCAGTGCGGCGCGAAGGTTCTCGATCGCGCGCGAATCCGGTGCGGCCAGACCGCGATACAACGTTTCGATGATGCCGGCCACGCGGTCGCGCAGCGGCGCGCCCTGGTCGACATTGCCGAACAGGTCGGCGCGGCGCTGCGCGGTCAGGTTCAGCACCGCCGCCCAGAACCCGTCGGCGTCGCCAAACTGATACTGCACCGCACCCCAGGTGGCGCCGATGTCCTTGGCGATCCGGTTGGCCGACACGGACGCGGGATCTCCAGAGGCCAGCGCCTTCAGCGCCGCTTCGAGCATGTTGGCCCTCGTGGCCTGGCCACGCCGGTTCGGCCGTCGAACCCGCGTCGAGGACACCTCGGTCATGGCCGACAGCGTAAGCCAAAGTTTCGTAGAACCCACTATGTTTCTGGTTCTCGCTGACCTATCATCCGTGCATGGCCAAGCCGCCCCTGTCGATGAAGCCGACCGGCTGGTTTCAGGTCGCGTGGTCCGACGAGATCGCGGTCGGTGATGTTCGCACCATGAAGTACTTCGACCAGGAGATGGTCGCCTGGCGCGCGGAGTCCGGGCAGTTGACCGTGATGAACGCCTACTGCGAGCACCTCGGCGCGCACCTGGGTTTCGGCGGCACGGTGAAAGGCGAAGTGCTGCAATGTCCGTTCCACGGCTGGCAGTGGAACCAGCAGGGCCGCAACGTCTGCATCCCGTACGAGGACCGGCCCAATCGTGGCCGGCGTATTACCACCTACCCGGTGGTCGAACGCAACGAATCGGTCTACATCTGGCACGACATCGAAGGCCGGGAACCGTTTTTCGACGCCCCCGACATCTTCGCCGACTTCGGCGACGACAAGACCATCGACGACTACTACCCGCAGCAGCGGCTGTTCCGGCAGGGGCTGGAGATGCACCCCCAGTACGTGCTGGAGAACGGCGTCGACTTCGCGCACTTCAAGTACGTGCACAACACCCCGATCGTGCCGAAGTTCACCCGCCACGACTTCGACGGACCGGTGTCCTACGTCGACTTCACCATCACGTTCGAGGGCGACGAGGGACAGACCATCGACGACGTCCGTAGCGGCGTGGAAGCCATCAACGGGGGTCTGGGCATCGCCGTGACCAAGAGCTGGGGGATGGTCGACAACCGGACGATCTCGGCGATCACGCCCGTCGACGACTCGACCTCCGATGTGCGGTTCATGGTCTACATCGGCCGACCCGGAGCCGACGTGCGCGACCCGGCCCGCGCGCAGGCCAAGGCCGAGGAGTTCGGGGCCGAGGTCATCCGGCAGTTCAGCCAGGACATCCACATCTGGGCGCACCAGCGCTACTCCGATCCGCCGGCACTGGCCGGCTCGGAACTCGAGGGGTTCACCGCGATCCGGCGGTGGGCCATGAAGTTCTATCCCGACGGAAAGGGCGGCAGCGCCGCCGAATTGGCCGCCCGCAGAAAGGCAACCCCATGACGATCAAGGTCTTCCAGGTCGCGACCGGAAACGTCGGTACCGAGATGATCAAGCGCATCGCGACCCATCCCGACCTCGAACTCATCGGTGTGCACTGTTATTCGCCGGAGAAGGTCGGCCGGGACGTCGGAGAGCTGGCCGGGCTGGCGCCCGTCGGGGTGACCGCCACCGGAACCGTCGACGAGATTATCGCCGCCAAGCCGGACGTGCTGACCTTCCACGGTGTCTTCCCCGACGAGGACCTCTATGTGCAGATCCTCGAGGCCGGTATCGACATCGTCACCACCGCGGACTGGATCACCGGCTGGCACCGCGACCACAACCACCCCCACCCGTCGGGTAAGCCCGTGTCGCAGTTACTCCAAGAGGCCTGCGAGAAGGGAGGTTCCACGTTCTACGGCACCGGGATGAATCCTGGACTGAACCAGATCCTCGGGGTGGTGTGCTCGGCTGACGTCGCCGAGATCGAGAACGTGACGACCATCGAGTCGGTCGACGTGTCCTGTCACCATTCCAAGGACACCTGGATCGAGGTCGGCTACGGCCAACCCGTCGACGATCCCGAGATCCCCGGCAAGCTCGAGAAGTACACACGGGTGTTCGCCGACAGTGTGCTGCTGATGGCCGACTGCTTCGGTCTGGAACTCGACGAGGTGAAGTTCTCCTACGAACTCGGCGCCTGCACCAAGGACGTCGACCTGGGCTGGTACCAGCTGCCCAAGGGGTCGCTGGGCGGCAACTACATCAAGTACCAGGGCATGATCGACGGAATACCGCGCGTGGAAACACATCTGGAATGGCAGATGACGCCCTACACGGATCCGAGCTGGGACATCAAGGGCTGCTACATCACCCAGATCAAAGGTGACCCCAACATCTACAACAAGCACATGATCTTCCCGAAGCCCGGTGTCGATCTGTCGGACCCCGCCGCGTTCGCATCCATCGGGATGACGGTCACCGGCCTGCCGGCGCTCAACGCGATCCGGTCGGTGGTGGCCGCGCCACCGGGAATCCTCACCAGCGCCGATCTGCCGCTGCGCGGCTTCGCCGGGCGGTTCAAGCTCTAAAAGGGCGGTGGGTCCGCGTCGGGGTCGTGCGGTGGGTCCGGTGTGCGGGCTTGTTCGCGCTCGGCTCGGAGGCGGTTCAGTTCTCGGGCGTGTTCCTCTTCGAGAGCCCGATCTACAGCGTTGAGGGCGCGTTCTTCGGTGATCCGAGCAGCTTCGTCCGCGGCGCGGGTGCGTCGTCGTCGCGGCATCTTCATGGTGCCGGCCGCATAACCGGGTGGTGGTTTCGGTGGTGGCGGGAGACCGGCGGTCGTGACGTCGGCGGCTGGGAAGTACAAGCGAATGCCCGGTTTGGTGAGGTACTTGTGTCCGGTCGGCGCTGTCCAGATGACTGTGCCATCGGGCAGTTGAATGTCATTCCAGCCGCCGTCGCCGCACCAGAACGTTTTCAACAAGTGATGACCACGGCATTTACAGCTGAGATTCGAGGGGTGCGTGGGACCGAACGGGTAGGGCGTCACATGGTCGATGTCGCACCGGTCGGCGGGGATGTCACAGCCCGGGAAGCGGCAGAACAGGTCGCGCATCCGCACGAACTCGGCCAGGGCAGCCGACGGGCGGTAGCGCGGTTCGGGATCCGCGCCAGGAAGGACCAGTTCGGACACCTTCGCGCCGGTGCGGATCGCTTCGGCCAGCAGCGCGATGGGCACCGGCCGTCCGTCCAGGCGCATCGCGACACCCCGGTTCACTGTCTTGGTGGGGGCTGGGGTCTCGACCACGGTCGAATCCTCAGTCTCAGTCCTGTTCTCGTGGAGCTCCTGCTCGGCGTTCGCCGTCTGATTCTTGGACTTCTCGGCGGCAGCTTTCTCTTCTTCGATCACAGCGTGAGCCGCGTCGACGGCGGCCTGATCGGCGACGATCTTGATCATCACGTTGGACCGTGAGCTGTCCTTCGGGGCGGGGCACTCCGGTGAGCCGCAGCGGCAGTCCAGGTGGGAGGCTCCGCGCGCGATCGCACCTATCGCATCGGAGCGACGTTCACCCAGCGGGCGCGGGTCGTCGTCGCAGAGAGCACCTGCTATCTCTGCGATGCGTGCCTTGAGGACCGCCCCGTCGGTGGCGAGCACCTGACCCCAGATGGCGGCGGTCTCGTTCGGGTCATCGCTGGCACCGATATGGATATCGCGAGCCCGCATGATCTCTTTGCTTCGACGCAGACCGTCGGGGTCGAACCGTTCGATCACCGCGTCGATCGCGTTCTTGAGTTTCTCCTCGGAGAGGCGACCCCATTTCACGGCCGACTGTGCAAGGCGAGTATCGATCTGCTTGAGCGCGGCCAGGTCATCGACGAGTTGTGTGCGCCAGGCGAGTTCCGAAACGAGTCGTGCGCTGAGCACGCCTCGCGAGAACAGTTCGGCGACCTTGGGCAGTCGGTAGCGCAGCGCAACGGCGATGTGCATCTGGCCCGAGGCCTTACGCTGGCCGATATTCAACGCTGCGGCGACCTGGGCGGCCGTGTTCGCCCACTGGTCGATGACCCAGCCGCCCCGCTCATCGTTCTCATCGACCTTGCGATGCACCAACTCTGCGATCGCGGCCGAGCGCTGTGCGCAGATACGGGCCTCTTCGCGGGCGCTCCGTTCGATCAGTTCGACGAGCGCCTCTTCAGCGACGTCGGCGAACAATGTTTCGAACATACTAGCGATTCTAGTTCGGTGCACCGACGTTCTGCCGCGCTGATTTTTCCTGCCTGTGGATAACTCGAAAGTCGATTTGCGCCTTGACCATTGCATTCCACTCAACGGTGCAGGAGCATCCCCGATGCCCCTGTTGCCTCATGTCGAAATGCGCGCGTAGGGGTCTTCGTTACCTCACGTAATTGTGCGCGCTTATTGACCTGGGGTTCGTCGGTGTGTCCGGCCTTGTCAATGGCGAGGGTGAACAGCTTGGCGGTCAGGGCGTGGATCTGGCGCTGAGTGGGACCGCACATCATCGCCTCCGCCACTGCCGCGCGCTCAGCCAACGTCAACCCCATTCATCCGGCCTACGCGCGCATTCTCAATGAGGAACGCGCGGCCGAAGCGGGTCCGCTCGGCCTGTGGATAACTCGAAAGTCAGCCTGCGCCTTTGCCGTTGTCAACGCGGTACACCGCGCCGTGGATCGCGGCGGCGTCGTCACTGGCGAGGAACGCGATCGTCTTGGCGACGTCCTCGGTCTCCATGAACCCGCGCGGAGAGGCGATCCGCATGATCAAATCCCAGTCGGCGTTCTCCGGTGCCTGGAACTCGGTGGTCTGCGCGGTCGGCATGCCGCCGGGGCAGATCGCGTTGACGCGTAGGCGTTCCTTGGTGAACTCGACGGCCAGCGCCCGGGTCAGGCCGACCAGCCCGTGCTTGGCGGCGCAGTACCCCGCCGAGTACACCTCGCCCTCGACACCGGCGATCGAGGAGACGTTGACGATGTTGCCGCCGGTCTCCAGCAGATGAGGCAGCGCTGCCCGGCACAGATAGAACGGCCCCGTCAGATTGACGGCCAGATCGCGCTCCCAGTCGTCGTCGGACATCGTTGGCGTATGGCGCATCTGGTGGAAACCGGCGATGTTGGCCAGCACGTCGAGCCGGCCGAAATGCGCCACACAATCGTCCACGGCCTGCCTGCAGGCTGCCGGCGAGGTGATGTCCACCGACGCGAATGTCGCGTCCGGCAGGTCGGCGAACACCTCGGCCATACGCGACGCATCACGGGCGATGCCGAACACCTTGGCCCCGCGTTCGGCGAACAACTTCGCGGTCGCGGCACCCAGTCCCGCCGACGCACCCGTGACCAACGCGACCTTGCCGCTGAGTTGACTCATGCGACGACCTTCTCACGGCGTCGGCCGAACCGGCGGCACCGCCGCCAGCAGAGCCCGGGTGTACTCCTGTTCCGGTGCGGCGAACACGTCGTCGGCGGGCCGGTTCTCGACGGCTTCGCCGTTGCGCATCACCAGTACGTCGTGGCTGAGTTGGCGGATCACCGCCAGGTCGTGACCGATCAGCAGATACGTCAGTCCGAGTTCTCCCTGCAGCCGCGCGAGCAGTTCCAACACCCGCGCCTGCACCGAGACATCCAGTGACGCGGTCGCTTCGTCGAGGATCAGCAGGTCCGGTTCAGCGGCCAGCGCACGGGCGATGCTGACCCGCTGACGCTGACCGCCCGACAGTTCGTGCGGATAGCGGTGCGCGAAGTCCGTCGGCAGGCCGACGAGGTCGAGTAGTTCGGCCACGCGTGCGCGGCGGGCGTCGCGGCTATCGGCAAGCCGGTGCACGACCAGCGGTTCGGCGATCGAGGTGCCGATCCGCGCCCGCGGGTCCAGCGACGAGAACGGGTCCTGCAGCACCAGTCCGATACGGCGTCGAAGCGCCTTGGCGGCACGGCCTTTCGCGCCCAACACATCCACTCCGGCCAGTGTGGCCGTGCCTGCGTCCGGCGTCACCAGTCCGGTCAGGCAGGCCGCGATCGTCGACTTGCCCGAACCCGACTCGCCGACGAGACCCAACGTGGTGCCCTGCCGGATGGTGAAGGACACGTCTTTTACCGCATGGACTTTCGTACGGCCGACCGGGGTGGACACGGTGAACTCGACGTCGAGGTGCTCGACCTGCAGCAGGGGTTCTGCCGACGGCACCGGTTCGGGGCCGTCGCGCTCGACGACGGGCCGGGCGGCCAACAGTTCTCGCGTGTAGTCCGCCCCGGGATGGTCGAAGATCGCGTCGATGGGGGCCTGCTCGACCGGCACCCCCTCGCGCAGCACGGTCACCTCGTCGGCCACCTGCCCGATCACCCCGAGGTCGTGGCTGATCCACACCACCGCGGTACCGAAGTCGCGTTGCAGTTGCTTCACCAGCTCGATGATCTGCGCCTGTGTGGTGACATCCAGTGCGGTGGTGGGTTCGTCGGCGATCAGCAGCTCCGGATCACACGCCAGCGCGATCGCGATCATCACCCGCTGCCGCTGCCCGCCGGACAGCTGGTGCGGATAGGCGTGCAACCGGGTCTCGGGGTCAGGCAGTCCGACCGCTTCGAGCAGCTCCAGCGCCCGACGACCCGCCTCGCGACGGGTCATGCGCTTGTGCGTTTCGAGCGACTCGGTGATCTGCCGCTCCAGCGTGAGCAGTGGGTTCAGCGAGGTGCCGGGATCCTGGAAGACGAATCCGATGCGGGCGCCGTGCACACGCCGCAGCGTGCGCGCGTCGGCGCCCACCAGTTGCACCGGCGCAATCCCGCCCAGCGTGCTGCTGCCCGACACCCGCGCACCGGGCGCGTCGAGCAGGCCGGTGGCGGCCAGCACCGTCATCGTCTTGCCCGACCCGGACTCGCCGACGATGCCCACGGTCTGCTCGCGTTGCACCTCGAAGGACACCCCGTCGACGATGGTCGCGTCACCGATGCGCACGCCGAGTTCCTCGACACGCAGCACGGGGGAGGGCCCGGTCATTGCGCACTCCTGCGGGCTTCGACGGTCGTGCGTTGCTTCGGGTCCAGCACGTCGCGCAGCCCGTCACCGAACATGTTGAACGCCAACACGATGACGAAGATCGCCGCACCCGGGAAGACGGCCATCCACCAGGCCATCGTGACGAAGCCCTGCGAATCGAAGATCATCCGGCCCAGCGACGGTTCCGGCGGTTGGATGCCCAGACCCAGGAACGACAACGCCGCTTCGCTGAGGATCGCGAACGCCAGCGACAGCGACGTCTGCACGATCAGCGGGCCCGCGATGTTCGGCAACACGTGGCGACGCAGGATGTAGAGATCACCGCTGCCCATCGCGCGCGACGCCGACACGTACGGTTCGGTACGCACACCCAGGGTGCTCGCCCGCGCCACCCGCGCGAAGATCGGCGTGTAGACGATCCCGATCGCCAGCATCGTCGTCGTCACCCCGGGTCCGAGGATGGCGACCACCGCGAGCGCGAGCAGCAGCACCGGGAACGCGAACATCACGTCGATGACGCGCATCAGGACCGTGTCCAGCCACCCGCCGCGGTACCCCGCGACCACCCCCACGGTCACCCCGACCAGCACCGCGAACACCACGCTGACCACGGCGATGCGCATCGACGCCTGGATCGCGACGATGACGCGCGAGAGGATGTCACGGCCCAGTTCGTCGGTGCCGAGCCAGTGCGAACCGCTGGGCGGCTGCAGCGCATTCGGGACGTTGATGTCGTTGACCCCGTGGGGCGCAACCCAATCGGCGGTCAGCGCCACCACCGCCACGCCGAGCAGCACCAGCGCGCTGACCAAGGTGACCGGGTTGCGGGCGAGCAGCCGCCAGGACGACGTCCTCATCCGAGCCGGATCCTCGGGTCGACCACCGCATACAGCACGTCGACGAGCAGGTTGATCAACAGGAACAGCGCCGCGATCAGCAGCACCGCGCCCTGGATCAACGGGTAGTCGCGAGCCGCGACGGCGTTGTACACCAACCGGCCCAGACCGGGCCACGCGAACACCACCTCGACCACGATCACACCACCCAGCAGAGTGGCCAGCTGGATCCCGGTGATGGTCAGGATCGGCACCAGCGCGTTGCGCACCGTGTGCCGCAACGTCACCACCCGCGGCGAGAGCCCTTTGGACCGGGCCGTGCGCACGAAACCCATGGCGGTCACGTCGAGTACCGAAGACCGGACGTACCGCGTCATGATCGCGCCGGCCACCACCGCGACGGTCAGCGCCGGCAGCACGATGTGGCGGGCCCAGCCCGCCGGGTCGTCGAACAACGGGCGGTACCCCGAGGTCGGCAGCCAGCCCAGCGTGGTGGAGAACAGCGCGATCAGCAGGATCCCCATCCAGAAGTCCGGTACCGACACCCCGAACTGGCTGGTGATGCGAACGATGGTGTCGCTGAGCCGGCCTTCCCGCAGTGCGGAGTAGATCCCCGCGGGCAGCGCGAACAGCAGGGCCAGCGCGATGCCGACGATCCCGAGCGACAGCGTGGCCGGCAGACGCTCGAGCAACGTGACCGTCACCGGGTCGCCGTTGCGGAAACTCACGCCCAGGTCCCCGGTCAGCGCCGAGCCGAGATAGGCGAAGAACTGCACGATGATCGGGCGGTCCAGCCCGCTGGCCGACCGCAGCGCCTCGTAGGCCTCCGGGGTGTACCGGGTGCCCAGCGCGATGCGGACCGGATCGCCGGGAACCAGATGCACCAGTGCGAACACCACCACCAGCACGCCGAGCAGCACCACCGCCGAATAGGCCAGGCGCCGGGCGACGAACCGGGTGATCGGGTGCGTGACGATCCGCGCGACGGTCATGTCAGCTCGCGTCCTCGTCGGCGAAACCTGCGCTGCGGAAACGCACTGCGCCGTCGCGACGCGCCTCGTAGTTCTCCAGCGCCGGGTTCCAGGCCTGGATCACCGACGGGTTGTACAGGTAGATGTAGCTGACCTGGTCGGCGATCAGCGTTGCGGCCCTGGCGTAATGGTCGAAGCGGGCCCCGGGATCGGTCTCGACGCGACCGGCATCGAGGAGTCGATCGACCTCAGCGTCGGAGAACTTCTGCGCGTTGCTCGTGCCGTCGGTGTGGTGCTGGGCGTAGTAGAAGTCGTCCGGGTCGATGTTGCCCAGCCAGCCCATCATCAGCATGTCGAAGTTGCCGGAGTTCTGCTCGTCGAGCCAGGTCGCGAAGTCCACCGTGCGGATGTCGACCGTGATGCCCAGCGGCGCAAGGTTGTCGGCGATGATCTGCGCCGCGGTCACCGTCTCCGGGTACTCGGTGGTGACCAGCATGTCCATGCTGCCCGGCGAGGCGCCGCTCTGCTGCAACAGCTCTCGCGCTGTGTCGATGCCGCCGTCGGCATACCGGTCGTACGGGACGTACCACGGGTTGCCCTCCGGAATCGCCAACTGGTTGGCTGCCGCGGTGCCGTAACTGGTGGCGGTGACGATCGCGTCGCGGTCGACGGCGTAGGCGATCGCTTGTCGGACCCGCACGTCGTTCCACGGTGCGCGTGCCTGGTTGAGCGCCAGATACCAGTAGTCGTTGCTCGGCGTCACCGCCAGCGTCAGCGAGTCGTCGTCACGCAACTGTGAAACCCGTTGCGGAGGAACCGAATCAGTCCAGTCCACCTCGCCGGCCTGCAACGCCGACAGCGCCGTGGACGGCTCGGAGATGAACCGGAACGTCACTCCCGTCAGCGCGGGCGCACCACCCCAGTACTGCGGGTTGGCGCTCAACACGAGCGAATCGCCGCTGCGCTGACCGCGAAAGCTGAACGGGCCGGTGCCGATCGGATGCGTGGCGATGCGTCCGCTCTCGACGTTCTCACGGGAGACGATCGCCATCCCCTTGAAACCGCCGAGATTGGTCAGCATGTTCGGCGTCGGCCGCGACACGCGGATAACGACGGTCAGCGGGTCCGGCGCCTCCACCGCGGTCACGGCCGCGAACTTGTCGACGTTGGCCAACTGTTCGTCGATGATGCGCCGGTAGGAGTACACGACGTCCTCGGCGGTGAACGGGGACCCGTCGTGGAACGTCACGTTCTCGCGCAGCCGGAACGTCCACGTCAGCTCGTCGGGACTGACCTCCCACGACTTGGCCAGCGCGGGCCGCATCTGTAGGTTCTCATCGGGTTCGACCAAGGTGTCGAAGACGTTCTCGAGCACCTCGAAGGAGAAGTAGGCGGTGGTCTTGTGCGGGTCGAGTTGGTCGGGCTCCCCGGCGATCGCGGCCACCAGACTGCCCGCTGCGCCCTCGCCCAGATCGACGCGCTGCCCCGTCGAACAGCCGGTCAAAGCGGCCACGAGCATCAGAACGGCGAGAACAGCGGTATGCGCCGCCGTTCTCGCCATGTGCATCACCCCGGGACTCGAGCTTGCTCGGGCACCTCTACCCGTAGTCCCAGCCTGACAAACACGTGACTTCCCGCCGCCACGGCTGGGATACTCCAGAAACCGTCCACGTCCGCCGAAGGGAACAACAGTGAGAATCCTGCGGGGTTTGGCGACCATGTCGGCCGTACTGACCGTCATCGCCGGTTTCGCCGTCGGATCCGCCGTGCCTGCCCAGGCCGCCGACGTGATGGAAGGTGTCTACACCTACACCCCCGAAGACGGCGAGCCCGGAACCTGGACGATCTACCCGACGTGTGTGCCCGTGGTCGGGGATCTGCGTGAACCGCTGCACCTTCCGGTCGGCTGCACCCTGCACGTCGCCGGCGCCGAGGGGGCGCCCGGCGGGGACGCCAGACTGGTGGGCGGGCTGTGGAGCTTCACCACCCCGAACGGCAAGGGCATGAAATGCCCCGACGGTCAGTGGGCCCCGACCGTCGACACCTTGGCGTTCGACAACGTCACCATGTCCGGAACCCGCAGCATCTCCCACAACGGCAACTGCGGGCTGCAGCCGGGAATCATCAAGTCGCCGTTCACCCTTGCCTATCGCGGACCGCTGGCCCTGCCGGTGGACCGCTACCCGCTGATCTGCGAACCCGGCGGTCTGCGGCGCTGCTTCTGACGGCCGGGCTCAGGGCTTCGGACGTTTCGTCAACACCACGTGGGCCTGCGGGATCTGCGTCTGTTCCGGCGCGGCCGCCAGCCGGTCGGCCACCGCCTTCTCCAGCCGATCGAACAACTCCGTGGCGCGCGGGTCGCCGGTGCCGCCGTCCAACGCGTGCAGCAGCGCGGGGAACGCCGACGCGCGCGCGAAGCCGGCCCACCGCGCCCCGAACGCCTGCGGATCCTTTTCGGCCTGGTAGCGCTGCCAGAACCGGTCCTCGGCGTCGAACACCTCGAGGTGCTCGATCTGCAGACCCTCGAACCGGCCCGACGGCGCGAACGGTGCCATGAAGTCCGACGCGCGGCGCGCGAAGGTCGGGATGCACATGTGCGCCACTTCGTGGGACTGCAGGAACCCGGTACCGGCCAACTCGTTGAGGGCGTCCACCAGCGCCGACATCAGGGGACGGAACCCGAACTCGCCGTCCTCGCCGATCGCCATCGTCACGACGACCAGCCGGGCCCCGGGCGAGAGTTCGCGTCCGCGGAAGGCGATGAACTCGTGCCAGTCGCGGGCGGCCTGCCTGGCGAATGCCGCGCGCACCCCGTCGTCGTCGCAGTAGGCGACCTGAACGTGGCCCTCGATCACCGCGGGCGTCTGGCTCAACCACTGGATCGCCCACGAACTCCATCCCAGGTGCACGCTGTTCGACGGCAGGATCTGCGAGTAGAACGAGCGGCCGACCGCCGAGGCGAACGTCAGCCGGTCCTTGTGCAGGTAGCTGTCGGGGTCTTCTTCCAGCGTGCGGAACAGCGCGGTGAAGTCGTTGTCCGGGCGGTCGGTGTGCGCCACGAGCACCGAGTGCTCCGGCCGGGTGCGTCCCCGGATGACCTTCAGGGCGGCCCCGATCGGCAGCAGCGAGTTGTGTCCGGTGGACGCGCCGTAGTCGGCGAGGACGATCGGCTGCGGCGGCTCGGGCAGCGGCACGTCCGCGGCGATCCGCTCGAACAGCGCGATCGCCCGCGACAGGCCCGCGGCCTGCAGCCGGGACGCGGCGGTGTAGGTGCCGCTGTCCATCGGCTCCGGCCGCACGACGATGCTGGATTCAGGCATCGCGAACCTCCGGGGGCGTCGGGACAATCCGTCGCCTACGACCGTAGCCCGCTTGCGGTCGGCGTGCCGTGAAAGCCGCCGCCCGCTCAGTGGCCCCTGGCTACCCAGTCGTCGTAGTTGACGATCTCGTCGCCGATGGTGGTGGAGTCGCCGTGGCCGGTGTAGACGACCGTCTCGCCCGGCAGCTTGCCCAGCCGCCCCGAGATGGACTCCAGGATGGTCGGGAAGTCGGAGAACGATCGGCCGGTCGCGCCCGGCCCGCCCTGGAACAGCGTGTCACCGCTGAACACCGCGTTCAGTTCGGGCGCGTGCCAGCAGACCGAACCCGGGGAGTGGCCCGGGGTGTGCAGCGCCCGCAACTCGGTGCCGGCCACCCGAATGGTGTCGCCGTCGGCGACGGATCGGAAATCCTTGTCGGGGTGCGTCATTCGCCACAGCACGTCGTCGGCGGGGTGCAGGAACACCGGGGCGTCCAGCGCGGCGCCCAGCTCGGGTGCGACGGTGACGTGGTCGTTGTGGCCGTGGGTGCACACGACGGCGACCACGTGGCGCCCACCGACGGCCTCGATGATCGGTTCGGCGGTGTGCGCCGCGTCGAACACGACGACCTCCTTGTCGTCGCCGACCAACCAGATGTTGTTGTCGACGTCCCAGCTGCCGCCGTCGAGCTCGAACGTGCCGCTGGTGACCAGCCGATGGATCGGTCCACCGTTCATCGGTCTCCTCCGTTCTGCAGCAATGCTGCGCTCACAAGACCACCACAGACCGCAGCACCTCACCGGCGTGCATCTTGTGGAAGGCTTCTTCGATCTGGTCCAGGCCGATGCGCTCGGAGACGAATTTCTCCAGCGGGAACCGGCCCTGCAGGTACAGGTCGATCAGGGTGGGGAAGTCGCGCTCGGGCAGGCAGTCGCCGTACCAGGAGGACTTCAACGCGCCGCCGCGGGAGAAGAAGTCGACCAGCGGCATCTCCAACGTCATGTCCGGGGTCGGCACGCCCACCAGCACCACGGTGCCGGCCAGATCACGGGCGTAGAACGCCTGCTTCCAGGTCTCCGGCCGGCCCACCGCGTCGATCACGACGTCCGCGCCGTTGCCGTCGGTGAGGTCCTGGATGGCCTCGACCGGGTCCTGTTCTTTTGCGTTGATCGTGTGGGTGGCCCCGAACTCGCGCGCCCAGTCCAGTTTCCGGGCGTCGGTGTCCACCGCGATGATCCGTTTGGCGCCGACGAGGGCGGCCGCCGCGATGGCCGCGTCGCCCACGCCGCCGCAGCCGATCACGGCCACGGTGTCGTCCCGGTTGACCGCGCCCGTGTTGATCGCCGCTCCCACACCGGCCATGACGCCGCAGCCGAGCAGCCCGGCAGCGGCCGGATCGGCGGCCGGGTCGACCTTGGTGCACTGACCTTCGTGGACGAGGGTCTTGTCGGCGAACGCGCCGATCCCCAACGCCGGTGTCAGCGGCGTGCCGTCGGTCAGCGTCATGGGCTGGGCCGCGTTGTGGGTGTCGAAACACAGGTGCGGCCGGCCGCGTTTGCACGCCCGGCACTGCCCGCACACCGCGCGCCAGTTCAAGACCACGAAATCACCGGGCACGACGTTGGTGACGCCGGCGCCGACCGACTCGACGACACCGGCGGCCTCGTGGCCCAGCAGGAACGGGAACTCGTCGTTGATCCCACCCTCCCGGTAGTGCAGGTCGGTGTGGCACACCCCGCACGCCTGGATGTCGACCACGACCTCGCCGGGCCCCGGGTCGGGGATGACGATGTCGACTACCTCGACCGGTTGAGCTTTCGAACGTGAGATCACTCCGCGCACAGTCTGAGTCATGACTACAACCTATCGGGCACACTGGGAATATGCCCGCGAGGATGCCGGTGCTGTACCTGTCCCACGGCGCGCCGCCGCTGGTCGACGACGCGCTGTGGGTGTCACAGCTGCGCGCCTGGTCGCAACAACTTCCCCGACCGTCGGCCGTCCTGATGGTGTCGGCGCACTGGGAGGCCGCGCCGGTCACCATCGGCTCGACCGACCCCGCCAGGCCGCTGACCTACGACTTCTGGGGCTTCCCCGAGCATTACTACGACGTCACCTATCCCGCGCCGGGCGCCGTCGACGTCGCCACCGAGGTGGCGGGCCTGCTCGGCGGTGACGACGCGGTGCGCCACGATCCGGATCGCCGCCTCGACCACGGCGCCTACGTGCCACTGACGGTCATGTATCCGCAGGCCGACGTGCCGGTGCTGCAGATCTCGCTGCCCACCCTGGAACCCGAGGAGTTGTTGACGCTGGGGCGGCGCCTGCGTCCGCTGCGGGACCGCGGCGTGCTGATCATCGGGTCGGGCTTCACGACCCACGGTCTACCGTTCCTGACCGACTGGACCCCCGCCGCGACGCCGCCGGGCTGGTCGGTCGAGTTCGATGCGTGGACGCAGGAGCGGTTGGCCGACGGTGATGTCGATGCGCTGGTCGATTTTCGTCACGCCGCACCCGGGATGCCCTACGCGCATCCGACCATCGAGCACTTCTCCCCACTGTTCGTCGCGCTCGGTGCCGCCGACGACCCCGGCGGCGCCGAGCAGGTCATCGACGGCTACTGGATGGGATTGGCAAAACGCTCGATCCAACTGTTCTGAGCTGCCTGTGAGCGTGATACTGGGAGCCGATGCTGGCCCCGACCCAGACCGATCTGCTGACCACGGCGCGCGCCGCGCACCGGCGGCGGGACTGGCGCGCCAGCTTCGAGGCCTATGAGCTCGCCGGCCGCCAGGCCCCGCTGGCGACCGACGACCTGGATGCGTACGCCTTCGCGGCCTGGAGGTTGGGGCACATCAGGGAGTCCAGCCGCGCCGCCGAACGCGTCTACTCCGACCTGACCCGCAGCGACTCCGCCGCCGCGGCGATGAAGGCCAACGACCTGGCGCTGGCGTGGCTGGTGCGCGGCGACGTCAACGTCGCGCAGGGCTGGATGAACCGTGCCCGCCGGTTGCTGACCGGAACCGAGGACAGCGCCGCCCACGGCTACCTCGCCTACCTCGACGCGGCGGTGGCGGCGGTGACCCAGGACTTCGATGCGCTGCGCCGCCACGTCCTGCGGCTGCGCCAGTTGGCCGACACCGTCGACAACCCGGCGGTCACTGCGTTGGGACTGATCGCCGCCGGCATCGACGCCATCCTGCATGCCCGCACCGCCGAGGGCTACGCGCTCATCGACGAGGCGATGCTGCCGTTGATGGCCGACCAGGTACCCATCGAGTGGGCCGGAGATCTGTACTGCCTGGTGCTGCACCACTGCCACAAGCTGGCCGACCTGCCCCGGCTGCGGTCCTGGACGCAGTCGATGGAGCAGTGGTGCGGGCTGTCGGGGTCGGTGCCCTACGGCGGTGTCTGCGACGTCCACCGCCTCCAGGTGCAGGCCGGAACCGATGACTACCGGACCCTGGAAAATCGTCTCGCGTCGGCCAGTAACGCGCTGCGGGACGTCAACGGCTGGGCGGCGGCAGAGGGTTACTACCAGCTCGGCGAGGTGCGCCGCCTGCTGGGCGACTTCGACGGTGCGGCAGACGCTTTCGGTCAAGCGCGCGCACTGGGCATGGATCCGCAGCCCGGTGAGGCGCTGCTGGCGTGCCGCCGTGGTGACGCCACCGCCGCGTGGACGACCATCCGGCTGGCGCTGGCCAACGGCGACCGCCTGGCCCGGGTGGATCTGTTGCGGGCAGCCGTGCAGATCGCGCTCACCCGTAACTCGCTGGCCGAAGCCGAAAGCTATTGCGCAGAGCTGGAATCCGATGCCGAGGCATTCGGCACACCGGGCTTTCTGGCGTGGGCCGCGCACGCCCGCGGCGCATTGCTGGTCCGCAGCGGTGACTTCGAACAGGCGCTGACGCTGTTGGGGAGGGCGTTGCGCGAATACCGGGTGCAGCAGTGCCGTTACGACACCGCCGAGGTCTACGAGTGGATGGTGCTGGCGCGTCGCGGCCTCGGTCAGGACGACGTCGCCGCGGCAGACGCTGCGACCGCGGATGCGATCTACGCCCAGCTGGGGGTGCAACCGGCCGGTATCTGCGGGTCGGCGCCGCCGGGCCGGCTCACCCGGCGCGAATGCGAGGTGCTGGCGTGCATCGCGCGCGGTGCCACCAATCGTCAAGCCGCCCAACAGCTCTACCTGAGCGAAAAGACCATCGGACGTCATCTGGCCAACATCTACGCCAAGATCGGGGTATCGTCGCGGACCGCGGCCGCGTCCTGGGCGCGCGACCACAACGTCGTCTGAGCCTGCATCATTCACCCCATCCGCGCCCGACGACCTGCATGGTGCGACCGATGCCCGGAGACCGCGGGGCGGCATAGCGTCTCGACCGTGACGACTCTGCATGAACTCGAGAGCACCGAGGATTTCGCCCAGCGGATCGTGGGCACCATCGATGCCGCCAGCGTGACCCTCCTGCTGTCCATCGGACACCAGACCGGGCTGTTCGACACCCTCGCCCAATTACCCCCGGCCGGCAGCGCACAGATCGCCGATGCCGCCGGACTCGACGAGCGCTACGTGCGCGAGTGGCTGGGCGGGGTGGTCAGCGCCGCCATCGTCGACTACGACCCAGCCGCGCAGACCTACTCCCTGGCCCCGCACCGCGCCGCGGTGCTGACCCGCGACGCCGGACCCGACAACCTCTCCCGCGTCGCGCAGTTCATCCCGCTGCTGGGCGAGGTCGAGCAGAAGGTGATCGCGTGCTTCCGGCACGGCGGGGGACTGTCCTACGCCGAGTACCCACGCTTTCACACGTTGATGGCCGAGGAGAGCGGACAGGTCTTCGACGCCGCCCTGGTGGATGTCATCCTGCCCATGGTCGACGGGCTGCCGTCACGGTTGACCGCCGGCATCGATGTCGCCGACTTCGGTTGCGGCAGCGGACATGCCGTCAACGTGATGGCCCAGGCCTACCCCGCCGGCCGCTTCGTCGGTGTCGACTTCTCCGACGAAGGGCTGGCCACCGGTGCGGCCGAGGCCCGCAGACTGGGGTTGACCAACGTCACCTTCGAGCAGGCCGACGTGGCCACCTATACCCGGACCGACGCATTCGACCTCATCACCGCGTTCGACGCGATCCACGACCAGGCCCACCCGGCGCAGGTCCTGGCCAACATCCACCGGGCGCTGCGCCCGGGCGGGGTGTTCCTGATGGTCGACATCAAAGCGTCGACTCAGCTGGAGAACAACATCGGCGTGCCGTTCGCGCCCTACCTGTACACCGTGTCCACGATGCACTGCATGAGCGTGTCCCTCGGTCTCGGCGGCGACGGTCTGGGTACCTGTTGGGGCCGCGAACTGGCGACGTCGATGCTCGCCGACGCGGGGTTCGACGAGGTGGTGGTGCGGGAGATCGACAGCGATCCGCTGAACTTCTACTACATCGGCCGGAAGCGAGACCGATGATGTTCGTGACCGACGGCGGTCTGGAGACCGAACTGGTCTTCCACGACGGTCGGGACCTTCCGGCGTTCGCGGCGTTCCCGTTGCTCGAGGACGCCGAGGGGTGCGCACGGCTGCGCCATTACTACGACGGATACGTCGACATCGCGCGTCGGCACCAGGCGGGATTCGTGATCGAGACCCCGACCTGGCGCGCCAATCCCGACTGGGCGGACAAGCTCGGGTACACCGCGCAGCGTCTCGACGAGATCAACCGCGCCGCAGTGGACTTCGCTGAGTCCGTGCGTACGGCGGCGGCGAGCGCCGGGGTGCCGTCGGTGATCAGCGGGTGTGTCGGCCCGCGCGGCGACGGCTATGACCCCGGCGCGGTGATGAGTGCCGACGAGGCCGAGGACTACCACGCCGTGCAGATCGGGACGTTCGCGCAGACATCCGCGGACCGGGTCACGGCGATCACCATGACCAACGTGACCGAGGCGATCGGGGTGGTGCGCGCGGCGACCGCAGCCGGTATCGCGTCGGCGATCTCGTTCACCGTCGAGACCGACGGCCGGTTGCCGACCGGCCAACCGCTGCACGACGCGATCCTCCAGACCGACGCCGAGACCGACGGGGCGGCAGCCTTCTTCCTGGTGAACTGCGCGCACCCCACCCACTTCGGTTCGGCGTTGCGGCACGACGGGCCGTGGTTGCACCGGCTGGGCGGGTTGCGCGCCAACGCCTCGGCGCGCAGCCACGCCGAACTCGACGTCGCGACCGAACTCGACGAGGGCGATCCCGACGAGTTCGCCGCCGGGCACGTGGCGCTGCGCGACCGGCTGCCGGCGGTCACGCTGCTCGGCGGGTGCTGCGGCACCGACGCCCGCCATGTCGCCGCGCTGTGCGCGGCGTGGGAGGCGCACTAGGCTCGGGCGCGATGAGCGCTCTCGATGTGCTGGACGATTGGCCGGTCCCCACCGTTGCCGCGGCCGTGGTCGGACCCGACGGCGTCATCGCCGGCCACGGCGACACCTCGCATGCGTTCGCGCTCGCGTCGGTGACCAAGCTGTTGGTCGCTCGTGCGGCGCAGGTTGCCGTGGAGGAGGGCGCGGTCGACCTCGACACCGAGGCGGGTCCGCCCGGGTCGACCGTGCGGCATCTGCTCGCGCACGCCGCGGGGTATGACATGACCTCGTCGAAGGTCATCGGCGCGCCGGGGGCCCGCCGGATCTACTCCAACTACGGCTTCACCGTGCTGGCCGAGACCATCGAACGCGCTACGGAGATCGCGTTCACCGATTACCTGCGCGAGGCGGTGTTCGTGCCCCTGGGCATGTCGGGGACGTCGTTCGAGGGCGGTACGGACGCGGCCGGTTACGGGGCCACGTCCACGGTCGAGGACCTGGCGGTCTTCGCCGGGGAGCTGCTGGATCCGGCGCTCGTGTCGGCGCCGATGCACGAAGAGGCGACCGGTGTCGTCTTCGAGGGACTCGACGGCGTCCTGCCCGGGTTCGGTGTGCAGCGGCCCAACGACTGGGGCCTGGGCTTCGAGATCCGGGGGCAGAAATCGCCGCACTGGACCGGCACGTCGAACTCGCCCCGGACCTTTGGTCATTTCGGCCAGTCCGGGACCTTCTTCTGGGTCGATCCGGATGCTGCGTTGGCGCTGGTGGTGCTCACCGACCGCAAGTTCGGTGACTGGGCTCACAGCGTGATGCCCGAGTTGTCTGACAGAACTCTGAGAGAGTGGGGACCGGACTAGCGCAACGTCTGTCTCACGAGGCACAATAGACCCGCAAGCCACAACTTCATCTGCATTCACTCTCGTTGCTGCGGCACACCACCAGGTCGTTGGGGAAGACGTCCCTCGTGGAGCCGAAGGAGCAGCAGATGCGTGCAGCGAACCAATTCGCCGACGTCACGACGGGCGTGGTGTACATCCACGCTTCGCCTGCGGCGGTGTGCCCGCATGTCGAGTGGGCGTTGTCGTCGACCCTCAACGCGAGGGCGAATCTGAAGTGGACGCCGCAGCCGGCCATGCCCGGACAGCTGCGCGCGGTCACCAACTGGGTCGGCCCCGTCGGGACCGGTGCCCAGTTGGCCAATGCGCTGCGCTCGTGGTCGGTGCTGCGCTTCGAGGTCACCGAAGATCCCAGCCACGGCGTGGACGGGCACCGGTGGTGCCACACCCCGCAGCTCGGTCTGTGGAGTGGTGCGATGAGCGCCAACGGCGATGTGATGGTCGGCGAGATGCGGCTGCGCGCGCTGATGGCCGGCGGCGCTGACATGCTGGCCTCCGAGCTGGACTCGGTGCTCGGTACCGCGTGGGACGAGGCGCTCGAGGCCTACCGCGACGGCGGCGAGGGCGGCGAGGTCAGCTGGCTCAGCAGGGGCGTGGGTTAGGCCGGGCGCAGGACCTGCAACGCGCCCGGGACCGCGGTGATCCGCACCGGCAGCGGACACACGTATTCGCCGTCGGCGTAGGCGTTGATGCCGGGGGAGTCCACCGTGATGACGCGTGCACGCGCGGTGCTGACCTCGTCGAGATCGACGTGGGTGCCCTTGAAGACGGTCGGGAACAACCTCAACAGCTTGGTCCTGGACGCCGAGGCCACCATCGTCACATCGATCTGACCGTCGCGCGGATCGGCGTGCGGGCAGATCAACATGCCACCGCCGTAGCTGCGGGTGTTGCCGAAGGCCGCGAAGGTGAGCTCGGTGACGACCTCTTTCTCGTCGAACGTCAGCCGGAACGGCAGCAGCCGCAGCCGCGACAGTTCGGCCACCATCGCCACGTTGTAGCGCATCCGCCCGTGCGGCCAGCGCATCCGATTGGTGCGGTCGGTGACCAGCGAGTCGAACCCGGCCGCCATCACCGTGCCGAACCACCGGCGGGTGCCGTCCACGCCCTCGATGAGGCCCAGGTCCACGGCGTCGGCCACGCCGTCGACGACGATGTCGGCGGCGGCTTCCGGGTTGCCGGTCGGGATGCCGAACTCGCGGGCGTGGTCGTTACCCGTCCCGGCGGGCACGATGCCCAGCGGGATGTCGGTTCGGGCCAACACCTGCAGGGCCAGCGAGACGATGCCGTCACCGCCGACCACCACCAGCGCGTCCATTCCGCGTTCGAGCGCGCCCTCGACCAGGGCCCGGGCGTGCGCGGCGTCGCGTCCCGCGACCGCCACCACGTCGGTGCCGCGTTTGTGCAGTTGCGCGACGGCGCGTTCGGCGGCATGCGACGCGCTGCCGTGTCCTGAGGCCGGGTTGGTCAGGACGGTGACGCGCGTGCGGTCGGTCACGGAATCAGCTTGCCCGGGTTGAGAATTCCGGCGGGATCCAAGGTTGCTTTGACCGCCCGCAAGACGTCGACGCCGAGATCGCCGACCTCGTCACGCATCCAGGGACGGTGGTCGGCGCCGACGGCGTGGTGGTGGGTGATCGTCGCTCCGCTACGCACCATCGCCTCCGACGCCGCGATCTTGGCGGCGCGCCACTGGTCGATCGGGTTGCCGCGCTGTGCGGCGACCACGGTGAAGTACAGGGAGGCCCCGGTGGGATACACATGCGAAATGTGGCACAGCACCAGTGCCGGCGTGCCGGATTGCTCGAGAGAGCGGGTCAATGCCTCGGTCACCGCGGTCTTGACCGCGGACAGGTTCGACCACGTGGTCGCGGTCTCCAGCGTCTCGCACAGTGCGCCGGCGGCCAGCAGGGAGTCGCGCAGATAGGGGGCGTCGAAACGTCCGTGTTCCCAGTCGCGTGCCGGTTGTTCACCCAGTGAGGTACCGCCCATGGCCGCGAGCAGATCCCGCGTCTCGGCGTGACGGCTCGCGACGTGGGCCTCGGTGCCCTCGAACATCGTGATGGCCAGACAACCGCCGGTGATCTGGTTCTCGCCGATGTGTTCGGTGGTCGCCAGGTTGACGCCTGTCTCGGCTTCGTCGGACAACCGGATCACCGTCGGGCCGGTCCCGGTCTGCACGACGGCGCGCAGGGCGTCGGCGCCGGTTGCGAAGTCCGGGAACGACCACGCCTCGTAGCGGGTGGCCGCCGGGACCGGGTGGATGCGGACCCGGACCCGGGTGATGACACCGAGCGTTCCCTCCGAGCCGAGGAGCAGCTGTCGCAGGTCGGGTCCGGCGGCCGAGGCCGGAGCCCGCCCGAGATCGAGGACCCCGGCGGGGGTCACGGCCCGCAGTCCGCGGACCATGTCGTCGAAGCGGCCGTAGCCCGCCGACCCCTGCCCGGACGAGCGGGTGGCCGCGAACCCGCCGATCGTGGCGAAGCGGAAGCTCTGCGGGAAGTGGCCCAGCGAGAAGCCGCGTTCGCCCAGCAGCTGCTCGGCCTGCGGGCCGGTGACGCCTGCGCCCAGCTCGGCTTCCCAGGAGACGTCGTCGACGAAATGGAGCTGATCGAGGCGGCGGAGGTCGAGGCTGACCACGGCCTTGAAGTCGCCGCGTAGTGGGTCGAGACCGCCCACCACGCTGGTGCCGCCGCCGAACGGGACGATCGCGATGCTGTGGTCGGCGCAGAACGCCAGCACGTCGGCGACTTGCTGCTCGTTACCGGGCAGCAGGACCGCGTCGGGAGCGTCCTGCACCCCGAAGTCCTTACGACGGAGCAGGTCGAGCGTGGATTTGCCGCCGGCACGGAGCAGGCGGCCGCGGTCCTCGACGATCACGTGGTCGGCGCCGACGATGGCGGCGAGCCCGGCGCGGTCGCTGGGTGGCAGCGCGGACGGACGCAGCCGTACCTCGTCGATGTCCGGCGCCTCCACGTCGGTGGCGTCGATGCCCAACGCCTGGGAGAGCAGGCTGCGGATACCCGGCGAGAGCGGTTTGGCCAGCGCGGGATCGCCCCAGGCGTTCCACTGCATCGGCGGTTCGAGAGAACGGGCACTCATGCGTTACAGTCTTACACATGATGTCAATCCGTAACTCCGATTCGTCGGTCGAGGAACGGATCCTCGCCGCGGCGGCGGACTGCGTGTTGACCCATGGCGTGGAACGCGTCACCATGACCGAAATCGCGCGGCGCGCCCGCGTCAGCAGACCGACGATCTACCGCCGCTGGTCTGACGTCCGCTTCGTGCTGGCCGAACTGCTGACCACCCGGATCGCGGGAGTGCTCGACGAGGTCCCCGAGACGGGCGCCAGTCGCGAGGCGACGGTGGCGCGGGTGATCGCCGTCGCCCGCCACGTCCGCAGCGACGACGTGGTGATGGCGGTGATCCGCGACGCCCCGACGATCGCGATGACCTACATCGCCGACCGGCTGGGCACCAGTCAGCAGATCCTCATCGACGCCCTGGCCGGCGCGATCGAAGCCGGACAGCGCGACGGCAGCGTCCGTTGCGGGGACCCGCAAGGCATGGCGGCCATGTGCCTGCTGATCACCCAGTCGACGATCCAATCGGCACAGATGGTCGATCATCTGCTGGACGCAGACGCGCTCGACGCCGAACTGCAACGAGCCCTGAGCGGATACCTCAAACCATGACCACAGCCCTCAACGCCGCCCGGCGGACCACCGAACTCCAGCGCCTCGGCGACCGGTCGACCGTCGACGTCGTCGTCATCGGCGGCGGGATCACCGGAACCGGCATCGCGTTGGACGCCGCCACCCGGGGACTGTCGGTGGCGCTGATCGAGAAGCACGACCTGGCGTTCGGCACCAGCAGGTGGAGCTCCAAGCTCGTGCACGGCGGTCTGCGCTACCTGGCCACCGGCAACGTCGGCATCGCGCGCCGCAGTGCGGTCGAGCGCGGAATCCTGATGACCCGCAACGCCCCCCACCTGGTCAAGGCCATGCCGCAGCTGGTGCCGCTGTTGCCGCAGATGAACACCGCGTCGCGGGCGTTGGTGCGGTTCGGGTTCGCCGCCGGCGACGGGTTGCGCAAGCTCGCCGGGACACCGGCGGCCACGCTGCCGCGGTCGCGGCGCGTCGACGCCGGGCGCGCGGTGGACCTGGTGCCCACGGTGCGCCGCGACGGACTCGACGGCGGATTCCTGGCCTACGACGGGCAACTCGTCGACGACGCCCGCCTGGTCACCGCGGTGGCGCGCACCGCCGCCCAGCACGGCGCGATGATCCTGACCCGTGTCGCGGCCGTCGCCGCCACCGGTACCTCGGTCACCGTCTGCGATCAGCTCTCCGGTGAGACGCTCGAGATCGCCGCGCGCAGCGTCATCAACGCCACGGGCGTGTGGGCCGGCCAGGTGGACCCGTCGATCAAACTGCGCCCCAGCCGGGGCACGCACCTGGTCTTCGATGCGGCAGCGTTCGGCAATCCCACTGCGGCACTGACGGTTCCGATCCCGGGGGAGATCAACCGATTCGTCTTCGCGATGCCCGAGCAACTCGGCCGCGTCTACCTCGGGCTGACCGACGAGGATGCGCCGGGGCCGGTGCCCGACGTGCCCGAACCCACCTCGGAGGAGATCGCGTTCCTGCTCGACACCGTCAACACCGCGCTGCAGACGGAGCTCAGCACGGCCGACGTCCGCGGCGCCTACGCGGGGCTGCGTCCCCTGATCGACACCGGCGCCGGGCGCACCGCCGACATCTCACGCGAGCATGCGGTCACGGAGTCATCGTCCGGTGTGCTCACGATCATCGGAGGGAAACTCACCGAATACCGGCACATGGCCGAGGACGTCCTCGATCGTGCCGTGACCCTGCGCGGGCTGCGCGCCGGACCGTGCCGCACCCGCAACGTCCCGCTGGTCGGGGCGCCATCCAATCCCGTTGCCACACTGCGTACTCCGGTGGAGCTACCCGGATCGCTGCTGGCCCGATACGGCGCCGAATCGGCGAACGTGATCGCCCAGGCCAGTGGCGACCGGCCCACCGAGCGGGTCGCCGACGGCATCGACGTCACCCGCGCGGAATTCGAGTATGCGGTCACCCACGAGGGCGCGCTGACCGTCGACGACATTCTCGACCGTCGCACCCGGATCGGTCTGGTGGCCCAGGACCGCGAACGCGCACAGGCAGCCGCCGAGGAGATCCTCGCCGAAGCGAGTTGAGGATCTACAGCGGGATGTTCTTGTGCCGGCCGCGGCGCAGCGGGGCCTCGGCCAGCGCCTGGGTCAGCCGCGACCGGGTGTGCGCGGGGTCGATCTTCTCGTCGACCACACCGATCTCGATCGCCGAATCCACACCGCCGGCGATCCTCTCGTGCTCGACGGCCAGCGACTCGTGCAGCGCCTCGCGCTCGGCGGGGTCCTCGACGGCGGCGAGCTTCTTCTTGTGCAGGATGCCGACCGCGGCTTTGGCGCCCATCACGGCGACCTCGGCGTCCGGCCACGCGAAGACCTTGGTGGCGTTCAGCGAACGCGAGTTCATCGCGATGTAGGCGCCACCGTAGATCTTGCGGGTCACCAGCGTCACGCGCGGCACCGAGGACTCACCGAACGCGTGCAGCAGCTTCGCGCCGCGGCGCACCACGCCACCCCACTCCTGGTCGACACCCGGCAGGTAACCGGGCACGTCGACGACGACCACCAAGGGGATTCCGAACGCGTCGCACAGCCGCACGAAACGTGCGGACTTCTCCGCACTTTCGGAGTTCAGGCAGCCGCCGAGACGCAACGGGTTGTTGGCGATCACGCCGACGGTGCGACCGGCCAACCGGCCCAGACCGACCACGATCGACGGAGCCCACTTCGACTGGAACTCGTCGAACGGCACACCCTCGTCGAGCAGCGCGTCGATCAGCGGATGCACGTCGTAGGCGCGCCGCGCCGACTCGGGCAGCAGCGCCTTGAGGTCGGTGTCCCCGGCTTCGGCCTTGCTGCGGTCGAAATGACCCTGCTGGCAGAACAATCCGACCAGGCGACGGCCGCGCTCGTAGGCGTCGAGCTCGTCGTCGGCGACGATGTGGCACACACCGGACTTCTTGTGGTGGGCCTCCGGACCGCCGAGGGAGACCATGTCGACGTCCTCGCCGGTCACGCTGCGCACCACGTCGGGCCCGGTGACGAACACCTTGCTGTCGGGCGCCATCACGATGACGTCGGTCAGGGCCGGCCCGTAGGCCGCGCCGCCCGCCGCGAATCCCACGACCACCGAGATCTGCGGGATGTAACCCGACGCACGGATCATGGCCTCGAACACCTGGCCCACCGCGTGCAGCGCGCGCACACCCTCGGCCAGGCGGGCGCCACCGGAATGCCAGATGCCCACGATCGGGCTCTGCTCCTCGATGGCCACGTCGTAGGCATCGACGATGTGCTTGCAACCGTCGACACCCATGGCGCCGCCCATGACGGTCCCGTCGGTGCAGAACGCGATGGTGCGCACACCGTTGACGGTGCCCGCAGCGGCCAGCACGCCCGACTTGTCGCGCTCGTGAAGCAGCTCGACACTGTCGTCGTCGAAGAACGTCGCCAGACGCAGCAGCGGGTCACGCGGGTCGACCGATTCGCTGACTGCTTCGGGCCCCAGCCGGTTTTCGATTGTCGTCATGAATTCTCCTGCTGTCAGTACTTCCCGAAGGCGAGTGCGACGTTGTGCCCGCCGAATCCGAAAGAGTTGTTGATGGCGTACTGGTAATTACCGGGACGTGCCGCATCGGCGACGACGTCGAGGTCGATCTCGGGGTCGAGATTCTTCAAGTTCAGTGTGGGGGGGACGACGCCGTCGCGCAGCGCCTGCACGGTCAGGATCGATTCGACCGCGCCGACCGCACCGACCGAATGGCCCAGCGCCGACTTCGGTGCGTACACCGCGGGCCGATGCCCACCCATCGCGAGGTTGATCGCCTGGCCTTCGGCGACATCACCGACGGTCGTGCCGGTGGCGTGGGCGTTGACGTGGTCGATGTCGGAGGCGGTCAGCCCGGCGAGCTGGATCGCCCGCGACATCGCATACCCGGCACGTTCCCCATTGGGGTCGGGGGCCACCATGTGATAGCCGTCCGAGGTGACGCTGGCCCCCATGAGGCGAGCCAGAATCCTTGCACCCCTTGCTTTTGCGTGCTGCTCGGTTTCGATAACCATGAGCGCGCCACCCTCGCCGAACACGAAGCCGTCACGGTCCTTGTCGAACGGACGGCACGCACCGGCGGGGTCGTCGTTGTTGGTGGACATCACGATGCGCATCTGCGCGAAACCCGCGATGGGCACCGCCTCGATCCGCTGCTCCACACCGCCGCAGATGGCGATGTCGGCCTCGCCCAGCACGATGCTGCGCCAGGCCTGCGCGATGCCCTCCGAACCGGACGCGCACGCCGAGACCGGTGTGACCACACCGGCCTGGGCGCCGCGTTCGAGCCCGACGACCGCCGAAGGGCCGTTGGGCATGTACATCTGGACCGCCTGCGGGGACACCGCGCCGATGCCTTCGTCGCGCATCCCGTCGTAGGCGAAGACCAGCGCCTCGGCGCCGCCGAGACCGGTCCCGATCGACACCAACAGTCGACGGGAGTCGACCTCCGGGGACCCGGCGTCGGCCCAGACCCGCCGGCCGAGCACCGTGGCCATCTTCTGCGGATAGGACATCCGCTGGTTCTCGTCGTCGGTCAGTTGCCCGTCGAACTCCTCCAGCAGATGTCCGCCGATGCGGACCGGCAGATCGAACTCCTCGACGAACGGATCGTCGAGCAGCCGGATGCCGCTCTTCCCGTCCAGCAACGCCTTCCAGGTTGCTTCGGCATCGGTGGCGACACTCGTCGTCATCGCGATACCGGTGACCACCACATCGGGCAGCCCGCTACCTGTTGTCGGCGTTGCCATGTCGAAGCGCGCGTCCTTTCTGCGGGTCCGGTTCAGACGCTGGTGTTCCTAGTAGCGACCGAAGGCCAGAGCGACATTGTGGCCGCCGAAGCCGAACGAGTTGTTGATGGCGTACTGGTAGTCGCCATACCGAGGCTCGCCCGCAACGACATCGAGATCGATCTCCGGGTCCGGGGTTTCGTAGTTGAGCGTCGGCGGGATGACGCCGTCACGCAACGCCAGCACGGTCAGCACCGACTCCAACGCACCCACGGCACCGATCGAGTGGCCCAGGGCCGACTTCGGTGCGTACACCGCGGCGTGCTCCACACCGGCGACGCGGATGGCGTTGGCCTCCGCGGTGTCACCGATCGGGGTGGCAGTGGCGTGCGCGTTGACGTGGCTGATGTCCTTGGGGGACAACCCGGCCGTCTCCATCGCCCGCTTCATCGCCGCACCCGCACGCTGACCGTCGGCGGCCGGGGCCACCATGTGGAACGCGTCGGAGGTGATGCCGGCGCCCATGAGTCGGGCCAGCGGCTTGGCGCCGCGGGCCTTGGCATGTTCCTCGGTCTCGATGATCATCAGCGCACCGGCCTCGCCGAACACGAAGCCGTCGCGGTTCTTGTCGAACGGCCGCGACGCCTTCTCCGGCTCGTCGTTGCGGGTCGACATGGCGCGCATCATCGAGAACGCCGCGATGGGCAGCGCCTCGATGCCGCCTTCCACGCCGCCCACGACTGCGAAGTCCGCGTCACCCATGACGATCTGACGCCAGCCGTGTGCGATCGCCTCCGAGCCCGACGAGCACGCCGACACCGGGGTGATGACCCCGGCGCGGGCGCCCAGCTCGAGCCCGGCGACCGCCGCCGCACCGTTGGGCATGATCATCTGAACAGCCAGCGGGGACACCTTGCGGGGGCCGCCCTCGTTCATCGCGTCGTAGGTCTCGACGATCTTCTCGCCGCCACCCAGGCCGGTGCCGATGATCACGGCGAACCGGTCCGGATCGACCTCGGGCTTGCCCGCGGTCTCCCACAACCGACCGGCCAGCAGCTTCGACATGCGCTGCACATAGGACATGCGGCGCATGTCGATGCGCGTCATGTGGCTGTCGACGTTGTCGACGAGGTGACCACCGATACGCACCGGAAGGTCCCACTTGTCGACGAACTCGTCCTCCAGGATGCGGATGCCGCTTTCGCCCGCCAGTAGGCCCTTCCACGTGCTGTCGATGTCCGCAGCAAGCGAAGTGGTGGCCTCGACCGCGGTCACCACAACGTTGGGGAAACCGCCGTTAGCAGTGGAAGGACGGGTCACTTGTCGCCCTGGATCTGAGCGCGGATGGCAGCAGCAGCTTCGGGGTTCTCTTCCTCGAGCTTCTGGATGTAGGCGACGACGTCACCGACGGTGCGCAGACCGGCGAGGTCCTCGTCGGGGATCTTCACGCCGTACTTGTCCTCGGTCTGCACGGCGATCTCCACCATCGACAGCGAGTCGATGTCCAGGTCGTCGACGAACGACTTCTCCGGGGTGACCTCCGAAGGCTCGATACCGGTGACCTCTTCGATGATCTCGGCGAGGCCGGCGATGATTTCTTCCTGAGTGGCGGGCACGGTGGCTCCTTCTATCTTTTGGTTGTTACTTCGAACGGTGAAATCGAGATATGAACTTGTCGCGGGCTCAGGCGCGCAGCGCCTCGGCGAGCCCGTCCAGGTCTGCAGGGGTCTTGACGGGGTACGTCGGGATCCCCTTCAGTTCGCGTTTCGCGATGCCGGTCAGCGTGCCGGCCGGGGGGAATTCCACCAGCGCGGTCACCCCGCGTTCCTTCATCGTGGCGGTGCACAGATCCCACCGCACCGGCTTGGTCATCTGCGCCACCAGCTTGGCCATCGCATCGGCGGCTGAGGACACCGGCCGGCCGTCGGCGTTCGACAGCAGCGTCGCGCTGGGCTCCGAGGGGTTGATGCGGTCGGCCACAGTGGCATACCCGTCCAGGGCCGAGGCCATGTACTGGGTGTGGAACGCGCCGGCGGTGGCCAGCGGCCGGACCCGGGCGCGGGCCGGCGGATCCTCGGCGAGCTTCTCCAGCGCGGCCAGCGCTCCGGCGGCCACGATCTGTCCGGCCGCGTTGCGGTTGGCGGGGACCAGGTCGAGCGCTTCGAGACGCGCCAGCACTTCTTGTTCGTCGCCGCCGAGCAGCGCCGACATGCCGGTGGGCTCCAACGCGCAGGCCTTGGCCATCTCCGCACCGCGGGTTGCGGCCAGCGAGACCGCCTCGTCGGCGGAGATGACGCCGGCGATCGCGTAGGCGGCGATCTCACCGACCGAGTGACCGGCGGCGACGATCTCCTCGTCGCCGGTCAGCACTCCGCGGTTGAGAAGTTCTTCGTAGGCCAGCAGCGTGGCCGCCACGACCAGCGGCTGCGTCACCGCCGTGTCGGTGATCTCCTCGGCGGTAGCGGTGGTGCCCAGACGGCTCAGGTCCAGCCCGCTGATCTCCGACCACGCTGCGATCCGCTGCGCGGCACCGGGGAGCTCGACCCACTCGGCGAGCATGCCGGGGGTCTGGGAGCCCTGTCCGGGCGCGAGGAATGCAAGCACAGTCTTGTCAGGCACGTCTTTAAGAAAACATTGTGAAGACGGTTTTGCAGGGTGTAAGAGACTATGAACTCTTTCTTATGTTTTTGTAGGTACCCCACAAAACAGCATGTGATGCGACGTCATCGAGACCGCTATGCAATATCTCACTGTGCGGGATCGCGATCAGGTGTGACCGGCGCAACACCTTTGAGCTGCCCGAATCGCGCTTCGCTCGCGGCGCTGGAATGCACATGCCGGTGCAATCGGCCGATCGTGGAGGCCACCCGCAGCACGTACGCATCCCGCGGAACCGTGGGATCCCGGCCGGTGAAGTCGGCGATCCGGCGCAGTCGGTACCGCACCGTATTTGGATGTATGAACAATTTGCGTGCACAAGCTTCTATGGCTCCGCCGGAGTCCAGATACGCGTCCAACGTCTCCATCAGGGCCGGTCCGGCGTCTGACAACGGCCGCATCACCTCGGCTTCGAGTGCGGTCGCCGCGGTGACGTCACCCAGCAGCGCACGCTCCGGGAGGAGCTCGCGCGCGGGCACCGGCCGCGGTGCGCCCGCCCAACCGGCCACCGCGTTCATCCCCGCGATGGCCTCCGTCGCGCTGCGATTGGCCGCGGCCAGCGACGCGGCCGTCGGGCCGACCACCACCGGACCGTCGCCGAACGCTTGCATCAGGTCGGCCAGGAACCGGTCGGTCGGGGACAGTCCGCCGGAGACGATCGCCACCAGCCAGGTGCCGTGCACGTCGGCCAGCGCCGACCGCTGGTGCCGGTTGGCGACGTCGTGGACGTCGTCACCGGCGAACTCGGCGCGGTCGGGGTGCGGCATCCCGACGATGACGGTGGCCGGCGCGGTGGCGTCCCAGTTCAGCGCCGCCGCCTGGGACTGCAGGCCCGAACCGACGTCGCCGCGCACCACCGCGTCGACCAGGTTGGCCTCCATCCTGGTGTCCCACGCGCCGCGCGCCTCGGCCTGATCGGCGTAAGCGGTCGCGGCGGCGAACGCCAGGTCACGGCTGTAGCGCAGGATGCCGACGGTCAGCGCGGTCAGCTGTTCCTCGCTGCGGGCCAGCAGGGGCACGAATTCCTCGAAGAACTCCATGGTCACACGCACCATCTCGACCGATTGGCGCAGCGCGATCCGCCGGCGCAGATCCTGCGGAACGACCTCGAAGGCCTGCGCGGTGTAGCTGACGTTGCTGTCGGGGTGGCGCATCCACTCGACGAAGTTCACCACCGCCGTCTGCACCACCAGCTGCACGCTGGCGCGCTGCGAGGCCTCCAACTCGGCGAAGAACGGCAGCCGTTCCCCCATGGCCTGGACGGCCTCCGTCGCCAGACGGCCGGAGTACTGCTTGAGTCGACGCAGCGCCGACTCGGGGACGTTCTCCAGCATTTCCACCGTGGAGCGAGGCGGTATGAACCGGTTGTCGGGCATCCCTAAAAGCTACGCCTGTTTTCTGGCGAAAACCTCCAAGGGGCGACGCTCAGGCCCGATGTCGTCGCTACGCGACTCTCA
Organism: Mycobacterium sp. pV006; assembly: GCF_041287115.1. Lineage (NCBI taxonomy): Bacteria > Bacillati > Actinomycetota > Actinomycetes > Mycobacteriales > Mycobacteriaceae > Mycobacterium > Mycobacterium sp. pV006. The sequence continues at coordinate 224,161 of NZ_JBGGKT010000001.1, read as the reverse complement.
AGCCCGATGTCGTCGCTACGCGACTCCGGGATCCGACATCTGCTCCGGCGCCGCCATCACATCGTCGATCTCGTACTTCTTGGCCGCCTCGACGGCAAGGGAAGCGTCGATGTTGCCGTCGCGGGCCAGCCCCTGCAGGACGCCGACCACCACCGATTCGGCGTCGGTGTTGAAGTAGCGGCGCGCCGCGGGCCGGGTGTCGGAGAACCCGAACCCGTCGGTGCCCAGCGTGATGTAGGTGCCGGGCACCCACGGCCGGATCTGCTCGGGCACCGCGCGCATCCAGTCCGACACCGCCACCACCGGTCCGGCGGCATCCGCCAGCGCTTTGGTGACGTACGGGGTGCCGGCGTCCTTGTCCGGGTACCGCAGCGTCTGCTGCTCGATGTGCACGCCGTCGCGGTTCAGTTCGTTCCAGCTGGTCACCGACCACACATCGGCGGCGACGTCCCACTCATCGGCCAGCATCTCGGCGGCCTTCAGCGCCGAGGGCATCGCCACGCCCGAGGCCAGGATCTGGGCGACGTGGCTGCGCTTCTCCGGTGCCGGCCGGTACCGGTAGATGCCGCGCAGCAGACCGTCGACATCCAGACCGTCGGGCTCGGCGGGCTGGACGTAGGGCTCGTTGTAGATCGTCATATAGAAGTAGACGTTCTCCGGGTCAGGCCCGTACATCCGTTCCAGACCGCTCTCGATGATGTAGGCGATCTCGTAGGCGAACGCCGGGTCGTAGGCGACGACCGCCGGGTTCGACGCGGCCAACAACAGCGAATGCCCGTCGGCGTGCTGCAGACCCTCACCGACCAGCGTGGTGCGCCCGGCGGTGGCGCCCAGCACGAACCCGCGCGCCATCTGGTCGGCGGCGGCCCAGAACGCGTCGCCGGTGCGTTGGAACCCGAACATCGAATAGAAGATGTAGATCGGGATCATCGGCTCGTTGTGGGTGGCATACGACGTGCCGACGGCGGTGAAGCTGGCCGTCGAGCCGGCCTCGTTGATGCCCTCGTGCAGGATCTGGCCGGCTTCGCTCTCCCGGTACGCCAGCATCAGCTCGGCGTCGACGGAGGTGTAGAGCTGGCCCAGACGGTTGTAGATCTTCAGGTTCGGGAACCATGAATCCATGCCGAACGTGCGGGCCTCGTCCGGGATGATCGGCACGATGCGCGGCCCGATGTTCTTGTCGCGCAGCAGTTCCTTGAACGTCCGCACGGTCGCCATGGTGGTGGCGACCTCCTGCTTGCCCGAACCCTTCTTCAGCGCTTTGTAGGTGTCGCGGCCCGGCAGCGGCAGTGCCTTCGATTTGGTTCTGCGCTCGGGGATGAAACCGCCCAACGCGCGCCGACGGTCGAGCATGTAACGGATCTCGGGGGCTTCCGGTCCCGGGTGGTAGTACGGCGGCAGGTACGGGTTCTCCTCGAGTTCCTTGTCGCTGACCGGGATGCGCTGCACGTCGCGGAAGTCCTTGAGGTCTTGCAGCGCAAGCTTTTTCATCTGATGCGTGGCGTTACGGCCCTCGAAGTGCTTGCCCAGCGTGTAGCCCTTGATGGTCTTGGCCAGGATGACCGTGGGCTGACCCTTGTGCTCCAGCGCCGCGTGGTAGGCCGCATAGACCTTGCGGTAGTCGTGACCACCGCGCTTGAGGTTCCAGATTTCCCTGTCGCTCATGTGCTCCACGAGCGCCTTGGTGCGCGGGTCGCGGGCGAAGAAGTGGTCGCGCACGTAGCCGCCGTCGTTGGCCTTGTAGGTCTGGTAGTCCCCGTCGGGCGTGGTGTTCATCAGGTTGACCAGCGCGCCGTCGCGGTCGGCGTGCAGCAGCGCGTCCCACTCGCGGCCCCAGACGACCTTGATGACGTTCCAGCCCGCGCCGCGGAAGAACGACTCCAGTTCCTGGATGATCTTGCCGTTGCCGCGCACCGGGCCGTCGAGGCGCTGCAGGTTGCAGTTCACGACGAACGTGAGGTTGTCCAGGCCCTCCAGGGCGGCGACGTGTGCCAGGCCGCGGCTTTCGGGTTCGTCCATCTCGCCGTCGCCGAGGAACGCCCAGACATGTTGGCCCGAGGTGTCCTTGAAGCCGCGCGCGTGCAGATATTGGTTGAAGCGCGCCTGGTAGATCGCGTTGGCCGGGCCCAGGCCCATCGACACCGTGGGGAACTCCCAGAAGTCGGGCATGAGCCGGGGGTGCGGGTAGGACGGGATCCCGCCGCCGGGATGGCTGTGCTCTTGGCGGAACCCGTCGAGTTGATCGGCGGTCAGCCGCCCCTCCATGTAGGCGCGCGCGTAGATGCCGGGGGAGGCGTGACCCTGGATGAAGATCTGGTCGCCGCCGGCCGGGTGGCTCTTGCCGCGGAAGAAGTGGTTGAAGCCCACCTCGTAGAGCGCCGCCGACGACGCATAAGTCGAGATATGTCCGCCCACGCCGACACCCGGCCGCTGCGCGCGGTGCACCATGATCGCGGCGTTCCACCGGATCCAGGCCCGGTAGCGGCGTTCGACCTCCTCGTCGCCGGGGAACCACGGTTCGAGCTCGGTCGGGATGGTGTTGACGTAGTCGGTGGAGGTCAACGCCGGGATCGCGACCCGCTTCTCGCGGGATCGTTCCAGCAGTCGCAGCATCAGGTACCGCGCCCGTGCAGGCCCGGACCGTTCGAGCATGGCGTCGAACGACTCGAGCCACTCGCCGGTTTCCTCGGGATCGATGTCGGGCAGATACGAGGCGACGCCTTCACGAATGACTCGAACGCGATCGGGTTCGCCTGTGCTGCCGGAGTTTTGGGCCAGGTCCTGGCGCACGAACTCGGTGGTCAACTTCCGCTCCTTGTTGGGAGGTGTGGGTGTGCACGCACCCGTCGAGTGGGTCTGCTGTCGGGGCGCGTGTACGTCCTATCCTTGTCCAATCCTGCCCCATTCGCGTCACCGGGTCAGGTGCTGCGACGAAGCTGATCGCGACGCGCCCAACCCGCGGGTCAAACCGGGGGTGAAACGGTAACGTCAGCCAGCGTGCTGAACGGTTGGGTGAGCCGCCCAAGGGTGCGCATTGCCGCGTTCGCCGTCGGGATCTTCGCCGCGCTGGCGATGGTGGTGGTCGGGTGTACGCAGGTCACCGATGGGGGCGCCGGGGCCGCACCCGCCGAAGCTGCCCAATACCGGGCCTCGGTGACGGCGGCGAGCTCCGCGGCAGTGGCCAGTTCCCGTGCCCGCGAAGCCGAACGCCAGGCGACGCTGACCGCCGAGGCGATCCGGCGCTCGTGTGAGGAGTTGAGCTCCAGCAGCGCCGACGCGGTGGGCGCGGTCAACACGTTCGTCACCGCGCTGAACGAGGATCCGGCTGCCGCGGCACCGGTGATGGGCCCGGCCATCGACGCCCTCAACAACAGCGCCGACCTGGTGAACGCCACCCTGTCCGACGAACTGCCCACCGACCTGCGCGACCCGCTCACCAGCTGGATCGACGCGGCGCGGGGGGTGGCCAACGCGATCGCCGGAAACTATCCGATCGTGGAGATCAACGCCGCCATCGCACGCCTCAACGACACCAAGACCGTCGCGTTGGATCGCTGCGACGCGGCTTACCGGTGAACTGCGCTTGCCGATGAGCGATGGCGTGCGACGATAGAGCGCGTGTGTGGCCCAGCGCACCGTGTGCTGGGAACTGACCGAAGGAGGAACGACCGTGGTGTCGGCGGGTGACCCCCCGAACTACGCCCGAAGGCTGGGCATCCAAAAAGATCAGGTTGTCCAGGAGTTGGGCTGGGACGAGGACACCGACGACGACATCCGGGCCGACATCGAGGACGCGTGCGGCGGCGAGCTGCTCGACGAAGACGCCGACGAAGTCGTCGACGTGGTGCTGCTGTGGTACCGCGACGGCGACGGGGATCTGGTGGACACGTTGATGGACGCCATCACGCCACTCGCCGATGACGGTGTCATCTGGGTCGTGACTCCCAAGACCGGTAAACCCGGGCACGTGCAGCCCGCCGAGATCGCCGAGTCGGCGCCCACGGCCGGTCTGATGCAGACGTCCTCGGCCAACCTGGGGGACTGGATCGCCAGCCGGCTGGTGCAACCCAAGTCCAAGGCTGCCGGCCGGCGGGCCTGATGCCGGCGCTCGGCGACAGCGCCCCGGACTTCACCCTCAAGGACCAGAACAACCAGCCGGTCACCCTCAGCGCCTTCCGCGGCGTGAAAAGCGTTCTGCTGGTGTTCTTTCCGCTCGCGTTCACCGGCATCTGCCAACGCGAACTCGACCACGTCCGCGACCATGTCTCGGACTTCGTCACCGACGAGCTGGCTACCCTGGCCATCTCGGTGGGGCCGTCGCCGACGCACAAGGTGTGGGCCACCGAGCGCGGGTTCACCTTCCCGGTGCTGTCGGACTTCTGGCCCCACGGTGCGGTCAGCCAGGCCTACGGCGTGTTCAACGACGCGTCGGGCTTCGCCAACCGGGGTACGTTCGCCGTCGACCGGTCGGGGGTGGTGCGGTTCGCCGACTGCCGTCAGCCGGGCGAGGAGCGGGACGCGGCGGTGTTCGCGGCGGCGAGGGCTGCGCTGGGGCTCTGAGCGCCGGTTGTGCGCTCAGGGCGGACTTTCGGGCGTTTTCCCGCCAAGAGCGCACACTCGGCGATCGCATCGGTGCGCTGATGGTGCTGGATTTCCGGTCGGGGCCCGACGGCGTGTAGCCTGCCCGGGATCGGGCGCGTAGCTCAGTGGTAGAGCTCTGGTTTTACACACCAGCGGTCGGCGGTTCGAAACCGTCCGCGCCCACCAAAGTTATTGCAGGTTGAGCCCTGTATGTCTGATGAGTCTCACTCACCGGCAGAACACCCGCTGTGCCAAGAGCGTGCCAACCGGCGGCCGGCGGAGCTGAGCCGTGCCTACTCTGCCTTGTCGGAGCTGAGACCTACCGTCCTAGGCATGACCGCCCGAGGGCAGCGAGAGAAGGACACCTCGGTGGTGGCCGACTTCGTCCGTCGTCTTCGGCGCGTCGCACTGCACCCGCTCGCTTTAGATGACCAAGCGGGTGAGGAGCAGCCGATGCCAGGCGACCTCCTTCGGAAGCTGATGCGAGTGCCGGTCGAGGCGGAGGTGCGGAGTGACGGCACCGCCACGCTGCGCACCCGGTTGCCGGATGAGGTGCAGTTCGAGTCGCTGGCCACCCGCGTGCGTGCGTTCACCCTGGCGTCAGACCGCCTCTACTGGGTGAAGGCTCTTGATGCCCTTGATCGTTTGACGAATATGGAGGACAAGAGCCTGCGCGCCTCGTCACGCGACCTTCGAGAAGAATGGACCGAGGCGACCGACCGCACTTCGCGCACGCGTGCGTTCTGGAGTAGCTATGTTGCTGGCGAGAACGGTGAAGGCGGGAAGGGCCGGTTTACAGATATCGACCTCGCCTATGCGTGGCTCTACCAGGACGTCGCGCACGGCGACGAAGTCAGCACGGGCTATTTCGATGTCACCGAGCGTTATCGGGCCGCGGTGGGCGTGTTCTCGCATATGGCGGTGGTCGCGATCGAGACATTGCATTACATCAATGCGCTTGTCGAGCTTGATGAGATCGCACTCCCAGTAGGCACTTTCAGCGACCCCGTGGCAGTTCGTGTGACGGAGTTCGTGGTCGAAGGCGCGCTCTACGAGGGTGAGGTGGGCGCGGACACCGGCGATGTGGCTATTGGAGGACCGGTGCCGCCGCACTTCCGTCCGGCGTACAACCTCATTCACGAATTACGCCAGCAGACCGACACCGAGACCAAATAACCCCCGGCGTTACGTGGCTCGCGACCGGCCGAGCAGGGCATCGCCCGCTGCCGCCAGCGCGTCGTCGTACACGTGTCCGTAAACCCGCAGCGTGATGGCCGGGTCATGACCCAGCCACTTGGCCGTTGCCGACGGTGTGGTCCCGCCGTCCAGCAGCATGGTGGCCGCGGTGTGCCGGACGTCGTGCAGGCGGATCGCCGGCACGCCAGCGGCGCTCGCCCGTCGAGTAAACTCGGCCGAGTAAGTTTCCGGCCGGATGGGGGAGCCGTCGGCGTTGATTGCGACCAGGCCGGTATCGGGATACCCCGCACCGAGCGCCAGCCGTTTCTCGGCCTGCTGAACCCTCAGCGCTTTGAGCGCGACCATGACGTCGTTGGGCATAGGCAGCGCGCGTCGGGACCGTTTCGACTTCGGGTCACCGGTCACCGTGCCTGCACCAGGGACGACCACGCGGCCTTGGGTCACCGACACCGTGCCAACGCCGAAGTCAACGTCCGACCACCGCAGCCCCAGTACCTCCGACCGGCGTAGCCCTGCCAGCGTCAGCAGCCAGCAGGCTACTAGTCGGTCGTCGCGCACATGGTCGCGGAACTTAGCCGCCTGCTCGGGCGTCCAGGTCGCCATCTCGTGGTGCTCAACTGCCGGGCGCTTAACCATCCTCGCGACGTTGCGGGCGACGAGGCCTTGCTTTATTGCATCGTCCAGAGCCGACGACAGCACCACCAACATGGTGACAACGGTGCGGGCACTGACTCCGCCCGACACCTTGGGGCGTTCGGGGTCAGCTGGGTTGGCGGCGACGTAACGCCCACGGCAAGGCCGCAATACCTCCCCGGCGGCGACCAGCCGGTCCAGTGCCTTGATGCCGGGATTGCCCAGCGCGGCGTAAATGTCGGCGTACTGCACACCGTCAGCGTGCTGCCGCAGGAGCGTCAAGACCTCCGCGGCGCGGCGCCCGCGCTTGTCCCGCTGGGCCACCGGTGCACCACTAAGCCGTACCGTCACCAGGGCGTCGATGTCAGCGGTCCGTAGGTGTTGCAGGGGGATGGCACCCAGGTGGTCGATCACCGGCTTGAGCGAATACCGGTACCCGGCAAGGGTGTTGGGTCGTACATCGCGGCGGCCGTCGAGCCATTCGGTCAAATATTTCGCCGCGGTGACCTGGTGACGTTTGACGAATGTGCCTGCGGCGGCCTCGGTTGTGATGCGCCGGTACTCGCGCCGGGCCTCGGCCAGGGTGGGGTAGGTGAACCGCTGCCGGTCGCGGCTGCCGTTGGGCCGGGTGCCCACGTCGGTCTGGAATGTGTAGGCCACCTCGCCGTTACGGGCGACCTTCCGGGTGATGGGCTCAGCGCGGCGGGTGCGTCGTTGCGGCTGTTCATTTGTGCCGTTGCTGCTCATCGCTGGTCCTTTGAGTGGCGGTTTGCTAGAGGTCGATTTCGCGCCGAAGATATTTGGCGGGCGGCGGTCGTGACGTGGTCAGAGGTGGCTCGCGCTAATCATCAATTCGAAACGACTCGAGGTGGTGGCGATCGGTGCTGTAGTCCCCTGCAACGAATTCCCTTACGGACTGTGTCAATGACATAGTCGGGATCCGTTGAAGCTGCTCGACGCCGGCACGTCGTACTGACCGTGGTGACAGACTGTTGTCAGGTGGGCGGCTCGGCGACCGGCTTGCAATACTGTACTCCAGTGGCATGATTAGCGCTGCGGGTTCTGTTATACGACAACGACATTCGATCGCCTCAACGTGTTTAGCGTCGCGGAACAAAGCCTTCACCCCATTCGACTGACTAGCCTCGGCGAGGGGCGTGTCCGCGCCTTCGCATGTGCTGGATGATCACGCAGCAACGAACTCGCGCAGTTCAGCCGTTACTACGTACACGCGGCCGCCTAGTCGTCGCGACGGGAGCTCCCCAGTGGCCACCAGCCGATAGGCGGATGCGCGACTGATCCCCAGGATTTCTGCAGCCCGGGGGACAGCGAGCAGTAGCGGCAATCTGTCGAAAACGCTGTTCTCCATTTGATGTTCACTCCTTCAATTGCTGGGCATGGGATACGTTTGGTCTGGTTCGCGGTGGGTTCAATTGGGGACTGCAGCGAGGGCAGAACTGCACCTCGTCTGTGCCGTCGGGGAGCGTGATGTTGATGGTCCGCGACCGATCGTCTCCGCATTCGCCGCACCATGGTTTGCGACGCTGGCGCGAAATGGTGGGTGGCTGCGGGAGCTGAGCAAGCCGCTGGGCCAGGACTGCAGCTGGATGGCGGATGCCTTCTGAACTTCGCGATAGGTGAGCCATCAGGCTCGGCGCGGTCCATCCTGCAGCGAAGGCTCGCTCAACTGCGGGTGAAAGTTTCGCTATCTCTCGACGGCTGAGTCGCCACGGAGTCGGCATAAGTCGCAACAAATCTGCAGGTTCGGATGGGGTTCTAATGAGGGGTTCAAGGCGTCCGGCTGCCGGACCCCCGGGGGGTCCAGATCGTGGACCCCCCCTGTCTCACAGCGAGATACCCCCCGTCCGGCGGGTGGACCCGGGCTATCAGGATCTCGGCCGACCTGCATGTGAGGTGCCTGCGGATGATTGAGGAAGTACCGGCTGGATCTTCGTGCACCGGATTCGTGATACTGGGCGACTCGCGTAATAAGCCCTGCCTGCTCGAGCAGGTTCAGCGCGTTGAGGACTGTGCTCCGCGCCGCGCAGGATTCCGTCATGAGCGTCCGGACCGATGGAAAGCAGGAGAATCGCTCGTCGGCCTTGTTCGCAAGAAGTATCAAGATCAGCCTCATTGTCGGCGAGCCGACGTCGTCGATATCAGTCGCCCAATCAAGGGCCTTCCAGCTCATAGGCCAGGGAGGGACGGAGCGGAGTCGCGGGCGGAACTAGCTGCGTGTGCCAAAAGACAACGAGCACGAAGTGTTCGTTTTGTCGAGCGTTCCTGACGACCGAGCTGCGTTTCTCGGAGGTGATCTGTCATGGGGCTGAACGTATGTCGACGCCTGACGCGTAGTCCAACACCTGAGGCGCATTGGCATTAAATTCGCCGTTTGTCTTCCGTCGTCGTCAGTTCGCGGCGAATTTCGAGCGGTTCCGATGAGATTTGCATTCAGGTCAGACGCCAGCTGCGGGGACGGCCTCCGGCTCCGGGAGCGACGTGAAGGCCCGTAGTGTCGGTAGCTAGTCGTCGCCAAGATTCTCGTGTGCAACATCTACGTGGGATTCCAAGTCAGGCGCTTCCCACGCTTCGATTTCGTCCGGTGGTAGGGGTTCATCGAAGTTATCCGGGATAACAAGGTCGGTCCGTTGACCGAAGCGGCGCGGCCGAGTGGACCCACTTCCGGTGCCGCTTTCCTCGTCCGTCATAGTCGAAGGATAGGCCGCCTGCCTTTAGTGGGAGCCTTGATGAATTCGGTAACTACGTACGAACATGATCAAGCGGCAGGCAAAATGTCCGGATGCCTCAAAGCGACCGTGGCCATAAGTCCGCCGACGTCCTGCTGTCGTTGCCCGTGGAGTTAAAAGAACGGATGGTCAACACCATCTCGTGGACGCGGCCTTACACCGGCATCAGTCACCAGCAGAAGTTCATCCGAAAGGCGATCGCTGACCTGTGCGACCGCCTCGAAGACGAGTTCAACGCTGGCGAGGCATTCGAGCCTGCAGCCACCCCCACGGAGTGACGCGCCGTCCAACCTGGCCGGGCCGCGGCGCGGCGCCTGGCTACGTCGCACGGACCCCAATGTTTAGCTGGAGATGAGTCTCATGCCTGATGCCGTTGGCCCTGGTCCCCAGTACGAGGTGTTCGCCGATGAGTACTTCGAGCACGCGAGCGACGGCTTTTACAACGCGCACTACGACCGCCCAGCCTGTCTTTCGCTGTTGGGTGACGTCAGCGGCCGTGTGGTCTTGGACGCCGCGTGCGGCCCTGGGCTTTATGCGGCCGAGCTGGACGCCCGGGGTGCTCGGGTCATCGGTTTTGACCAGAGCCCGCGGATGGTCGATTTGTGTCGCCAGCGCATCCCTTCTGGCGATTTTCGTACCCATGACTTGACCCTTCCGCTGGACTGGCTGCCCGACGGGTCGGTGGATCGGGTGTTGTTCGCGCTGGCCATTGAATACGTCGATGATCGGACCGCGGCACTGCGGGAGCTGCGTCGGGTTCTACGGCCCGACGGGGCGCTGGTGATGTCGCGTCAGCATCCGGCCGGTGACTGGCTTCGCCACGGCGGGAACTACTTTCAAGCGCGGATTATCGAAGAGACCTGGAGCCGGGGGTGGCAGGTCCGCTACTGGTTGTCACCGCTGGAGCAGACCTGTGAAGAACTACACCATGCGGGATTTCTGATTGAGCGTCTCCTCGAACCGCGCCCCACCACACAAGCCGCTGACATTGATGCGGACCGGTACGCCAGGCTGTGCCGCGAGCCGACCGGCTTCATGGCGATCAGGGCAATCCCAGATCCGCGGCTGACCTAGGTCGGATGGGCGCCGTACTTACCACTCGCAAGTGCGGAAAAGGCGCACGAGGTGTCTCGTTTCTAAAGATTCGAGGTCGATCGGATCCTGTCTCGGACGAAACTGACCTTCTACTCGACGATGCGAGCCGACTCTTCGGCTTCTACGGGTGGTTCCGATTTGGTGCCCATTGTGGCCCCGATCAACGGACCGAGAGATTCCACGGTTCCGTCAATCCGCCCCATCAGGTCGAATTCTCCATCGACGTTCTCGGTGCACACAAGTTGCAGGGAGTTGCCCCGGCCGACAACGCCTTTACCGGTAGAAAAGTAGGTGCCGTCGTACTCCCCGTGAGTCACGCCCACATCCACTACTGTTCTCTGCGCCTCGAATTGGACAATCACATTAGCGATCTCAAATAGCTCCTCTTCACCGCTTTGGCTTGATATTCCCTTGAGATAGACCTTTTGGCCATTGAACACCGGGGCCGGGCCGTCGCCGGTCGCGACGAATTTCACTTTGCCCTCGCCGTACTTTTCCAGGCCAGTACGGAACATCTCGTCCCACTCGTCGTCGTGCATGCGTGTATGACTGGACGTGACATGCTGCACAAGGTCGACGAAAAGGGAGGCTTGTGAGCCGTCAGCGAGCCAAACGGGAACGTTGCCAGGCAGCTCCTGCTGCTGCGTGACTCCGTCGCGTGTAATGACCGCCTCAGCTTTCAGCGTCAAGGTGACCCAGTGGTGGTATTGAATTTCGCTGACGCTGTTAACTAACCGACCGACGAATTCGTCCGTGATTTCGCCTGGACTGATGGTCTTGATGCCGTAGTGAGCAGCTTTCTGAAGGGCAGACTTCGTGAATCCGCTAGACGAGACAAGGACCTTTACATTCGCGCCCAGGTCATCGAACTTTGTGCGGGCCTGCTCCACCCATTGCACGTCTTGCTTGCGCTGCCAGTCCCGGCATTCGATGAACACGGTAGTTTGATGTCCGGCAACCTCCCCGAGCGCCACGACATCTACTTCGCGTCGTTGACCAGAGGCGATCTCTAGTACCTCGACGGACTCATGCACAGCGGCGCCGCCGCTCGACAGCTGAGTAAGCATCGCGATAAGGCGTTGGAAATCGTTTGACCGTTTCGGCATGTGTCACCACTCCATTGGCTGATGCAGTGAAAACGCTACCCCTCACCCGCCGGGGCCAAGCGTCGCAACGCAACGCACTTTGCCCAAGTCTCATATCTAGAGAAACGAGACAGACATTCGGCGGGCGCTCCGCTGTGCCGTCCGCCCCGGTCGCGGCGTCTCAAACCTTGTCGTACCAGCTGGGCTACTTTTAACGACGTAAGTCGATCTCGTGCTGGATTTCAAGGTCAATCGCGATTGTGAACGGCTCTAGCTGTTCCTCGGGGAGTGCCGATTTACCGCCCGGCGCTTTTCTCGAACCAGACGTCGCACCTCGGCGTCGTTGGGCTCCACACCAAGATCAGTTAGTTGCTTTTTAACGTCGCGGATTGCGGCGGCCTCGTCGCCTCCCAGTGGGATGTTGACGCCGCCCGAAAATTTTCTCTCAAGGTCGCGCTGCAGCTTGGCCATGCCGGCCGGGTTGATCTTGAATTCACTCTTGCTCATGTGTACTTCTCCTCTAGTGTGATTGGCCCCGCCAATTTCATGGCGCGGACGCACTACTTCACGCGGTCAGTCTTCGATTTCCGTCCGGTCTTGGCATCGCGCAAAGTCGTCACCCTTTTGCTTTTGCCGGCGCGGACCGTCGACTCGGTCACGAAGACACCGCTGACCGCGGACCTGTGAACGCCGCCCTTCGTCTCAACGACGATTTGGCCGCCTGGCGAAGTGGTCGCGACGAAGTCGGGGCGACTATCGCTGGCAGGCGTGTCACAGCCGAACTCAAGCACGAACTGCGCGAACTGGTTGATCAGGCGGGTAGCTTCGGTCTCCCTTGCCACCTCCGGATGCAGCTGCCGCAGGATCGCCTCACGGGCCACCGTTGACGCCGGCAACCCGCGGGTCTCCGCGAGGCGCTCCAGCTCCGCGAGCTCCTCGTCGTTCAACCGAATCTGCAACACCTTGGAGCGGCGATGACCGCGCGTCACGGTCGACTTCTCGGTGATCGGGGCATCCCGATCCTCGTCGATCGCGTCAGCTTCTTCAGCAAGCAGAGACGATACGGACTGATCCGTCCTTGATTCCATTTTGGGGTTCCTGTGCGTGTGTGGGTCGATGTGAATGTGAGTGTGGATGTGGACGATCAGCGACCGTTGTACAGCCGCAGATCACGCGCATTGGCCTCCCACGCATTGACGCCGTGAGTGATCCCTGCGTCGTCAACAACGATGACCGTCAGGACCGCCTGCGCGGTGATCGAGAAGCCGATGATGCGCACGCTACGCCCGGACTTCGACGCGGGATCAGGATTGATCACGAGCCGATCCGGATCGGCGAGCGCCTCATTGGCCGCATCGGGATTGGTGCCGTGCTTGGCGATGTATTCGCCCCGGTGCGTCCAATCGGCTGTCTCAAACACCTCTTCAATGTACTACATTGTATTACATGTTGTGGAGGGCTGAGGCGGCCGGAGTGCAGAACTATAGATCTTTAATCCGCAGGTCCTCTGCATGCAGAAGGGGCCGGCCCCGCCCTGTCCGGATTTCCTGTTCGGACTTTCGGCATGTAATCGATGCGCGCGCGGGTGTCCGAAAATGGTCATTTCAGACACATTCTGCGTCGACCCGTCGATTTGCTTGATTTGCCTTGCAGCGCCTTGAAGTGCAGGAATTTCTTGAGTCAAGTGTGCTCCGCTGGTGGCGGACTGTCAGCGAGCAGCGGTACTTTCAACTCATGGACCGACCCTTCGAGTTGCAGCCTGGCATCGCCCAAGCCGGGATCACTAGAGCCCACATCGCTGGGCAGGGCGCCGCAGCGATCGAACCGTCAGGACCAGTAGCGACCGGCGCGATGTCGATTATTGATGCGGCCGCCGGCCTCGCAGACCTCGCTGCGGTGACCGCACTCACCAGCCGCGCAAGCGCACTACTCTCACGAGCCGAGACGTTGGGGGTCGCCGCTACGACCGCAGTAACCTCAGCGGTCGCTGTCGACGAAACCAACGCCCACCTACTCAGCGCCGTAGCGGTGGATACATGAGTAAGGCAGCTCTCACCCTCGGAGCACTCGGCACCACGGTCGGGGTAGCGGGACTTGTGTTGGGACTGACCGCTTTATTGCGGCCAGAACCCCTAGCGCCAGCAGCCACGACGACCTCCGCAGCCTCTACAACCGCACCATCTCCAGAGGATTACCGCGCGGCCGCCACTGACGCGTGCGCCGGCTTCAGTAGCTTCAAGAGCGGCGTGGGGATTGCACGCGGCGCCTTCATAGATAGGGTCGACCGCACGAATGACTGGGAGTCACCACAAAGCCTCGGCACCCAGGGCTACTACTTCAGCGCGGTTGGCGTGGAACTGGACTATCTCGATTCGAGGGTGAGCCCTGAGACACCAAAGGAACTCGCCAGCGCCATCGCCAGTTTGCGGCCATCCCTTACAGCTGTAGTAGACGCCGACTTACGCCGTGAACCGGCCTCGGTGTCCAACAAGATTGTCGACGAATATTCGCAGACGCTGGATGAAGTTGAAAATGCTTGTAAGGCAGCGGGTGTGAGCTAATGGGGGCGACACTACCTAATCGCCAGTACTCGCGATTTATCGTGGCACCAGACGTATGGCCGACAACTCGCGAAGCATGCGAAGCAAAGGCTTCTTCTCAGCGTCGCGTGGCCAATGCGACAGCTTCGGCAGCAGATACTCACCGGAATGCCCTAAACGGTCTACGGGCCGACGGCGTGGCGCAATCAACTACTGGGTTCGAAGCGATGCATCAGGCGTATTGGCGGTTTCAAGTCGATGCGGACGATAAAGCTGACATCGACAGTGCCGCAGCAGATTTGATGGATAACATCGCAGCGATCCAGCACGGCGCTGAACAGCAGATCGACTCGATCGACGCTGATGCTCACAACCAACTAGCGTCTGTACCAAACCGGAGCCCTCAAGCTATCGGCATCATCACCAATGCAGCAACGATGGCCCGCGGCACAGCCGTAGGTGCTGCGGAGGAGATCACCGCACTCTCCGGGCACTTCGGGCAACGATTCGGTTCAGTACCGGAAAGCCCTCCCAGCGGCGACCCAGAAGGTCGTGACGACTCGGATCGGTCGACCGATAAGCGAACTGACGAAACACCCGAGCCGCCCTACGGAACGTCCGAAGAAAGCGGTGGAACTCAGCACCGAGCCTCCGCGCCAGACACACCAGAGCCTGGTTCCGTGTCTGGGAATGCGGTGCCACGGGTGAGCCCCGGGCAACCCTCTGCTCCGTCGTCAAGTTCGCCTGTGCCCTCTTCGCCTGGCACAGGCAGAGGTCCAACCTCAGCACTTGGAGGCATTGGCAGCGGCGGAGGCGGATTCGGCGGAGGAGCTTCATCGCTGTCATCTTCAGGGGTTTCGCCCGGAGGACTCGACGGGCCTAGGGGCAGGTCTATTGGGCTCTGGGTCTGGAGGCGCAGCGTCGCCTGCAAGTCCGGCAACTTCATCAGCGTCATCACCGGCCGCCGCGTTCTCGCGGGCGCTGCCGGTTGTTCCGCCGACGTCGTTCGCATCCGGGGCCAATGCAGCGTCCTCTCCTGCGACGGTTGCTGCACCGCCGCCGGTGAGCGCGTCGGCAGCTCCGCTCATGTCGGCGCCGAGTGGCGCATCGCATTCACCTGTTGCGGCCGCTCCAAATGTCGTTAATCCGCAGTCTATTTCGGGACTTCCTGCGGCTGGTTCTGGTGCGCCGGCTCAGGCTCTCGGGGCTCCTGCTGCGCTTTTGCCTCCAGGACCGATGGGGCCACCATCTGCGGTTCCCACTGCGAGCGCGGCGGCTGCACCGGCTGGTGGTACTGCGGCGGCGATGACGCCTGCTGCCACCTCAGTGACGGCGGCAACGGCGGTAGCGACGCCGGTCGCGACGTTGCCGTCGCGGGTAGCGGCTGCGGCGGCGCGTGATTTTGAGCGCCTGCGAAATGAGTCCAGCGATCTACAGATGGTGAAACGACTGGCGTGGCAACTGCTGGCTGCTAGCGAATCGGGTCGCTCATTCGCGTTGTGGGCGGTCGGAGTGATGTATTCGGCCACCGGGGAGCACCAGGTGGTGGCAGTGAGCCATCACGGCGCAGGCTATGTGCCGCCAGGAATCGCCATACCCACAGAACTGCGAATGGCCTGGACTGATCCCATCATCAGCGACTCCTTCCGCCAACGCTGGACCGGAAACCTGGATCCGGCGGCCACGCTGGTCGCCTACGCCGAACTCAAAGCTGGCGAGTCTGCGGCATGGCGTTTGGGCGCGGCCGTTACAACCTGGGCCGAGGTCGACGCATTGATGACGGCAGCGCAGCGCTGGGGTACGGAATGGGCCGCTTGCTCAGGGATGAACATCCCGGCCGGCATCGAGAAGCAAGCACTGACGGTCGGAGCCCAGACCACGCACCGGCTGTCGGGTGAGTTTCCCGCACTGGCCAAGCAGGTCGCGGAATTGGCGCCCAGGGGATTGGACCAGCGAGCCGCGAAACTGATCACCGATGCCTTGGTGTCCGAGGCCCGCCTCGTAGTGGTCAAGTCCAGCACGATGCCGGGAGAGTCCCGGTTGCCCGCCAACTTCGACGATGTGTGGCCGGCCGCGGCGGAGGGCGCGGTCGCCGCGGGTGAGCGGGCGCGATTCGCTGAGGCGGTGCAGCAACAGTGGCTCAGCGTCGGCATCGCCCAGCCTGGGTGGGATCAAGAACGCTCAGCCAGCATCGTCACCGAATACAGCGGCCAATGGCTGATCTCCCGCGCGTTAGAGGCCGTACTCGGGTGGATCGCGGACCCCGGCACTGACGGCAAGCCCACCGAGCTGCCGATGGCGGATATCGTGTACGCCGCCGCTCACGCGCACCTCGACGGACGCGGAACCGACTGGATCACTGACCTTTTCATCCAAGCTGAGCGACAGCGACTATGACTATGAGTGCGGAGGTCAGGGCGTGATCCCGACAGTAGCAGTGGGTGACACGCTTTTTTCGGACACGTATGCGAGGTTTGCCGCGGGTCTGCTTGGCGATGTTGGTCATGGGTTGGTAAAGATCACCAGTGAACTCGACAGGGATTTGATGTGCGCCGGCCGAGGCGCGGATGACGCGCAGCGTGTCCTGGTTCAGGTTCTCTTGGTCGATGTGCCAGCGTTGATCGTTGCTGCGAATTACTGCCATTGGGTCAGCGATCACGTACTCGACGAGATCGCCCGACTTCACATTGCCGACATGCGCATCGGCGAGCAATGGTCCGACGCGTCCGGCGATGCGGACGGTGCGGCTCTCTTTCGGCTCGAACAGCACGAAACCGTGCCCCACGCGCCACCGTGGGAGCCGCCACCGTTCCCGGCGGCGCTCCGGCACCTCCACCGTGCCCGCCGACTTGAGCGCAGCGTTGACGAGGAATTCACTGAGATCAACGAGGACCAGCGTGCTGGCCGCCACGACCGCTTCAGTCAGGGCCTGGCCGATACGACTGAGGACTGGTATGCCCGGCGACTGGGAAGGATTCACGAGACGCTGGCCGAGGCCAGAAGCGCAATTATCCGCAATCGGACGGACAAGACCGGAGTGCTCGTCCAGCATATTGATGCGCTGTCCACCTGGGCAGCTGGCTCGCAGACCGCCGATACGACGATCGATGGTTGAGCGCCCAAGAGTGGCCCGGTCTCGCCCTTGCCAGCGCTGTTTGAGGAGCGAAGGGGTTATGCGGCGGTGATGGCGATGTGGAGGCGTTTCCCGCAGGCTGCGGCGAGCCGTTCCAGGGCGTCGATACCGGGGATGCGTGCACCGTTCTCCCAGGCGGCGACGGCGGATTGGCTGGTGCTCATGGCGGCGGCGAGCTGGGTTTGAGTGAGGCCGGCCTCGGTGCGGGCGGTGTAGACCAGCCCGGCGAGGTCCATCGCCCGGCCGGCGTCGTGGTAGGCCTGCTTGTAGGTCTGGCGCTGCTCGTCGGTGAGGGCGGCCTGGCGCTGGGCGCGGGCAGTTCGGTAATCGACCCCACCGCTGGAGGTGGCGGCCTTCTTCGCGGCGGCGGGGGCTTTCTTGGCGGCTCTCTTCGGGGCAGCGGTCTTCTTCGCGGTGGCGGTGTTGACGGTCATGGCAGGTTATCCCTTCTTGGTCTGGTGGCGGCGTAGCGCTTTGCGTGCGCGGGTGATCTCGTTGCGTTCGTTTTGGCGTTGTTTGCGGAAGGCGGTCAGGGTGACCAGCTGGCGGTCGGGGTCGGCGGTGTAGGTTATGCGTTGGTTGACCTGTCCGCAGCGAAACCGCAACTCCCACAGTTTCTCTGAGAGATAGCGGTTGTGCGGCATGCCTAGGTTGATGCCCTCGGCGGTGAGCCGGTCGAGGGCTTGATCGGCCTGGGCGAGTTCACTTTCAGACAGACCGGCATACCAGCGTTTTACTTCGCCGCTGAGCATGATCCGCCACTCACCCACGCCTCCACTATATCGATTCCGGTATATACCGTCAACGATATATGCCGGGTGTGGTGGGTGTGCCCGTTAGTCGATGTCGAGGCCGTGTCCGCGTTCTCGCTCTCTGCCTCGGTCGCGTGTGGGTCCGGTGGTGAGGGTGTGCCAGCTGCGCGCGGCGACGGCGCGGTGACGGTCTGCTGTCGCTGCAAGTGTTGGATCGTCGATGTCCGGTGCGGGGCGGGTGTTTTCAGCCCAGGGGAGGGTGAGTCCGTCGAGGAGTCGTCGGGCGGGTCCGGGCTGTCCGTTGTCGATGAGTAGGAGGCGGCCGTGTGCGGGGACCAGGGCGGTGGCCACCGCTGCGAGGGCGTCGGGGTCGGCGGCCGCGGCGTCCTCGACGACGATGACGGGTCCGCGCCGGGTGGGTTTGTGGATGGTGATCTGCTCGGCGAGGTGGTTGAGGCTGAGCAGGTCGGGTTGTGGTGTCGCGGTGACGCGGACGTGGTGGCGGTTGGCGTCGGTGGCCGCTGTGTGGATCGCTTCGGCGAGTTCGGGGGTGTAGCGCTCGGCCGACAGGGTGGCCACGACGTAGGGCGCGGAGAGCGCGACCGCGGCGGGGTCGGTGAGGCGCCGCGGGAGGGTGAGCGGGTCGGCGTTGCGCCATGCGGCGGCCAGGACCTCGACGAGCGCACGCTCGTCGGTATGCATGCTTGCGTGCGCGCCTTCGTCCTGGGCGGTGGCGTGGTCGACGGCGTGCCGATCGGGGTGGGCTGCGGTGCGGGGTAGCGCGTCGGCCAGCCGCCACCACAACGCCGCGGCGGGCATCTCATCGGGCAGCGGTCCTCGCTGGGCCGCCGCGGTGAGAGCATCGCGAATGTCGTTGCCGCGGGCGGCTCCTGTGAGGTGGGCGGCCAGGGTGGGCCAGTAGGCGTCGGTGCGGATGCGGGGGTCGATCTGGTCGAGGAGGTCGTTGAAGCGGGTGGGGTCGGCGCCGTCGCGCTCGATGGCGTCGGTGCCGTGGCGTTGCAGCAGGTCTTGGATTGCGCGGGTGGCCACAGGGTATTGGGCTGGGCCGGTGAGGCGGGTGTCGGCGTCATCGACCCCGGTGGCGGCTCGGAACACGGCGATTTCTGCGGCCAGGGCGGGGTTTGCCGTGACTAGGGGCTGTGCCCAGTTCGGCGCGGTGTCGGGGGTCCAGGCGCGGGCTTGTTCGCGGATCTGCGCGGCCAGCTCCTCGACAAGGCTTTCGCGGCGGCGCAGGTAGTCGCCCCATTGCGGGTCGCCGGCCAGGGCGGCGGGGATGGCGGGCAGCCAGCGCAGCGGCCCGCAGTCGCGGCCGGCGGAACCGGTGGGATCGATGCGGTAGTCCAGCACCGCGGCCGCGTCGGCGGCATCGTCGAGGCCGCCTCGAGCGTGGGCGGCGGCCAATAGTTCGCCGGGATCGGCACCGGAGAGCGCCCGGATAGCCAGGCGACGACGCAGTACCGGCCACGCTGCGCAGGTACTGAGATCGGTATGCACTGATTCAGCGATGGCGTCGAGACGGTCGCGGGCACCCGCGCCGAGCTGGTGCTCGGCCGCAGCGCCGAGGGCGTCGGTGAACATGTCGGCGGCCGCGGCCAGTCTGCGGGTCGGGTCGGCGGCCTGGCGGGCGGCGGTGGTGGCCGAGACCTGGCCGCCATCGCGGGCCACAATCCGGGACAGGACGTCCACGGCGGTGTCGGGGTGGGTGGCCCTGGGGGCCAGGATGCGGTGCGGGTCGGTTTCGGCGGTCGAGAGGTACAGGTGATTTTCGGCGCGGCCGCGGGTGAGGGCGACGTAGAGCTGTTGGCGGGTCAGGTGCTCAGCACCCACCACATGGCAGCTGTGCCCGGCGGTGGAGCCCTGGGCGCCGTTGATGGTGGCGGCATAGCCGAGGGTGACGTGTTCGGTGACGTAGTCGGCCGGCAGGGTGATCTCATGCCCGGTGCCGCGATGGCGAGCCCGGAGCGCTCCGTCGCGGGCGACATCGAGGATGTCGAAGGCGTAGCCGTTGCGGACGTAATCAGTGCCCGACAGGGGCAACCAGCGGGCGTTGCGGCGGGTGCGGATGACATCACCGACACTGGCCCGGAGTTGGTCGGCGAGCACGGTCTCGCGACCCGGCCGCCAGTCCGGATCGGCCTCGATGAGGGCGGCCAGACGGGCAGTGCGGGCGCGGGCGTTGAGGTCGTCGACGATCGCGTTGGTGGGTCCCAACAGCAGGCTGTCGCGCCCGGCGTTGCGGTCGGCCAGCCACGCCGAAAACGCGGCGTCCGCGGCGGTCTGTTCGGTACCGACGTGAATGCGCCCGGAGTCGATGTAGAAGCCGATCCCAGCCGGATCGCCGCCGCGCAGCGCCAGCGACGCCGCGGCCTCGGCGCGGGAATGAAACCGCACGACTTCCGAAAGCGTCAGCGCCCCGGTCTCGGTGGCGATGTCGCGCAACACCCCGCCCGCGGAAATCGACGCCAACTGGCAGTCATCAGCAACCAGCCGCACACTCGCGCCCTTGCGCTGAGCGTCAGCGATCATCGCGTCCAGACCCGCGGTCGACGCCATGCCGGCCTCATCGACGATGATCAACGTGTCCGGTCCGATGTCGGTGAACCACTGCGGTGTTCCGAACGTCGCAGCGTTGTCCGGATCAGCGCAGTGGACGTACTTGTCGAGGGTGTCGGTGGTCGAGCCCAGATCCTCCCCGAGCACGATCGCCGCGGCCGCGGTCGGGGCCAATCCGAGGACATGTCCGCCCGAGCTGCGCCACGCATGCGCCAGCGCGGCCATGGCCGTGGTCTTGCCCGCCCCGGCGGGCGCCAGAGCCAATGCGACGCGGCGGCCGCTGGTGGCCATCTGCTCGACGAGCGCGGCCTGACCGAGGTTAAGTGGCTTGCCGCGGGCGGCCGAATCTGACAGCGCGAGATCGACCTCGGAAGCCGTCGCCACACGACCGTCGCAGCGTGCGACAGCGGCCAGGATGCGGGCCTCGGCGGCGAGGACGTCGCGGCTGGTGTAGGTCGCCACACCGTGGCGGCTGAAGACGCTGGAACCGTCGCGGCGACGCAATGCGACAGGCTCACCCAACTCGCCGTCCTCGACGCAGGCATGGGGCACCGAAAAAGCCTCGGAAAGTGCGGTGTCGGTGAGCCGTTCGACAAGCCCCGCCACGTCTGCGACACCCTCAGCGCGGACCATCCGCAGGGCCTCGGCGCGCACGTGGTGGGCCTGCCACGTAGCCCGTGTTTCGGCCACAGTGGCGATCAATGCGACAGCACGCGACGCCACCCACTCGGCGGTGATTTCGGGTGTCTTCTGAGCGCGACGCGGGGCCAGAACTGTGGCCAGCATGTGGTTCAATCCATCGTGTCCGAGGACTTCAATAGCTTGGTTGAGCCAGGTGGCGCGCTGCTCTGCGAACGAGCGCGGTTCGTGCTTGGCTTCACGCGATTCCAGCGTCGCCTGTTGAGCCAGCGCAAGGGACTCGATGGTGGTGGGTTCGCGGCCGTGATCGTGCTGAAACTGCTTGGCCAGCTCGGCGGTACGGGCCTTGATCGCGATGCCGCGACTCGACCACCGCGACATCAATTCCATCGACATCCCGGCGATCTCGCGGACCGCCCGCTTACCCCGCCCGCGGGCCTTCTCGACGAAGCTCACACCCAGGCGCTCGATCATGTGGGCTTCCATGCGGGTGTTGTACATCTCCGAAGCCGCCACGATGACCCGGTGCAGCGGTTGACCATCCAGAGCGAGCCAGCGGCGCACCCCATTGGCGTCGAGGTAAGACACCTTGTTGGCGATCGCTACATGGGTGTGTAGATCGGGATCCCCGGCACGCGAATCCCGATGGGTGAACACCGCCGCGATGAGCCCTTCGGTGTCGACTTGGGCGACACCGTTGGTGCCGGTACGGGTGAACGCGGCGTTGTCTTGCAGCCACTCCAACACGTCGGCCACCGCGGCCTCGTGAGCGGCCTCGATCTGCTCTGCTATCTCCGGCGGGGCAATCGCCCACAGCGCCGAAATCGACTTCACCGGAGAGAACGTCAAGTCATAGCCGGCCACCGCCGTAGTGCGCGCCCTGGTGGCCCGCGCAACGAACCCTGACAGCTCCCGTTCATCGGCCGGATCGCGGCCAAATTCCTCGACGAACATCTCGGTGGCCACCCGCGTACGGATGCCTGCCCGCACGTCATCGTCGATGGTGGCGTTGCCCGCCAGACCGGCCTCGATGTTGTGAGCGCGGAACGCTTTCCCGACACGACGGGTGAACTCCGACGAGGGCTCCTCCCGCACAGGGTATTTACGGCCTAACTGGGCGGCCGCGGTCGCGGGTTGAACGCGCAATCGCGGGGACAGATGGGCAAAAATCTTGTCGGCGTTGGGGTGCCAACCCAGCCCAAACAAGGCCTTCATTTGCTCCTCGGTGACCACCGATCCGCCTTCGACGGCCCACACCTGTTGGCGCACTTCGTCGCTGACCTCACGGGCTCCGGTGTCGGCCAACGCGGCCAGGCCGCGACCCATCCAGCGGCCCGGCGATTCCCCCTTGGCCGAGTAATAGTCAGCCAGGCTGGAGCGGCCCCGCTCGGTGCTGTCGGCGGCCGCGACTTGCCGCACCAGGTACAGGTAGCCGTCCCCGGCGGTCAGCTTGTGCATCGACATCACCGCCGAGCGCACCCCTCGGTCTGCATGAGCCCGAAAGTACGGAGCCAGCCGCGGAAAAAACCACCACCAAAAGGAACATTCCCGACGGCCGTTACCAAACCTACCGGCGCAGGGGTCGTATTCATTCGGGGTGAATACGCCTTCACGCTGGTCGGCATGTAGCGCCGGGTATTGCTCTGTTCGCTTTTCACCTCTCCTGGACCAGCACGTGAGGTGCGTCCTTAATGCCTCCTGGGTTGGTCTGACCGGGTCGCGGGTTTGTTGCTTTGGTGGGCCACCAGCTGGCTTCGCGTAGGAGTGTGGCGATGGCGGGCACGGTGAGGGTGCGCACGAGGAAGGTGTCGAGCAGCAGCCCGAAGCCGATGATGAGGCCGGCTTGGATCATGATGGCGACTGAGCCGACCATGAGGCCGAACATGCTGGCGGCGAATATGAGGCCAGCGGAGGTGATGACGGCTCCGGTGTTTGCCACGGTGCGCAGGACGCCGACGCGGATGTTGGTTCCGGATTCTTCGCGGAGCCGTGAGACGAGCAGCATGTTGTAGTCGGCGCCGACGGCGACGAGGATGATGAACGCCAGCAGCGGTACGGGCCAGGCGATTTCGTGGCCCAGTCCCCATTGGAAGACTACGACGCCGATGCCGAGTGATGCGAGGTAGTTGAGCACGACGGTGCCTAGTAGGTAGAGCGGTGCTAGGAGTGCGCGCAGTAGTAGGACCAGGATGACGCCGACGATGATGATGGTGGCGATGGCTAGTTGTGCGAAGTCGGCCCAGAGGAGTCGTTGGATATCGGAGTTGACGGCGGGGAAGCCGGCTACGGACACGGTGGCGTCGGCGAGTGACGTGTTGGGTCGTGCGGTGTTGGCGGTGTCGGTGATGCGGCTGGCGAGGTCCATGGCTTCAACGCTGTATGGGTCGTGGCTGCTTTCGATCATGAACCGCGCTGTTTTGCCGTCCGGTGAGAGGAATTGTTCGGCGACGTCGGTGAATTGCCGGTTCTCGAATGCGTTGGCGGGCAGGTAGAAACCGCTCGAGGAGTCGGAGTCGGCCGCTGCGCGCGAGGAGTTCTGTAGTTGGGTGGCGATCTGGCTCATGCCGGACAGCATTTCGATGTTGCTGTCGGCGAGGGTGCGGACGCCGGTGGCGAGTGCTTGGGCGCCGGAGGTCAGCTGTCCGATTCCGTCCTGCAATCGGCGGAGATTTGTGGTCAGGTCGGCGGGGTCACCCAGGGCTCCGAATGCCTTGTCCAGTGAGGCGACTGCGTTCTGGACGTTGGCGAGGGTGCCACCAACGGTGGCATTGGTGGCGGGATCGTAGCGGTCCCCGAGGTCGGCGATTTGGTTGAAGAATCCGTTGTCGCGCAGAGTGACCAGGATCTGGACCTGGTTGCGGATTTGGGCGCATTGTGGGGTGGTGGCGCACCAGGGTGAGGTGTTGAGGGCGCCGACGAGTGGGTCGAGTTGAGTGATTGCGTTTTGGGCTTGGTTGGCCAGCGGTCGTAGTCCTGGGCCGGATTGGATGGCTTGGTCGACGGCGGGGGCAGTGGCGGAAAGTTGTTGCAGCAGCGGCCGGAATTGGTTGACCTGAGTTCCTGCGGATTGGGCTTGGGTGAGGATTCCGGCTAGTGGTGTGAAGGCGGTGCGCACGGTGCTGTCGAGTTGGGCGAGGCCGTCGGCGAGCTGGTCGGCGCCGTCGGTGAGTTTGGTGAGGTCGTCTTTGCGGGAGTTGCCCTCGGCGACGGCGCCGGCCATTTTGTCGCCGATCTGGCCGTTCTGCCAGGCCAGTTCTGCTTGGTCGAGGCGCTCTCCGGTGGGGCGGGTGACTCCGGAAACCTTGGTGACGCCGGGGATCTGGGAGACGCGGGAGGCCATCTCGTCAAGATCGGCCAGTCCTTTGCCGGTCCGCATGTCGGTCGGATTTTCCACGACGAGGAATTCGCTGATGACGACGTCTTTGCGGAAGTGGCGGTCCAGCAGGTGGTAGCCCAGGTTGCTGGCCGTGGTGTCTGGTTGGCCCTTGCGGTCGTCGTAGCTGATTTTGATGGTTGCTGCCGCTGCCGACAGGGCGAGCAAGATGACCAGGCTGACGATGAGTAGTGGCACGGGACGGCGGACCACGGCGACGGCGACGCTGTTCCAGTAGCGGCGGGTGCGATCGGGTTTGGGTTCACCGATGCCGCGTTTGGCGGCTAGCGACAGCACCGGTGGCAGCAGGGTTACGGTGGCCAGAAATCCGAACAGTACGGCGATGGCACACGCGGGGCCAAGGGCGGCGAAGACGCTGAGCCGCGCGAAGACCATGGCCAGGAACGCGAGTGCGACGGTGGCGGCGGAGGCGAGGATGACGCGCCCGATGCTGGCGGTGGCGTGGATGACGGCCTGATCGGCGGGTACTTGGGCGCGGCGCTGTTCGTGGTATCGGCTGATCAGAAATACGGTGTAGTCGGTTCCCGCGCCGAGCAGGATCGCAGTCATGAAGGCGACGGTGAACTGGGAGACGGGCATGCCCATCTCGCCGAGGGCGGACAGCACGCCGCGCCCGACTGCCAGGCTCAACCCGATTACTAGCAGCGGTAACAGCGCGGTGAACACCGACCGGTAGACGATCAGCAGGATCAGGGCGATCACGCCCGCGGTAGCGATTGAGATCAGCAGCAGGTCGTGCTCGGCGGATGCGATCATGTCGCTGAAGGTTGCCGGTGGTCCCGTCACTTGCACAGTCGTGGTCGAGCCGGTGAAGACCTCGGCGGCGATGTTGCGCACCGCGTTTACCGATTCGGCGGCCGTGGGGTCTCCGAGGGTGCCGGTGACACCTACGGGCAGGTACCAAGCTTTGCGGTCGGCGCTGACTGCCTGGGCTTCGGTAATCGGATCGGACAGTAGGTCCTGCACCAGCAGGACGTGGTTGCCTTCGCCCTGCAACCGGCGCACGAGTTCGCCGTAGCGCTGCCGTGCAGTCGGAGTCAAGCCATTGGGGTCTTCCATGGCGACGAACACCATGGTTTTTGAGCCTTCTTCGCCGAAAGCGGCGCTCATGCGGTCAACCGTCTGCAAGGACGGCGCATCGCGAGGGATGAGGTCCACCGACTGTTGGCGCACCACGGTTTCTAGCTGGGGGAACAGCAACGCGAGGACGACCGCGGCGCCTAGCCATACCCCGATGACCAGCGCTTTGTGGCGGAGGGTGAATCGGGCTAGCGCTGCCAACCGTTCGCTGTACTCGCGGGTTTCGGCCGGGTTGGGGGATCCGTTGTCCCGCTGGCCACGGCGCGTGGCCTGGCCTGGGGAATCTGCAGTGCCGTCGGTCACTGGGCCTCCACTAGTAGCGAATCGTAGCGATACTATCGGTATCGCTACGCTACCGCATGTAGTGCAAGTGGTGGCGGGGCCGTCGTCGCCAGGCCGCGCAAAGCGCGCGGCTGGCGAAGGGGCCGGCGACCGCTATCGAGTCGGGACCGGGCCGACGGTCGCAGTGGGCAGAGGAATGATCGAACACTCAGTGGGTTTCTGGAAGCCAGGGCTGACGCTGTAAGTCGACGACACTGGCCTTGGATGCCGTTCAGGGTCTTGCTGTTGCTGTTCTCGGACGTTGGTCGTCGGGCGCACGCACGGCCACATCGCGTAGCGGGGCCGCTAGCTCTAGGTTTGCGCTTCGGTTGTGGCCGACTGGCCCGTGTTCTGCAGCAGCACGTAATTGCCTAGGCTGCCCAGGAAACCTGCGCAGTGCTGAACGAGTTCATCTGTGGTGAATTCCAGTTCTCCGTCGAGTCGGCGGCGCAAGACTTCGAATAGCCCTCCCACGCCCAAGGTCGAAGCCAAATGGGCAACCCCCACGGCAGAGTCGGCGATGTCGAGGTGAAGTCTGGCTTCGCGCAAGACAAGGTCGGTGAAACCTGCCATTAGTTCGCTGCGTAGCTCTCGGAGCAGCGGCTCGGTTGCAGATTCCACGAACAGGATCCGACCCAGCCGCGGGTCGTTGTCGATCATGCCGACCAGCCTGCGGATTGGCGCGTACGCCAATACCTCCGGTGGCTCGCCGGCATCGGGGATCGCGTCGACTATCACCTCCTGGAAGGTGGCATAGAGCTGCTGGTAGACAGCCCGCAGGAGTGCGTCTCGGTCGGAGAAGTGCTGGTAGAAGTACCGTGACGTGACACCCGATTCAGCGCAGACGGCAGTCACAGTGGCGGCGGCAACGCCGCGCGTGCCGATCAACTCCGTTGCGGCCTCGATGAGACGGGTGCGCCGGTTCCGGTGACGCTCCTCGGCGGACATTCCGCTATACACCCGCGCCGAAACCACGTGGATAGCTTGCCATCTAATTCTGACAAGGCTTAGAGTCAGATTGACAGCGCGTCCTTGGCGAATGGGAGAACAACATGAGCGACGATTCGTCCACACGGCCCACCGCACGGGTCGTCCCGAAGCCCCGCCGTGTTCGATTCGATATGCCTGCTGGGACCAGTCGGCAGCACTTCGTTGATGGCGACTTGGTGATGAGCCACTTTGTGTCCACCTTGTCGGCCACGTTCCCCGAAGGCGAAGACTTCTTTATCCGGTCAGTCCGCGAGTACCGGGACCACATCAGCGACGCTGACCTCAAGGAGGCGGTCAAGGGGTTTATCGCACAAGAGGCCACCCACCGACACCAGCATCGGCTGCTCAACGATCGGCTTCAAGCAATGGGCTATCCCACCGAGGGGATCGATCGGCATGTCAAGAAGCTGGTTGGCCGACTTGAGAAGCGTTTTTCTCCCAAGATGCGCCTGGCTGTGACGGCCGCCCTCGAGCACTACACGGCGACATTCGCCGAGATCATTCTCACCAGCGACGAAGCTCAAGAACTGATCGGCGACACCGAAGTGCGGCCTATTCTGCTCTGGCACGCACTGGAAGAATGCGAGCATAAGGCCGTTGCTTTCGATGTCTACGAGACGGTCGGTGGAAGCGAACGCACCAGGGTCTGGGGGATGCGGATCGCCAGCCTCCTCTTGTTCAGCGAGTTGGTCATCCAGACCACCCGCTCTCTGGCTGGTGACCGTTCCGCCTACAACCCGGTGCGCTTGCTGCGCAGCCTTCGAGCCTTCCGTCATAACCCGCTATTCAGCCCAGCAGCAATTGCGCGCTTTCGCTCCTACACCCGCGCCGGATTTCATCCCGACGACTGGGACAGCGCAGAAATCCTCGAACGCTGGACCAAGGAACTCTTCGACGCCGATGGTGGCCAGCAAGTGCGTAGTGGCGTCTAGCTCGACCAGAGCCCGGCACAGTTCAAAGTCGGCCTTAACCGAAGAACACTTCATGGGCTCCGCTTCGCGCGCTGTGAAGTCAAGATCGGTTCTGACTACTGGCCGATCGATGGTGCTCGACCAACGTCGCGACCTACAGGAGGTTCCGGCCGAGGAACTCGGTGACGGCGCAGCCGAAGGCGTCGTTGTCGTCGCCGGCGATCATGTGTCCGGTGCCGGATACGTCGACGGTCTCGGCGTGGGGAACCAGTTGCTTGAACTCGTCGACGGTGGCTTGGGAGACCACGTCGGACAAGAGGCCCCTTACGAGAAGTGTTGGGGCATTGACCCGTCGGGCTCCGTCGATCAGCAGGTGGCTGATTGCGTCGAATTGCTCCGTTCCCGTGGTCGATTCGTCGCGGAGAAAGTCGAAGTTGGAGTGAATGAATGCCGGGTCCCACCGCCAGATCCAGCGGCCGTCGTGACGCTGCCGTAGCACCTTGCGCAGGCCGTCGACGTTGGCCGGGCGCGAGCGATGGGGGTTGTACGCGGCGATCACCTCTGCGGCGTCAGAGAGGGTGCTAAAGCCATCGGGATGTGCGGCCATGAACGTCACCACGCGACGGGCGCCCTGGAATTCAAGTCGCGGGGTGACGTCGACCAGGACGACCGCCGCCCACGACGCCCCGGATGTCAACAGATGCGTGCCGAGCACGGTCATGCCCCCAAGGGATGCACCTACGACCGCAGGGGCGGTATAGGCGCTGAAGTGCTCGCGCACGGCGAGAAGATCGGTCGCGAGTCGCTCGATGTCGTACCTGCCGGCTGGGTCCCAGTCGCTGTCGCCGTGACCGCGGGTGTCGTAGGCGACGACTGTGTATCCGCATGCGTGGAGGCGACGCGCTGAAGTGCTCCACGCGTGCCGGTTCTGGCCGCCGCCGTGCAGGAGCAGCACGACGGGACGGGCGTCATCGTGGCCGTAGCAGTCCGCAGCCAGGGCGATCCCGTCCTGGGTTCGGACCCGATGCTGCACGGCGGAGGTCATGACACCTTCCTGGCGAGATCGTCGTCCGCCCGAAGCGTGGGCCCGGCAGCAAGCGCCTTCATAGTGCGTTGCCCGCGGCGTTCACGATCGTGACCGTGCCCTGGGCTACGCAGACGGCTTTGTCGCCGTTGCTAATGTCGATGCGCGCCACTCCACTGCGCTTGCCCAGCGACACGATGTCGGTGACGGCGACACACACACCGGTGGACACGGGTCGCAGCAGGTTTAGCTTGAATTCGGTGGTGGCGACCCATGATCCGGCCGGAATGACGGGGTAGAACACGACTCCGAGACAGTGGTCGACCATCGCCGATAGACATCCGCCGTGCAGGGTGCCGAAGGGTGTGAGCAGTTCGGCACGGGTTTCCATCTCTGCCACCAGCCGACCGGCGGCGAGTTCGGTGTGCCGAAAGCTCAGAAACCTCGACAGTCCACCTGCTGTGTTCGGCGATCTGAGCAGCTGGTCGGCGATCTGCTCATCGAAGTGCGCGAATGTCACTGCCACCACCATGCCCCTTTCTCCTGTCCGGTCATGGGTCGATCACCGTTCGAGCCCGCGAATCGTTTGAGCATGTCGCCGAATGCGCCGAGGTCGCCGTGCGCGGCGGAGTGCTCGATATCGACGGCGATGAAGAACCTGGCCGCGCGGTGATGCACACGACGCGTCGTCGAGGAGGGGCACGGGCTAGACCGGTGTGGTCCAAGTGATGGGCAGCGATGTGTAGCCGCGGATCGGTCCGGACCGCAGCCGCCGCGCCGATTCAAGATCGACCTCCCAGTCGGGCACCTTGTCCAACAGAGCATCCAGAGCGATGCGGGCCTCCATCCGCGCCAGTGCCGCGCCCAGACAGAAGTGGATGCCGCGACCGAAGGCGACCTGGTGCTCACTGGTGCGCTCGATGTCGAACACGTCAGGATCGGGGAAGGCGCGCTCGTCGCGGTTGGCCGACCCGAACAGCAGCAGCACCTTCTCACCTTGACGCATGGTCGTGTCGTGCAGTGTGACGTCGCGGGTCAGGGTTCGTGAAAGTCCCTGTGCCGGTGAGTCGTAGCGCAGCAACTCCTCAACTGCCGGCCCCAATAGTGTTCGATCGGCGGCCAGGCGTCGGCGGGTCTGCCGATGCTGGGCCAGCACGACCGCGGAGTTCCCCAGCAAATTGGTGGTGGTCTCGTAGCCCGCGACGAGCAGCAGCGCGCAGAAGCCGAGGACTTCCTCGTCGGTCAGTCTGATCCCGTCGACTGTGGCGTTCGCCAACGCCGACATCATGTCCTCGCGGGGGGTTTGGCGGCGGTCGGCGAGGAAGTCGGTGAAGTAGGCGTAGATCGAGGTGGCGGCGGTCAGTGCGTCGGTGGTTTGTCCGTGGTTGACGTCGACCTGGACCAGTTGGCTCGACCACAATCGGAACTGATCACGATCGGTGGCGGGAATGCCCAGTAGATCGGCGATCACCGCGGCGGGCAGGATCGCGGCGAAGTCGGTCACGAAGTCCGCCGAACCAGAGCCCTCGTCGAGGCGCTCGAACAACTCCGCGGCCATCTGTGTGATGGCGCCCTGCAGCCCGGCCACCCGCCGGGGAGTGAACGCCCGGCTCACCAGGGCACGCAACTGGTCGTGGCGCGGAGGGTCCATCACGATCATCATCGGCAGGAACGAGCCGATGAAGTCCGATCCCGGTGGGGTGGGGAAGATGCCGTCCACCGAGGAGTACGTGCCGTGATCCAGTGCTGCGGCCTGGACGTCGGCGTGCCGGCTCAACACCCAGGTATGGGATTCCTCGGCGCGGTACACCGGAGCCGTGTCACGCAACGACCGATACGTCGGATAGGGGTCGTTGAGAATCGAGGCGTCGAACGGGTCGTAACGAATTTGCACCGAGACCACCAAGACCTCCGACCACCAAAGTAACGACGGTTTAGACTCGCAGTCTAAACCGGCCGAACGGGACAGGGGGGCAATGCGCAAGATTCCACGTCAGATCTCTGACCGGCTTCCCGCCGCGGCGGACTTGTTCGCCGAGAAGGGGCTCAACGACTCCAAGATCGAAGACGTCGCCGCGGTGACCGGTGTGCCGAAAGCGACGCTGTACTACTACTTCGCCGGTAAAGAGGACATCCTTGCTTTCCTGCTCGAAGACCTCCTCAAGGACATCTTCGATGCTGTGACCGCGATCGTGCACACCGGCGGCACCGGTGCCGAACGCCTCGAACTCGTGATCCGCGCACAACTGCGGGCAATGGCGCAGCGGCCAGCGGTATGCCGTGCACTCATCGGCGAATTGGGACGAGCGGCCCGCATGCCGGCTATCGCCGAGATGATCAATACCGCCTACCAACAACCCGTCGAAACCCTGCTCATCGAAGGGGCCCGCGACGGATCCCTCGTCGCTCAGCCCGATGCGCGATCGACGTCGATTGCGCTGTTCGGCGCGGTCACCATCAATGCACTCATGTACCTGGTCACCGATAACCACCTCGACGAGACGGTGGTCGCCAGCACCCTCAGCGCCGTCATGTTCGACGGGCTGCGCCCGCGCACAGGAGACCAGTCATGAGCACCTACGGCCTGTCGGTTCTCGGCGCGGATCTGAAGTCACTGGCCCAGACCGCCCAGGCCGCTGATGCGGCCGGGTTCGACGCCGTATGGGCCTCGGAGTTCTATTCTCGGTCCGGATCGATCTCCATGGCCGCGATGGCCAACAGCACCCAGAACTGTCGGATCGGTTCCTCCATTCTCTACGGCGTCGGCCGAAGCCCCCTGGTGCTGGCCACCGAGGCGCGCGACTTCGACGAACTCTCCAACGGACGACTGGTACTCGGCATCGGCAACGGCACCAAACGGATGATGGGCGACTGGCACGGCGTGCCCGACACCTCCGCACCCGCCCTGCGGATGGAAGAACTCGTGATGCTGCTGCGCCGGATATGGAACCTGCATGAAGGCCCGATCCATCACGAGGGCCGTTTCTACAGAATGAATCTCACCCCGACCGGCGACGTGGGACCCTCCAGCAGGCCGATCCCGATCGTCACTGCCGGTGTCCGGCCCCGGATGTGCGAGGCGGCCGGGCGGGTGGCCGACGGCCTAGCCGGACATCCGCTGTTCACAACCACCTACGTCGAAGAGGTCGTCCGGCCCGCTATCGCCAGGGGCGCCGCGCACACCGGCCGCGACCCCAATGACGTGGAAATCATTTCCATGGTGATGTGCGCCATCCACGACGACGCCGAGGTCGCCAGGCGCGAACTGGCGCAGCAGATTGCGTTCTACTCCTCGGTCAAATCCTACGAGACGGTACTCGATGTGAACGGCTTCGCCAGCGAAGGCCGAGCCATCCGGCAAGCATTCGCCCAGCGCGATTTCCCGGCGATGTTCGCCGCTGTGTCCGAGGAGATGATCGACGCCATGGGTGTCGCCGGGACGGCGCACGAGGTCCGTGAACAATTGAGACGGTACAACGGCGTCCTCGACCACATCATGCTGTATTCACCATCGGTCGGCATCACTGCCGAACGCGTGCAACAAAACCTCGACAGCATCATCCGGGAATGCTCGCCCGCCTCGATGTCGCCAGGGCGGTCCTGTCCACGTTCAACCTGATCCACGTATTGCCGCCCAAGTCGACCCGTCGCAGTGTCCGCGGCCGGATTAGTGGGTCTGCCGCGCCGACCCCGCCGATGATTGCCTGACGCTGTTGACGATGTTGGCGTCGTCGGTGTCGGGGAGGTCATGGCGGACCACGCGTACCCGTCCTTGAGGTAGACAGGCCATGTAGCCGTGGCGCATGCCATAGAGCTCCCACGCTGTCTGTTCAGCGTCGGGATCGACATCGATGCGATGTCCGCGCGAGAAGCTCAGGTGTAGCCCTCCATCGTCGCTGGACCAGGCCTGGGTGCACAGTGCGCCGGCGAGGTTCAGCAGCGGGCGTTCGTGGGTCGCGATCCTGAGGGGGTCAATACGCACCGCCTCGATGGGGTAGGTGCCGACGGCAGGAAGCGTCAATAGTAGGGGGCAGGAGATGACGATTTCGTTGTAATCATCGAAATCCAGAACCAGGCCGCCGTGCAGCGAGAGGCGTTGTACGACAGGGTTTTCGATCCATTGGGTGTACATGGCAGTCTCTTTTCGACGCATCGTTGAGCCGTATCCCCAAAGAGTACGCAAAGTATCGCTGCGATACCAGCAGTATCGTTACCGGTAGACGGCTGGCCTAGCAGCGCTGGTCACGACGCGCCTGGTGGCTCGGTCAATGCGGTCGCGGGTGTCGGCGGCTGTCGCGCGGTGGCCGCTGAAGGCCACGAGGTTGGCCAGCCAGATGTCGGAGATGATCCCAGCCACGTGCAGATCGGTAGGAGTGGGCTCGCCGCCCCTGAGCGTGCGGGCCAGCAGGATCTGGATCTCATCGGCCGCGCGGTCGAGTTCCGCGGCGGCGCGGGTATCTGCGACTGCGAAGGCCCGTGTCATGGCCGTCGTCAGCCATGGGTCGCGCTGCCAGCGGTCATGCAGATGTGCGGTGAGCCGTTCGAGCCGTTCCAGCGGTGTGCCCTCACCACTCGCCCAGTCCCCGGCCGAGTCGAGTCGACGGAACTCGCGCGTCAGCGCTGCCACCAGCAAGTGGGTTTTCGCCGGGAAATAGCGGTAAAGCGTGCCGACGGCGATGCCGACCCGCTCGGCAACTGTCCGCATCTGAACCGCCTCGTAACCACCCGCCGCGGCCACGACCAAAGCTGCATCAAGAATGGTCTCCCGGCGCCGTGCGGACGCGCGTGAACGCGACGCGTTAGCGGCTCGCTTCTCTGCAGCGACCGAGTTCGCTTCCGAAGGCGGGGTTTTCCCGTGGCTGCGCGCCTGAGGGACAGTCATGACGGCTCCGGGTCGAGGCCGCCGCGGCGCGAGAACTGCTCCAGAAGATCGCCGAAAGCGCTGACATCGCCGTGTGCGGCGAAGTGCTCAGGGCTGACGACAATGAACACTGCACTGGCGGTGAAGCGGGCGATCCCACCCTCACCCGTGCCTGTCGCCGTGACATGCAGCGCCCGCCCTTCACGAGAGACGATGTGGGCAGTAATCCGGTGGGTCTGATGCAGCGGCACCGGCCGCAAATATTCGACCGTCAGGGTGCGGGTCACCGCCGGGGTTCCGGCGATCCACAACGTGAAGCCCAGGACGTCATCACATGCCGCGGCCACTGCCCCGCCATGGGCCAGGCCCGGGGCCCCGATATGGCGCTCATCGAACGTCACATCGGTGTACACCGCGTCGCCGCTACGATGCACCACCAACCGCAGTCCGTGGGGGTTGTCCGGGCCGCAACCCATGCATGTCGTGGTGTGCGAGGGCAGCCGCTCGGGCGGCAACAGGCTTTCGGGCACCGTCACCCTCCAATACGATCGGTTTCGCTGCGCTACCGTTAGTACCACACTGCTAGACTGCCGTGACAGCATCGCGTGAAGATCGACCGCCGAGGTGAACGAGTGAGCGACAGTCAGGCAGTGCCCGTCCCTGACGACGACGTGGACCCTCGGCTCATCCGGTCACGCACCCGGCTGCTGGATGCTGCGGCAACGCTACTGAGCACCGGTGGGGTGGAAGCGGTCACTATCGATGCCGTCACCAAAGCATCCAAAGTGGCCCGAACCACGCTGTACCGCCACTTCCACAGTTCGTCGCATTTACTGGCAGCCACGTTCGAACGCCTACTTCCACAAGTGACCACTCCGGCACCGACCAGCGGACCCCTCCGTGAGCAGCTGATCGAATTGCTCAGCCGCCAAGCCGCCCTTTTCAACGACGCACCGCTGCATGTCACGACACTCGCGTGGCTCTCATTGGGGCCCACCGGCTCCAATGCCCAAGCGGAAGACCGCCACACATCCGGGGCGCTACGGACCCGAGTTGTCGATCAATATCGTCAACCATTTGACGCCGTACTCACCAGCCCAAAAGCTCAAGCCGAACTCAACGACTTCGACCAGGAACTGGCGCTTTGCCAACTCGTCGGACCACTCGCCTTCGCCCGAATGACCGGGCTTCGCACTATCACTCACAATGACTGCGCGAACATCGTCGATGACTTTCTCGCCGCCCACCGCAACACCGACAGCGACGCCATAAAATCGAACATCGCCACCAAGAAGACGGGCCGCCCGGCGCGCTCAGCTCGCTAGGCACAACGAAATCACAATGTCGAGCCGGCTGGTCTTCGGGCCCTTTTCGCCTCTCGCAAATCGCGTCGGTGATGGCATCGAAGGACCATTCGTCGCCATCATCGGCGAGGCCGTACGCTGGTTTCCGTTCCACAGCGAGGTGCGGAGACTCGCAGCAGGGTAGTGAGCTACCCGAAGTGCAGGTCACCCGCGGTTCGGCGTCTCAGACGCTTGAGGGCGCGCAACTGCTTGAACCCGTTTCTCGATTGCTTGACTTGTGGCGAGGAGGATTGACAAAGAACAACTTTGACGAGAGCAGGCGAATCGTGGCCTCGGCGGCATGGAGTGGTTACGACATCGCTGTTGCGAGTTAGCTCCGCCTTCGATGCGGCATTGATCTGCCGCGTTCGGTGACGTAATCGGTCCAGTCGCGGGCGGCGAGTTTGGCCCAGGCGGCTGCGTTCTTGGTGGTGATCGCGAGCAGTTCGGCCAGCACGGGTGCG
The DNA here is from genome assembly GCF_041287115.1 of Mycobacterium sp. pV006. Taxonomy (NCBI): domain Bacteria; kingdom Bacillati; phylum Actinomycetota; class Actinomycetes; order Mycobacteriales; family Mycobacteriaceae; genus Mycobacterium; species Mycobacterium sp. pV006. The sequence goes on along the minus strand of NZ_JBGGKT010000001.1, from coordinate 188,797 downwards.
GGCATGTCGCTGGCGAGCTGGAAGAGCGCGGCTTTGCGATGTTCGTAGGGTTTCACCCCGACCGCGACGAGCTGGGTGCGGATGTTCTCGGTGGACAGGTGGGTGCCGGGAAGTCGGCCGGGGAACAGCCAGCCCGTATGGGATGGGGTGTAGCGGCTTTCGCATTGCTGCTCCAGATGCTCGCGGATGAGGTCGTCGAGTAGGGGAGGCATTTGGATGGGGATGGCGGCGAAGACGACATGCACGGCGTGATCGTCGGAGATCGAGATTTGGCTTGATCGCAGGGCGACGATGCGCGAAAGAGGTTGGGCGAACAACAATGTGAGCAGTCCCGCGATGCGGGTTTTGCGGCGGATTGTGTCGTCGTGCAGCAGCCGCCCGACGGCGGCCCACCGCTGGGAATCCGAGACGGTTACCGAGGGAGGTGACCGTGGCGGATCGGTGACCCTCAGTGTGGTGTTGATGCGGGATTGGCGTAGCCAGACGAGGAAGGCGTACTCGGCAGTGAGCGGCCTCCGGTGGAGCGCCTGGTAGCGCTCCAGCATCTCCTGTGTCGCTGTCGCCGGAGTGGCGTCGTGGGTGTGCAGAAACGCCATGAACTGAATCGCCACGCGGACGCGACGACGGCAGGCATCGGTCATCGATCTCGTCAGCCGGTTCTCGTGGGAGGCCTTGCGCATCTGGCGCAGTACATGCCAATGCGCGAATCGGCGAACGATGGCGGCGTCTTCGGCCGGAAGCTCGGCTACAACGTCCTCGATCCAGGGCAGCATCCGTTCGACGCGGATGTCGATCGGGCCCAGAACGCCGACCGCGACCAGGAGGCTGCGCAAGTAATCGTGGGCTCGGTCCGAGGGAAGATCGCTGAAGGTGTCGTGGCTGATTTCACGCGTTCCGCAGGCCATGTCGCGAAGGAGCTGCGGGCCGGTACCGGGCTTCTTTCGCAGCCACCAGAGCACCGTCTGTGGGCGGTCGGCGTTGATCAGTTCGTCGAACACGGGCCGTAGTCGGTGATGAATCGTGCCGCTGATCGGGTCGGTGAGCAGCTCGGTGAGGCGCTCGCGTAGGAAGCAGCGGGCGCATCGGTAGAACCCGTAGGGGTGTTCTTCGCGGCCGCATTCGCTGCAGGTGAAGATCGATGCGACACCGGCGCAGGAGGCGCACACGATGGCATCGTCGAGCTGCCACGCCAGTGGCCGCACGGTCTCACACCGCGGGCATTTCTCGGGGTGATAGTGCCGTCTGCGACGGCATGCGACACAGATGCGACGCCCGTGCGTCAGTGGGGTTAGCCGGATGGTGCTTGCACACTCCCAGCAGGCCCGCTGAGTCACTGGTTGTCGTGGGGGCGGCGGATGGTGGCGCGGATGGGTCGCAGGTCGCCGATGCCGGGTCCGCTGTCGTTGACCGCGGGCGCCTCACGGACTTGTTCGGCGACGAGCTCGAGCAGGTCGTTGGGCGTGCACGACAAGATGTCGCAGAGGGCGGCGAGCAGGTCGAGATTGATGCGCTGCGGGGGCTTGGTCGCGATCCGGTGCACCATCTGTCGGGAGATCTCCACGCCACGCTCGTGCAGCGGTGCGACAAGGTCGGTGGTGGCGAACATTCCGTTCTGGGCCATCAGCTGACGCAGGTTCCACCGCAGCACGGTCCTAGTGCTCATCTCCGCCTTCACCTGTCGTCGTGGATGATCCGTAGACGCGGCGCAGCGCCGCCTGCAGTGTTTTGGTCTTGAAGTCGTCGGACACCGAGGTATAGATCGCGGTGGTCGAGGCATACGAGTGCCCCACCTGTTCGGTGACGAACCGCTCCGGATAACCGAACTCGATCAGATGGGTGACATAGGAGTGCCGCAGGCAGTGCAAGGTGAGCTCGGCAGGCAGTCCCGCTTGCACCCGTGCGACGGCGAATCGCCTATCCATGGTCTTGGTCGCCACGCGCCGTCGACGCTCGGTCAGCCAGAGCTCTTGACGGTTCCCGGGGCTGAGGAGTGGGCGGCCGTGGTCGACCCATTGGCGCAGTCCGTCGATCACCCAGTCGAACTCCGGAACGGCGAGCACGGTGCGACGCCTGGGAGAGCTGCCGCGACGTGATTTGGCGTAGCGAACGTGGACGGCGCCGAACGTGCCCCAGGCCGGCATCCGCGAGTTCGGACGCAGGTCGGCGAGATCGAGATAGCACAGCTCGCGGCGGCGTAAACCGAAGGCGTAGGCCGTCTTGATCATCTGTGCGTCGCGCAGCGCCGCGAACGCGCCTTTGTTCCTGGACCGAGCGAGAACATCGACGCGATCATCGAGGAAATCGAACAATGTTTCCAGTTCGTCGTAGGTGAACGGGCGACGCGCGGGCTTGCCCTCGTAGTCGACCAGATGCGCGGCGGTGTTGTAGTCGTGACAGACCTGCGATGGGATCCGTCCGAACCTGTTCTCGCATTGCGCGATCCAACCGTAGCGGCTATCGAGTAGGTAGTCGCAGAACATCCGCAACGACATGTGATAGCCGCGAATGGTCGACGGTGCTTTGCGTTCCGGGCCCGACATCAAAGCGGCCGTGAAGTCTTCGACATCGCCGGCAGTCCAGTCCCACGGAGGCGCCCCGGCGAACTCTGCGAACCGCCGCACCAACGCCAGCCGCGGCTCGATCGTGGCCTCAGCAGCGAGTAGCCGAGACGCCTGTTGACGACCCCACCCAGACAGCATCGCTTCGAAGACTGCGCTGGCCTCGTCCAGGTGAACCACGCCCGAGGCAAGAACCAAGTGCGCCGACCCCGGAACGCTCACAAGAGAACCTCCATCTATCGTCAACTTAGAGTTGTCAATGACAACCGCAAGTTACCACACCTGCGAGCGAAATCCGTCTACCAGGAGGAACACGAAAGTGGTTCAATGAAGCGCATCCGGCGCTGGTCCCATGCGCCAGATATACGCGTCAACTTCAGGTTGATTCGCGACCTTCGTGACCTTCATGCAAGAGGTGTGTGGGCTTTCTGTGGGTCGTGGAAGGGGCCTGTGAGGGGGTGAGCTGAGTGGGCGGTGCGGCGGTGGTGAGGGGACGGGCTGCACGGATGGTGAGCGGAGCGCGGTGGTGCGGTAGGGGCGGCGAACGAAAAAACTGGTGGGTGGCGAATGTGGCTGTGGTGGTGGCACGTCGGGCCCGGCCGGTTTTAGTGTCCCGGTCATGACAGCAGCAGGAACGTCCAAGTTGGAAGCCCGGCGACGGGCCGTGGAAGCGACCCGGCGCGCCAACGAAGCGTGCGCTGCGCGGGATAAAGCGAACATCGACGACGCCACGAACTTTCTATACGAGGTCGGCAAGGTCGCCGAGGTCGAGGTTTGGAAGAAGGAGCGTATGGCCCAGCTGCGCGAGCAAGTCGACGCCGAAGCTGCGAAGCGAGTCGCTACCCACCGAGCGAAGGCCGGCGCGGCGATTGCACGCATGCAGGGCCGTGGTGAGACGCTGACCACGATCGCCGCACGGACAGACGTCGGGATCGGAATGGTGCGGACCATTCTGCGGCACGCTCCGAAAGTCGAGAAGTCCACGCCCAGCAACGGTTCGCATGCAGTTGTCGGCGGCGATGGGGTCGCCTAGTCAGCAGCGAACCCCAGCGGTGTCGCTCCCGACAATCTCTGGGCAGACTCGGCGTGACGGCGGAGATGCCGGGCGGCGGTGTGCCGAGAGTCTGGAGCATAGTGGCGCGACCAGGCCGCGGTGCACGGGTAGCACGGTGCTCAGCTGCCCGCTGTCGAGCGCACCGACACGCGACAAGGAGCCGCGCTGGCGGCGGTCAGCTCTTGGTCCGACGTAGCCGGCCCGAGTGGGCAGCGTCCGCCACTGCGGCCGCGGCGTGTGTCGGTGCCCGGTTCTGGGGTCGAAGGTTACGAAGAGCGCGGGCCTACTGATTGCGATCGGCAGCTGCATGCCGCCGAGATTGCGCGCTTCCATATTCACGTCGTCTGCGGGCCAAAGCCTTCGGACTGCGACATATGGCCCGTGCGGTCGGGAAGGACGGCTACGACCGGTTCTACCTCACGCGCGACGGCGTGGGGTTCTGGGTGCGTCCGTATCGCTCCGCGTCGGCGATCGCAGGTCGCAGGGTGGCAGCGGGGGAGACTGGCTTACATGAGTGCGACAACCCGGTATGCGTGAAGTGCATGGCCGACACGGATGTTCGACAGCACGTCGTTTCCGGCTCGCAGGACAACATGGAGTAGATGGCGCGGATGCGTCGCGGCGGTGGCCGCCATACGGTGCAACGTTTCGACAGTCGCGATGTGCGGCGCGGACCTTCGGTGGCGCTGCGTATGCGGTACGGCACGGCTGGAATGCTGCAGCGGTGCACGCGGCGCAGCTTGGCGACCAGCCCACGCTGTGGTGAGCACTGCGTCTCGCTGAGGTGCTCGAACGCGGTGTCGGCAGTGGGCCCCGGGGCCGGGGCCCACGCGGGCCGTGGCGCGCCGTGTCGCAATGCCCGAGCCGAGGAGCTGGAACGGGCTGAGCAAGGGCCCCGCTGCAGCGTTCAGCGGTGGTGAGCTCATACAGGCCGGTGTGACGTGTAGCGCGTGCCCGGTTGAAGCCAGGAGGAGCCCGGTATTCGGTCCTTGCGACCGACCCGGGCTCTTTGCTTTGAACAGCGTTGCCCGCGGCTGAAAGCCCACCTTCCTTCTTGGCAGCTGCACGACGACGAGCGACCGCGACCCGAGAAGCCGCGTACGACGCTTTTGGGTTGGGCCGCCAGTAGCCCCTCGTTCTATGCCGAGGTTTGTCGGCTCGACCTGGGACAATGGCGCCAGCACGGCCGCGACCGCTTGCCTGGAAAAAAACTTTCTCCGGGTTTCAGGGGTCCGCGGTACGTGCGGACTTAAGAGGAAGCGACAACCGTAGGGATCGGTTGTCTCTTTCTCGCCTCCTGGAGATGTAGCCATGGATCGACCGGCCCGCCGCCCCGGCCCGCCCGTTGATGCCGCGCGCTTACAACAGGACATCCAGGCCGACATCCAGCACATCGACGATGGCGTAGTCAGTGCCTGGCTCGACGACCCTGATCTCACCGCCGAACTCGCTGACGAACTGGAACGAATCCGGCGTCTTCAAGCAGACGAGGAGCTGCTGTTGGCCCTGCAGTTGCACCAGTTCACCGGCCGGCTGTGGGAGCGGTTTTCCCGCGAGCTGTCCCGTTACGGCCTCGGGGTGCTGCGCGCCTGGATCCGCCACGGCACCATCTACGGCAAGGCCAAGGCGCTGACCGGCTACGGGCTGGGCCGCATCGAGGGCTGGCCCGACGATCAGACCATCGACGACATCGCCACCGACACCGTGGTCGCCGCGCTGATCTACTTCCGAGACAAGGTGCTGATGACCCACCGCTGGCAATCCTCGGGAGGCGCGTCGCTGGGCACCTTCTTCATCGGCCAGTGCCTCTATCAGTTCGCCAACATCTACCGCAGCGCCCTGCGGGCCGAGAAAGAGCGAATCCAGGAGGCCACCACGCCGATGGCCGAGCTGCCCGAAGACCGGTTCGACATCATCAAGGGCATCGAGGAGACCATCGTCGCCAACGACACGGTGGCCGAGGCGATGGCGCTGCTGAGCACCGACCGGGCACGCCGAGCCCTGTTCATGCAGGAGCACGGCTTCACCCAGCGCGAGATCGCCGACGAGCTGGGCCTGCCTGACGCCAAGAGCGTGGAAAACCTCCTCGGCTATCAACTCCGCCAACTCCGAAAGAGGACGTCGTGACCACCATCAAGCACCTCACCGCACTCATCAACGCCAGCTCGTTGGGCACCCGCACCGCGCGGGCAGCACGCAGGTCGGTGACCGCCGCCGAAGGCGACGCACTGGCCCGGCGTGCGGCTGAGGGCGGCCATGGGCACGACGACTCACAGGAATTCAGGGTCGAGCCGCCCAGCGCACTTATAGACCGGTATCCGGCTCAACACCGGGCCGGAAAACACGAAAGGACAAAACAATGGCCAAGGGACATAACCGCAGCGCAGCCACCGGTCGCTACGTCAAGGCGTCCACCGCGGCGCGCAACCCCAAGACCACGGTCACCGAACGGGGCTCCAACCGCAGCAGTGGAACTCATCACCGCAGCGCCATCACCGGCAAGTTCGTGAAGGGCTCCACGGCCGCACGTCACCCCAACACCACGGTCACCGAACGCGGTTGATTATCAACCGAATTCGGCGGTGTCCCCTCGGCTGGACAGGCGGGCTGAGGGGACACCAGACCGACCACTTCTGAGAGGCAATCCGATGATCCGTACCACCGTTGAAGCCCTGGGCGGCGCGCAAGCTGTCCCCAGTGAGCTGATCCCGGCCCGCGAACTGCACCAGCACCTGATAAATCAGGTGGCCACCAGCGCAGGCAACGTCATCCTGGCCGATACGGCCGGCAAGCCCGCGGCCGTCGTCATGTCCATTCAGCGCTATCAGCAGCTGCTCGATGAGCTGAACTCGCTGCGCGGCAACAACTCCAACGACACCTGACAAGGGAGGGCATCGCGTGTTGACCGACGACGACGTGCTGACACTGGATCGACGAGCCCGTGAGGTCGGCCGCCACATCGGCTGGGATCTGCAGTTCGTCGTCGCGGGCAATCCCGAGTTCGTCGGCCTGGTGGTTGGCGGCGGGGCTGATCAGGCTGAGCAGATCGTCGTCCTGGGGCCCAGCCGCATAGCCGATCTCGCCGTCCATGAGATTGATCTTGCGCTCGACGCGCTCCAGCGCGGCGATCCGCACATCGTGCTCGACGAAGACGGCGACCCCCGCCTGATCTGAATGCGGCTCGTCCTTCGCGGGCAAATTCTGAACCCTCGCGGGAGGGGCGTCCGTCCCACGTGGCCAGCTCCGTCTCGGGTAGTGGGTCGTCGAAGTCATCTGAGACCGCAAGGTCGGGCAGCTGACCGAAACGGCGCGGGGGAGCGGGGGACAGAGGCAGCGTCGACTCGGTGTCACCGCACTCGCTCGTCACGTCTCCAGGATAGGGAAGTCGGAACATCTGGCGCAGGAACTGGGCAGCCCGCTCTCCCAGCCAGGCGACACGCCCAGGATGCTTGCTTCCATGCTGGCGCATCTACCTGCGAGTACAGTGAATGAGGTGCCGTTAGTGCGCCCAAAATCCGGTTAGCGCGCAGTAGCTCGACTGTGCCCACATCCAGTCGCTACCGCGAAATCTTCCTCCCGCCCCTGCTGGCGGGGTCCACCGAACAACTGGCGTACACAGCCAGTTCCGTATGTCGTCCAGTCATCCAAATGTAGTGCTGGACTGATCTTTTCATGGTTTTACCATGAAAGGGCGCGCTTATTTGCGCGTTGAAGTCGGGGTCTTCCCGGCTTTTTTTGTGCCCGGCCATCGGTCGGGCACTTTTCTGTTGGTACACCTCGCAAGGAGGTCAACGTGGTCGTCTCGGACGCGTGGAATCTGGTCTGGATTCTGCTTGTACTGGTGATGGTCAACCGGGCGGTGTTCTGCCGGCGCGATGAGCCGATGGAGCGCATCATCGCCTTCCTGAAGGGGCTGGCCGAGTTAGTCGGCGCTGCCGCGGTCGCGCTTCGCGAGTGGCGGCGTTAGCCCTCTTCTGATGAGCACTCTTGTCACCGGGAGAATCCTGCCGATGCCGCCGTAACCGCCTGCGCGCCGGACGGCCACCGTCAGCGGCCCCCGCATGCGCACACCACGCTGGCTTTCGCCTCGCAGACGTCGAATCTCGATTTCGACGCGCGAGGCTTTTTCATGCCCGCACTCGGATTGGGATATATGCCTAGCATGCGGGCGATCTGGGCGCGGGGATGCCAGGCCTGCTCATCGAGAGGCTTGGGCGGCGGCGATGGTATCGACCGTATGGACTGGGTAGGAGTGATCAACTTTTGTCCCCTTTCGATGTGGCAGCGCGACGGTCGGTGCGGAGGCGTCCCAGTCCGGGTAGGAAGCGACCAACTGTGGCGGTGTAGCGGTCATAGGGTTCGCCGTGGATGCGGTGCAGGTGGGGCTCCTCGATGCGGCGCACTTGGGTTTCGATCCCAACGAGGGCAAGGACCCAGCCGATGAGTGCGACGAGGTTGGGGACCATGAGCGCCAGGCCGAGGATCGTGACTAGCACCGCGGTGAAGATGGGGTTGCGCACCCAACCGAATGGGCCGCTGGTGACCAGTGCGGTGCGTTCACTTTGGTCGACCCCGATCCGCCAGGACGCGCCCAACGCCATCTGCGCACCGAAGGCGGCCAGGATGCCCAGAACCGCCAGGACCACGCCGAGCACGTGAATGGGAGGGTGCTGCAGCACGCTCACCGGCGCTAGCCCCAGCCAGTGCGCCAAGGGGCCGCCGACACCCACCATGAGGTAGCCGATGTCGGTGGCGGTGAGTGCCGACCAGCCCAGCGAGCCGCGCGGTGACAGTGTGCGCCGGTTGCCGCTGTCACCGGTGCGGTGCCGCTGGATAACGGTGCGCAGCGCCCCGGCGAGCAGCATCATGACCACGAACAGGGCCAGCGCGGCCGCGGCCATCACCGCCCACCGTCCGCAGTGAGTGGCTTGGCGGCGACGCCGAGCAGGTAGTCGCCTTGGATGCGGGTCGCCGATCCGAGAATGACCAGGCCGTGCCGGCCTAACTCGTCGAGGAAGTCCTCGGCGGTGAACCGGTCCTCGGTGGGGTGGTCGAACAATCGCCGGTAGGTGGGGCGGCTCAGGGCGTGGGTGGTGACTTCTTCGAAGTAGAACCGCCCGCCGGGGATGAGCACTCTGGCGGCTTCGGCGACCGCAGCGCGCCAGTCGGGGATGTGATGGATGATCCCGAAGTCGAACACCGCGTCGTAGCTGCCATCATCGGCGTTGAGCGCCTCACGCAGATCGGTGGCGCTCCCGGTAGCCAGGTGTACCCGGTCGCCGTAGGGGGCGAGCCGGGTTCGTGCCCGCTCGATCATCGCCGGGTCCAGATCGACCGCGTCGATCCGCGCGGCGCCGAAGCGCTGCAGCACCAGCTGCGAGCCGTAGCCCGACCCACAGCCAATTTCGAGGGCGCCGCTGCCCGGGGGAAGCCGACCCCCGAAGCGCAGCAGCACCGGCACCTCATAGAGGCGCTGCAGCCAGCGCCGAGGTGGCGAGTTGATCAGAGCTGTTTCTGCCCGGTTCATCAACACCGCAACTCCTTCCACTCAGTAGCGGTTGCCACAGCGTCCGAATGATCGCCCTTCGTCGGTGGCATCGCCCTTAAACGATCTATGGTAGACGCTATCATCGTTTAGTGACGATGAATAGGCTTGGCGGTAATGCAGCTGCCGGTCCGCGCTGGGGCGGCGCGGCGCGGCTGCGGCCGGGTTGCTGGCCTTCACCGGATCGATCGGCCCCACTGACACCCATGCCCACCATGCCGTTCAGATCATCACCGCAACAACGGCGTTCACGGTGCTCGACGAGCACGGCGCGCGGACACTGCGGCACGGAGGTGGTCGTGCCCGCCAACGCGACACACCGGATCGAGGTCGGCTCGGAGTCCGACCTCACTTCGAAATATCGCCGGCGACCGGGTATCATCGTCATATGGCGATGAATAAGGCGGATGGCTGCCTCACCGGAACCACCCCGGGAAGTTCGAATCTGGATGCCGCGGTGGCACTGTTTCACAGTCTCTCCGATTCGGCCCGGTTGGCGATCGTGCGCCGCCTGGCCGACGGGGAGGCCCGCGTGGTCGACTTGATCGGCGAGCTGGGCCTGGCGCAGTCCACCGTGTCGGCGCACGTGGCGTGCCTGCGGGACTGCGGCCTGGTTACCGGGCGCCCCGAAGGCCGGCAGGTGTTCTACTCGCTGACCCGCCCCGAGCTGCTCGACCTACTGGTCTCGGCCGAGACGCTGTTGGCCGCCACCGGCAACGCCGTCGCGCTGTGCCCCAATTACGGAGCCCGCTCCGGCACCGTCGCGACGCAGGGTACGCAGGAGGCTCACCGATGAGTGATGCATGCGGCTGCGGCAACGACGAACCCCGCGGCACCGAGGAGCAGGAGCGTGAGCCCGAGCGGCTCTGGCAGATCAAGGAACTGCAGTTCGCCGCCCTCTCGGGGGTGTTCCTGCTGGCAGCGGTGATCGCCGGGTTCCTCGACGCTGCTGAGCCGGTCGTCGTGGCGCTGGAAGCGGTGGCGCTGCTGGCCGGCGCCTACACCTTCGTGCCGTCCACCCTCAAGCGGCTGGTGAAGGGCAAGATCGGGGTCGGCACGCTGATGACCATTGCCGCGGTGGGCGCGGTGATCCTCGGCGAGGTGGGTGAGGCCGCGATGCTGGCTTTCCTGTTTTCCATCAGCGAGGGTCTGGAGGAGTACTCGCTGGCCCGCACCCGCCGCGGGCTGCGCGCGCTGTTGTCGCTGGTCCCCGACGAGGCGACCGTGCTGCGCGACGGCGCCGAAAAGACCGTGGCGCCTGCGGATTTGCGGATCGGCGACCGGTTGCTGGTCAAGCCCGGTGAGCGTGTCGCGACCGACGGCATCGTCCGCCACGGACGCACCGCGCTCGATGTCTCGGCCATCACCGGCGAGTCGGTTCCCGTAGAGGCCGGGCCCGGTGATGAGGTGTTCGCCGGGTCGATCAATGGCACCGGGGCACTCGAAGTGGAGGTCAGCACCACCGCCGAGGACAACTCGCTGGCCCGCATCGTGCGCATCGTGGAGGCCGAGCAGTCCCGCAAGGGCGCCTCGCAACGCTTGGCCGACCGGATCGCCAAACCCCTGGTGCCCGGAATCATGATCGTCGCCGGGCTGATCGCGGTGATCGGCAGCCTGCTCGGGGACTCGGCCACCTGGATCGAACGTGCGCTAGTGGTACTGGTCGCCGCCTCACCGTGCGCCCTGGCGATCTCAGTGCCGGTCACCGTGGTGGCCGCCATCGGCGCCGCCAGCAAGCTCGGCGCGCTGGTCAAAGGCGGCGCCGCACTGGAAGGGCTGGGCAAGATCCGCGGCGTCGCACTGGACAAGACCGGCACGCTCACCGCGAACCGGCCCGCCGTCATCGACGTGGCCACCACCAACGGTGCGACCCGCGAGCAGGTACTCGATGTGGCAGCGGCTCTGGAAGCGCGCAGCGAGCACCCGCTGGCCGCGGCGATCCTCGCCGCAGCCGAGGACGTCATTCCCGCCACCGACGTCGAGTCCGTCACCGGCGCCGGGCTCGCCGGCCACCGCGACGGACACACGCTTCGCCTCGGCCGGCCCGGCTGGCTCGACCCCGGCTTACTCGCCGGCGACGTCACCCGGATGCAGCAGGCCGGGGCCACCGCGGTCCTCGTCGAAGACAACGGCCAGGTGATCGGTGCCATCGCCGTGCGCGACGAGTTGCGGCCCGAGGCCGCCGAAGTCATCGCGCAGTTGCGCCGCGACGGCTATCACGTGGCGATGCTCACCGGCGACAACCACGCCACCGCCGCAGCGCTGGCCCGCGACGTCGGGATCGACGCCGTGCACGCCGAGTTGCGCCCCGAAGACAAGGCGCGGCTGATCGAACAGCTTCGGGCCCAACGCCCCACGGCGATGGTCGGCGACGGCGTCAACGACGCACCTGCGCTGGCCACCGCGGACGTGGGCATCGCGATGGGCGCGATGGGCACCGACGTGGCCATCGAAACCGCCGACGTGGCGTTGATGGGCGAAGACCTGCGCCACCTGCCCCAAACGTTCCGCCATGCCCGCCGGGCGCGGCGCATCATGCTGCAAAACGTAGGCCTGTCCCTGGGCCTGATCATTGCCTTGGTGCCGCTGGCACTGTTCGGCGTGCTCGGGCTGGCCGCGGTGGTGCTGGTCCACGAACTCGCCGAGATCGTGGTCATCGCCAACGGCGTGCGGGCCGGGCGCACCACACCGCTGGCCGCCGCGCCGGTCGATCAGGCAGCCAGCCATACCCGCGCGGCAGTGGGCGCGTCGTCGTGACCGGCCACACCGCCGTTGTGACTAGTCGGCGGGTCAGCAAAACCGCAGACACGAAAGCAACCCCATGATCCTGTCGTCAGTGCTGCCCGCAATTGGGCTGTTCATCGTCACCAACATCGACGACATCATCGTGCTCTCGCTGTTCTTCGCCCGCGGCGCGGGACAACGCGGGACAACCGCCCGGATCACCGCAGGGCAATACCTGGGGTTCGCGGGAATCCTCGGCGCGGCTGTGCTGGTGACGTTGGGTGCCGGAGCGTTCCTTCCCCCGCAAGTCATCCCGTACTTCGGGCTCATACCCCTGGCCTTGGGACTATGGGCGGCATGGGGAGCCGGGCGTAGCAATGACGACGATGACGACGATGGCAAGGTTGCCGGCAAGAACGTCGGTGTCTTAACCGTCGCAGCAGTCACCTTCGCCAATGGCGGGGACAACATCGGGGTCTACGTTCCGGTCTTCTTGAGCGTGGAACCGGCAGCCGTGGTGGCCTACTGCGTCGTCTTCCTCACGCTCGTCGCGGTGCTGGTCATCGCCGCCCGATTCGTCGCCACCCGCCGGCCGATCGCCGAAGTCCTCGAACGCTGGGAACACATTCTGTTCCCGATCGTCCTGATCGCCCTGGGCATCTTCATCCTGGTCAGCGGCCTCGCCTTTGAGAACTAAGCAGCCACCAACACCGGCAGTGGAACTCCGCGACAACGTGGTCGTCGCGAGAGGCGTTCTCGTGCCTAGACTCCAGCGATCTGTCGCCGTCGTGGCAGCCCTTGTCGCCGCTACGGCCTCGCTCACCGGCTGCACCACCGGTGAGGACGCCGTAGCGCAAGGCGGCACGTTCGACTTCGTATCGCCCGGCGGGCAGACCGCGATCTTCTATGACCCTCCCTTCGGCGCGGGGCACGATCGGCGATCTGAGCGACCCGATCTGTTCACCGATGAACCGATCCGGCTGTCGGATTTCACCGGCAAGGTGGTCCTCATCAATGTGTGGGGCTCCTGGTGTGCTCCCTGCCGCACCGAGACTCCGGAGCTGGAGACGGTGTACGGCGAATATCGCGACCGGGGCGTGCAGTTCGTCGGTATCGACGTCCGCGACAACCGGGACACCGCATGCGATTTCGTCACCGACCGCAACGTGCAATATCCCTCGATCTTCGACCCCTCGCTGCGCAGCCTCATCACTCTGGGGACGTACCTATCCGACCAGCGTGGTGCCCCCCACCATGGTCCTGGACCGCCAACACAGGGTCGCCGCGGTGTACCTCATGGCGCTCCTCGCCGAAGACCTACGGCCACTGCTCGACCGGCTGACCACCGAGCCCTGACACCCCACACCGACGGCAGCTTCGAGGGCCCGGTCGCCGTGGCGGTGTTCATCTGCTGGTTACGGCTGCGGCGAGGTCGTCGGGAATGGGCATCGGTGTCATCAGTCCTGCCGTGACGCGGCCGGTGTTGCCGACGGGATACCGACCGGTCATCGACCCGGGGGCAGCGACAATGAGGCGCAGCACCTGCCCGAGTGCTTCGCGGCGGTTGCGCTGGCGCACGGCCAACACCAGCATGGCGGCGTGGTTGCCGGTGTGCAGCCACGGATCTGGCTGCGACACGATGTGAGCCCGCTCCAAATGTCGCCACCGCACCAGCGAATCGTCGGCTTTCCTGGCGGCGTCCATCTCGTCTCGATACACAAGGCGGGCCTGCGCACTGATCCTCGGCATCACACTCACGCTCCTATCCTGCGGTCGGCAGCTCGGGCATCGCAGCAAGACTGCTACCGCGACCAGCTGCAAAACTGTTACTTGTCAACGCTTTTCACGTCCGCCCGGAAGTCGGCCGCGGACTGCGGGCTACAGCAAGCATCAGCCACGATTCGGGCTTACTCCAGCAACCGCGGCCATACCGGTCAGCACCGCTGCCGTCAACTGTCGCCCGCGCTCGGTCAGCCGATACATGACCATCTTCCCCTGGCGCCGCGAGGACACCAGTGACGCATTCTTGAGCTGGCGCAGATGGTGCGACACCAAACCTTGAGACAACCCGACCACCCAGGCCACGTCGCAGACGCACAATTCCTCGCCCGCGGCCAACGCGGCCGTAATGGACAGCCGGGTGCCATCCCCCAACCCACGCGCGGCCGCGGCGGCGGCCTGCACCGTGGCGCTGTCGGGCACCGCGGCCCGGATCTCCTCCGCGTGGAGCAGGCCTAAACACAGAAGATCGCACGTATCGAGCGGCTCGGCCATATCGATATACTAAAGTACGTTGATATGAACATGAAGGGCCTCGGCTCGATCCTGGCCAACACCCGCGTGCTCCTCACGCTCTTCGTCATCGCGGTCGCAATGGTGGGGACCGTGGTGTTTCTCTCCGTTCGCGACAAGGACTCAGCTCCCGACATCGCACTTGACGGGTCACCAGCCGGGCAGACGGTCAGGGAGAACAGTCACCGGCTCAACTCAGTACCCGACAGCGAGGTCTATTTCGTCGAGTTCCTCGACTTCGAGTGCGAAGGCTGCCGGGCGCTCTATCCCGCGGTCGAGCAGCTGCGCGCCGAGTACGGCGACCGGGTGAACTTCGTGCTGCGCTACTTTCCGCTGCGATCCCACTTCAACGCCGAACGCGCCGCACGCGCGGTGGAAGCCGCCGCCCAGCAAGGCCAACTCGAAGCCATGTACCGCAAAATGTATGAGACACAAGCCCAGTGGGGCGAAAAGCAGATCCCCGCCGATGACGTGTTCCGCGGCTTCGCCCAACAACTGGGCCTGGACATGGAGGCCTTCGACGCCACCTACAACGACCCCGCGACCCTGGAACGCATCCAACTCGACATCGCCGACGGCACCGCACTCGGCGTGCAGGGAACTCCCACCTTTTTTATCAACGACGAACGGATCCAGCCCCGCAGCTACGACGACCTGACCACCGCACTCGACCAGGCCTTGGAACGTGGATAGGGCCACTGTCTCGTCTTCTAGCAGGACGCGCGAATACAGAGCCCGGTTCACAAGCCGTCAATGAGTCGATCAGCAGCCCGGCGCCGCAACGCCCCGGTCAGCTGTGTGACCGTCGGCAACCCCATCAGGCCCGCATCGGTCTGGTACAGCCGGCACGCCAACTCGGTCACCGGCAGCGCATCGTCAAAAGCGTCTGTGCCATCGAGGAGGATGGTTGGAGAGCCCGCGAACGGCAAGGCCGCCGCCTCTGTGTCCGTAGTGACTCGCCGATAGGTGATCTCGACGTCAACCAGTCCTGCTGCTGCCGCGTCCACACGCGCACCGACTTCCTGCCAGTTCGGGCATCCGTCGAAATAGAGAATCTCCACTCTCATGTGCCAATTATGGACGCCATCGCTAAGGGATCACCCTCAACCAGGGGCCTCTCCGCACCCCACCCTGAATCTCGTTTCTAAAGAAATGAGACGGCCTTGCATGGCTCACGCTGTAGTCGCATCGCGCCAGGTCGCGGTGTCTCATGTCTTATCTCACACGGCATGTCTTAGATCCTCGATGTCGGAACGAGACGGTGGTGGTGCGACAAAGCGATCCGGACGCTCGAGCACCGCAGGAGAGGACCTCGGTCCGTAGCTCATCGCGCTTGCCGCAGCTGGTGTCGAACCGCGTCAAGTCTTCATCGCTCCGTCGCCGAGGTCGGCGACACCGAGATGGTCGTGTCCTCAAGTGAATTGCGTGTCGGAGACCGAATGCTGGTCAAGCCCGGTGAGCGGATCGCCACCGACGGCATTATCCGGAAAGGCCGCACCGCGCTAAATGTCTCGGCTATCACTGGTGAGTCGGTGCCCGTGGAAGCCGAACCGGCCATGAGGTGTTCGCCGGCTCGATCAACGGCACCGGCGTGCTGGAGGTCGAGGTCACCACCACCTCCGAGGACAACTCGCTGGCCCGCATCGTGAAGATTGTGGAGGCCGAACAGTCCCGCAAGGGCGCCTCTCAGCGATTGGCCGACCGCATCGCCAAGCCGCTGGTTCCCGGGGTGATGATCGCCGCGGCCCTGATTGCAGTGATCGGCAGCCTGCTCGGCGATCCGGCCGTGTGGATCGAACGTGCTCTGGTGGTACTGGTCGCGGCCTCGCCGTGCGCGTTGGCGATCTCGGTGCCCGTGACCGTGGTCGCCGCGATCGGTGCGGTGCGCGGCGTCGCCCTGGTCAAGACCGGCACCCTGACCGCCAACCGGCCCGCTGTCGTCGATGTGGCCACCACCCACGGCGCCACTCGCGAGCAGGTGCTCGATCTGGCCGCAGCGCTGGAAGCGCGCAGTGAACACCCGCTGGCCGCGGCGATCCTGGCCGCCGTCGACGAGGTCACCCCGGCTACTGACGTGCAGGCGGTGACCGGCGCCGGGCTCACCGGCCGCCGCGACGGCGACACGATTCGCCTGGGCCGCCCCAGGTGGCTCGATGCGGGCGCGTTGGCTGATGACGTGGTACGGATGCAGCAGGCCGGCGCCACCGCCGTGCTCGTCGAAAACGACGGCCAAACGGTCGGCGCGGTCGCCGTGCGCGACGAACTGCGTCCCGAGGCGGCCGAGGTCGTCGCCCAGCTGCGCCGCGACGGCTTCCACATCGCGATGCTCACCGGCGACAATCGCACCACCACCGCCGCGCTCGCCAAAGATGTGGGTATCGATGACGTACACGCCGAGCTACGCCCCGAGGACGAGGCGCGGCTCGTCGAAGAACTGCGTGTTCAGCGCAACACAGCCATGGTCGGCGATGGCGTCAACGACGCCCCGCCCTGGCCACCGCCGACCTCGGTATCGCGATGGGGGCGATGGGCACTGACGTTGCCATCGAGACCGCCGACGTGGCGTTGATGGGTGAAGACCTGCGCCACCTGCCGCAGGCGTTCAGCCACGCGCGTCGCGCCCGACGGATCATGCTGCAAAACGTCGGCCTGTCACTTGCGCTGATCACCGTGTTGATACCGCTGGCGCTGCTCGGTGTGCTTGGTCTGGCCGCCGTCGTGCTGGTCCACGAGCTGGCCGAGGTGGTCGTCATCGCCAACGGTGTGCGTGCCGGCCGCGCCAAGCCCCTGCCCCTTGCACCGACCGGCCAACCAGCGACGGCCCACGTAGCAGCGGCGCCCTCATGATCGGCGGGAGTTGTCCGACAGTCTCCGTGAGTGCATACGTCCGTGGCAGGGAAGCGAACCGGGCTGAGGCCGCATGTCAGCCCACCACACCACACCGCACACGCAGGGCCGGTCAGGGGCATAGGCGCGGGTCGCCGGGTCGCCGCAGCGGCACGGATCGCCAAGCCGTGTTGGATCCGCCCCCGAAAAGGGTCCTTGATATACCCGCAGGGGTATTCGACAATGGGGTCCACGCCGACGAGTAGCAGGGCAAAATGATCCTCGATCGAGCTGATGCCGAACCATGGAGACGGGCACTTTTCAGGTTTCCGCACTGCTGCGGGCATGTTGAGGCACATCGGCCCTACCGTCCGAGCGCCCTGCCAGTCCATCCTGGTGTCAGGTGAGACATTCCCCCGGCGAGTCGAGTGAAGGAGGTTCACAACCATGATGTACGGCGCAGACGACTGCATGTGGGGCGGTTGGGGATGGGGCGGCTGGATCCTCATAGGCGTGGTGATGGTGCTGTTGTCGGCCGTCCTGATCACCGCGGTCGTGCTGGCCGTTCGGCATCTCGCCGGTAGCGATGCACAGCGCAACCGCACGGATTCAGGGACCTGGTCGCGGCCGGAGAATGCTCTGGCCCAACGGTTTGCGCGCGGCGACATCGACGAGGATGAGTATCGGCGGCGGATGACGCTGCTGCGCGAACACCAGGAACCGCGATGACTCACGTGCCGCGGGCTCACGGTCGGCCGAGAGCGCGCCAGTCGACCGAGGACCTCAAAAATGGATGTAGCGAAGGAGATTGGAAAAATGACCGATACACCTGAAACAACGAGCGAACGAATCGCCGTAGCCGGACAGCGCCGAGGGGTGAACCACGCCTTGGCGTGGAGTGGCATTGCCGCCGCTGCGGTGTTCATCATCGCGGTGGTGTTCTTTTCCGGCTTCTTCATCGGCAGGGCCACCGACGGCTTCGGCGGCAATCGGGGGCATTGTCAAGGAACGCCCGGCATGATGGGGCCCGGCATGATGGGACCCGGCATGATGGGACCCGGCATGATGGGGCCGCAGGGCTCGTGGCCACCGGGGAACATGGGGCCCTCTGGCCCCTGGGGGCCCGGCCAGTCGCAGCCGCCGACAACCACTCCAACTACACCTCGGCCGTAGCGCACAAGAACAGGTTCACGCTGCGACGGCAGCAATTTCACGTTGTCGCGTCGAGTCGGCCATCATCGGCCACGAAGCCGCCAAAGCCCAAGACGGACGCAACTCGCACCACGCGTTCGCCCACAACGCGACTCACCGCACATGTCGAGCACGCGAAGGGATCATCGGAAATGACCGGAATGAGCCGGCGAGCGGCGCTGAGAATGCTGGCCACCGGTGGGGCCCTCTTCGGGCTGGGGTATGTCTTGCGCAACATGATCGACATACCGGTCAGCCGTGCCCAACCCGGGATGGGTGGCGCGACCGGTATGGACATGCGCGCCTATATGAACATGTTCATGCGGCATGGCGAGCTTCGACGCAGCGTCGAAGAGATTCCCGGAGGTGTGCGCACCACCACCGAATCTGACTCCGCCGACCTCGTCGCCGAACTGCAGGCCCACGTCTCATCGATGTATACCCACCTCGATCAGGGCAGTGAAGTCACCTGCATGAGCTCAAGCCTGCCTACCCTGTTCCGCCGCGCTGCCGATTATCAACGTCAGATCACGCTCACAGCCAGCGGCGTGGTGGTGGTCGAAACCTCCAGCGACCCCGAACTGACCAACGCCATTCGCGAACACGCCCGCGAAGTCACCGGATTCGTCGTTGAAGGGATGCCGGCGATGATGAGCGGAATGATGGGCGGCGGGATGATGGGACCTGGCATGGGCCACGGAATGATGGGTCCCGGCATGGGTCACGGCACGATGGGACCGGGCCGCTGAACCGAAGCAAGCAACTCCCACCGGACGGAGCCGCAACAGGCACTGGTAGATGCCGCAGCACGGCACCATGTGGTGACTAATGACACGGCGGGCACCGCACGGGCCCGACTAGCGATTACGCAAGACAACCTTCCTTCGGCCCCCCTTAACAACATTGACAAGTCCAGTGAAGTAGAAGCAACTTTGATCAGCAGCGCCGCGACTGCGGGCCCAGCGGCTCACGGCGATGGTCGACGATGGCGTGAACGACGCTCCTGCGCTGGCACCGCCGACGTGGGTGTCGCGATGGGAGGTGCGCCGACGTGGACATCGAAACCGCCGACGTGGCGTTGATGGGCGAAGACCTGCGCCACCTGCCCCAAGCGTTCAACCATGCGCCGGGCGCGGCGGATCATGCTGCAAAACGTCGGGCTGTCCCTGGGCTTGATCATCGCGTACCGGCTTCGGCGCCGGCGCACGTCTCGGCAGATCCGATAATGGGCCTGAACTGCTGTTACAGGATTCCTGTAGTCGCAGGTAGGAGGTGTCGTGTGCCAGTCCGGTTGCCGGCTTCAGTCGTGTGCGCCGTCGAACGTCGCTCGTCGCCCGAGGGCGTCATTGCGAAGCGGAAGGCCCTACCCCCGCTGTGCCGAGAGTGTGCCAGGACGTGCAGCGACAGTCGCTATAGCCATGGACGTTTGGACACGGACGAGACGGCTGAGCTGGACGTATGTGCATCCATGCAACGACCTTGAACTACAGGGAATTCAGTGCGGCGAGATTTACACACCAGCGGTCGGCGGTTCGATACCGTCCGCGCCCACCGAGCATCGACCGCGTCGCCCCCGGATACGTAGCAGTAAAGGTAAGCCTTACCTCTGTTAGAGTCCCCGCCGGGAGTTTCACAGGGAACTCATGGGCACAGCAAAGGCGGACTCGGTGGCGGTTGCAATCGGTGCCGCCCGTGACGACCAGCGCGCCTCTTCGCACCCACATCGCCGCGCAGACATCCAGGGTCTGCGCGCGATCGCGGTGCTGGTGGTCATCCTCGACCACGTCGGCATGCGCGGTTTCACGGGCGGATTCGTCGGGGTGGACGTCTTCTTCGTCATCTCCGGCTACGTCATCACCCGGATGCTGCTGCAGCGCTCCGATTCACCGCGCGGTGCCTGGTTTCTCGACTTCTACGCCAAACGTGCGCGACGGATCGTTCCCGCCGCGACCCTGGTGATCGCGCTGACCGTCGTCGCGACGTTCGAGTTGACCAACTTCCTGCGCGGCGCCCGAGTGTTGCCGGACGCGACGTCCGCGTCGTTGTTCCTCGCGAACTTCCACTTCATCGCCACCGGCACCGACTACGCCCGGCTCGACGCCGATCCGTCGCCGCTGCAACACTATTGGTCACTGGCGGTGGAGGAGCAGTTCTACCTGGTGTGGCCGCTGCTGGTACTCGTGGCGATCGCCGTCGCGGCCCGCGCACGCCGGGTCACGCTGCGCCACCTGCTGGTCGGGCTGCTGACGGCCGTCGTGGCGGCGAGCTTCCTGTGTTCGATCGTGTTGACCTCGGTCAACGGGGTGGCCGCATTCTTCTCTCCGCTGACCCGCGCATGGGAACTCGGGATCGGCTGTCTGATCGCGGTGACGCAGCCCTGGTTGGCCGCCAGGATCGCGGCCAGACCGATCGCGGCCACGGTGCTCAGCGTCTCGGGCATCGCGGCGATCGCCTGGGCGGTGATCTTCCTCGACGAGACCAGCCGGTTCCCGGGGTGGGTCGCGGCGGTCCCGGTGCTGGGCACCGCAGCGCTTCTCGTCGCCGGGATGTGCGCCCACCGCACGGTTTCGGCCACCGTCCTGGGCAGCCGCGCCGCGGTCTACATCGGCGACATCTCCTACTCGCTCTACCTCGTGCACTGGCCGATCTTCGTCATCACCGCGGCATGCATCGGTGACGACTTCTCGTGGCCCCTGCAGATTCTCCTCATCGGTGCGACCTTCGTGGCCGCAGCAGCCATGTACCACGGGTTCGAGAACCCGATCCGCCGGTCACGCCTGCTGGCGGCCCGCCCCTGGCTCAGCCTGGCCATCGTCCCGGTCAGCATCGCTGTCGTGTTCGCCGTCGCCGCGTTCGAGCGGTACCGATGGGCCCTGCCTGTCCCTCTTGTCCAGCAGTTGTTGTGAGTGTTCTTCGAAAGGATCGACGAATGGCGATGCGCTTTGCCGCCAAAACCCTTGCCGGCGTGGCCATGTGTGCTGCGCTGCTGACCACCGGATGCCAGGCGGTGCCCGAGCAGCAGCCGCCCCCGGATGCCGAGCTGAAATCCGCGCCCGTCCCCGCGGCGGTGCCCGCTGCCGAGGTGTTGCAGGCCGTGCAGGCCGCCACGCAACTGCGTGAGCTTCCCCCGAGTATCGCCAACGACCAGCTGCTGGCCGCCAGCGGCGACTACACCGAGCAGTGGTCGGTCCCGGGGTGCGAACCCGCGCTGGAGCAAAGTCGCCTCGACGACATCGAGCCGTGCATCCTCGGCGACCCCACCAGCGAGCGGACCATGGCCGTCATCGGTGACTCCGCAGCCGCGATGTGGCACACCGCTTTCGACCTCATCGGCAAGCGCAACGGCTGGCGGGCGATCGTGTTGACCAAGAGCAACTGCGGTCCCGCGTCGCTGACCTACTACCAGTACCAACTCGAGCGGGCCTACACCGAGTGCGACGAGTGGCAGAAGTGGCGCATGGAGGTCATCCACCAGGAGAAGGCCGAAGTCGTGGTGCTGGCCGGCTGGTTCGACGGCGGCAATCAGGGCCCCGGCACGACCACGACGCCCGAGATCTGGCGCGACGCCCTCGCCAAGACCATCGGCCAACTTCCGCAGGGCACAAAGACATTCATGCTCGGCGGTGTTCCGCGTCCCGCGGAGGGCCCGTCGGAGTGCGTCGCCCAGAATCCGACCGACCTGACCCGGTGCGCCACCCCGGCTACCGACGCGCTGCCCACGACAGCGGGCTGGACGGATGCCGCAGAGCTCACCGGGGCGAAGTTCATCGACGTCAAGGAGTGGTTCTGCGCGGAGGTGTGCCCGGCGGTGATCGCCGATCAGCTCGTCTACTCCGGTAAGTACCACGTCACGTCCGGGTACGCCGGATACCTCTCCGGTGCCCTCGAGGAGGCCATGGCGCCCGCGCTGGCGTGACACTCAGCCTTCGGCGAGCCAGGTGGCCAGCAGTACCACCCCGAGTGATCCGACCAACGACGCCAGCGACGCGGCACGCGCCCGGTCAGTGTGACCTTTCGACTGGGCGATCCCGTGTAGCGCGGCAGCGACCATCACGAGGGTGAACAGCACCAGCTTCAGCACGAGGATGCGCCCGTAGCCGGGCTGGGCCAGCGAGGCCCAGGTGACGCCGTAATGCCAGGCCAGCAGAACGCCCGTCGCGATCTGCACCGGCAGGAACAACAGCATCGTGATCCGGGCGAACTGCTTGCCGACCGCGCGCATCACCTCGGCCCGCTCGGCGGTGCCGAGTCGGTCGCGCACCTGCGGCAACACCACCAGGGTCACGGTCAGCTGTCCGCCGACCCACACGATCGCGCCCACCACGTGGATGAAGCGCACGACGGTCCAGACGTCGAACATCGCCGCATCACTCCGTGACCGCGAAGACGCCATGCGCACCGTTCTCACCGTGGCGCATGTCGTGATCGACGAACGGGTAGTTCCCGGCCTCGGGGAACGTCAACTCGACGAATCCGCCCTGTGTCGGCGCCAGGTTCAGAACCTGTGCGGCGCCGCGGGTTTCCGGATCCGGCCGCAACAGCCATGCCCCCTCGGCGAACGTGGTGTCGAACTGTCCGCCCACCACGTGGAAGGCGGTGCTGTCACCGGGACCCGCGTTGACGACCCAGATGCGGACGCGTTCACCGACGCGGGCCGGCAGCGGCGCGTGGTCGTACTGCGCGGTCATCCCGTTGAACGCCCAGCCGTCGGGCTGTCCGGCGCGTAACCGGTCGGTCTGGTACCCACTGCCCGGATCGCCCAGGTACACCTGCGAACTGACGAGGACGTATTCGCGGTCGGCCGGCGTCAGGTCGGGCGGATCGATGATCACCGCGCCGTACATGCCGTTGGCGATGTGCAGTGACATCGGCATGGTCGCGCAATGGTAGAGCCACGCTCCGGCGTGGGTTGCGGTGAACCGGTAGGTCAGTCGCTCGCCGGGTGCGATGGTGCGCATCGGCTCGTCGGGCGCGAGCATGCCCGCGTGGAAGTCGATGCTGTGGCCCATCGTGCCGTCGTTGATCAGCGTGACCTCGAAGCGGTCACCGACCTTTCCGCGCAGGGTGGGTCCCGGCACGGAATCGCCGAAGGTCCAACGCTGTTCGGTGCGCCCGGGCGCGACCTCCACCTCGCGTTCGGTGACCGTGAACTCGACTCTGTGCAGCGGGCCGTCGGCCGGCGCCAGTCGGGCCTCGTGGGGCTTCCAATCCGGCGCGGGTCGCGCCGACAGGTCGAGCGGTTCGGGGTCGGGGGTCTCGTCACCCATGTGCATCGCGTGCGGCGTCGGGGCGGCCGCGCCGGTGCGGATCGACATCGTCATCCCGGCGGCGCGGTGCCCGGCCACGGTGCACCAGCCCTGCATCTCGGCGTCGACCCGTCCCAGGTCGAGCAATGCGGTCTGACCCTGACGCAACAGGGGTGTGCGGGCGCCGCTGTCGACGCGCAGATCGTGGGGCATGGCATCGACGTTGGTCACGCGCAGCACCACGTGCGTCCCGGGCGCGACGTCGAGGACGTCGGGCTGAATACGCATGTCCGCCAACGTGACGTCGATGGTGCGGACCTGTTCCGCGGTGCTGACCGCGGGCGGCCCGATCTGGCCGGTGCCGGCGAACGCGACGGCCAGCGCCACCACGGCCAGGCCCGCGACGACACCGCTGGTGGTACCGGCGATGTGCCGCGGCCCCTGCTCGAGGGACCCGTGCCGCGCCACCGGAATCGCGATACGCAAAGCCTGTATGAGGAACGTCACCAGACTCACCGCGGCCAAGGTCCAGCCGACCAGCGGCAGGGGCGCCGGCCAGGGGCCGGCCACCAGCGGCACCGAGACGTTCAGCAGCAGGACACGCAGTTGCCAACCGCTGCACAGGGTCTCGGCCATGCGGCGGTGCTGGTGCGGCCCGCGGCCCAGGATCGCGGGCAGCAGCTGGGTCAGGGCGCCCATCAGAATCTGCAGGGTGAACCCGACGGTCAACACGGGCAGCACGTCGCTCGCGATGGCCGGTAGCGCGTCCAGCGAACCCCTGACGGCCAGTCGTACCGCCTCGGTCAGCACCGCGACGCTCAGCCACGCCATCGCTGCTCCGAGCATCCACGCCGCCGGTCCCTCGGGTCTGCGTTGTACGGCGTTGCGGATCAACGGGATGACGGCGATGCCGATGCCTGCCGCGTAACCCAGCAGTCCCGCGACGGCCAGCCAGACCGACGACGCCAGCATGCCGACGACCGCGACCACCAGACCCGCGCACACCGTGGGCAGCGCGCGCCGTGCCGCAACAGCGGTATCCGGGCGGATCCGCGCGTGCAGGGTCACCGGCCACAACGTGAACATCGTGCCGAGAACCGACAGTCCGACCCAACCGAGCAGTGTGAGATGCACGTGCGCCGACCACAACCGGGCGTACCAGTCGGCCGATCCGAGGGCCAGCAGCGCGCCGACGACCGCACCCAGCGCCAGCGTCAGGCTGGCTGCGCAGTAGAACCCCGGCAGATAGTCGAACGATTCAGGCGCGGTCGCCTTCGTCGCGCGGCGCAGATGGATCGCGTGCACCGTGGCGATCACCGCGATGCCGGTGCCGCCGACACCGACCAGCACAGCGGTGTCGGTGCTCACCCCGACCAGTACCGCGACCACCAGGGTGTTCAGCGCGGTCAAACCGAACGCCAGCCGTCGGGACGGCGGACTGGGCATGCGGCAGAACGCCTCGGCGAAATGCTCGGACCAGATGACGATCGCATTGGTCACCGCACCCAGCAGCAGCGCGTGCAGCGCCACCCAACTCGAGATACCCAGCGTGGAGTGCGCGACCAGCAACCCGGCGGCGACGGCCAGCCAGCACAGCACCACCACGTTGGCCCAGACGAACACCGGACCGCGGGGACCGTTGCGCCGCCGATCCTGCGGCGTCCTCAGATCGTCGGTTGACACGCCTCCAGCCAAGCCCGCCGGCCGGCGCGGCTGTAGGGGCATTGGTCCCCATCTGGTTGGCCGGACGCACGGCGGGGTAGCCACCGCTCATGGCACTGGGTCAGGTCTGCGTCGGATTGGCTGCGTTCTCCCTCGTATGCGCGGTGAGTGCATGCGGGAACACCGGGGAGACACCGAGCCCGACCACGGTGACCGAGACCGTCACCACCAGCGTCGCCCCGACCAGCCCCGGGGGGAGCCCTGCCGAGAGCCCGACGCCACTGCCGCCCACACCGGGCGGTCCCGGGTTGCCGGTGCCGGCGGCGCAGCAGGCCCTGCGGGCCGCGGCCGGTGCCGTCACGAACGGACGTCCCTACGACGTGCAGGTCGAGACGCGCGAAGGCCAACGCGTGTTCGAGATCGAGGTGGCGTCCAACGGCGAGCAGTACGACGTCGTCGTCGACGCCGAAGGCAACCGGGTGATCTCCTCCACCCGCCAGGACGGGCCCGACGACGACGCCCGGCGCGCCGAGTCGGCGGCGGTGGACGCGGCACGCGCACTGCAGACCGCGGCCGACCGCGAGGTCGACACCCTGTTCGACGAACTGGAGATCGACACCGACGGTGCTCAGGTGGTCTGGAAGATCGACCTGGTGCGTGCCGACGGTTCCGAGGTCGAGGTGCGCGTCGACGCGCAGGACGGCAACATCCGTTAACAGCAGCCTGTCGTGGTCCGCGCGGCCAAGTGTGCGTGCGCGGCGTTGTCGTTGCCGCCGACTGCGCCGATGAACGCGTCCAGGTCGATCCGTCGACCGCCCAGCCAGGTGCCGGTCACCCGAAC
The DNA here is from genome assembly GCF_041287115.1 of Mycobacterium sp. pV006. Lineage (NCBI taxonomy): Bacteria > Bacillati > Actinomycetota > Actinomycetes > Mycobacteriales > Mycobacteriaceae > Mycobacterium > Mycobacterium sp. pV006. The sequence continues at coordinate 162,858 of NZ_JBGGKT010000001.1, read as the reverse complement.
CTCGTCGATCAGGCGATCCGGGCGGACGTCCCACGGGTCGGCGCTCAGTTCGACGAAATCCGCGAGCTTGCCCGCGGTGATCGAACCGACGAGGTGCTCACGACGGAGCGTGCGGGCCGCGTCGATGGTCTGCGCGCACCAGGCCTGCTCCAGCGTGATGGCCTGATCGGGTCGGTGCACCTGACCGGTACGGGTGCGACGCGTGACCGCGGTGGCGATGTTGACCACCGGCGCGGGCGGTGACACCGAGCCGTCGTTGTGCAGCGAGACGCAGGCCCCCGAGGCGACGGCATCGGCGAACGCCGCCCAACGGGCTCCGTGCGCGGGTTCGAACATCGCGCCGTCGAGCAGATCGCCCCAGTAGTAGTACTGGAACGGCGCCAACGACACATGCACGCCGAGGCGCGCTGCCCGGTCGAAATGCGCGCGGGTACCCGCCCCACAGTGTTCGAGCCGCCAGCGGTGATCGGTGCCGAGCAACTGATGCCGGGTCAGCGCGTCCTCGTAGGCGTCCAGCGCGAGATCGAGAGCCAGATCGCCGTTGGCGTGAAAAGCCATCTGCCAACCTGCCGGGGCGGCCCGGTCCAGGATCGCGTCGAGCTGCTGACGGGTGTAGTTCATCGAGCCCGCACCGCCCGCGGTCGACGGGTCGATGCCCGCGGTGCGGGTGGCGTCGGTGTCCAGGTACGGAAACGAGATCGCGATGTTGCCGACCCAGGGGGATCCGTCGGTCCACAGCTTGACCCCGGCCTTGGTCAACCATGTGTCGTCGGCGGTGAAAGTCGCCGGCTCGCAGTAGGAGTCGGTGACCGACATCTCCCACATGCTGACCCGCAGCGGGCACGACGGAGCAGCGGCCAGCGCTTCGTATCCGGCGGCGAACTTGGGGTCGAAGGTCATGTCCGACGCGGAGGTGTAGCCGCCGCGAGACATCAGCGCGAAGTACCGCGCAGCGCTCAGCAGCGGGTCACCCATCTGCGCCATCAACGGACCCGTGACCGCCGTAAGCACCGGCAGTTCGAACCCGCGGCCGTCGAGGGTCCCGTCGGGCCGGCGTCCGAAGTGCGCGGCGACCGGGTCCGGCGGGGGCGCGGTGTCCCAGCCGTACCGGCGGATCAATGCGGAGTCGAAATACACGCCGTGTCCGGAGTTGTCGGTGACCACCGCGACGCGGTCGCCGAAGATCCGGTCGAGTTCCTCGGCGTCGGGCGCGGGATGGCCGTGCAGCAGCGCGTCGAACCCGGCGAACCACAGCGGGGTCTGCGGGTCGGTGCCCGCGATGGCGTCGGCGAACACCTCCTGCACCGCGGCCCAGGACGGAGCGTCCCACGGCGCGATCGAACGCGCCGGGGCTTGCGTGGCGACGCCGCTGATCAACGGATGACCATGCGGCTCAACGAAACCCGGTGCCAGCACCGGTACTCCGGTGTCGACGACCTCGGCGTCGGGCAGCGCGGTACGGCAATCATCCACCGTTCCGACCGCGACGATCCGACCGGCGCAGACGGCCACCGCTTGCGCGCGGGGGACCGCGTCGTCGACGGTGATGACAGTGCCCGCGGTCAAGATCACGTCGTCCATCGGCCCAGTGTGTCACCGCGACCTGCCCGGTCCCGGTCGAATCGCTCTGTGAGACGCTGCCGGAATGTTCGCGCGGAGTACGGGAATCGCTGCGGCGGCGATCGCCGACGCCGTCTTCGGCGATCCCCGCCGCGGCCACCCGGTCGCGCTGTTCGGTACGGGCGCCGCGGCACTGGAACGCCGCACCTACGCCGACTCCCGGTGGGCCGGCGTGGGGCACACCGCCGCGCTGTGCACGGCGGTCGGTCTGGGTGGCGCGCTGGTCGAACAGTCGGCGCGCCGGTGGGCGCCCGTCGCCGAAGCGGCGGTCGTGGCGACAGCGACATACATCGCGCTGGGCGGTACATCGCTGTGCCGCACCGGCGCACAGATGGCGCACCTGTTGGCGGCCGACGATGTCGACGGGGCGCGGCGGTTACTGCCGTCGCTGTGCGGGCGCGACCCCTCGGTGCTCGACGCCGAGGGTCTAGCGCGCGCGGCGTTGGAATCCGTAGCCGAGAACACCTCCGACGCGACGGTCGCACCGCTGGTGTGGGCGGCGACAGCCGGAGCGGCGGGCGTGCTGACCTACCGCGCCGTCAACACCCTCGACGCGATGATCGGCCACCGCAATGCGCGCTACGCCCAGTTCGGGTGGGCCGCAGCACGGCTGGACGATCTGGCCAACCTCGTCGGGGCCCGTGTCACCGGGATGCTGGTGCTCGTGTGCGCGCCCTTCGTGGGCGGGTCACCACGACAGGCCTGGCGGGCATGGCGGCGCGACGCGCGGAAACACCCCAGCCCCAACGCCGGCGTGGCCGAAGCCGCGTTCGCCGGCGCGCTCGGCGTACGCCTCGGCGGTCCGACCCAGTACGCCCATCAACTCGAAATCCGGCCCACCCTGGGCGACGGACGCGTCCCCGAGGTCGACGATCTGGCGCGCGCGGTGCGACTGTCACGCGCCGTGCAGGTCGCGGCCGCGGCGCTCGCCGTCGCGATCAGCGTCGGCGGCCGTACCGGTCGGCGAGTTTCTCCTCGGAGGTGAGTTCGCTGGTGTCGTCGGCGGCGCGGGCGAGCGCCTTCTCCCGGCGGCGCACCTTGACCTCGGAGTACACGAAGTAGCCGACCCCGACCGGGGCCAGGATGCCGAACGCGATCCACTGGATGCCGTACGACAGGAACGGGCCGGCGTCGAGGTGGGGGAGCGGGATGACGCCGAGCCCGCCGGGCTGGTTCTCGGTCAACTGCAGATACGACGAGGTCAACGGCACGCCGGTGAGCTCGGAGATCTGGCTGGTGTTGATCGAGTACACCTGCAGGGCGCCGTCGGCCTCGAACGGCGTCTTGCCCTGCGCGACGGCCTCGGTGTCGCGCAGCCTCGCGGTGATCGTGACGGGCTCGCTGGGTGCCGGTTCGATCTCGGGAACCTGCGAGCCGCCGACGGGGCGGACGAACCCGCGGTTGACCAGGACGGTGGGACCGTCGTCGGCCGCGAACGGCACCAGAACCTCGAACGCGGGTTCCCCCTCGACCGTCCGCAGGCGGGCCACCACCTCTTTGTCGGGGAGATAGCGCCCGGTGGCGGTGACCTGCTGCCACTGCTCGTCGTGCGCGCTCGAATCCTGCTGCGGGAGCACGCTCGTCAACGCGACCGGATCCGCGTCCAGCGACCGCGCGATCTGTGCGTTCTCCCGCGAGGTCTTGGTGTTCTTGCCCAGCTGCCACGGTGCGAGCACCGTGAAGCACAGGTAGGCGAACGCGAGCACCACGACGTACAACGCCAACCACTGGGGGCGCAGCAGGAATGCGAAGCGGCGCATGGTCTCAGCTGACCTTCCTGTGCGACAGCTGCTCGTCGACCCAGTCGTGCAGCCCGGGCAGCGCCGCCTCGATCACGGTGAACGCCTCGACGAAGTCGTCCTGCGTGCCGTAGTAGGGGTCCTCGACATCGGGGGTGTGTGCGCCCGACCGTGGGTCGAAGGACCGCAGCATCCGCAGGCGCTCGGTCGGCACCCCCGCCTCGGCGAGAAACCGCAGATGGTTACGGCCCATCGCGATCACCAGGTCGGCAGACAGGTGGTCGTCGGTCAGCTGCGCCGCGCGGTGCTGCGTGGGGTAGCCGTGCTGACGCAACACGTGCCCGGCGCGGCGGTCGGCCGGCTCGCCCTCATGCCAATGGCCGGTGCCGGCGCTGGTCACGCGTACCACGTCGCCGAGCCCGCGGTCGCGGATCTGCTGGGCGAACATCTTCTCCGCGATCGGACTGCGGCAGATGTTGCCCGAACACACGAACGTGACGTGCAGCAGCTCAGACACCCAGCACCCCGCGCAATTCGTCGACCGAGGCGACATGCGCCACCGCGCCACCGGGGTCCTCGCGGAAGTCCTCGGCGCCGTAACCCCAGCCCACCACGATGGTGCCGATGCCGTGCTCGGCCGCGCCCTCGACGTCGTGGGAGCGGTCGCCGATCATCGTCACCCGCTCGGGCACGGGAGCCAGCGCACCCAGCGCGCGGGCCACCACGTCGGCCTTGCGGGCCCGGGTGCCGTCGGGGCTGGCGCCTGCGATCACCTCGAAACATCCGTCCAGGCCGAAGTGCGCCAGAATGCGTTGCGCGGTCGGTTCGGCCTTGGAGGTCGCGACCGCCATCCGCACGCCCGCGGTCTGCAGATCGGCCAGCAGCTCGGCGATCCCGTCGAACGGGCGGTTCATCAGCCAACCGCGGGTGGTGTAGTCGGCCCGGTAGGCCGCGATCGCCTCGTCGGTCCGCTCACCCAAGCCGAGCTGGCGCAGCGTGGTCGGCATCGGTGGTCCCACGATGCGGCTGACCAGATCGCCCTCGGGTACCGGCGCGTCCACGGTTTCCAGCGCGTGACGGAAGCTGGCCACGATCCCCTCGGCGGAGTCGGTCAGCGTGCCGTCCAGGTCGAAGATCACCAGGTCGCCCCGGCTCACCGGGACGAGGCTGCGGGCACTGTCGAGCGTATCGGTCACGACCCCATTGTCCAGCAATGTCCAACTGCCCGAACCGGCGCACTAGTGTCGTGGCAGTGGTCAGGCGGTCCAACGAGTACGGCGGGGTGAGGCGATGACGGTGCGGCTCGGTGACATCATCGATGTCCTCGACGAGGCCTACCCGCCCGCGCTGGCACAGAGCTGGGACTCCGTCGGACTGGTCTGCGGTGACCGGTCGGAGCCCGTCGAGTCGGTCACGGTGGCCGTCGACGCCACCGCCGAGGTGGTGGCGACCGTGCCCGAGCGCGGTCTGCTGCTGGCCCACCACCCGCTGCTGCTGCGCGGAGTGGACACCGTGGCCGCCGACACCGCCAAGGGTGCGCTGATCCACTCGCTGATCCGCACCGGTCGGGCCCTGTTCACCGCGCACACCAACGCCGACAGCGCCGCCCCCGGCGTCTCCGATGCGCTGGCCGAGGCGCTGGGTCTGCACGTCACCGATGTGCTCTCGCCGGTGCCTTCGAGTCCCGCCCTCGACAAATGGGTGGTGTTCGTGCCGGCAGAGAACGCCGACGCGGTCCGCACGGCGATGTTCGACGCCGGTGCCGGCCGCATCGGTGACTACTCCCACTGCAGCTGGAGTGTCCCGGGCACCGGCCAGTTCCTTCCCCACGACGGCGCCCAACCGGCCATCGGGACCGTCGGGACCGTCGAGCAGGTCGCCGAAGACCGCGTCGAGATGGTGGCCCCGGCGAGCCGGCGCGCCGCCGTGTACGCCGCGCTGCGTGCCGGCCACCCCTACGAGGAACCCGCGTTCGACGTGATCACGCTGCAGACGCCGCCCGGCGACGTCGGTCTCGGACGTATCGCGACATTGCCCACACCGGAACCGCTGGCCGCTTTCGTCTCCCGGGTGCGACGCGCACTGCCCGCGACCTCCTGGGGCGTGCGCGCGTCCGGCGATCCCGCCGCGACTGTTACGCGCGTCGCAGTGTGTGGCGGCGCCGGCGACTCCCTGCTGGGTGAGGTCGCCGCCGCCGGGGTGCAGGCCTACGTCACCGCCGACCTGCGCCACCACCCGGCCGACGAGCACCGCCGGGTCAGCGACGTCGCGCTCGTCGACGTGGCGCACTGGGCCAGTGAACAACCGTGGTGCGGCCAGGCCGCCGAGCTGCTGCGCGCACGATTCGGTGCGGCGCTGCCGGTCACCGTGTCCGAGGTGCGCACCGACCCGTGGAACGTCGAGGGAGACTGCCCGTGAAAGCCGATGTCAACCAACAACGTTCGCTGCTGGAGCTTTCCGAGCTGGACGCGCAGCTCGGCCGGGTGGCACACCGGCTGAAGAATCTGCCCGAACAGGTCGCGCTGTCCGAGGCGTTGGCGGCGCTGCGCCAGGGCGGCGACCAGCTCGCGGTCCTGCAGCTCGCGCTCGAGGACATCGACGCCCAGGTCGCGAAGTTCGAGCACGAGATCGACGGCGTGCGCCAGCGTGAGGACCGCGACCGTGCCCTGATGGCCGGTGGCACCGTCGACGCCAAGCAGCTCACCGAACTGCAGCACGAACTCGAGACGCTCGAGCGGCGACAGGCCAGCCTGGAGGATTCGCTGCTGGAGGTCATGGAGCGGCGCGAAGAGCTCGAAGCCGACATCGCGCGCCAGCAGCAGGCTGTGGAGGACCTGCAGAAGGCGCACGACGACGCCCAGCGCACCTGTGAGGACGCCCGCGCCGAGCTGGAGACCACCCGGGAGGACGCCACCGCGCGCCGCGACCGGTTGGCCGCTCAGATCGACGAGGCGCTGCTGGCGCTCTACGAACGTCAGCGCGACCGCAACGGGGTGGGCGCGGGCGCCCTGCAGGGTCGGCGGTGCGGGGCGTGCCGGTTGGAGATCGATCAGGGGGAGATGGCGCGCATCGCCGCAGCCGCCGACGACGACGTGTTGCGGTGCCCGGAGTGCTCGGCGATCCTGTTGCGGGTCAAGGGATTCAAAGCGTGAAGGTGATCGTCGAGGCCGACGGTGGCTCGCGGGGCAACCCCGGACCGGCCGGCTACGGGGCGGTGGTGTGGTCGGCCGATCGCAGCGCGGTGCTCGCCGAGGCGAAGCAGGCGATCGGGCGGGCCACCAACAATGTCGCCGAATACCGGGGCCTGATCGCCGGTCTGGAGGCCGCGCGCGATGCGGGGGCCACCGAGGCGGACGTGCGCATGGACTCCAAGCTGGTGGTCGAACAGATGGCCGGCCGCTGGCGTGTCAAACACCCCGACCTCGCGCCGCTGCATCGGCAGGCCCAGCAGCTGGCCGCCGGCTTCGACAGTGTCACCTACACGTGGATCCCGCGCGCGCAGAACAGCCATGCCGACGCGCTGGCCAACGCGGCGATGGACGCCGAGGACGAGACCACGTCGCGCGTGGTCACCAATCCCGCCGGTTGGACCGGCGCCCAGGGCGCTCCGACCCGGTTGTTGCTGCTGCGGCACGGGCAGACCGAACTGTCGGTGCATCGCCGGTATTCCGGCCGGGGTAACCCCGCGCTGACCGAACTCGGCGTGCGGCAGGCCGACGCCGCCGCGCGTTATCTGGCGAGCCGCGGCGGTATCGACGCCGTGATCGCCTCACCCCTGCAGCGCGCTTACGACACCGCCGCGGCGGCTGCCAAGGCGCTGGACCTCGACGTCGTCGTCGACGACGACCTCATCGAGACGGATTTCGGGGCGTGGGAGGGACTGACGTTCGGCGAAGCCGCGCAACGCGATCCCGAGCTGCACCGGAAGTGGTTGCGCGACACCGCCGTTGCGCCGCCTGGCGGCGAGAGCTTCGACGCGGTGGCCGAACGGGTGGGCCGCGTCCAGCAGCGGCTGACCACCGACCACGGCGGACACACCGTGCTCGTGGTCTCCCATGTCACGCCCATCAAAACGCTGCTGCGCATGGCACTCGATGCGGGTCCGAGCGTCCTCTACCGGATGCACCTGGATCTCGCGTCGCTGTCGGTCGCCGAGTTCTACCCCGACGGGGCGGCATCGGTGCGTCTGGTCAACCAGACCGCCTATTTGTGATCGGTGTGCACGTGCACCCGCTGCCCGTGCACACCGAACAGCGCCACGGCCTCCACGGGCCCGTCCACCGCGCCGAACCAGTGCGGCGTCCACGTGGAGAACTCCACGGCCTCGCCGGGTTCGATGGTGAAGTCGCGGTCGCTGAGTACCAGCCGCAGCCGTCCGGACAACACGTACATCCAGTCGTGTCCCTCGTGCACCGGTAGTTCGGCCGGAGGTCTGCGGCGGCGCGCGCTGATGCGGATCTTGTAGGCGTTCAGGCCACCGGCCGGACCGTCGGCGGTCAGGGGCCAGAACGTGATCTGGTCGCGGGTGTGGGCGGTGCCGCGCACCCGCGGGTCCGCCACCGTCGGTGGGTTGAGCAGTTCGTCGGTGCTGACCGACAACGCTGCGGCCAGCCGCGGCAGGTGATCCAGCGCCAGGCGTCGCTTACCCGATTCCAGGCGGCTGAGCGTGGAGACGTCGATGTTCGCGCGCGACGCGACGTCCTCGAGCGTCATCGCGCGCTCCTGCCGCAGCTGGCGCAACCGGCGCCGCACCCGGGAGTCGAAATCGTCGTTTGCCTCCATGGCAAGGGATCTTGGCAAGACTTCGGATGCCAGGCAAGGTCGGGTCATGGAGAAGACGCGATGACCGAGCCGGACGTCAAACAACACTGGGAGGACCGGTATTCGGAGCGGCCGCAGATGTTCAGCGGTCGGGTCAACCACTGGCTCGCCGAGGTGGCCGGGCCGCTACCCGCGGGCCGCGCGCTGGATCTCGGGTGCGGCGAGGGTGCCGACGCGGTCTGGCTGGCCGAGCGCGGCTGGCAGGTGACCGGCGTCGACGTCTCCGAAACCGCGCTGGGTCGCGCGAGGCGGGCAGCCACGCAGCGCGGCGTGGACGACCGGGTGCGGTTGGTCCCGTGCGACCTGTCGGTGGACTTCCCCGGCGGAACCTTCGACCTGGTGTCGGCGCACTTCCTGCAGTCCCTGGTCCACCTGGACCGGGCGAGGATCTTCGCCCGCGCCGCAGCCGCGGTAACTCCCGGCGGGACGTTGTTGATCGTCGACCACGCCGCCGCGCCGCCCTGGGCCGACCACGCGCACGACATCGTCTTCCCGACCGTCGGCGACGTGCTCGACGTCGTGGGCATCGACGCAGGGTGGGACCAGGTGCATGCCGGCACCGTCGAACGCGACGCCGTCGGACCGGACGGGCGATCGGGCGTTCTGCTGGACAACCTGATCGTGCTGCGTCGCCGCTGAGCTGCCCAGGAACGGCGTTCGATACCGTCGGACGCCCGAACCGGCTACCTTGTGTATCGCGGATGAGCTGGCTGGGCGGCCGCGGACCGTCGATCGGCCGGATGGGGGATGAAGGTCGTCGACGGTTCGAGGAAAGTCCGGACTTCGCAGAGCAGGGTGATTGCTAACGGCAATCCGAGGTGACTCGCGGGAAAGTGCCACAGAAAACAGACCGCCGCCGCACCGGCCCTCGGGCCGGCGCGGAGGTAAGGGTGAAACGGTGCGGTAAGAGCGCACCAGCGTCCCGGGTGACCGGGACGGCTCGGTAAACCCCACCCGAAGCAAGGCCAAGAATGCCGCGTGGAGGGCGCGGTAGCGCAGGCGCTCGAGGGCTGCTCGCCCGAGCCTGCGGGTAGGCCGCTCGAGGTACCCGGCGACGGTGTGCCCAGATGGATGGTCGCCGCCCGGTCGTCAGCAATGACGTCCGGGAACAGAATCCGGCTTACAGGCCAGCTCATCCGCCCTTCGTGGCTTTGGACACGACCTTGTCCAGCGCCTTCAGCGCGTCGTCGAGCCGGTCTTCGCAGCGCTGTGCGGTCTCGATCTCGCGCTGGAAGAGCACTCCGTAGGTGAACGTGTCCTCGCCGGCAGCGTGCGCCAGGTCGGCCTGGCGCAACAGATGGCCGCGGCTGACCACGCTGTCCTGGTGGTCGCCGAGCAACGACTGCACGGCCTTGGCGCGTTCGGCGACCTTGCGCCGGTCCGACGCCGCGGCGACGTAGCGCAGACGCTTGGCGCGCTTACGGATCTTGTGCAGCGCCTCGTCGGCGGCCCGGTCGTCGGCGCCGTCCTTGGCCAGTTTCCGTGCGGTCTTGGCGGCCTTGCGGACCCGGCGGTGGGCCTCGGTGATCCGGTCGGCCACAGCGGACTTCGGCGCGGGTTCGGCCGGTGCGGCGGTGGTGAGCGACTCCAGCGCTTCGAGCAGACGGAAGTAGCGCGGAGACCGCATCGCGGTCAGAGAGCGCTTCCACCCGGTCTGATAGCGCTTCTGGGTGTCCTCGACCAACCGGCGGCGGACCGGGCCACGGACCTGTTCGGCGGGCAGCGCGTCGAGCGCCTTCTCGTAGCGCTGCGCGAGAACCTCGGCGTCGCGGGCGATCCCCAGCACGGCGCCGAGCTCCCGCAACTCGTCGAGCAGCCACTCCGGGGCCTCGGTGTCCGGGGCCGACTGCAGCAGGCTGCGGATCTTGCGGACGGTGACCCGCATCTGGTGCACCGAGTCGTGCGCGTCGGCGCGCACCGCACGGTCCCATTCGAGCAATTCGGCGACATGTCCGGCGATGGCGTCGTGCAGCTGATCACCTGTCGGGGACGGTTTCTCGGATGCCGGCGGGGTGCCCAGCACCCGAGCCAACTTCGATCCGTGACCGGAGGGCTCCGCACCCGCGTCGAGCAGACGGCCGGTCAGCCGGTCGAAGACGTCGGTGTCGGCGCCGGGTACCAGTTCGAGTTCCCATTCCCGCCAGCGCAGTTCGTCGCCCCCGTCGGCGCTCGCGCGGACGTCGTCGTCGCAGAACTCGGCGAGCTGCGCGCCGTCGGCGTCATACAGCGTCTCCACGGTGCGTTCGGTGCTGATGCGCGCCACCGGGGCCAACGGCGCGTCACGCACGATGGCCAGCACGACATCGCGGATGTTGTCGGGGACTTCGCCGGTGTCGTCGTCGGTCAGCGGGGCGCGGATCTCGGTGCGGGTGTCCACCCCGGCGGGCAGCTTCACATGCCAGCCCTCGTCGGTTCCGCCGGTCCGGCGGCGCAGCGTGATTCGATGCCGCGCCAGATCGCGAGCAGGTGTGTCGAAATAGACAGCATCGAGGGACTGTGACAGCGATCGCTCCACCCGAGCGACGGCGGACAGCCCCGCAAACGACGGGGCAACGGTGTTCTCGACGACCTCGAACTTGCGCTCGGTCTCGGTATAACGGGAGGTCTTCGTCGAATCAGCGCCCATCGGCCACCTTCATCTCGCAACGGGTTCAAAGATCACAAGCCTGCCACAGGACGGTGAACATCAGCTCTCAGTCACGGACTCGCCGAGGGAGGATCGCGCACCCTACCGGTGTTTCGTAAAGCAACCTCTTAGACTGTTCTTATGAGTCCAGAGATGAGGCTTGAGGACTATCTCGACCCCGAAGGCAATATCGCGATTCCGGCAGGTGTCACGTTGACGTCTTTCCTGGACCGCAACGTCGAGAAGTTCGCAGACGAGCCGGCCTACCGTTACCTCGATTTCGACCACGACCGCACCGTCGAGCTGACCTGGTCCGCGTTGGGCGCGCGACTGTGCGCGATCGGCGGGCGCCTGCAGCACCTGACGCGTCCGGGTGACCGGGTGGCGATCCTGGCGCCCCAGGGCGTCGACTACGTGGTCGCGTTCTTCGCCGCGATCCACGCGGGCACGATCGCGGTACCGCTGTTCGCACCGGAGTTGCCCGGCCACAGCGAGCGCCTCGAAGCCGTGCTCGACGACGCCGAACCGACGGTGGTGCTGACCACCACCTCGGCGGCCAAGGCGGTCGGCGACTTCCTGCGGACCCTGCCGCGCGACCGCCGGCCCCGCATGATCGCCGTCGATGCGGTGCCCGACACCGTCGGCGCGGGCTTCATGCCGGTACCCCTGGACACCGATGCCATCGCCTACCTGCAGTACACGTCGGGCTCGACGCGGACCCCGGCCGGTGTGGAGATCACGCACCGCTCGGCGTGCACCAACGTGGTGCAGATGATCATGTCGATCGGGCTGAAGTGGGACATCCGTTGCGTGAGCTGGCTGCCGCTGTTCCATGACATGGGGCTGCTGATGATCATGTTCCCGGCGCTGACGGGTGGTCACATCTCGCTGATGTCGCCGGTGTCGTTCGTGCGCCGTCCGTACCGCTGGATCAAGGAACTCGGCGCCACCGACAAGCCGATGTTCGCCGCCGCACCGAACTTCGCGTTCGAGCTGGCCGCCACCCGGGGTCTGCCGCCGAAGGGCGAAGAGCTCGACCTGAGCAACGTCGCCGGCCTGATCAACGGCTCCGAACCGGTCAGCATGGCGTCGGTCGAGAAGTTCATCGACGCGTTCGCCCCGTACGGTCTGCGCCCGTCGGCCATCAAGCCGTCCTACGGCATGGCCGAGGCGACGCTGTTCGTGTCCACCACGCCGATGGGTTCGGCGCCCAAGGCGGTCCACCTCGACCGCAACGAACTCAACGCCGGACGGGCGGTCCGGGTGCCGTCCGACCATCCCGATGCGGTGCCGCAGGTGTCCTGCGGACACGTCGCACGCAGCCAGTGGGCCGTGATCGTCGACCCGAACACCGAGGCCGAGCTGCCCGACGGGTGCGTCGGTGAGATCTGGCTGCACGGCGACAACGTCGGCCGGGGCTACTGGGGCCGCACCGAGGAAACCGAGCTGACGTTCGTCAACAAGTTGCAGACCCGTCTGCAGACCGGCAGCCACGCCGAGGGCTGCGCCGAAGGTGCGCACTGGTTGCGCACCGGCGACCTCGGCGTCTACATCGACGGCGAACTGCACATCACCGGCCGGATCAAGGACATGGTGATCGTCGACGGCCGCAACCACTACCCGCAGGACATCGAGGCGACGGTGGCCAAGGCGTCCCCGGCGGTGCGGTCGGGCTTCGTGGCCGCGTTCTCGGTGCCCGGCGCCACCGGCGAGGTCCTCGCGATCGTCGCCGAGCGGGCCGCGGGGGCGGGCAAGGTGGACGCCGCACCGGTCGCCGAGGCGATCCGTGCCGCGGTGTCGCGGACCCACGCGCTGCCCATCTCCGACATCAAACTCGTTGCCGCGGGCAGCATTCCGCGCACCACGAGCGGCAAGTTGGCGCGGCGGGCGTGCCGGGCGAAATACCTGGACGGCACGCTGTAATACAGTCCGGTGTGTGACTGACTACCAGACGCTGGCCTTCGAGAAGACCGGTGCGATCGCCCGTATCACGCTGAACCGTCCGGATGCCGCCAACGGCATGAACGGCACCATGACGCGGGAGCTGGCCGACGTCGCCGCCCGCTGCGACAACGCCGCCACCAAGGTCGTGGTGATCACCGGTGCCGGCCGGTTCTTCTGTGCCGGTGGCGATCTGAAGGACTTCTCGGTCGCCGAGAGCCGGGGCAGCCACGTCAAAGGGGTCGCCGACGACCTGCACCGCGCCGTCTCGAGTTTCGCGCGGATGGACGCCGTGGTCATCACGGCGGTCAACGGAACCGCCGCGGGTGCGGGATTCTCCCTCGCGGTGACCGGCGACCTGGTGCTGGCCGCGGACTCTGCGTCGTTCACCATGGCCTACACCCGGGTGGGGCTCAGCCCCGACGGCAGCGCGTCGTACTTCCTGCCGCGGCTGATCGGCATCACCAAGACCAAGGAACTGATGCTGACCAACCGCACCCTCACGGCGCAGGAGGCCGCCGAGTGGGGTCTGGTCACCGAGGTCGTCCCTGCCGACGGATTGGCCGCGCGCGCCGACGAACTGGCCACCCAGATGGCCGCCACCTCCGCCGGTTCCAACGGCGGCGTCAAGGCTCTGCTGCTGGACACCTTCGGCAACGGTCTGGAGCAGCAGATGGAACTGGAGTCCCGGCTGATCGCCCGGCGTGCCGACTCCGCGGACGGCCGCGAAGGCGTGGACGCGTTCCTGGCGAAGCGGAAAGCGGAGTTCGCTTAGAAGGAGTGCTCCTCGGCGGGGAACGTTCCACCGGCGACCTCGTCGGCGTACGCGACGGCGGCGCGGCGCAACTCGTCACCGACCGCGCCGAACCGCTTGACGAACTTCGCGGTCCTGCCGTTGGTCATACCCGCCATGTCCTGCCACACCAGCACCTGGGCGTCGCAGTTGGGGCCGGCGCCGATCCCGACGGTGGGGATGGTCAGCTTGCCGGTGATCTGAGTGGCCAGTTCGGCGGGCACCATCTCCATCACGACGGCGAACGCACCCGCCTCCTGCACGGCGATGGCGTCGTGGATCGTCTGCTCGGCCGCGTCGCCGCGCCCCTGCACGCGGAAACCGCCCAACCCGTTGACGCTCTGCGGGGTGAAGCCGATGTGCGCCATGACCGGGATGCCGGCCGCGCTGATCGTGGCGATCTGCTCGGCGACACGCTCGCCGCCCTCGAGCTTGACCGCATGCGCGCCGGTCTCCTTGAGGAACCGCGTCGCCGTGGCCAGCGCCTGCGCCGGGCCGCTCTCGTAGCTGCCGAACGGCAGGTCGGCCACCACCAGCGCGTGCGGTGCGCCGCGCACGACACCGCGCACCAGGGGGATCAGCTCGTCGACGGTGACCGGCACGGTGGTGTCGTAGCCGTACACGACGTTGGCCGCCGAGTCACCGACCAGCAGCACCGGGATCTGCGCGTCGTCGAAGATCGCGGCCGAGGAGTAGTCGTAGGCGGTCAGCATGGCCCACTTGTGGCCCTCGGCCTTCCACTTGTGCAGGTGATGGGTTCGCACCTTGACCCGCGGCTTGGGCGTCGCGGCGGCTCCGTAGACGGTGTGCTCAGACATGAGTGTCCCCTCGTCGGGTCGGTCGTTCGATCCTCGAGGCCGCAGACGGGTCCCCGGGTTCGCTGACAGTCCACCAGTCTGCCACCGTGGCCCGACCAGGCGAAGCCCCTGTTGAGTGGATTTGCTCACACCCGTCCGCCGCGCGCCTACGATTTCGTCATGCAACGGCTCAGCGGGCTCGACGCCAGCTTCCTCTATCTCGAAACCGCGGCGCAGCCGCTGCACGTGTGCTCCATCCTCGAACTCGACACCACAACGATGCCCGGCGGCTACACGTTCGACCGGTTGCGCGACGGGCTGACCCAGCGCATCAAGGCCATGCCGGAGTTCCGAGAGAAGCTGCTGGACAACCGATTCAATCTCGACCACCCGGTGTGGGTGGAGGACAAGGACTTCGACGTCGACCGGCACCTGCACCGCATCGGACTGCCGTCGCCCGGTGGACGCACCGAACTGGCCGAGATCTGCGGGCACCTGGCGTCATTGCCGCTCGACCGCACGCGTCCGCTCTGGGACATGTGGGTGATCGAGAACCTCGGTGGTGGCCCCGAGAACGGACACGGCCGGATCGCGGTGATGACGAAGGTCCACCACGCCAGCGTCGACGGCGTCACCGGCGCCAACCTGCTGTCGCAGTTGTGCTCGACCGAACCGGATGCGCCGCCCCCAGACCCGGTCGACGGACCCGGAGACGCGAGCGGTCTGGAGATCGCGGTCAGCGGCGCGCTGCGCTTCGCCACCCGTCCGCTGCGGCTGGCCAACGTGGTACCGGCCACCGTCTCCACGGTCGTCGACACGGTGAAGCGCGCACGCAACGGGCTGACCATGGCGCCGCCGTTCAGTGCGCCCAAGACCGCGTTCAACGCCAACGTCACCAGCCACCGCAACGTGGCGTTCGCCCAACTCGACCTCGAGGACGTCAAGACCGTCAAGAACCACTTCGGCGTCAAGGTCAACGACGTAGTGATGGCACTGGTCTCCGGCGCGCTGCGCCAGTTCCTCCTCGGCCGCGGCGAACTCCCGGACAACTCGCTGGTCGCCACGGTTCCGGTGTCGACGCACGACCGCTCCGACCGGCCCGGCCGCAACCAAGTGTCGGCGATGTTCTCCCGCCTGGAGACCGGAATCGAAGACCCCGCCGAACGCGTGCGGGCCATCGCCGAGGCCAATGGTGTTGCCAAACAGCACAGCTCGGCGATCGGGGCGACGCTGCTGCAGGACTGGACGCAGTTCGCCGCGCCGGCGGTATTCGGCGCGGCGATGCGGGTGTACGCCAGCAGCAAGCTCAGCGGGGCACGTCCGGTCCACAACCTGGTGGTCTCCAACGTGCCCGGACCGCAGATGTCGCTGTACATGCTCGGGTGCGAGGTCAAGGCCATGTATCCGCTCGGGCCGATCTTCCACGGCAGCGGCCTGAACATCACGGTCATGTCGCTGAACGGCAACCTCGACGTCGGCATCATCTCGTGCCCCGAACTGCTGCCCGATCTGTGGGACCTGGCCGACCAGTTCGCGCCTGCGATGGCCGAGCTGGTCGCCGCGACACGCTAGGCCGCTGCGGCGAATACCCGCCGTGCCAGCATCGATGCGCCGTCATGGCAGCATGTGGTGCCATGAGCCTCAAGACCGGGGTCGCGCGCAGCGGCCTGGCCCTCGCGGCGGTGGTGACCCTCGTCGCCGGCTGCAGCAACCTGGTGGAAGGCACGGCGGTCATCTCGGTGCCGCCGCCCGGATCGCCTGTCCAGTGGCAGTCCTGTGACGACGTCGCCCCCACCGACCAGGGACGGATCCCGCCCGATGCGGAGTGCGGGATGCTGTCGGTGCCGGTCAACTGGGACAACCCCGACTCCCCGGCCGGTGACGTCGCCCAGTTGGCGATGATCCGGTTCAAGGCCACCGGCGAGAAGATCGGGTCGCTGGTGATCAATCCCGGCGGGCCGGGCGAGTCCGGCGTCGACGCGGCGATCGGGATGATCGCGACGCTGCCGCAGGAATTGCGCAGCCGGTTCGATCTCGTCGGGTTCGACCCGCGCGGTGTCGCGCGGTCCACCCCGGCAGTGTGGTGCAACAGCGACGAGGACAACGACCGGCTGCGCGCCGACAACGTCGTCGAGTACACCCCCGAGGGGGTGGCCCACATGGAGAAGCAGACCCGCGAGTTCATCGACCGCTGTGTGGAGAAGATGGGCAAGGAGTTCCTGGCCAACGTCGGAACCGCCAGCGTGGTCAAAGATCTCGACGCGATGCGGGTCGCGCTCGGCGACGAGAAGCTGACCTATGTCGGATATTCCTACGGCACCCGCATCGGGGCCGGCTACGCCGAGGCGTACCCGCAGAACGTCCGGGCGATGCTCCTCGACGGCGCCATCGACCCCAACGCCGATCCGCTGGAAGCTGACGTCCGCCAGGCGGCCGCGTTCCAGCAGGCGTTCGACGACTACGCCGCCGACTGCGCCAAGGACTCCGACTGCCCGCTGGGCACCGACCCGGCCAAGGCCGTCGACGAATACCATTCGCTGGTCTGGCCGTTGGTCGACGAACCGGCAGAGACCTCCGACCCGCGCGGACTGAGCTACAACGACGCCGTCGTCGGCACCATCCTGCCGTTGTACTCGCCGACGCTGTGGCGGCACCTGACCGTCGCGCTGAGCGAGATCAAGAACGGTCGTGGCGACACCATGCTCGCGTTGGCCGATCTGTACATGGGCCGCGACCAGGACGGCCACTACGCCAACAAGACCGACGCCCGCATCGCGATCAACTGCGTGGACAAGCCGGCGATCACCGACCGCGACAAGCTGGTCGAACTCGATCGCCGCACCCGCGAAGCCGCACCGTTCATGGCCTACGGCGAATTCACCGGGTACGCACCGATGGGATCGTGCGCCATGTGGCCCGTCCCGATCACCACCGACCAGCGCGAGATCAAAGTCAACGGTCTGCCACCGGTTTTGGTGATCTCCACCACCAACGATCCGGCCACGCCCTACGAGGCCGGTGTGGACCTGGCCCGCCAGCTCGGCGGGACGATGCTGACCTACGAAGGCACCCAGCACACGGTCTCGCTGCAGGGTGACAAGTGTGTCGATGACATCGCGACCCGCTATCTGGTCGACCTGACACTGCCCCCGCCCGACACCCGATGCTGAGCGGCAGCTGAGACCTCGATAACGGCCGGGTCACCGTTGCGTTCCCGCGCGGCCCGGGGCGGCGTCGGCATGCAACGATGACAGCCATGCTTCGGGCGGGACGGATCTTGGCGGCGCTTGCCGTGTTCTCGGCAGTGCTGGTTCCGACCGCATCGGCAGCACCGGCCGCTCCGGCTGCGGCCTGGGGCTCGTGCGAGGGCGTCGTCAAAGAGGCCGCGCGGATCCCGACCGCACAGTGCGGCACCGTCTCCGTACCGGTCGACTACGCCAAACCGGAAGGCGCACAAGCACAATTGGCGGTCATCCGGGTGCCCGCGCAAGGAAACCGGATCGGCTCGCTGATGGTCAACCCCGGTGGTCCCGGCGCCTCGGCGGTGGACACTGTGGCCAGCATGGCGGCTGCGCTGGCGGGCGCCGACCTGCTCGACCGCTTCGACCTCGTCGGATTCGACCCGCGCGGAGTCGGTCATTCGACGCCGCAGCTGCGGTGCCGCACCGACGCCGAATTCGACGCGTTCCGCGCGCACTCCATGGTCGACTACAGTCCCGCCGGCGTCGCGCAGATCGAACGGATCCTCCAAGACCTCGCGCAGTCCTGCCTGGACCGGATGGGCCCGGAATTCCTCGCCAGCGTCGGAACGGCGACTGCCGCACAGGATATGGACGTCGTGCGCGCCGCGCTCGGCGACGAGCAGATCAACTATCTGGGTTTCTCCTACGGCACTCAACTCGGCGCCGCCTACGCCGCACGCCACCCCGACCGCATCCGGGCCATGGTCCTCGACGGCGCCGTCGACCCCGCGCTCGATCCGTTGACCAAGAGCCTCCGGCAGCAAGCCGGCTTCCAGCAGGCGTTCGAACGCTACGCCGCCGACTGCGCACAGTCGCCCGGTTGCCCGCTGGGCACCGACCCCGCCCGCTTCGTCGAACGCTTCCATGAACTCGTCGACCCGCTGGCCGAGAAGCCCGCCGCCACCAGTGATCCGCGCGGACTGAGCTACCAGGACGCACTGACCGGAACGGCCAGCGCGTTGTACTCACCGCGCTACTGGACATATCTGACCAGCGGGCTGCTCGGACTGCAGCGCGGCACCGATCCGGTGGATCTGCTGTTGCTGGCCGACGACTACCAACAGCGCGACCGCAACGGGCACTACAAGAACCGGCAGGACGCGTTCACCGCGGTCCGCTGCCTGGACGCGACCTTCCCGACAGACCCGGCTGTGTGGGCCGAGTTCGACCGCCGTAACCGCGCTGCCGCGCCGTTCCTGTCCTACGGCGAGTTCACCGGTCACGCGCCACGTGACGTGTGCGCGCTGTGGCCGGTGCCGCCCACCCCGATCGTGGGTCCGGCGACCGCACCCGGCCCCGGCAAGGTCGTGGTCGTGTCGACCACCGGCGACCCCGCCACCCCGTACCAGTCCGGCGTCGACCTCGCCCGTCAGATGGGGGCCAGTCTGATCACCTTCGAGGGCGCCCAGCACACCGTCGTCTTCAACGGCGATCGGTGCGTGGACAGCGCGGTGGTGGCCTTCCTGGTCGACTCGGTCACCCCACCGGCCGGACTGCGCTGCTGAGCAGCGCAGCAGGATTGCGCTGCTATCAGCGGTGTAACACAGAATTAACACCCGGAACCTAGGCTTCGAGCATGGATCGGCAGAAGGAATTCGTGCTGCGAACACTGGAGGAGCGCGACATTCGCTTCGTCCGGTTGTGGTTCACCGACGTGCTGGGATACCTGAAGTCGGTGGCGATCGCGCCCGCCGAACTCGAGGGCGCCTTCGAGGAGGGCATCGGGTTCGACGGTTCGGCCATCGAGGGATTCGCGCGGGTATCGGAAGCCGACATGGTGGCCCGCCCCGATCCGTCGACGTTCCAGGTGTTGCCCTGGGCCGACGGCTCCGGAAAGCCGCACTCGGCGCGCATGTTCTGCGACATCACGATGCCCGATGGTTCACCGTCGTGGGCCGACTCCCGCCACGTGCTGCGTCGCCAGCTGGCCAAGGCCAGCGATCTGGGCTTCTCGTGCTACGTGCACCCGGAGATCGAGTTCTTCCTTCTCAAGCGCGGCCCCAACGACGGCACCCCGCCCGAACCGGCCGACAACGGTGGCTATTTCGACCAGGCGGTACACGACGCCGCGCCGAACTTCCGTCGTCACGCCATCGACGCGCTCGAGCAGATGGGCATCTCGGTCGAGTTCAGCCACCACGAGGGCGCGCCCGGTCAGCAGGAGATCGACCTGCGCTACGCCGACGCGCTGTCGATGGCCGACAACGTGATGACCTTCCGCTACGTGGTCAAGGAGGTCGCCCTCGCCGACGGGGTGCGCGCGTCCTTCATGCCCAAGCCGTTCGCCGAACACCCCGGGTCGGCCATGCACACCCACATGAGCCTGTTCGAGGGCGAGAACAACGCCTTCCACAGTCCCGATGACCCGTTGCAGCTCTCAGCCGTCGGAAAGTCTTTCATCGCAGGCATTCTCGAGCACGCCAACGAGATCAGCGCCGTGACCAACCAGTGGGTGAACTCCTACAAGCGGCTGATCCACGGCGGCGAGGCA
The DNA here is from genome assembly GCF_041287115.1 of Mycobacterium sp. pV006. Lineage (NCBI taxonomy): Bacteria > Bacillati > Actinomycetota > Actinomycetes > Mycobacteriales > Mycobacteriaceae > Mycobacterium > Mycobacterium sp. pV006. Next base: position 142,788 of record NZ_JBGGKT010000001.1, on the reverse strand, counting down.
CCGACCGCGGCGTCCTGGGGTGCGGCCAACCGGTCCGCGCTGGTGCGGGTGCCCATGTACACGCCGCACAAGGTGTCCTCCCGCCGGGTCGAGGTGCGCAGCCCCGATTCGGCCTGCAACCCGTATCTGGCGTTCGCGGTCCTGCTGGCGGCCGGACTGCGCGGCATCGAGAAGAACTACGTCCTGGCTCCCGAGGCCGAGGACAACGTCTGGACCCTCACCCCCGAGGAACGCCGAGCCATGGGATACAAGGAGCTGCCCGGCAGCCTCGGTGTCGCACTGGCCGAGATGGAGAACTCGGAGCTGGTGGCCGAAGCCCTCGGCGAGCACGTGTTCGACTTCTTCCTGCGCAACAAGCGGGCCGAGTGGGAGAACTACCGCAGCCACGTCACGCCGTTCGAGTTGAAGAACTACCTGTCTCTCTAGGCCACGCCACCGCTGCCGTAAATTCGACAAGATGGCCAGACCTTCGACCCAACGCCCCAGGTTGCCCGGCGTCGGTCGGCTCGGTCTGGTCCAGCCCAACGCGCAAGCCGACCTCGATGAGCTGGGTTGGAACACCGAGGCACACGTCGAGTTGCTGTGGTCGCTGTCGCGCGCCCCGGATGCCGACTCGGCGCTGCTGGCGATCATGCGGCTGCGCGAGGCGCTGGAATCCGGATGGCCGGAGCTCGACAAGGCTCTGCTGAACGACCGCAGTCTGCGGGGGCGGCTGTTCGCCGTACTCGGTTCGTCCCTGGCGCTCGGAGATCACCTGGTGGCGCACCCGGATTCGTGGCGGTTACTCGCCGGCGACGTCGCGCTGCCCGATCGGGACGGACTGATCGACGCGTTCCGCGACACGGTCGACAAAGCGGACCCGCAACCCTCGGTGGTACCGGCCCTGCGCAGGCTCTACCGTGACCGGCTGCTGGTGCTGGCCGCGCTCGACGTGGCGTCCACCGTCGAGAACGAACCCGTCTTGCCGTTCACCGTCGTGGCTGAACACTTGTCGGATCTGGCGGACGCCGCGCTGGGAGCGGCCCTGCGGGTGGCGTCGAAATCGGTGTGCGGAGACGATACGCCGCCGGCGCTGGCGATCATCGCGATGGGCAAATGCGGTGCCCGCGAACTGAACTACGTCAGCGACGTCGACGTCATCTTCGTCGCCGACGACGATGCCCACAGCAGCCTGGCGACGGTGACCCGCATCGCCGGCGAACTGATGCGGCTTTCCGCCGACGCGTTCTTCGAAGTCGACGCGGCGCTTCGCCCCGAAGGCAAGCAGGGACAGCTGGTCCGCACGTTGGATTCGCACGTCGCTTACTACCAGCGGTGGGCCAAGACGTGGGAGTTCCAGGCGCTGATGAAGGCTCGGCCCGCAGCCGGTGACGCCGAACTCGGCGCCCGCTACATCGAGGCGTTGATGCCGATGGTGTGGACGGCCTGCGAACGCGAGGACTTCGTCTCCGAGGTGCAGGCGATGCGCCGCCGGGTCGAGCAACTGCTTCCGGCGGAAAAGCGTTCGCGCGAAATCAAACTCGGCACCGGCGGGCTGCGCGACGTCGAATTCGCGGTGCAGCTGCTGCAATTGGTGCACGGCCGCAACGACGAGTCGCTGCACGTCGCGTCGACGGTCAACGCGCTGGCCGCTCTGGGGGAGGGCGGTTACATCGGCCGTGACGACGCGGCGAACCTGACCGCGTCGTATGAGTTCCTGCGGCTGCTCGAACACCGGCTGCAGCTGCAACGCCTCAAACGCACCCACATGCTTCCCGAGGCCGACGACGACGAGGCGATGCGGTGGCTGGCCCGGGCGGCACACATGCGACCCGACGGCCGGCACGACGCCCTCGGGGTGCTCCGCGAAGAACTCAAGCGGCAGAGCCACCGCGTGTCGCGGCTGCACGCCAAGCTGTTCTATCAGCCGCTGCTGGAGTCGGTGGGACCCGACCAGCTCGGGCTTGCCGGCGGGATGAATGCCCAAGCGGCCGAACGTCAGCTCGCCGCACTGGGTTACGAGGGCCCACAGAGCGCGCTGACCCACCTGCGGGCGCTGACCAGCGGTAGCAGCCGCCGCGGCCGCGTGCAGCAGGTCCTGCTCCCGACGCTGCTGGACTGGCTGTCCGACACACCTGATCCCGACGCCGGTCTGCTGAACTACCGGCGCCTCAGCGACGAGATGGCCGACCAGCGCTGGTTTCTCGGCACGCTGAGAGACGAAGGGGCCGTGGCCAAACGGCTGATGCACGTGCTCGGCACCTCGGCCTACATCCCGGATCTGTTGATGCGGGCGCCCGAGGTCATCCAGCTCTACGCTGACGGGCCCAACGGGCCCAAGCTCTGCGACGTCGACACCGAGGCGGCGGCGCGGTCGCTGGTCGCGTCGGCGGCACGGCACGACGACCCGCTACGGGCGATCGCCGCCGCGCGTTCGTTGCGGCGGCGGGAACTGGCCCGCATCGCCTCGGCCGACCTGCTCGGCATGCTCGAGGTGACCGATGTGTGCAAGCAGCTGACCTCGGTCTGGGTGGCGGTGCTGCAGGCCGCGTTGGATGCCGTGACCCGGGCGAACACCCCTGAGCAGGGTGCGCCGGGACGGCTGGCGGTGATCGGGATGGGGCGTCTGGGCGGCGCGGAACTCGGATACGGCTCGGATGCCGACGTGCTGTTCGTATGTGAGCCGGAGCCCGGGGTCGAGGAGTCGGTGGCCGTGCGCTGGGCGACGACCGTCGCCGAGCAGGTCCGCGCACGGTTGGGCACACCGAGCGCGGACCCGCCGCTGGAGGTCGATGCCGACCTGCGTCCCGAAGGCCGAAACGGCCCATTGGTACGGACATTGGCGTCGTACGAGGCGTACTACTCGCAGTGGGCGCAGCCTTGGGAGATCCAGGCGTTGCTGCGTGCGCACCGGGTGGCCGGCGACATGTCGCTGGGCGAGCGCTTCCTGCTGATGGTCGACAAGACGCGTTACCCGGCCGGTGGCATGTCCGCCGAGGCCATGCGTGAGATCCGCCGCATCAAGGCGCGTGTGGACGCCGAGCGACTGCCGCGCGGCGCCGATCCGAACACGCACACCAAGCTGGGGCGCGGGGGATTGGCCGACATCGAGTGGACCGTGCAGCTGCTGCAGCTGCGGTTCGCTCATCGGATCCCGGCGCTGCACAACACCTCGACATTGGAGACGTTGAACGCCATCGGCGCTGCCGAGCTCATCGCCGAGGGGGACGTCGAGCTGCTGCGCGATGCGTGGCTGACGGCCACCAAGGCGCGCAACGCGCTGGTGCTCGTGCGTGGCAAGCCGACCGATCAGCTGCCGGGACCGGGTCGTCTGCTCAACGCGGTTGCGGTTGCGGCGGGTTGGCGTGACGGCGACGGCGGGGAGTTCCTGGACAACTATCTGCGGGTTACGCGAAGGGCGAAGGCCGTGGTACGGAAGGTTTTCGGAGGCTGAGTGGACGTCGCGTTCGAGACGATCAGTGACGAGGAATACGCGAAACAGCGTCGCTCCTACGACCCGCTGACCGACGCACTGCGCAAACTGATCGACGTCGGGATCCACACCGAGGTCGACGACGACACCGTGGCGGAGGCGCTGGCGCATCTGCAGGCCGCGACCACGCTCCTGGAGCAGCGGCGGCGCTCCGGCAGGTCCACACTCCGGCACGCAGACACCGGGCGGCCGGTGGCGTGGGCGAATCCCGCTGTGGGACTGCGCAATGCGATCGCTCCGCCGATGATCATCGAGCATGAGCCCGACGGCAGCTGCTGGAGCGAGTTCACACTCGGGCCGGCCTACGAGGGTCCGCCGGGGTGGGTGCACGGCGGGATCTGCGCGCTGGTGCTCGACCATATTCTCGGTGAGGCGGCCAGCGAAGGGCTGATCGTGCCGAAGTTCACCGGCACCATCAGCGTGCGCTACCTGCGCGGAACGCCGTTGGGGCCGCTGCGCGCCGAGGCGTTCGTCGAACGCTCCGAGGGCGTAAAGACTTTCGCCCGCGGCTATCTGCTCGATGCGCAGGGCGCCACCGTGGAAGCCGAAGGCGTCTTCATCAAACCCGGGTGGGCGCGCGACGCGGGCTGAACCCGTGGCTAGTAGCGCGGTCTGCGGAACCGGCTCAGCAGACCGCCGCGACGGACCGGCTGCTGCACGGGCGTTGCGGTGACCGGGGGAGCAGCGGTCCCGGTGACGACCCGGTTGCGTCGTACGCCGGAGCCACCCGCGACCTCTCGTCGTCCGTCGACCGACCACGCACCGGCACCGAGGGTGGCCAGCAGCAGGAAGCCGAAGCAGAAAAGGATGGTGACTTCTCCGCGGTTCTCGGTGGGCCAGAAGCTGGCGGGTTCACCGCCGAGGATGCCCCAGTGCTTCCAGAAGTACGCCACGGCCATCTGACCGGCGGCGATGAAAGCCGCGATCCGGGTGAAGAAGCCGACGGTGATGAGGAGTCCGGTGATCACCTCGATCAACCCGGCCCACCACAACGGCCAGGAGCCGACGGGAACCGCTTCGCCGACGGGCCAACCGAACAGTTTGATGGTGCCGTGCACAGTGAAGAGCAGACCGAACATGATGCGGAAGATGCTCAGCATCGGTGACGAGTATGCGGCGAGGCGCGCGTCGAATCCCTGAACCATAGGGCGACGTTACTCGCGGGAGGCTGCCTCGAAAAGGCTAATGCGGTACAGCCCGCGGCTAACGCCTCGCGAGCAGACGCGAAAGCCCCCAGAATCCGGAGATTCTGGGGGCCTGTGCGTCTGCTCGCGCAGAAAAGGCGAGCCGACTTATACGTCGCGTCGGCGAGCCGACTTATACGTCGCGTCGGCGAGCCGACTTATACGTCGTAGTACAGCGAGAACTCGTAGGGGTGAGGCCGGATCTGGATCGGCATGATCTCGTTCTCCCGCTTGTAGGAGATCCAGGTCTCGATCAGGTCCTCGGTGAAAACGCCACCCTCGGTGAGGTATTCGTGATCCTCCTCGAGCTTGTCGATCACCGCGGACAGCGACGTCGGCGCCTGCGGGATGTTGGCGGCTTCCTCGGGCGGCAGCTCGTAGAGGTCCTTGTCGACCGGGGCCAGCGGCTCGATCTTCTTCTTGATGCCGTCGATGCCCGCCATGAGCATGGCCGCGAACGCCAGGTACGGGTTACCCGAGCTGTCGGGGCAACGGAACTCGAGGCGCTTGGCCTTCGGGTTGTTACCGGTGATCGGGATACGCACGCAGGCGGAGCGGTTGCGCTGGCTGTACACCAGGTTGATCGGCGCCTCGTAGCCCGGCACCAGGCGCTTGTAGGAGTTCACCGTCGGGTTGGTGAACGCCAGCAGCGACGGCGCATGGTGCAGGATGCCGCCGATGTAGTGGCGGGCCAGATCCGACAGGCCGGCGTATCCGGACTCGTCGTGGAACAGCGGCTTGCCGTCCTTCCACAGCGACTGGTGGGCGTGCATGCCCGACCCGTTGTCGCCGAACAGCGGCTTGGGCATGAAGGTGACGGTCTTGCCGGCCTTCCACGCCGTGTTCTTGATGATGTACTTGAACAGCAGCACATCGTCGGCCGCGTGCAGCATCGTGTTGAACTTGTAGTTGATCTCGGCCTGACCGGCGGTGCCCACCTCGTGGTGACCGCGCTCCAGGATGAACCCGGCATTGGTGAGGTTGGTGGCCATCTCGTCGCGCAGGTCGACGTAGTGGTCGTACGGGGCGACGGGGAAGTAGCCGCCCTTGGGGCGCACCTTGTAGCCGCGGTTCGGGCTGCCGTCGGCTTCCAGCGGCTCGCCGGTGTTCCACCAGCCCGACTCCGAGTCCACCTCGTAGAAGGTGCCGTTGATGCGGGAGTCGAACGTCACCGAGTCGAAGATGTAGAACTCGGCCTCGGCGCCGAAGTACGCGGTGTCGGCGATACCCGTGCTGGCCAGGTAGTTCTCCGCCTTACGGGCCACGTTGCGCGGGTCGCGGGAGTAGGCCTCACGGGTGAACGGATCGTGGACGAAGAAGTTGATGTTCAGCGTCTTGGCCGCCCGGAACGGGTCGATACGCGCAGTCGCAGGGTCGGGCAGCAGCATCATGTCCGACTCGTGGATGGACTGGAAGCCGCGCACCGACGAACCGTCGAAGGCGAGTCCGTCCTCGAACACGCTCTCGTCGAACGCCGACGCCGGGATCGAGAAGTGCTGGACGACGCCGGGCAGATCGCAGAACCGGACGTCGACGTACTCGACGTTCTCGTCCCTGATCAGCTTGATGATGTCGTCGGCGGTCTGTTCTGCCACTGCTTGTTCTCCTTTGACTTTGGTAGTCCGCCGGTGACGGTATGGACACGATGTTGCACGGCAGTCAAGCCCATGTTGCGTAGACGTTACGCGTCGTGGACCCCGTCCGGACTGGGTGCTGTCCGGTAGCCCACCTATCCTGACTGCATGGCCCGCGGTTCCGGTTCAGGTTTCCGATCTTGGCTTTCCGGACCGGACGCCCCGGGTCCCGGAAAGTATCCCGGCGAACGCCTCGGTCTGCCGGCCGACGGGCCCGGTTCGATCGCGCGCTTCGGCCGACGGGTGGCCGCGCTGCTGACCGACTGGCTGGTGTCCTACGGTCTGGCGACGCTGGCGATGGCGTTCGGGCTGATCAGCTACGGCGCTCTGTCGACAGCCGTCCTGGTCGTCTGGCTGGTGTTGGGTGTGCTGTCGGTCCGGCTGTTCGGTTTCAGCCCGGGCCAGTGGGCGCTCGGGTTGAGAGTGGCCTCGGTGGACAATCGCACCCACGTCGGCAGCGGCCGCGCACTGGCGCGCGGGCTGCTCATCACCCTGGTCATCCCGGCACTATTCACCGACTCCGATCTGCGCGGCCTGCACGACCTGGCGACCAAGACGGCCGTGGTGCGCCGCTGAACCGCTCTACTGCTGGTGGCGGATGACGCCGTTCATCATCGTCATGGTGACCGCGGTGGCACTGATCTCGCGGGGATCGACGTCGAAGATGTTCGCGTCCAACGCGATCAGATCGGCGAGCTTGCCGACTTCCAGTGAGCCCACCTTGTCGTCGAGCCGCAGCTGGTAGGCCGCCCCCAAGGTGTTGGCATGCACCGCCTCGGCAACCGTCAGCTTCTCGTCGACCGGTGCGAGCACGGGGCCTTGGAGATCCCCGATCAGCTGGCGGGTGACCCCGATCTGGATGGACTCGAGCGGCTTGTAGGTGGAGAAGTAGCCTGCGGCCGGCCAGTCGGTGCCCAGAGAGATCCGGCCACCCGAATCCAGCACCCTGCGTGGGCGGTACAGGTTGTCTTGGCGCGGTGGTCCGTAGCGTGCCGCCATGTTCTCCAGCGTGTCCGGGTCGCCCGACATCCAGTTGGCGGAGAACTGCGCCACCACACCGAGCTTCGCGAAGCGTTCGCTGTCCGGATCCTCCACGTACACCAGATGCGCGATGGTGTGGCGACGGTCCCGGGGCGGGTTGGCGTCGAGGGCCGCTTCCACCGCATCGAGTGCCACCCGCGCGGTGCGTTCCCCGCACGCGTGGATGTGCAGATCCATTCCGGCGGCGTCAACGTCGGCGACGAGTCGGTGCCACTGCGCCTCGGTGAACGGGGACGCACCGATCGAATCCGGTTTGTCGGCATAGGGTTCGAGCAGCCAGGCGGTGTAGCCGCCCTGGGTGCCGTCACCGACGATCTTGACGACGTGGGCCGACACCAACTCCGACGCGATCTCCTCGCGGATCCGGCCGGCCTGGGCCACCACGTCATCGACCGGAGCCGCCTTGACGCTGTAGGACGCGACCACTCGCATAGGCAATGCGCCGCGGACCTCGGCGTCGGTGTAGAGGGCCAGCAGCGCGCCCTGGTCGTCGCCGATAGGCGGCACCCCGGCGTCGAACACCGACGTGATTCCCGCCGCGGAGGCGCGCGGCAGCCACTCGGTCAGCAGCGTGCCCATCGCCTCGACGGAAATCGGCTCGATCGCGTCGACGAGCCCCAGTACCGCCGGGACCTCGAGCACGTAGCCGGTCGGTTCGCCGTCGGCGTCGCGCGCGTAGTAGCTGAAACCGGGGACCGGGTCGGGTGTCTCGCGAGTCACGCCGGCCATCCGCAGCGCCGCGCTGTTGGCCCACATGCTGTGGCCGTCGATCGCGAAGAAGAAGCCGGGACGGTCGGGCAGCACTGCGTCGAGTTCGGTGCGGGTCGGGCCGTCGGGGCCGAACATGTCGACACGCCAACCGAATCCGCGTACCGGGCCGTCGGGGTGCTGGTCGGCATAGGCGGCGATGGCGGCCAGGGCGTCGGCCCCGGTGGGTACCTGGAGGTCGACGCCGGCGGTCATGAAGGCCCCGACGAACGGGTGGATGTGGCCTTCGACGAAGCCGGGCAGCATCAGGCGGCCCTGCATGTCGACGACGCGGGTGTCGGCGCCGGCCAGTGCCAGCGCGCCGGCGTCATCACCGACATAGGAGATCCGGTTGCCCGAGACCGCGATCGCCTGCGCCCACGGTTGAGCGTCGGAAACGGTGTAGACGCGCGCGTTGTGGAAGACGAAATCAGCGTCGGAGTCGTCCGGGGCTGCCGGGCCGGGCGTCGTTGCGCAGGCGGTGGCCGCGGCTGCGACGGCGGTCACGGCCGCGACGTGCAGGACGGTGCGACGTGTCAGCCGTCGGTGCCCGAAGCGTGCGAAATGTGGAGCCCATTCACACGCGGTGCACACGAAACGTCACCGTCGCCGAACGGTGCGCTGCACCCCACGCATCTTGGCATTGGCCGGCAGCGGACCCTTCGGCATGGCCGCCGGACCCACCTTGGTGCCCAGCGCCGCGAGCCGGGACTCCAGCGAGTCCATCTGCTTGACGGTGATGTTGGCCGGCAACTTGTTCAGGTGCCGCTCGAGCTTGGCCAGCGGAACCTCGTCCTCGCCGTTGCCGATGATGATGCTGTAGATCGGGGCGTCACCGACCAGCCGCGCCGTGCGCTTCTTCTCCTGCGCCAGCAGGGGTTTGAGCCGGCTGGGGGAGCCCTCGGCGACGAAGATGACCCCGGGACGACCGATCACCCGGTGTACCGCGTCGAAGTGGCCCGTGGCCGCCACCCCGGGGGTGACCCGCCACTTGCCGCGCAGATTGTCCAAGGCCCAGGCCGCCGCACCCGTCTGGCCTTCAGCCTTCTTGTAGACGGACCTCTGCGCCCGGCGGCCGAAGATGATGAAAGCCACCAGCGCACCAAGCACGATCCCCAGCGGGATCAGCATGAACATCGTGAAACCGCCGGCGTAGAGACCGGTGGCCACCGAGGCGCCCACGATCCCGACGAACGCCAGGATCATGTACGGCAGGAGGCGCTTGTCCTCTTTCCGTTGGATCTGGAACGCCTGCCACAGTTGACTGCGCCGCTGCTTGGACGCCGCCTTGCGGGCGGCCTTCGCCTCGGCCTTCGCCGCCTTCGTCTCAGCCGGGTTACGCCTCTTCGCCATTGCTTCAGGATACGGGCGGCCGCGAGGCCACCGTCTGCGCATACAGCTTGCCGGCCCGGTACGAGGAGCGGACCAGCGGACCGGCCAGCACCCCGGCGAAACCGAGCGACGTCGCGTAGTCCTGGTGCTCGACGAATTCGTCCGGATGCACCCACCGTTCCACCGGATGGTGACGCGGCGAGGGCCGCAGATACTGGGTGATGGTGACGATGTCGCAGCCGGCGTCGTAGAGGTCGCGCAGGGCCGAGCGCACCTCCTCGGGCGTCTCGCCCATACCGAGAATCAGGTTGCTCTTGGTGACCAGACCGTCCGCGCGGGCCATGGTCAGCACCGACAGGCTGCGTTCGTACCGGAACCCGGGACGGATCCGCTTGAAGATGCGCGGCACGGTCTCGACGTTGTGCGCCAGCACCTCCGGCCTCGCGGCGAACACCTCGCCGAGCTGGTCGGGGTCGGCGTTGAAGTCCGGGATCAACAGCTCCACACCGGTGTTGGGGTTCAGCGCCTTGATTTGGCGGACCGTTTCGGCGTACAGCCATGCGCCGCCGTCGGGGAGGTCATCGCGGGCGACACCGGTGACCGTCGAGTACCGCAACCCCATCGCCTGCACGCTCTCGGCGACCCGGCGCGGCTCGTCGCGATCCAGCTCGGCGGGTTTGCCGGTGTCGATCTGGCAGAAGTCGCAGCGCCGCGTGCACTGCTCGCCGCCGATCAGGAACGTGGCCTCGCGGTCCTCCCAGCACTCGAAGATGTTCGGGCAGCCGGCTTCCTCGCACACCGTGTGCAGGCCTTCGCGCCGCACCAGGCTTTTGAGTTCTTTGTACTCGGGCCCCATCTTGGCCCGGGTTTTGATCCACGGCGGCTTGCGCTCGATGGGCGTCTGGGCGTTGCGCACTTCCAGACGCAGCAGCTTGCGGCCGTCGGGAGCGATAGTCACTTGACCGAGTCTACGCGTGCCGTTGTCGCCGCTGCGGTGACGATGCGGCCGTCCAGAGCGTCGGAAACCGCCTCGGCGACGCGGTCGGTCACCTCGGCGACGCTGACCTGACGGCCCAGCTCTGCAGTCAGCGACGTCACCCCGGCATCCGAGATCCCGCACGGCACGATCGCCCCGAAGGCCGACAGGTCGCAGTCGCAGTTCAGCGCGAAACCGTGCAGCGTGGTGGCGCGGGCCACCCGGATCCCGATCGCGGCGATCTTGCGCGGTCGCGGCGAGCCGGCGTCGACCCAGACCCCGGAGCGGTTCTCGACACGGCCGGTCGCCACGCCCAGCTCGGCGCACACCGTGATCAGCGCTTCCTCGAGGCGGCGGACGAAGTCGACCACGTCCATCGGTTCGGCCAGCCCGACGATCGGATAGCCGACCAGCTGACCCGGACCGTGCCAGGTGATCTTGCCGCCGCGGTCGGTCTCCACCACGGGCGTGCCGTCCACCGGCCGCTCCTCGGGCAGCGTGCGCCGACCGGCCGTGTAGACCGGCGGATGCTCGAGCAGCAGCAAGGTGTCCGGCCCGCCCTCGGCGCGGGCGGCGGCCACGTCGCGCTGGATGTCCCAGGCAGCGACGTAGTCGACGGTGCCCAGGCGCTCCACCTGAATCGGCGCGTCGTCCGCGCGAACCGAAACGGCCATGGATCCGACGCTACTCTCAGTCGCTGCCGGGGGCCGTGGCGAACGCCAGTGCCTCCCCGATGGTGTTGTGGTGGAACGAGAAACCCGCATTCTCGAGGGCGGCGGGGATGGCCCGCTGACCGCTGAGCACACCCTCCTGGGCGAACTCACCGAGCACGGTGCGCAGCGCGAAGCCCGGCACGACCAGCGCGGTGGGCCGATTCACGGTACGTCCCAACGCGGTGGTGAATTCGGCGTTGGTGACGGGCGCCGGTCCAGTGAAGTTCACCGGACCGGACAACTCGTCGCGGTTGATGGCGAACAGCAGAGCGCGCACCTGATCTTCCAGGCTGATCCAGGACATGTATTGACGACCATTGCCCAGCCGCGCACCCAACCCCAACCAGAACAGCGGCTTGATGCGACCCAGCAGACCCCCCGACTGGGCCATCACCAGCCCGGTGCGCGCCAGCACCACCCGCACGCCCTGGGTCGCCGCCGCCGCCGTCGCCGCCTCCCAGTCGACGGTCAGCCGCGCCAGGAAGCCGTCGCCGGGCCCGACGGTCTCGTCGACCGGTGTGCTGCCGGTGTCGCCGTAGTACCCGACCGCGCTGGCGTTGATCAGCACCGGCACCCCGGTCTCGGCCACCGCGCGGGACAGCACCTCGGTGGGGCCGATGCGGCTGTCGCGCAAGCTCTGTTTGAACGCCCCCGACCACCGTTTCTGTCCGACATTGACACCGCACAGGTTGACGACGGCGTCGACTCCGCGCAGCGCCTCGGCGTCGAATTCGCCGGTGTCGGGATTCCAGAACACCTCGTCGGCGTTCATCGGAGCCCGTCGGACCAGACGCAGCACCCGACGATCGGTGGCGCGCAGCGCGTAGACCAGCGCCGTACCGATCAGACCCGACGACCCCGCAACCGCGATGACCGAATCTGATGGCATCGACACCCGCCCCTACAGCCCCAGGTCGGCCTCGAACGCGCCTTCTTCGAGCCGCCGTTTGATCGTGGTCAGGAACCGTCCGGCGTCCGCGCCGTCGATCAGACGGTGGTCATAGGTCAGCGGCAGGTAGCTCACCGACCGGATGCCGATCGACTCGTTGCCGAACTCGTCGACGATCACCCGCGGACGCTTGACGATTGCGCCGGTGCCCAGCATCGCCGCCTGCGGCGGCACCAGGATCGGCGTGTCGAACAACGCGCCCTGGCTGCCGATGTTGGTGATCGTGAACGTGCCGCCGGCCAGCTCGTCGGGCTTGAGCTTGCCCGAGCGGGCCCGCGCCGCGATGTCGGCGATCGCCCGCGCCAGACCACCCAGCGACAGATCACCGGCGTTGTGGATCACCGGGGACAGCAGACCCTGCTCGGTGTCGACGGCGATCCCGAGGTGCTCGGCGTCGTAGTAGGTGATCTCCTTGCTGTCCTCGTTGTAACTGGCGTTGATGTTCGGGTGGATCTTCAGCGCGTCGATCACTGCGCGCGCGATGAACGGCAGGTACGTCAGATTGACGCCCTCGCGCTCGGCGAACTGCGCCTTGGCCTGGGCGCGCAGAGCCACGATCTTGGTCATGTCGACCTCGTGGGTCTGCGTCAACTGTGCGGTGGCCTGCAGCGACTCACGGGTCTTCTTCGCCGTGATCTGACGAATCCGGTTGGCCTTCTTCGTGGTTCCCCGAAGATGCGCCAGCGCACCCTCCGGGATCGGCGCCGCGGCCGACGTCTTGGCCGACGGTGCGGAACCCGCTGCGGCGGCCGGGGCTTTGCCGGCGTCCTTCTTTTCCTCGGCCGCGGCGAGCACGTCCTGCTTGCGGATCCGCCCACCCACACCGGTGCCCTTGACCGACGCCAGATCGACGTCGTGCTCGGCGGCGAGCTTGCGCACCAGCGGGGTGACATAGGGCGCGGAGTCACCCGATGACGCGGCCGGCTTGGGCTCCGCCTTCGGTTCCGGCTTGGGCTCGGGCTTGCGCTCCGGCTGCGACTTGGGTTCGGGCTTGGCCTCTTCCGACGGCTTCGCCGACGGTTTCGTCTGCTTCTCCGGCTCGGGCTCGGGCTCGGGCTCCGGCTCGGGTTCCGGCTCGGGCTCGGGTTCCGGTTCGCTGTCGCCGGACTCACCGTCGGGCTCACCGATCTTGGCGAGCTCACCACCCACCTCGACGGTGTCGTCTTCCTCGGCGGTGATCGACAGCAGCGTTCCGGCGACCGGTGAGGGGATCTCGGTGTCGACCTTGTCGGTGGACACCTCCACGAGCGGCTCGTCGACCTCGACGGTGTCGCCGACGCTCTTCAGCCACCGCGTCACGGTGCCCTCGGTGACCGACTCACCCAGCTCCGGCATCAGCACCGGCGTCGCCGATCCCGAGCCTCCGCCCGACGAACCCGACGACTTCTTCGCCGGGGCGGGCTCGGGCTCGGACTCCTCGGCCGGTTCCTCTTCGGCAGTCTCGTCCTCGGAGCTGTCGTCGCTGTCGGAGGCGGGTTCTTCGTCGGCAGGTTCTTCCTCGACGCCGTCGTCTCCGGACGAATCGCTGTCGTCATCGCTGCCGCCGTCATCGTCACCGATGACCGCCAGCTCGCCGCCCACCTCAACGGTGTCGTCTTCCTGGGCGATGATCTTTTTCAGCACACCCGATGCAGGTGACGGGATCTCGGTGTCGACCTTGTCGGTCGACACTTCCAGTAATGGCTCATCTTCCTCGACGGTGTCACCCTCCTGCTTCAGCCAGCGGGTGACGGTCCCTTCGGTGACGCTCTCACCGAGTGCGGGCATCTGAACGGAGATGGCCATGTGTTGTGGCTCCCTTGCACGGTCGATCGCAGTGGTCGAAGTCTCGCTTACCCATCCTGTCACGTTCGGCCACAGCTTTCGCCGCAGACATAGGTTCTGGTTGCTCTGGCACTATCGAAAACGCCGGTTTGCCGGCATCCGTCGTCTCCGATAGGAAGGAGCGCCCAGGTGGGACTGTTCGACAGGCTTCGGGGTCGACGTCGCACACGGGGCGCCAAAGGCTCCGACCCGGCGGCGGACCTGCGTTACCTGCAGCGGTGGGTCGCCGAACACCACGGGGTGGAGGCCTTCGTCGAACCGAAGACCACCGTCACCGACGTGACCGTCGTGCTGGTCGCCGCCGACGGCGAGTGGACCCGGCGCAAGACCGGCGGGGACGCCGGGGCGCGCCGGCTGTCCAAGCAACTGAACATCCCGGTCTACGACGTCCAGAAGGTCGGCTACCCGCAACGGATGCGCGACTACGACGCGCGCCGACGTATCGAACGCAAGCGCGCCGCCCGCGAAGAGCTCGAAAGCTAGCCGTTGGCCGCGATATCCTCCAGGACCGCGAACAACGTCCGCGTCGGCACCCCGGTCCCACCCTTGCCGGTGTAGCCCCACGGCCCGCTCGAGTTGTATGCCGGGCCCGCGATGTCGATATGCGCCCACTGAACGTCGTCTGCGACGAACTCACGCAGATACACCCCGGCGACCAACATGCCCGCGTAGCGCGACGAGCTGACGTTGGCCAGGTCGGCGACGGTGGACTTCAGGTCGTCCTTGAGTTCCTCCGGCAGCGGCATCGCCCAGGCGTTCTCGCCGACTGCCTGCGAGATCGACGCGACGCGGTCGCGGAACTCGTCGCTGCCCATCACGCCGGGGGTGCGGGAACCCAGGGCGACGGTCTGCGCTCCGGTCAGCGTCGAGGTCTCGATCAGATAATCCGGTTTGTCCTCACACGCCCGCACGATCGCGTCGGCCAGGATCAGCCGGCCCTCGGCGTCGGTGTTGAGCACCTCGACGGTGATACCGCCGTACTGCGTCAGCACATCTCCGGGGCGTTGCGCGGTCGACGACGGCATGTTCTCGGCCATCGGCACGGTGGCGATGACGTCGATGGGCAGCTTCTGGCGGGCCGCCAGGACCACCGTGGCCACCACGGCCGCAGCACCGCCCATGTCCGAGGTCATGTGGTGCATGTTCGCGGCCGGCTTGATCGAGATGCCGCCGGTGTCGAAGGTGATGCCCTTACCGACCAGTGCGACGGTCTTGGCATCCGACCCGGTGCCGCCGCGGTGGGTCAGTCGGACCAGGCGCGGTGGACGTGACGAGCCCTTGCCGACACCGACGATCCCGCCGAAACCCTGATCGGTCAGCGCCGCCTCGTCGAGGACCTCGACCTCCAGACCCGCCGCCTCGCCCAGAGTTTTTGCGCGCGTGGCGAATTCGTCGGGGTACAGGTGGCTGGGCGGGGTGTTGACGAAGTCGCGGGCGGTGGCCACCGCCTCGCCGATCGCGGCGGCGCGTGCCGCGGCGGTCTCGGCGTCGGACTGCGTGGTCATCGCGACGATCGACGAGACCGGCGCATCCTTGGGTGCGGTCTTCTCGGAGCGGAATGCGGTGAACCGGTAGGCGCCGAGCACCAGTCCCTCGACCGCGGCGGACAGGTCGAGCGCCGAGAGCGTGGTGTAGACCGTCTTCACGCCGGACAGCGCGCGCGCTGCGACACCGGCGGCCCGCCGGACGGTCTCGGCGGGCACGTCGTCACGGCGCTTGCCCAAGCCGACGGCCAGCACGCTGTCCACCGGCAGGCCCGCGACGACCACCCGGGTCACCTGCTCGGCGCCGCCCTTGGCGCCCAGCGCCGCGAGGGCGTTCTCGATCTCACCGATCTGCTCGGCGCCGAGGAATCCCGTGTCGACGACGGACGCGCGGGACTCGTCGTCACCCGCACTGACCACCGGAACGATCAGGACCGAGGACGCGACCGGCTGCTCGGGAAGCGCGGCGGCGACGGTGACGGACGGGGACTGGTAACCGACTTCGGTGCTCACGGGCACCCAGCCTATCCACTCGACCACTAGTGTGGTTCGCCGTGAGCGACAACCTGTTGGCCGGGCCCCTGGAGGATCGACACCGCGAGCTCGGCGCCAGCTTCGCCGAGTTCGGAGGCTGGCTCATGCCCGTGTCCTACGCCGGCACCGTCGCCGAGCACACCGCCACCCGCACCACCGTCGGCCTGTTCGACGTCAGTCACCTGGGCAAGGCGCTGGTGACCGGTCCAGACGCCGTCGGCTTCGTGAACTCGGTGTTCACCAACGATCTGCGCCGCATCGGTCCCGGCAAGGCGCAGTACACCCTGTGCTGCACCGAACAGGGCGGAGTGATCGACGACCTCATCGCCTACTACGTCTCCGACGACGAGATCTTCCTGGTGCCCAACGCCGCCAACACCGCGGCCGTCGTCGCGGCGCTGCAGCAGCACGCGCCCGCCGGGATCACCGTTTCCGACGAACACCGGTCGCGGGCCGTGCTCGCGGTCCAGGGCCCGCGCTCGGCCGACGTCGTGGGCGCGCTGGGACTGCCCACCGACATGGACTACATGGGCTACGCCGACGCGACCTTCGACGGGGTCGACGTGCGTGTGTGCCGGACCGGATACACCGGTGAGCACGGCTATGAACTCCTGCCGTCCTGGGACGACGCCGCGGTGGTGTTCGATGCTCTCGTCGAGAGGGTGCAGGCCGCCGACGGACAGCTGGCCGGTCTGGGTGCCCGCGACACGCTGCGCACCGAGATGGGTTATCCGTTGCACGGCCACGAGCTGTCGCTGGACATCTCGCCGGTGCAGGCCCGCTGCGGTTGGGCGGTCGGGTGGAAGAAGGACGCGTTCTGGGGACGTGAGGCGCTGCTCGCCGAGAAGGAAGCCGGGCCGCGACGCACCCTGCGGGGTCTGCGCGCACGGGGCCGCGGCGTGCTGCGCGCCGGACTCGACGTCGTCGACGGTGACCGTCGCGTCGGCTTCACGACGTCGGGCACGTTCTCGCCGACACTGAAGATCGGCATCGCGCTGGCACTGATCGACACCGACGCCGACATCGCCGACGGCGCGACGGTGGCCGTCGATGTCCGCGGACGCCTCGTCGAATGCGAGGTCGTCAAGCCGCCGTTCGTGGACACCAAGACCCGCTGAGCCCCGCTGTCGGGGGCGAAAATCCGCTGGCCCCCGGGTTATACAATCGCTCCATGACTGAAGCCCTCGAGTTCACCGTCGATCGCTCCGCGAACCCGGCGAGTGACGAGGTGCGCGCGCAGATTCTGGCCAACCCCGGTTTCGGCAAGTACTACACCGACCACATGGTCACGATCGACTACACCGCCGGCAAAGGGTGGCACGACGCCCGGGTGGTTCCCTACGGTCCGATCCAGCTCGACCCGTCGGCCATCGTCCTGCACTACGCGCAGGAGGTCTTCGAGGGACTCAAGGCCTACCGCTGGGCCGACGGCTCGGTCGTGTCGTTCCGCCCCGAGGCCAACGCGGCACGGTTGCGCGCGTCGGCGCGCCGGATCGCCATCCCCGAACTGCCCGACGAGGTGTTCATCGAATCGTTGCGGCAGCTGATCGCCGTCGACGAGAAGTGGGTGCCGCCGGCCGGTGGTGAGGAATCGCTGTACCTGCGCCCCTTCATCTTCGCCACCGAACCGGGCCTGGGGGTGCGCCCGTCCGACCAGTACCGCTACATGGTGATCGCGTCACCGGCCGGCGCCTACTTCCCGCGCGGCATCAAACCCGTCAGCGTGTGGCTCTCCCACGAATACGTGCGCGCCTCTCCGGGAGGCACCGGCGCCGCGAAGTTCGGCGGCAACTACGCAGCCTCGCTGCGCGCTCAGGCCCAAGCCGCCGAACAGGGCTGCGACCAGGTGGTGTGGCTCGACGCCCTGGAACGACGCTACGTCGAAGAGATGGGCGGCATGAACCTGTTCTTCGTGTTCGGCAGCGGAGGGAGCGCGCGCCTGGTCACCCCGGAGCTGTCCGGTTCGCTGCTGCCCGGGATCACCCGAAATTCGTTGTTGCAGTTGGCCACCGACGCCGGGTTCGCCGTCGAGGAACGCAAGATCGACGTCGACGAGTGGCAGAAGAAGGCCGCGGCGGGGGAGATCACCGAGGTGTTCGCCTGCGGCACCGCCGCCGTCATCACGCCGGTGTCGCACGTCAAGCACAGCGAAGGCGAGTTCACCATCGCCGACGGAGAACCCGGCGAGATCACCATGGCGCTGCGCGACACCCTCACCGGAATCCAGCGCGGTACCTTCGCCGACACACACGGCTGGATGGCCAAGCTCAGCTGATCGCCAGCCCCAGCGCGGCCACCGTCGTGGTCACCTCGACCGCGGCGCCCACCACGTCCCCGGTCACCCCGCCGAACCGGCGGACACAATGAGCCACCAAGGCCGCGCTGCCCACCACCGCGACCAGCACCACCAGCGGTCCCTGCCACCAACGGGTCCCAGCACACACCGCCACCGCCGCCAGAGCCGCGACCCACGCGCAGACCACCCACAGCGGCTGCGTGCCCGCCGCCAACCGACCCAACGAGCTACCCGGTGCGGCCGGCACCCCACGTCGGCACGCGGCGACTGCCGCCACCCGGCCGGCTGCGACCGCGACCACCACCCCGACCAGGGTGAGCTGCGCGAAAGCCAGAGCCTGCAACAGAATCGCCGACGCAACCGCCGCGACGCCGAAGGGGCCGGCCGACCCGTCACGCATCACCGCCAGCGCCCGCTCGGCCGGTCCGTAGCAGCCCAGTGCATCGACGGTGTCGGCCAGGCCGTCGATGTGCAGTCCCCGGGTGGCCAACAGCAGCGCCGCGACCACCAAAGCTCCTGCCAACGCGCTGCCGAGCCCGAAAGCCTGCTGTCCCAGCCACAGGATCCCGGCCGCCGCCGTCCCCAACGCCAGACCCACCACCGGCAGCGCGGTCACCACGCCCCGACCGACATGCCCTGTGAGTGCGGCCGGGGTGGGGGCGACGGTGGCGAAAGCGAACGCGCCTGTGACGGAACGGATCACGTCAGCCCCCGCTGATCCCGGCTTCCTCGAACGTCGCCATCGACGCCAGGCTGCCTACCGCAGCGCGCAGCACCGGAACCGCCACCACCGCTCCGGAGCCCTCACCGAGGTGCATACCGAGGTCGAGCAGCGGTTCGAGGCCGAGGTGCCGCAGCGCCACCGAGTGCGCGGGCTCGGTCGAGCGGTGCCCGGCCTGCCACCACCGCCGGGCGCCCGGCGCCAGCCCGTCGGCGGCCAGCGCCGCCGCGGTCACCACCAGGCCGTCCAGCACCAGGGGAGTCCTGCGCAACGCGGCCTGCGCGCAGAACCCGGCCATGGCCGCCAGGTCCGCGCCACCGCAGATCCGCAGCAGCGCAACCGAATCCGCGGACAGGCCGCGTGTGCGGTACAGCGCGTCGCGGACCGCGGCGGTCTTGCGTGCCCACCCCGCGTCGTCGATGCCGGTGCCCCGGCCGACCACCGCGACGGGTTCGGTGTCGGTGATCGCGGCGACCAGTGTGGTCGCCGGTGTGGTGTTGCCGATGCCCATGTCCCCGGCGATCAACAGGTCCGCACCCCCGTCGACCTCTTCGTCGGCGATCCGTCGGCCGGCTTCGATCGCCTCGACCACCTCGTCGGGAGTCAGGGCGTCCTCGACGGCGATGTTGCCGCTGGAGCGCCGAACGCGGTGTGCTCCGATCGCCGCGGACAGCGGTTCGTCGGTGTCGACGGCGATGTCGGCGATCCGCACCGTGGCACCGGCGATGTCGGCCAGGGCGTTGACCGCGGCGCCGCCACCGTCGATGTTGGCCACCATCGCCGCCGTCACCTCCGCCGGGTACGCCGACACCCCGGCACCGGCCACACCGTGGTCACCGGCGAACACCACCACGCGCGCGCGCTCGAATTGCCGTGGCGGACACACTCCTTGACACGCGGCGACCCACGCGGACAGCTCCTCGAGCCGGCCCAGCGCGCCCGCCGGTTTGGTCAGCCGAGCCTGCCGGGCCCGCGCGGCTGCCGCGACCTGCTCGTCGGGTGCGGCGATATCGGGAAAATAAGACACCGCTGTCGTCAGCTGACGCGCGTGCCGCGCTCGACCATCGGCCGTGGCGCGCGCATCCGGCGCAGCTGGGAGGCCCGGCTGGCCGCGTAGAAGCCGAGCCGCCAACCGGTTTCGGTGTTGTCGCGGAACTTCTCGTCAACCATGCGGTTGACCTTGCGGCCCAAAATGAACCCGTCGATCACCATGATGACCACCAGCACCAGCATCGCCGGTGACAGCATCTGCTGGACCTCGACCGACGGCACGGCCAGCATCACGAAGATCAAGAACAGTGCCGACGGCATGAACAGGCCCAGCAGATTGCGGCGACTGTCGACCACGTCGCGGACATACCGGCGCACCGGGCCCTTGTCGCGGGGCAGCAGATAGGCCTCCTCGCCGGACATCATCCGGTCGCGGCGCTCACTCATCTCGATACGACGCTCGGCGCGCAACGCCTTCTTCTCCTCGCGCGACAGCTTCGGGCCGCGCATCTCCTTGCGCCGTTTACGCGCCTCCGCGGTCGTCATCGGGGCAGGGGCCACCGGACGTCGGGTGCGCGCCGCTTCATTGCGTTTGGGCGTCGGTCGGCCCTTGGGTGCGGTGGTCTGTCGGCCGGAGCGCGGCTTCTGCTGCGGCGCGGACTGCGCATCATCGTCTGCGGCGGAGGACGAGTCGTCCCCGGGGTCGCCGGCGTCGTCGTTCTTGCGGCCCAGGAGTTTCACGCCTGCCAGGTTACTGTCCCGCCCGCGCCGACCCGAATCCGCGGCCGCTGCCGGTCACCCGGCGTGCGACGGCTGTGATCAGGCCATAGTCTGCCGGGATGAGCCGCTCTGTGCTGGTCGCGCCGGACTCGTTCGGCGACAGCCTGACCGCGGTGGCCGCCGCGCACGCGATCGCGGAGGGCTGGGCCGCGGCCCGGCCCGACGACCGCCTGATCCTGGCCCCGCAGTCCGACGGCGGGCCCGGGTTCGTCGAGGTGCTGGCCGGACGGGTGGGTGAGGTGCGGACCTCGACGGTGCGCGGACCGCTCGACACCGACGTCACGGCCCACTGGGTCCTCGACCCCGATCCGCCGGTGACCGCCTACCTGGAATGCGCGCAGGCCTGCGGCCTGGCACTGCTGGACGGTCCGCCGACCGTGCAGACCGCACTCGACGCGCACAGCACCGGCGTCGGGCAGCTGATCGCCGAGGCGCAGGCCGCCGGTGCCGGTCGCATCGTAGTCGGGTTGGGCGGTAGTTGCTGCACCGACGGCGGACGGGGCCTGGTCGAGACCCTCGGCGGCCTGACGGCGGCGCGTGAGCGGCTGGCACCGGTCGAGCTGATCGCCGCCAGCGACGTCGAACACCCCCTGCTGGGACCGATGGGTGCCGCGCAGGTATTCGGCCCCCAAAAAGGCGCCGACCCCGAGACCGTCGAGGTGCTGGAAGACCGGCTGACCCGATGGGCCGCCGAGCTCGACGCCGTCGCCGGTCGCGCGGTCAGTCAGGACGCCGGCGCGGGCGCGGCCGGCGGTATCGGTGCCGCACTGCTCGCCCTCGGCGCCCGCCGAGAATCCGGTGCCGCGGTGATCGCCGCGCACACCGGGCTGGCCGACGACATCGCCTCCGTCGACCTCGTCGTCACCGGGGAAGGCCGGTTCGACGACCAGTCGTTGCACGGCAAGGTGGTCAGCGCGCTGGCAGGCGCCGCCCGTGCCCGCGGTTTGCCGGTCATCGTGCTGGCCGGGCAGGTCACCATCGACCCCGCCGTCGCCGCCGCGGCCGGCATCACCGCCGCACACTCGCTGGCCGAGCACGCAGGATCGGTGCAGCGTGCCCTCGACGAGGCCGCCGAGCAGCTGCGCGGCCTCGCGACCGAGGTGGCGACAGGCTGGGGATAGATGGGGAATACGGCCGCGAGCGGGTACGGTTGACGGAGTGGAGCCACGGGTAGGAGGGGCTCCGCCCACGTACATCCACACAGGAGATTCGATGACTGTTCAGGACGAGTCGGCAGTGCAGGCACAACACGGCGTGATCCTGACGGACGCCGCGGCCGCCAAGGCGAAAGCGCTGCTCGACCAGGAGGGGCGCGACGACCTCGCGCTGCGGATCGCCGTTCAGCCCGGCGGCTGCGCAGGCCTGCGCTACAACCTCTTCTTCGACGACCGCACCCTCGACGGTGACCTGACGGTCGACTTCAACGGTGTCGAACTGACCGTCGACCGGATGAGCGCCCCCTACGTACAGGGCGCCACCATCGACTTCGTCGACACCATCGAGAAGCAGGGGTTCACCATCGACAACCCCAACGCCACCGGCTCCTGCGCCTGCGGCGACTCCTTCAACTGATCTGACCGGGACGGCCGGTCGGTCTCAGTACTGACCGGCCGTACGCGGCAGATACGAGCACACCAGCACCTGGTCGTCGATCGACAACACCTGCGCGACGGCCTGCTCGTCGGATTCCTTGGGCTGGTTGCGTGACGACGACGTCTTCGGCGTGACCTTGATGGTGAACAGCACCTGAGCCTGCGTCGGCGACGACTGCACCATCTTGTCGATCGACGTCACCTGCGCGGTGCTGTACTGCTTGCGGAACGCGTCGCTGGACAGGCTCGCCAACGCCAGGTCCGAACGCTTCTCCTTCACCGCATCGAACAGGCCGCACAACGTGTGTCGCGCCACCGTCTCGGCGTCGCCGTTGTTCAGCGCATCGATGTAGTCCTGGATAGCCGCCTGCGCCGACGCCTCCGTCAGAGGGCCGCCGACCGGTGAGTCCTGATCGTCACCGGACAGCGCGACGGCCGTCGCCGTGCCCGCCAGCGCGAGTACCGCCACCGCGGCGATCCCACCGATCAACCACTTGCGTCGCTTCGGCGGATAGGGCAGCGGCGGCGGCAGGCCTCCCGGATACCCGCCGTCGAACGCGCCCGGATAGGGCTGCGCACCGTACTGCGGCTGCGGATAGGTCTGCGGATAGCTCTGTGGGCCCGCTGGTCCGGCGCCGTATGGGGGCGGGTAGGGACCAGACATACATGTACTCCCGAGGATCGCAGGACAGGACGCGGCTGCACGCAGGTGCCCGGCTGCTCCGCGCGGGCACTCTAGGCAGGCTAGCGCAATCAGGCGGGCAGGCTCGGGGTTGACCGGGGCGAGAACACAGCCACGCGGAAGGCGACACTATGGTGAACGGGATTCGTCGACGAGGTTCTTCGAGCCGGTGACAACAGACATGAAGGGTGGACACCTGTGACCATTGCGGTGACCGGATCGATCGCAACCGATCATCTGATGCGCTTTCCGGGGAAGTTCTCCGAGCAGCTGCTGGCAGATCACCTGCAGAAGGTGTCGCTGAGCTTCCTCGTCGACGATCTGGTGCTGCACCGGGGCGGCGTCGCCGGAAACATGGCCTACGCCATGGGCATCCTCGGCGGCAACCCCACCCTGATCGGAGCGGTCGGCAAGGACTTCGACGAGTACCGCACCTGGCTGACCAGCCACGGCGTCAACTGCGACCACGTCCTGGTCTCCGACAGCGCCTACACCGCGCGGTTCGTGTGCACCACCGACCTGGACATGGCCCAGATCGCGTCGTTCTACCCGGGCGCGATGTCAGAGGCCCGCAACATCAAGCTCGCCGACATCGCCGAACGCAGCGGCGCACCCGACCTGGTGATCATCGGCGCCAACGACCCGGACGCGATGTTCGGCCACACCGAGGAATGCCGCGCCCTGGGCCTGCCGTTCGCCGCGGACCCCAGCCAGCAGCTGGCCCGGCTCTCCGGCGAGGAGATCCGCCGGCTGATCGACGGCGCGACCTACCTGTTCACCAACGACTACGAGTGGGATCTGCTGCTGCAGAAGTCCGGCTGGTCGGAGGCCGAGGTGATGAGCCAGATCCAGCTGCGGGTCACCACGCTGGGGGAGAAGGGCGTCGACCTCGTCGGCCGGGACGGTACCTTCGTCCACGTCGACGTGGTGCCCGAAACCCACAAAGAGGACCCCACCGGCATCGGTGACGCGTTCCGCGCCGGGTTCCTGACCGGACGCGACGCCGGTCTGTCGCTGGAACGAGCAGCGCAGCTGGCCTCCCTGGTCGCCACGCTGGTCCTCGAGGCACCTGGACCGCAGGAATGGTCGTGGGACAAGGACTCCGCGGTGCAGCGGCTCAGCGCCGCCTACGGCGAGCAGGCCGGCCAGGAGATCGCGCAGGCCCTGGCCTAGAGCTGCACCGGGTAGTTCGGTTCCCGGATCGTCGGGGTCAACGAGCCGTCGACGAAGATCGCGTACCACAGCATGAAAATCAGGACCGTCCACAGACGGCGGCTGTGGTCGGCGGTGCCGCTGCGATGCTCGTCGAGCATCGTCCGGACCGCCGCCAGGTCGACGTAGTCGCCGGCGCCCGACGCTGCGACCGTCGCATACGCCCAGTCCAAAAGCTCCCCGGCGCGCAGCCAGTGCCGGATCGGTACGGGGAAGCCGAGCTTCGGCCGGTTCAGCACGTGGGCGGGCACGATCGGCTCCAGCGCGCGGCGCAACGCGTACTTCGTCGTCGAGCGGGTGATCTTCTGGTCGTACGGCAGGCGTGACGCGACCGCGAACACCTCCGGGTCCAGGAACGGCACCCGCAGCTCCAGCGAGTTGGCCATCGTCATCTTGTCGGCCTTGACCAGGATGTCGCCGCGCAGCCACGTGAACAGGTCCACGTGCTGCATCCGAGCCACCGGATCCCAGCCCTGCGAGCGCTCGTAGATCGGTGCGGTGACGTCGGTGTGCACCCACTCGGGCCGGAACCGGGGCAGCACCGCGCGCAGCTGCGTGTCGGAAAACGAACGCGCATTGCCGTAGTAGCGCTCCTCGAGCGTCAGCGAACCGCGGTGCAGCAGGCTCTTGCCGCGCATCCCCTCGGGCAGCGGCCCAGCCACCTTGCCGACCGACTTGCGCAGGCCGCGCGGCAGATAGTCGAACGGCTTCAGCGACAACGGTTCCCGGTAGATCGTGTAACCGCCGAACAGTTCGTCGGCACCTTCCCCGGACAACACCACCTTCACGTGCTTGCGCGCCTCACGGGCGATGAAGAACAGCGGGACCAGCGCCGGGTCGGCGACCGGCTCGTCGAGGTACCAGACGATCTCGGGCAGCGCGTCGACGAACTCGGCCTGGGTGACCACCTTGGTCACGTGTCGGGCGCCGATCGCCTCGGCCGAGGCCACCGCGACGTCGACCTCCGAGAAGCCTTCTCGTTCGAAACCGGTGGTGAACGTGATCAGCCGCGGATTGTGGCGCATCGCCAGCGCGGCGATGGCCGTCGAGTCGATCCCGCCGGACAGGAACGCGCCCACCGTGACGTCGGCGCGCATGTGCTTGGCCACGGAGTCCTCGAGCACCGCGGTGATCTCGTCGTAGCGCTGCTGCCGGCCCGACGCCGACGACGGGAACGGCACCGCGTCGAACGTGGGGTGGAAGTACCGGGTGGTCCGGGGTTCCTGGCCGGGGCGGATTCGCGCGTAGCTGCCCGACTCCAACCGGCGGATCCCGCGGTGCAGCGTCTCGGGTTCGGGGACGTACTGCAGCACCGTGTAGTGCTGCACCGCGCGGTCGTCGAGGGTGAGGTCGATGCCGAGCGGCTCGGCCACCGCCTGCAGACACTTCTTCTCGCTGCCCACGATCGTGCCGGCCGCGCTGGTGGCCAGATACAGCGGCTTGATGCCGAACGGGTCGCGCGCGCACAGCAGCTCCTGCTCGATGCTGTCCCACAGCGCGAACGCGAACATGCCGCGCAGGCGCGTCAGCGCGTCGGTGCCCCAGTGGTGGTAGGCGGCCAGGATCGTCTCGCCGTCGCCGTCGGTGTGGAACTCGGCGCCGTGTTCGTCGCGCAGCGCGTCGCGCAACTCCAGGTAGTTGTAGATCTCACCGTTGAACACCAGCGCGTAGCGCTGCGGCGTCTCCGGCGGCCCCCAGCGCAGCGGCTGATGGCTATGGGCGATGTCGATGATCGACAGGCGGTTGAAGCCCAGGACCACCCGGTCGTCGCTCCAGGTGCCGGGCTCGTCCGGGCCGCGATGACGCATCAGGGCGGTGGCTCCGGACACGGTGTCGACCACGTCGGAAGACACCTCGGTTGCAGGGTCGGTCACCAGGGCCAGCAGTCCGCACACCGCGCCAGTATGCCTAATCGACGAGGCTGTTCCGGTCTCACACGGCGCGGGAGGGACGGTCGCCGGGGTTCGCTGGAATCGGGTGGTCTACGCTGCGTAGTATTCAGTGCAGCCGTCGACCGCACGGCGGTCCAACGAACTTGGTAGGAGGCGCCAACGTGTCCGCTCGCGGCCTTAAGTTGGTGGCATTGTCCCTGCTCCTGGGAGGGACGGCGGTCCTGCTCAGCGGATGCAGTTGGTCAGACGTTCTCGGCCTGGGATGGCCCAAGGGCATCACCCCGGAAGCCCACCTGAACCGGGAGCTGTGGATCGGGTCGTTCATCGCCGCCCTCGTGGTCGGCGCGATCGTCTACATCCTGCTGTTCTGGACGAGCCTGTTCCACCGCAAGAAGAAGGGCGACACCGAACTGCCCCGTCAGTTCGGGTACAACATGCCGCTGGAACTGGCGCTGACCGTCACGCCGTTCCTGATCATCTCGGTGCTCTTCTACTTCACCGTCGTGGTGCAGGAGAGGATGCTGCACAAGGACCCCAACCCCGAGGTCGTGGTCGACGTCACCGCGTTCCAGTGGAACTGGAAGTTCGGCTACCAGTCGGTGAACTTCGCCGACGGCACGCTGACCTATGACGGCGTCGACAACGAACGCAAGCAGGCGGTGGAGTCGCGTCCCAGCGGCACCGACAGCCACGGCAAGGAGCGCGTCGGCGCGATCGCCGGCCTGGATCCCCAGGACCGCAGCTACCTGAACTACAACAAGATCGAGACGCTCGGTTCCTCGAACGAGATCCCGGTCCTGGTGCTGCCGAAGGGCAAGCGCATCGAGTTCCAGATCGCCTCGGCCGACGTCATCCACGCGTTCTGGGTGCCGGAGTTCCTGTTCAAGCGCGACGTGAACCCCAACCCCGAGCAGAACAACTCGGACAACAAGTTCCAGGTCAGCGAGATCATGAAGACCGGCGCGTTCGTCGGGCGTTGCGCCGAGATGTGCGGCACCTACCACGCGATGATGAACTTCGAGGTCCGAGTCGTCGAACCCAACGACTTCAAGGCCTACCTCGAGCAGCGGATGGGCGGCGCCACCAACTCCGAGGCCCTGCAAGCGATCAACCAGTCCCCGGTGGCCACCAGCACGCGCCCGTTCGACACGCGGCGCGGCGAGGGTGCGCCCGAGATTGCCCAGGCGAACAGGTAGGACCGTAGATGCATATCGAAGCCAGGTTGTTCGAGTTCCTGACGGCGTTCTTCGCACTGTCTGCCATCGTCTACGGTGCGCTGACCGCGGTGTTCGCCCAGGGCGGCGTCGAATGGGCGGGCACCACCGCGCTGACGCTGACCACCGGCCTGACGTTGATCACCGGCACGTTCTTCCGGTTCGTGGCTCGTCGTCTCGACACCCGTCCCGAGGACTACGAGGACGCCGAGATCGCCGACGGCGCCGGGGAACTCGGCTTCTTCAGCCCGCACAGCTGGTGGCCGATCTTCATCGCGCTGTCCGCGTCGATTACGGCGGTGGGGCTTGCGTTCTGGATGGCGTGGCTGATCATCGCCGGCATCTGCTTCCTCATCGCGACCGTTGCCGGGCTGGTCTTCGAGTACCACATCGGGCCCGAGAAGCACTGAGCGCGGCTGTGACCCCCGGGCCGCGCCGGACAAGGTCACAATCAGGGCATGACTTGGCCCGTAGCCGGTGCGCAACGTCTCGTTCCGGTACTCCCGTTGGGTAGTGTTGCCGGGGCACCGTCGGCCGGTCACGGCCCTCGCCGGTGCCGGACAGCCAGGCGAGAAGGACAAGCGTAGATGAGCGGGCCTAATCCCCCCGGACGCGACTCAGGTGGGGCGGATCTCCCAGGTGAGGACCCGGGGCGACCGTCCTCCGACGACGTCACCTCAGACGCCGGCGCCGACGCGTTCGACGCCGCAGCCACCGAGGACTACCCGCGGGCGTACTCCGCGCCCGAGTCTGAGCAGTTCGTCAGCGCGCCGTACGCGGCCGCCGACACGGGGCTCTACGACTACGACAGTTACGACCCGGCCGCGGATGCCGGTGAACCGCAGGATCCGCCGCGGTGGCCGTGGGTGGTCGGCGTCGTCGCCATCGTCGCGGCAGTTGCCCTGGTGGTCTCGGTCTCGGTTCTGGTGACCCGATCGGAAACCGACAACCTCGCCACCCCGCAGCCGACGACGTCGCTCCCTCCGGTGCAGGACGAGTTCACCACCACCACGACGACCCCGCCCCCGCCGGAGACCACCGAGGCGCCCCCGCCTCCGCCACCGCCCCCGCCGCCGGAGACCGTGACCGTCACCGAACCGCCGCCGCCTCCGGCCACCACCGAGGCGCCGCCTCCGCCGCCGGCGACCAGTGAGGAGCCACCGCCTCCGCCGCCCACGACCACGCGGGCCGGTCCACGCCAGGTGACCTATTCGGTCACCGGCACGAAGGCCCCCGGCGACATCATCACTGTCACCTACATCGATGCGTCGGGCCGCAGCCGCACCCAGCGCAACGTCTACATCCCGTGGTCGTTGACCGTCACCCCGATCTCGCAGTCCGAGGTCGGTTCGGTGCAGGCGTCCAGCCTGTTCCTGGTGAGCAGGCTGAACTGCTCGATCACCACGAGCGACGGCCAGGTCCTGTCGTCGAACACCAACAACGCTGCCCAGACCAGCTGCTAGCGAGCCACAGTTGATGACATCTCTGACGGACTCCGCGAGTCGATCGCGGACCCCCTTCGACCCGTTCGCCCTGGAACGTAACGACCGCCTGCTGCTGGCCGGTTGTGCCGTCGCGTGGCTGGCCGCGCTGGGTGCCGCGGTGGCTGCGACCGTCGCGCTGGTCGATCTCGCGCGCGACCACGCGCACTCGTCCGGCGACTCCGGTACGCCGTGGGTGCTCTATGTCGTGATCGCGGTGTCGGCTGCGGTCATCGCAGCCGCCGTGCCTCTGCTGTTGCGCGCCCGCAAGGTCACCGAATCACATGCCGAGGCACCGGCGCCTCCGGTCGAGGAAGCGGTCAGCGAACCCGTCCGCGGCGCGGACGCCCCGACGGAGAAGTTGCGTGTCGCACCGCAGCCCGCCGCGCCGCCGGTTCCGTCACGCCCGACGCAGGCGGTGGAGCCTCCGTTGGTCGCCCAGATCTGGTTCCGCTGCCCGACGTCTCTCGTGGCCGCTATGGGCGTGGCCACCCTGCTGATCGGCATCTCGACGTACCTGATGGCCGTCGGCAACGACGTCGTGGCGTGGGTGCTGTACGTCATCGCGGCGCTGGTCACCCTCGCCATGGCCGCGATCCCGTGGTACTTCCTGCGCGAACTCGGTGCCGCGCTCGACTCCTGAGCTTCGGCCCCGGCCGGCTCTGGTTGGCCCTGAGGGCCCTGCGGGCCCTGGTTGGGCCTGCGCGAAAGTGCCGTCAGCGTCGCTGACTCCGCCATCTGGCTACCGTGACGGCACTTTCGACGCGACAGTCCGTGGTTTGGTGCGGTGGGTGTCGTCGAGTGTGCGGTGGTGGCGGTAAACGGGCTGTTTTTCCGCCCTGAGTGCACGTTCGGTGAGGGCGCGCAGCCGCCGCAGTGGGGGAGGGGAGGGGCCACTAAAGAGCTGATCCGCCCCGGCCTGGCGGCCGAGACGGATCAGCTTGTCGGACTTCGTTATTCGGGTATCAGTGATGCCCGTTGCCGGAGCCGTTGCCGTTGCCGGAGCTGTTGCGCTCCTGCACCTCGCGCAGCGCCGTGAGGGCCTTGCGCTCGGCAGCGTGAGCCGCTTCGGTCAGCGCCTCGTGCTCGGAGAGCGGATCGGCGGACAGGAAGCCACCGGTGCCCGGAGCGCCGGAGCCGCCCAGCTTGTTCATCCGCTTCGGCAGAGCTGCGCCCTGGTATTCCAGCGGAATCGGGTGGCCGTGCTCATCGACCGGGCCGAGAGGCTGATGCAACTCGACATAAGCGCCGTGCGGCAGACGCTTGATGATGCCCGTCTCGATGCCGTGCTCGAGCACCGCACGGTCGCTGCGCTGCAGCCCGACCGCCCACCGGTAGGTGACGTAGTAGACGATCGCCGGCAACAGCACCAGACCGACGCGGCCGATCCACGTGGTCGCGTTCAACGAGATGTCGAACTTGAACGCGATGATGTCGTTCATGCAGGCGAAGGTCAGCAGGATGTAGAACGAGACCGCCGCCGCACCGATGGCCGTGCGCGTCGGAGCGTCACGCGGCCGCTGCAAGAGGTTGTGGTGCGCGTCGTCCCCGGTGAACTTCTTCTCCAGGAACGGGTAGGCGATCAGCAGGCCGAAGATCAGACCCATGCCGACGGCGACCCACACACCCTGCGGGATCGTGTAGTTGCCGATGTAGAACTCCCACGCCGGCCACAGACGGATCAGACCGTCGGTCCACATCATGTAGAAGTCAGGCTGACTGCCGGCCGACACCTGGGACGGGTTGTACGGCCCGAGGTTCCAGACCGGGTTGATCTGCAGCAGACCGCCCATCAACCCCAGGATGCCCACCGTGACGGCGAAGAACGCTCCGGACTTCACCGCGAACACCGGCATGACGCGCACGCCGACCACGTTCGTCTCGGTGCGGCCGGGGCCGGGGAACTGGGTGTGCTTCTGGAACCACACCAGGGCCAGGTGGACACCGATGAGCGCCAGGATGATGCCCGGGATCAGCAGGATGTGCAGCGCGTACAGCCGGGGGATGATGATCTCGCCCGGGAAGTCCCCGGCGAACAACGCCCAGTGCAGCCACGTACCGACCACCGGGATACCGATCGTGATGCCCGAGAACGCGGCGCGCAGGCCGGTGCCCGACAGCAGGTCGTCCGGCAGCGAGTAGCCGAAGAAGCCTTCGAACATCGCCAGGATCAGCAGCAGCGAGCCGATGACCCAGTTGGCCTCGCGGGGGCGCCGGAATGCGCCGGTGAAGAAGATGCGCGCGAGGTGCACCATGATCGACGCGGCGAACAGCAGCGCGGCCCAGTGGTGGACCTGGCGCACGAACAGCCCGCCGCGCACCTCGAAGCTGATCTCCAGCGTCGTCTCGTAGGCACGCGACATGCCCACACCGCGCAGCGGCTGGTACACGCCGTCATAGGTCACGTGCGCCATCGACGGGTCGAAGAACAGCGTCAGGTACACGCCCGTGATGAGCAGTACGAGGAAGCTGTACATCGCGATCTCGCCGAGCAGGAACGACCAGTGCGTCGGGAAGACCTTGTTGAGCTGCCGGCGTACCGCCGCCGAAGGGTGGTACCGCGAATCGATCGCTTCGCCTTGCTTGGCCGCGATCTCGGCGGCGTCCAGACGTGGGCTCATGACTTCCGCTCCCAGAATGCCGGTCCGACGGGTTCGATGAAGTCGCCGTTGGCGACGAGGTAGCCGTCCTGGTCGACAGTGATCGGCAGCTGTGCCAGTGCACGGGCCGCCGGGCCGAAGATCGGCTTGGCGAACTCCAGGGCGTCGAACTGCGACTGGTGGCAGGGGCACAGGATCCGGTAGGTCTGCTGCTCGTAGAGCGACGACGGGCATCCGAGGTGCGAGCAGACCTTCGTGTAGGCGAAGAACTCGCCGTAGTTGAAGCTCTCCTGGCCGCGACGCTTGACCACCCGCGACATGTCACCCGGTTTGACGCGGATCAGCATGACGGGGTTACGGACGCCCATCGCGATCTCGAACAGCTTGTGCTCGGACTCGACAGTGGTTCCGTCACCGTCGGATTCACGCCACGGGAACACCGTCTCCATGCCGCCGGCATCGATGTCCTCCGGACGGATCTTGATGTAGGGCGAGTTGCCGGGCCGACCCGTGGCGCGGGCCAGGTAGATGGTTTCGCCCTCGAAGCGCGGGGTCCAGCCCGAGGTCCACAGCTCGGCCTTCATGCCCTCGGCGGTGGGGACGACGGGCTTCCAGGGGTTCTTGATCAACCCGCCCATGAAGGCGACCAGGGTGCCGAGCCCGAAGGCGCCGAAACCGATACCCAGCGACAGACCGATCATCTTGCGGCGCCTGATGGTCGAACCCTCGAGCGCATCGGTGAGGTTGGCGGCGACGGTCTTGCGGTGCAGTTCCGGGGACGCGCCGTCGTGGCGGTCCTGGACCGAGATCTCCTCGGGGATGAACTTCTTCTGGTACAGCACCGCACCGATACCGATGGCCAGGATCGACAGGCCGAAGGTCAGACCGTAGAGCGGGGTGGCCAGCGAGTAGATGAACTCGCCGTCCGAGCCGGGCGGCTGGTATTCCCAGGGCCAGAACAGGAAGATCAGCAGCAGCGCCAGTCCGGAGAACCCGGCGAGCAGTAGCCAGTAGGCGACGGTGCGCTCCGCCCGCTTCTCGGCCTTGGTGCCGGGAACCGGCCAGCGCGGCTCCTTGAAGATGACCTCGACGCCGTCGAGCCTGCCGCCGAGTTCGACCAGTTCCTCGCGCGACATCCGCGCGAGTTCGGCGTCGGTGGGCTGGCCCGGTTCACCCTTGTGGCCCGGGACGTCGGTGCCCTTCTCTCCGCCCTTGAGGTCGTCAGGTTCCTGACTCATGCCCGTGCTCCGATCCACAGCGCGCCGGCGATGATGGCCACCATGCCGACGATCCACGCCACCATGCCCTCCGAGGTGGGGCCGAAGCCGCCGAGGCCCAGGCCACCCGGGGTCCGGGCTTCCGCGGACTCGCGGACGTAGGCCACGATGTCGCGCTTCTCTTCCGGGGTGAGCTGCCGGTCGGAGAACTTCGGCATGTTCTGCGGGCCGGTCAGCATCGCGGTATAGATCTGGGCTTCGTTCGCGTTGCCCAGGTCGGGTGCGTACTTGCCGGAGGACAGCGCACCGCCCTTACCGGTGAAGTTGTGGCAGGACGCGCAGTTGAGGCGGAACAGGTCGCCACCGCGGGCCAGGTTGTCGCCGCGCAGTGACGCCTGGGCGACCTCGCCGTTCTCGTCGCGGGGCACGACCGGACCGCCGCCGTTGGCCTGGATGTAGGCGCCGAGGGCGTCGGTCTGGGCCTCGTCGAACAACGGGTCCTTCTGGGGCGCCTGCGCCTCGTTGCGCATCGCCGGCATGCGGCCGGTCGACACCTGGAAGTAGGTGGCGGCCTCGCCGACGCCGATCAGGCTGGGGCCGCGGTCGGCCACACCCTGCAGGTTGACGCCGTGACAGGACACGCACGAGGTCTCGTAGAGCTGCTGGCCGGTGCGCAGCAGGGCCGAGGCTGACTCGTCGGCCACCGCCACCTGGGGCGTCGGCGTCAACGTCGAGGCCAGACCGCCCGCAAACGTCAAGCCGAGCCCGAGCAGCAGCGCTGCCGACAGCCGGCGGCGCAGCCGACGGCGTTTCATGGTCGCCGGACCACCGGCTCCAGGTGCCTTGCTAGGCATCGAACCCCTTCTCATCCGCTGGTTTGGAGAGGTGTTTCTCCGCGAGTTGATCATCGGACGCATCGGACGAGCCGACTAACGAACGAAGTAGATGACGGCGAACAACGCGATCCACACGATGTCGACGAAGTGCCAGTAGTACGACACCACGATGGCCGCGGTGGCCTGGGCCGGCGTGAACTTGCTCATCCGGGTGCGGAAGAGCAGCAGGACGAACGCCACCAGACCGCCGATGACGTGCAGGCCGTGGAAGCCGGTGGCCAGGTAGAACACGGTGCCGTAGGCGCTGCCCGAGATCGTGGTGCCGTGTTCGACCAGATGCAGATACTCGTAGCCCTGGCCCAGCACGAAGAACGTGCCCATCGCCAGGGTCAGCGCGTACCAGCGTCGCAGCCCGAACACGTCGCCGCGCTCGGCGGCGAACACGCCCATCTGGCAGGTGAACGACGACGCGATCAGCACCAGCGTCACCGGTACCGCCAGGGCGAGGTTCAGCTCGGTTGGCGGCGGTGGCCATTCGCCACCGGATTGAGCACGCGCGGTGAAGTACATCGCGAACAGTCCAGCAAAGAACATCAGTTCGCTGGAAAGCCAGACGATCGTGCCGACACTGACCATGTTCGGCCGGTTCAGCGAATGTACACGCGACGTGATGGCAGTTCCCGAAGTCCCTACAGCGCTCGTCACAGGTGCAAGTATGACGCTTTGTAGTTGTCGAACTCCACCCGGGTGTCGCAATTCGTCATAATCAGTCGGTGACTTCTCCCGAACCCCAGCTCGGCGCCGCCTCCCGAACAGCTGG
Organism: Mycobacterium sp. pV006; assembly: GCF_041287115.1. Taxonomy (NCBI): domain Bacteria; kingdom Bacillati; phylum Actinomycetota; class Actinomycetes; order Mycobacteriales; family Mycobacteriaceae; genus Mycobacterium; species Mycobacterium sp. pV006. Next base: position 108,565 of record NZ_JBGGKT010000001.1, on the reverse strand, counting down.
AAACGAGCCGACCTGGCCGGTGGTCCTGGGCCGGTTGACCACGAGTCAGACGTTGTTACCAGGGCAGACCGCGTGGGCGATGGACCAGATCATGACGGGCACCGCGACCCCGGCTCAGATCGCGGCGTTCGGCGTGTCGATGAAGATGAAGCGACCCACCTCGGCGGAAGTCACCGAGATGGCCGACACGATGCTCAAGCACGCGGTGCGGGTGCCCACCGACACGATCGGCACCGCCACCGTGGACATCGTCGGCACCGGCGGGGACGGCGCGAACACCGTGAACCTGTCGACCATGGCCGCGATCGTGGTCGCCGCGGCCGGCGTACCGGTGGTCAAGCACGGCAACCGTGCCGCGTCGTCGCTGTCGGGCGGCGCCGACACCCTCGAGGCGCTGGGACTGCGCATCGACCTCGGACCCGACGAGGTGGCCCGCAGCGTCGCCGAGGTCGGCATCGGGTTCGCGTTCGCCCCGCAGTTCCATCCGTCCTACCGGCATGCCGGCGCGGCCCGCCGGGAGATCGGGGTGCCGACGGTGTTCAACCTGCTGGGTCCGCTGACCAATCCGGCCACCCCGCGCGCCGGTCTGATCGGCTGCGCCTGGGCCGACCTCTCCGAGGTGATGGCCGGGGTGTTCGCCGCCCGTGGGTCCAGCGCGCTGGTGGTGCACGGTGACGACGGTCTCGACGAGTTGACGACGACGACCACCAGCACGATCTGGCGTGTCCAGGCCGGCACCGTGGAACGGCTGACCTTCGACCCGGCGGCGTTCGGGTTCGCGCGCGCCGAGATCTCCGAGCTGGTCGGCGGCGACGCGGAGTCCAATGCCGCCGAGGCGCGTGCGGTGCTCGGCGGCGCCAAGGGCCCGGTGCGGGATGCGGTGTTGCTCAACGCCGCCGGGGCGATGGTGGCCCATGCCGGGCTATCCAGCGACGCCCAGTGGGTCCCGGCCTGGGAGTCCGGCCTGGCGCGCGCCAAGGACGCGATCGACTCCGGGGCCGCCGAGCAGTTGCTCGCGCGTTGGGTGCGGTTCAGTCAGCAGGTCTGACCGGACGGCCTGTTCGGCGGCGAGTCGTGCCGACCGTGCGGTGGCCGCCCACTGCGCCCAAGCACCGGCCGCTCCGATCGGCGAGCGGTAGCCCTCGTCGGCGCGCACGATGCGCACTCCCGGCCTGCTCAACCAGCGGGTGATCAGCGCGGTCTCCTCGATGAGCGCACCGCCGAGCGGCCCGGCCTCGGGCAGCACGGTCTCCGCGGACGCGCACAGCACATCGACCACCGGCATCGGCGGCACCCCGCGGGGCGCGCAGCCGGCGGCGGCGAGCCGCCCGTGCCGGATCACCGCCAGATGCCAGCCTCGATGACCATCGGGGCATGCGGCGATGAGTTCGGGCAGCGCGGTCAACGACCGCAGCCGCTGGCCTCGCCAGAGCACGTCGATGGCGGCCGCGGCGCGGTCGCGCAGGCGGGCGGCGGTTTCGTAGCGGTGCCGGCGCGCGAGGTCGTCGATGTGGGACAGGATCGCGTGCAACGGTCGATTGTCGTGGCCCGCGATGAGCGCCAGCGCGGCGTCGACAGCGCACCGGTAGGCGTCGGAGTCCACGTCGTGTGGCGCCGGACAGGGCGCGACCTCGTGCTCCGGGCACCGGGGACCGTGCCGGGCCGAACGGCCCAACCGGGTGGTGCAGGTGCGCACGCGGGTGAACCGGGCGGTCAGGTCTGCGGCGTCGAGGGCGTCGGAGCGCGTGCGGAACGGGCCGATCGCGACATCGGTGCGGGGGGTGCGTACCGCCGAGAACCGGGGGAACGGTTCGTCGGTCAACGTCAGCCACCACCACCGGTGGGGGAACTTCGAGCGCCGGTTGTAGGGCGGCGCGTGCGCGGCCAGCAGACGCAGCTCGCGAACCCCGGCCTCGAGGTCATGGGCACACTCGACGTGATCGACCGCTGTGGCCAGGGAGGCCATCTCCTTCATCCTGGCGCGAGGGTCGGATCCGTTGAAGTACTGCGTCACCCGGCGCCGCAGGTCGACCGCGGTGCCGACATAGAGGACCTCGCGTGAGGGTCCCCGGAACAGGTAGACACCGGGGCTGCGCGGCAGCCCGCGAGCGAGATGTCGCTTGGCGCGCTGAGCCGGAGTGACGTCCGGCAGGTAGGACCGGAGCTCGGCATAGGTGTGCACACCCTGGTTGCCCACCCGTTCGATCAGGCCGTGCAACACGTCGACGGTCGCGCGGGCGTCGTCGAGCGCCCGGTGGGTGGGCCGGGTGGACGCGCCGAACAGCTGGGCCAGCGCGGACAGTCGCACGCTGGGGGCCTCGTCGCGGGTGAGCACGCGGCGGGCCAGTCGCACCGTGCACAGCACCTGCGGCTTGGGCCACGGCAGCTGGTGACGTTCGGCGGCCGCCCGCAGGAAACCGATGTCGAAACCCGCGTTGTGGGCGACCAGGATCGCTCCGCGGCAGAACTCCAGGAACGCCGGGAGCACGGCTTCGATGCGCGGCGCGTCGTAGACCATGGCCGTGGTGATGCCGGTGAGCGCGACGATCTGCGGCGGAATCGTCCGCCCGGGGTCGACCAGGGTGGCGAACTCGCCGAGGACCTCGCCGCCTCGCACCTTGACCGCGCCGATCTCGGTGATCTCGTCGTGAACGTCCCCGGAGGCGCGCCCACCGGTGGTCTCCAGGTCGACGACGACGAACGTCGTCTCCCGCAGGGACGGGTCGGCGGATGGATCGACGTCGGCGAAGCTCAACTGATCCATGGGCAGAAACGTAAGCGGTCGCGGTGACAACCACCGGTATCCACACGGCGTTGCGCGGCGCAGCAGAGTTGTCGGTCGGTGTCGATACCGTGCGCTCGATGCCGATCGAGAGGACGGACGCAATGACCCAGGACGACGACCAGACGTTGACCATCGACTGTGACGACTGCGCGGTGCGCGGCCCCGGCTGCCAGGACTGCGTGGTCAGTGTGCTGCTGGGGGTGCCCGAGACGCTGCACGTCGACGAGCAACGCGCGCTGGAGGTGCTCGCCGAAGTGGGCTTGGCGCCGCGGCTGCGGTTGGTGCCCATCCACCGCCAGGGCGGAGCGGGGGTGGCGTGACGACACGCGCTATCGTTGAGGCTCAGCGTCTTACGCGCGGCACTGTTAAATTTGCGTCTCTCGTTGGACAAGGCCGATGCCGTTTCGTAACCTGTTCGAGACCTGATCGCAGCTCGAGGCGGCTCGTTTACGGCAGTTGAAGGACACGAAATCTTGACGTTCGACCGCGCGCACCGGAATACCAGTCGTTCTCGACGAATCCTCATCAGTGTGATGGCCAGCGTCGCCCTCGTCGGCGCGATGCTGACCGGTCTGGCTGGTCCGGGATACGCCGACCCCGCCGACGACGCGCTGGCCAAGCTGCAGCAGCTGTCCCGCCAGGCCGAGCAGACCACCGAGGCGATGCACTCGGCCCAGCTGGACCTCGACAACAAGCTCGACATCCAGCGCGCCGCCGAGGCCAAGCACGCCCAGGACATCGCCAACGTCGAGTCGGCACGCGCGCAGCTCACCGACTACCAGGGCAAGGTCGACCGCTTGGCTGCCGCGCAGTACATGGGTGGAAGCACGTCCGGCTTCGAGGCCATGCTGACCGCGTCGTCGCCGCAGGGACTGATCGACCAGATGTCGGTCCAGCGGGTGATGGCCGCCGAGATGTCGGCCCAGATGAACCGCTTCATCGACCTCGGTCAGCAGGCCGAACTCGCCGAGAAGGCCTCGGCCGCCTCGGCCGCCGAAGCCAAGACCGCCGCCGAGCAGGCCGCGGCGGTGCGTGCCGACCTGCAGGCCAAGCAGAGCCAGCTGCAGACCCAGATCGCCGTGGTCAAAGCGCAGTACGACTCGCTGACCCAGCCGCAGCGCGAAGCGCTGGCCGCGATGCCGCCGCCACCGCCCGCCCCGGGTGCGCCGCCGCCCCCGCCGGGTCAGGATCCCGCGGTGCTGGCCGCGCCGCCCGCCCCGCCGGCGCCGGGTGCGATCCCGCCGGGTGATGTGGCCGCGCCGGGGACCCCGGTGGCCAACACCGTGATCCAGGCCGCGCTCAGCCGGATCGGCTCCCCGTACTCGTGGGGTGGCTCCGGGCCCAGCGCCTTCGACTGCTCCGGGCTGGTGATGTGGTCGTTCCAGCAGGCCGGCGTCTCGCTGCCGCACTCGAGCCAGGCCCTGGCCCGCGGCGGGCAGCCCGTCTCGAGGGATCAGATGCAGCCCGGGGACCTGGTGACCTACTACTCCGATGCGTCGCACGTCGGCATCTACATCGGTGACGGCATGATGGTGCACGCATCCACCTACGGCACGCCGGTGCGCGTCGCGCCGGTGGACAATGCGCCGATCTACAACGTCCGCCGTTACTGATCGTCGTCGCGCGGCCGACCGGCGCCGTCTCGGCGCCGTCCTCGGAGCCGAATTCATCTGCGCGGCGCTCCTCGTGGCGGGGCCGGGCAGCGCGCCCAGCGGCCCGATGATCGCAACCCCGAGCGTGGCCACCGCTTCGGCCGCTCCCGCCGTCACGTCGGTGCCGCTGCCCGACGGTCGCGAGGCGCGCCTCATGGATCTCGGTGCTCCCGACGGGGCGGTGCTCCTGCAACGCGTTGCCGCCGAACTGCCCGCGGCTGCGGACGCGGTGTCGGCGTTCTGGGGACCCCGGTGGCGCCCCGACGTGGAGGTCGTCGTCGCAGGCTCGGCCGAGCAGTTCGCGGCGCTGGGGGGCGGCGGACCCGACATCGCCGCGACCACCACCGCCGACCGGATCATGTTCTCCCCGGCCGCCGGACGCATGAGCGTCGAAGACCTGCGAATCGTGCTGCGCCACGAGCTGTTCCACTACGCGGCTCGCCCCGACACCGCCGCCGACGCACCGGTCTGGCTCACGGAGGGGGTCGCCGACTACGTGGCCCGGCCGCCGCTGACCCCGCCGACCCGGCCCGCCGCGCTGCCCACCGACGCGCAGTTGAGCACACCGGGCCCGCAGCGGTCGGCCGCCTACGACCAGGCCTGGCAGTTCGCGTCGTTCGTCGCCGCCACGTTCGGCCCCGAGGCGCTGCGCGAGTTGTACGTCGCAGCGTGCGGACCCGACCGACTGGACGTCCCGACTGCGGTCCGCGACGTCCTCGGTGTGGACCTGGCGACGTTGACGGCAGGCCCGTCATGAGCCGGGTCCTGTTGGTCACCAACGATTTTCCGCCCCGACCGGGCGGCATCCAGAACTACCTGGAAGCGCTGGTGGGCCAGCTCGTCGAATCGGGTCAGCACACCATGACGGTGTACGCCCCGAAGTGGAAGGGCGCGCAGGAATACGACGCGGCCGCGCGGGCCGACGGCTACGAGGTGGTCCGTCATCCCACCACGTTGATGCTGCCCGAACCCGCGGTCGCACTGCGGATGCGGCAACTGATCCGCAGCCGCGACATCGACACGGTGTGGTTCGGAGCGGCCGCCCCGCTGGCACTGCTGTCTCCGCTGGCGCGTGCGGCCGGCGCACGCCGGGTGATCGCCAGCACCCACGGCCACGAGGTCGGCTGGTCGATGCTTCCGCTCGCGCGTAATGCACTGCGCCGGATCGGTACCGACACCGACGCGGTGACCTACATCAGCTCCTACACGCGCCGCCGGTTCGCATCGGCGTTCGGTCCGCAGGCGGCGCTGGAACATGTCCCGCCCGGAGTGGACGCCGAGCGGTTCGCGCCCGACGAGGTCGCCCGGGCCCGGCTGCGGGCCCGCTACCGGCTCGGTCAGCGTCCCGTGGTGGTGTGCGTGTCGCGACTGGTGCCGCGCAAGGGTCAGGACATGCTCATCCGGGCGTTCCCGGCGGTGCGCCAACGGGTTCCCGACGCCGCGCTGGTCATCGTCGGCGGCGGCCCGAACCGGACATCGCTGCGCCGCCTGGCGCACGCCTTCGGGGTGGCCGAGCACGTGGTGTTCACCGACGGGGTGCCCGCCGACGAATTGCCCGCCCACCACGCGATGGCCGACGTCTTCGCCATGCCGTGCCGTACCCGCGGGGGTGGATTGGACGTCGAGGGTCTGGGCATCGTGTACCTGGAGGCTTCGTCGAGCGGTGTGCCCGTGGTGGCCGGGCGTTCCGGCGGCGCCCCCGAGACGGTGCTCGACGGTAAGACCGGCACCGTCGTCGACGGATGGGACGTCGGGGCGATCGCCGCGGCCGTCGGCGACCTGCTCGCCGAGCCGCGCCGCGCCGCCGCGATGGGGGCGGCAGGACGCCAGTGGGTGCTCGACAACTGGCAGTGGCACCGCCAGGCGCAGCGGCTGGCCCGGCTGCTCTAGCTAGTTCTTGGCGTAGAGCGCGTCGATGTCGGCGGCGAACTTCTCGGCGACGACCTTGCGTTTGACCTTCATCGTCGGGGTCAGTTCTCCCGTGTCCTCGGTGAAGTCGACCGGCAGGATCGTGAACTTGCGGATCTGTTCGGCCTTCGACACCGCCTGGTTGGCTTCCTTGACCGCCAAATCGATCTCGGCGATCAGATCGGGGTCCTTGGCCAGGTCGCCGACGGTCGCGGCGCTGTCCTTGCCGTTGCGTTCCTTCCAGCCGGGGAACGCCTCCGGGTCGATGGTGATCAGCGCCGCGATGAACGGCTGCGCGTCGCCGACGCACATCGCCTGGCTGATCAACGGATGGGCCCGCAGCTGGTCCTCGAGCACGGCCGGGGCGACGTTCTTGCCGCCGGCGGTGACGATGATCTCCTTCTTGCGCCCCACGATGGTCAGGAAGCCGTCGTCGTCGATCGACCCGAGGTCGCCGGTGTGGAACCAGCCGTCGGTGAACACCGCCTCGGTCTCGGCCTCGTTGTTCCAGTAGCCGCCGAACACGACGCCGCCCTTGACCAGCAGCTCGCCGTCCTCACCCAGCCGCATGCTGTTGCCGGGCAACAGTTTTCCGACCGATCCGACGCGCAGGTCGCCGACCCGGTTGACGGTGATCGCCGCACTGGTCTCGGTCAGACCGTAGCCCTCGTAGATGGCCAGGCCCACACCCCGGTAGAAGTGCCCCAGCCGCGCACCCAGCGGCGCGCCCCCGGAGATCGCGGCGTGGCAGTTGCCGCCGAGCGCGCCGCGCAGTTTGCCGTAGACCAACCTGTCGAACAGCGCATGCTTGAGACGCAGCAGCAGGCCCGGTCCGCCGGTGTCCTGCGCCTTGCTCCATTCGATCGCGGTGTCCACGGCCGCGGCGAAGATCTTGCCCTTGCCGCCGGACTCGGCGTTGAGTTCGGCGGTGTTGTAGACCTTCTCGAACACCCGAGGCACCGACACCACCAACGTCGGCTTGAACACCGCGAACATCGGCACCAGATTCTTGATGTCACTGGTGAACCCGAGCGTCACGCCGTTGGCGAAGGCACCGATGGTCAGCGCCCGGGCCAACACGTGGGCCAGCGGCAGGAACACCAGCAGCTTCTCGCCCTTGGCGAGGTGGTCGGGGAAGCACTCCTTGGACCCGCGGATCTCGTAGAGCAGGTTCGAATGGGTCAGCTGACAACCCTTGGGGCGCCCGGTGGTACCCGAGGTGTAGATCAACGTCGCCGGGTCGGCCGACCGGATGGCGGCCAGACGGTCAGGGACGGCCTGCGGGTCCACGTCACGGCCGGCTGCGATGAGCTGGTCGATGGCCGAGGTGCCCGGGCCATCAATGGTGTAGACGTCGCGCAGCTGCGGCAATTGGTCGCGTTGCGCCTCGATGCGGCTGGTGTGCGCCTCCGTCTCGCCGAACGCGGCCACCGCGCCGGAGTCCGAGAGCACGAACTTCACCTGTTCGGCGGAGCTGGTCTCATAGATCGGCACCGTCACCGCGCCCACCGACAGGATGGCGAAGTCGATGATCGGCCACTCGTAGCGGGTCGCGGACAGAAGCGCGACCCGGTCACCGGGCTCCACGCCCGAGGCGATCAGCCCCTGGGCGACCCCGCGGATCTGCGCGGCGGCCTCGCGGCAGGTGACGTCGCACCAGGTGCCGTCCACGAGACGCTGGAAGATCACGTGGTCGGGATCGGTGCGCTCGTTGTCGTACACCGAGTTTGCGACGTTGTCGTGCTCATCGACGGTGAAGGAAGCGGGAATGCTGAACTCGCTCACGTGAGGGCCCCTCGTGTTCTCAGCCGGATCGACAAACGATGGTGTGATGTCCACCCTAGTCGGCTGCCACGCCGGGGGTCTGGGGGATGTGTGAAGCTAGTCAGCCATGAACAGCATCCAGATCGCCGACGAGACGTTCGTCGCGGCCGACCCCGTGGCGGTGGGTGCAGCGGTGGCCGACCGGGCCTCCTGGCGGCGCTGGTGGCCCGACCTGCGTCTCGAGGTGGTCGAGGATCGTGGCGAACTCGGGCACCGTTGGAAGGTGACGGGCGCGCTGACCGGCACCATGGAGGTGTGGCTGGAGAAGGTGCTCGACGGCGTGATCCTGCACTATTTCCTGCACGCGGAACCGTCGGGTGTCGCGGCGTGGCAGCTCGCCAAGATGAACCTGGCGAAGCTGAACCACCGGCGCCGGGTGGCCGGCAAGGACATGGCCTTCGAGATCAAGCGGACGCTGGAGGCCGACCGCCCCGTGGGTGTCTCGCGATTGGCCTGACCGGGCGCCCTTGCGGCAACGGAAGAGTAAATTTCTGGCAAGCGGCCAGACCGAGCGGACGGACCGGGGACAGCTGAAGTGGCGGACAAGACGGCGCAGACGATCTACATCGATGCCGACCCTGCGACGGTGATGGATGTCATCGCCGACATCGGCTCCTACCCGGACTGGGTGGCCGAATACAAGGAGACCGAGGTCCTCGAAGCCGACGAGGAGGGCTACCCGAAGGTGGCCCGCCTGGTCCTCGACGCGGCGGTGCTCAAGGACACGATGGTGCTGGCCTACGAATGGCCGCGGGATCGCCGGTCGGTCACCTGGTCGCTGGTCTCGAGCACCCTGCTCAAGGCGCTCGACGGTGCCTACCGGCTCACCGCGAAAGGTTCGGGCACCGAGGTCACCTACGAGTTGTCGGTCGATCTGGTCATCCCGATGATCGGGCTGCTGAAACGCAAAGCCGAGCGCCGACTGACCGATACGGCCCTGAAAGACCTGAAGAAACGAGTCGAGGCTGACTGAGCGCGAGGACACCGCCGCGCCGGACGGGGGAGCAGCCCGGATCAGTTTGTTCGTCGGCAAAGGCGGGGTGGGTAAATCGACGTTGGCCACCGCGACAGCGGTGCGCGCGGCAGGGACCGGGATGCGGGTGTTGCTGGTCTCCACCGACCAGGCACATTCGATCGGCGACGTGCTGGGCACCCCGATCACGCCCACCGGAGAGCAGGTGCCCACCCGCGTGCTCGCCGATCTCGACACGGCCGACGCCGGCGGTGGCCGACTGGATGCGCTGGCGCTGGACACCCTGGCCCTGTTGGCACGGCAATGGTGCGACAACGCCGATGTCCTGTCGCGGAGGTTTCCCGACTCCGACCTCGATGACCTTGCCCCCGAGGAACTTTCGGCTCTGCCCGGGGTGCAGGAGGTACTCGGGCTGCACGCGGTGGGTCAGCTCGCCGACTCCGGCGACTGGGATCTGGTGGTCGTCGACTGTGCGTCGACCGCCGACGCCATGCGGATGCTGACGTTGCCGGCCACGTTCGCCCTGTATCTCGAACGGGCCTGGCCGCGCCACCGTCGACTTTCCAGCGCCGACGATCCGCGCACCGCCGCCGTGGTGGGGCTGCTCGAACGCATCGCGGCCGGGGCCGAATCGCTCGGCGCACTGCTCGCCGATGCGTCGCGGGTCGGCGCGCACCTGGTGATGACGGCCGAGCGCGTGGTCGCCGCCGAAGCGGTGCGCACCCTGGGGTCGCTGGCGCTGATGGGTGTGTCGGTGGCCGAGTTGATCGTGAATCAAATTCTCGTGCAGGACGATTCGTTCGAGTACACCAACCTGCCGGCGCATCCGGCCTTCGACTGGTACTCCGAGCGCATCGCCGAGCAGCAGGCGGTACTCGACGACCTCGACCGGGTCATCGGCGACGTGAGCCTGGTGATGGTGCCGCATCTGGCCGGCGAGCCCATCGGAACCAAGGCGCTGGGGGAGCTGCTCGACGCGGCCCGCCGCCGCGACGGTTCCCCGCCGCCCGGACCGCTGCGCCCGGTCGTCGACCGGGAGTCCGGCAGCGGGCTGGAGGCCGTCTACCGGATGCGTGTGCAGTTGCCTCAGGTGGACTCGGCGGCGCTGACGTTGGGTAGGGTCGGTGACGACCTGATCATCGGCGTCGGCGGGATGCGGCGCCGGGTTCGACTGGCATCGGTGCTGCGGCGCTGCATCGTCGTCGACGCGGCCCTCCGAGGCAGCGAACTGACCGTGCGTTTTCGACCCAACCCGGAGGTGTGGCCGGCGTGAATGGCACTCACTCCGACCCCGGTGGCGCGCGCCACGCAGAGATCCCACCGGAGCTGCGGCAGCTCGCGCAGTCGATCCTCGAACGGTTGGACCCCGCGATCCGGCTGGCTGCCGCTCGGATGCAGGCCGGACAGGACAGTCCCGGCCGGTGCCAGCAGGTGTGGTGCCCGGTGTGCGCCCTGGCGGCGCTGGTCTCCGGTGAGCAGCACCCACTGCTCAATGTCGTCGCCGAGCACAGTGTGGCTTTGTTGGCCCTGGTCAAAGCGCTCGTGGACACGCCCGACGGCGCCGACGATCCGTCACCGCCGCCGCCGACCCCGCCGGACGGCGACGGTGCCCCGGATCCTGCCCCGGGCCGCTATCAGCACATCCCGGTGACCATCGAAGAATGACTGCGGTGTGGTCGCAGGCACACACCGTGAGTAAAGTTGGCCCAAGCATCGTGGTCGCAGCGTCGGCGCCGCGGTCGGGCATCGAAGTCCGCGTCATGAGGTCAGGTGATCTGGAGGGTCCATGTGGTACTGGCTGTTCAAGTTCGTCTTCATGGGCCCTCTGCTGACCCTGCTCGGACGACCGAAAGTCGAAGGGCTGGAACATGTTCCGCAGTCCGGCGCGGTCATCCTGGCCAGTAACCACCTCGCGGTCGCCGACAGTTTCTACCTACCGCTGGTGGTGAGTCGGCGCATCACGTTCCTGGCGAAGTCGGAGTACTTCACCGGCACCGGCATCAAAGGCTGGTTCACCCGCTGGTTCTACACGGTTGCCGGCCAGGTCCCGATCGACCGCACCGACGCCGACAGTGCGCAGGCCGCGCTGACCACCGCTCAACGCATCCTCGGTGAGGGAAAGTTGCTCGGCATGTATCCCGAGGGCACCCGGTCGCCGGACGGGCGGCTCTACAAGGGCAAGACGGGCCTGGCCCGGCTCGCGCTGGAAACGCAGGTCCCGGTGATCCCGGTCGCGATGATCGGCACCGATGTCGTCAACCCACCCGGCACGAAGATGTGGCGGTTCGGTCAGGTCACCGTCAAGTTCGGCGCGCCGATGGACTTCAGTCGCTTCGAGGGGCTGGCCGGCAACCGCTTCATCGAGCGGGCCGTGATCGACGAGGTGATGTACGAGCTGATGCGGTTGTCCGGTCAGGAGTACGTCGACCTCTACGCGGCGGACATCAAAGAGGGAAAAGCACAGGCGGCAACCAAGCCGCCGACCCGGCTTCCTGAGTCCGCCGCCGGCTAGAGGCGATCCCGGTCAACGTCGGGCGGACACCGGCGTCTCGTTCGTCGACTCCGTGGGCGGCGTGGCTGACCGGACAGTCACCGTGGCGGCCACCGCGATCACGGCCAGTGCCCACCACAGATACGAGGCGCCCACCAACTGTCGCCACAGCGCGGCCGTCGTCTCGCGATGCTCGGGCAGCAGAGTGATCGGCGACCAGAGCATCAGCGCCAGCCCTACCGCCGAAACGACGCCGAGCGCGACATGGCGCAGCCGCAGCGCGAGTACCGCGGTGACCAGGACTGCCGGCAGCGACCACACCCAGTGGTGCGACCACGAGACCGGCGAGACCACCAGGCCGAACATCGCCACGCAGATCAGCGCCAATACGGGCTGGTCGGCGCGGAGCGCCCGCCGGGCCGCCCACACCGCCAGCGCCAGGACCGCGAAGCAGGCCAGTACCCACAGGACGAAGCGCGGTCCCTCGGCCAGGCCGAGCCGGGCCAGCATGCCGGCGATGTTCTGGTTGGTGTTCAACGTGGCGGTGCCGATGCGGTCGGTGTTGCGCACCGTTTCGGTCCAATACTCCCAGGAGTCCCGCCACGCCAATGCGAACCCCGCCAGCGTCGCGACCACCGTCGAGATCGCGGTGACCAGCAGCGCGCGGGTGTCGCGCCGGAGCAGGAAGTAGAGCAGGAAGACCGCTGGGGTGAGCTTCAACGCGATGGCCAGCCCCAGCAGCATGCCGCGCGGCCACGGGGTGCGCCGCGGCACACAGTCGGCGATCACCAGGGTCATCAGGACCACGTTGATCTGTCCGAAATCGAAGTTCGCGCGGATCGGTTCGCAGAACAGCACGGCCGGCGCCACCAACGCGGCCGACAGCCAGAGCCGACGCAACCAGGTGGGCTCGCCGGTGACCGTAGTGGTGGGCCACACCTCGAGTCGGGTCAGCAGGATCATCACGGAGACCAGCAGCAGCACCAACGTGGTCCCGGTGATCGCCACGCTCGCGGCTTCCAGCGAGAGCATCGCGAACGGCGAGAACAGCACAGCCGCCAGTGGCGGGTAGGTGAACGGCAGGTCGATGCCGCCCCGGGTGTGGAAGATCGCCCCGTCGGCGTAGAGGTCGCGGCCGTCGAGCCAGGCCTGGCCGCCCATCCGGTAGACGTCGATGTCGATGCGGTAGGGCACGCGGCCCAGAAGTCGCCAGCCGGCCCAGGCCAGCGCAGCGATTGTCGCCAGTTGGAACAACCGCCAGGCGAGCTTAGGTCCCCACCCCGCCACGCCGGGCGACCGCAACGTACTCATCTCGGGCACCAGACTATCCGGGGGTAGCGGCGCGCCGACCGGTATCCCGGCCCCGACACGCGCTGGTCGGCGTAAGTTCTGCGCGTGGATCCCTCGCTGACCGCCGCTTCGCACCTGCCGATGGGCATTCCGTATTCGCGCCTTCCGCTGGTGTGCTGTCTGGTGGCCTTCATCGTGACGTTCTTCGTCACCCGCACGATCGTGCGGTACATCCGCAGGCACGCCGACAGCGACGCGCCCCGCAAATGGTGGCAGCCGCGCAACATCTCGGGGGGCTCGGGGCTGCACATCCACCACGTCGTCATCGGCGTGATCTTGGTCATGGTCTCCGGGGTGGCGATGGTGACGCTGGCGGTCGACGGGGGTGTACCCGAGTTCACGGTCGCTTCAATCTTTTTCGGTGTCGGTGCGGCGCTGGTGCTCGACGAGTTCGCCCTGATCCTGCATCTGTCCGATGTGTACTGGGCCGAGGACGGCCGCACGTCGGTGGACGCGGTGTTCGTGGCGGTCGCGGTCGCCGGTCTGCTCGTGATGGGGTTCAACCCGATGTCGTTCTTCGATGTGGGCATCTGGCAGGAGGACCATTCCTGGGAGGCGCGCACCGCTGTGGTGGTCGGTGCTGTGCTGACCTTGGCGTTGGCGGTGGTGGTACTGCTCAAGGGCAAGGTGTGGACCGGCCTGGTCGGGATGTTCATCACTCCGCTGCTGTTGGTCGGGGCGATCCGCCTGTCGCGACCGCATGCGCCGTGGGCGCGCTGGCGTTACACCAGACGGCCCCGCAAGATGCATCGCGCGTTGGAACGGGAGCGCCATCAGCGCCGCCCGGTGGTTCAGGCCAAACTATGGCTGCAGGATGCGATCGCCGGGATGCCGAAGTTTCCCGACGACGCACTGGTCGACGAACAACTCGACCGGGAGATCCGCGCGGCCCCCGCCCCGGGCGCCGACGTCCCGGTCAGACAGGAAGCCCGATAGCGTTGCGCTACTTCTACGACGCGGAGTTCATCGACGACGGTCGCACCATCGAGTTGATCTCCATCGGTGTCGCAGCCGAGGACGGTCGCGAGTATTACGCCGTCTCAACGGAGTTCGACCCGGACCGGGCCGGTAGTTGGGTGCGCAAGCACGTGTTGCCGAAACTGCCGTCGCCGGCGTCGAAGGTGTGGCGGTCGCGTCGTCAGATCCGGACCGACCTCGAGGACTTCTTCGGCATCGACGGCGACGAGCCGATCGAGCTGTGGGCGTGGGTGGGTGCCTACGACCATGTGGTGCTGTGTCAGCTGTGGGGCCCGATGACCGAGCTGCCCCCGGCGATCCCGCGGTTCACCCGCGAGTTGCGGCAGTTGTGGGAGGAGCGCGGCTCACCCCGGATGCCGCCCCGACCGCGCGACGCCCACGACGCGCTGGTCGACGCCAAGGACAACCTGGACCGCTACCGGTTGATCACCGGCCACGGCAGCCCCGACGTGCAGTTTTGAACCGCGGTTACCATTGACGGGTGAACTGGACCGTCGACGTACCCATCGATCAGCTGCCTGCGCTTCCGCCGCTGCCCGAGGATCTGCGCCAACGGCTGGATGCTGCGTTGGCCAAGCCCGCCGTCCAGCAGCCGAGCTGGGATGCCGGTCAGGCCGCGGCCATGCGGACCGTACTGGAGAGCGTGCCGCCGGTGACGGTGCCCTCGGAGATCGAGCGACTGAAGGCGCAGCTGGCTGCGGTCGCGCGCGGCGAGGCGTTTCTGCTGCAGGGCGGCGATTGCGCCGAGACGTTCGTCGACAACACCGAACCCCACATCCGCGCCAACATCCGCACGCTGCTGCAGATGGCGGTGGTCCTGACCTACGGCGCGAGCATGCCGGTGGTCAAGGTGGCCCGGATCGCCGGCCAGTACGCCAAGCCGCGCTCCAGTGACGTCGACGCGCTGGGCCTGAAGTCCTATCGCGGCGACATGGTCAACGGGTTCGCCCCCGACGCGGCGGTGCGGGAGCACGACCCGTCGCGGCTGGTGCGCGCCTACGCCAACGCCAGCGCCGCGATGAACCTGGTCCGGGCGCTGACGTCGTCGGGGATGGCCTCGCTGCACCAGGTGCACGACTGGAACCGCGAGTTCGTGCGTACCTCGCCGGCCGGGGCCCGCTATGAGGCGCTCGCCGGCGAGATCGACCGGGCGCTGCACTTCATGAGCGCCTGCGGGGTGGCCGACCACAACCTCGACACCGCCGACATCTACGCCAGCCACGAGGCGCTGGTGCTCGACTACGAGCGCGCGATGCTGCGGTTGGACAACGGCGAGGGGGATCGACCCAACCCGCAGCTGTACGACCTGTCGGCGCACTATCTGTGGATCGGGGAGCGCACCCGCCAACTCGACGGTGCGCACATCGCGTTCGCCGAGGTGATCGCCAATCCCATCGGGGTGAAGATCGGGCCCACCACGTCGCCGGAGTTGGCGGTGGAGTACGTCGAGCGGCTCGACCCGCACAATGTGCCGGGGCGTCTGACGCTGGTCAGCCGGATGGGCAACCACAAGGTGCGAGAAGTGTTGCCGCCCATCATCGAGAAGGTGCAGGCCTCCGGCCACCAGGTGATCTGGCAGTGCGACCCGATGCACGGCAACACCCATGAGTCCTCGACCGGGTACAAGACCCGACACTTCGACCGCATCGTCGACGAGGTGCAGGGCTTCTTCGAGGTGCACCACGCGCTGGGCACGCACCCGGGCGGCATCCACGTCGAGATCACCGGCGAGAACGTCACCGAGTGTCTCGGTGGGGCGCAAGACATCTCCGACACCGACCTGGCCGGCCGCTACGAGACGGCGTGCGATCCGAGGTTGAACACGCAGCAGTCGTTGGAGTTGGCGTTCTTGGTCGCGGAGATGCTCCGCGGTTAGGCAGGGGCGGAGATGCTCCGCGGTTAGGCAGGGGCGGAGATGCTCCGCGGTTAGGCAGGGGCGGAGATGCTCCGCGGTTAGAGCAGGTTGGGCAGGTTCGTGCCCAGGGTCCAGGCGCCGGCCGCGGCCAGACCGGCCAGCGTGATCACTGCGATCACCCAGAACAGCAGCACACGCCGCGCGCGCTGTCGGGCCCAGTAGAACTCCGAGAGTTCGATACCGGCGAATTGCCCTGTCAGCGGCTGGTATTCAGCCTCGTCGGGATAACCGTCCGCCGGTAGTTCGTCGCGGTCGAACACCCGGGTCTGTCCACTCGGCGGCGCCTTGCCGGAGTTGGGTACCGCGACCTCTGCGGTGCCGGCGTCGGAGACGGTGGTGTGGGAGCGGTGCAGCGCGGAGTTGCGCGGCGCCGGCACCCGGAATGCCGGCAGCGCGAGCTCGCGAGCGACGATCTCGAGTTGCTCGCCCATGTCGGCGGCGTCGGCGAACCGGTGGTCCGGGTCGCGGGACGTCGCGCAGGCCACCAGGTCGTCGAATTGTCTTGGCACGCCGGTGATGACGGTGCTCGGCGGCGCGACGTCGTGCTCGAGGCGCTGGTAGGCCACCGTCAAGGCGGTGTCGCCGGTGAACGGTGTGCGTCCCGTCAGCAACTCGAACACGAGCACCCCGACGGCGTACACGTCGCCGCGGGCATCGGTCTCGCCGGTCGCGACCTGTTCGGGAGCGAGGTAGGCCGCGGTGCCGAGAATCACACTGGTCGAGGTGATCTTGGCTTCGGCGACGGCGCGGACCAGACCGAAGTCGGCGAGTTTGACCTCGCCGTCGTCGCTGATCAACACGTTCTCCGGCTTGATGTCGCGGTGTACGAGCCCTGCGCGGTGCGCCTCCGCCAGACCGCCGAGCAGCGGGCGCAGCACGGCGGCGACCGCATGCGGCGGCATCGGACCCCGTTCGTTCAGCAACTCGCGCAGGGTCCCGCCCTCGACGAGTTCCATGACCAGGAAGGGGTGACGGCCGTCGACGCCCTGGTCGTACACTGCCACCAGGCCGGGGTGTTTGAGCCGGGCGACCGCACGGGCCTCACGTTGGAACCGGGTGAGGAAGTGGTCGTCGCCGGAGTATCGGGAGTCCATGATCTTCAGCGCCACCGGCCGTTCGAGCCGAAGGTCCAGGCCGCGGTAGACGCCCGACATCCCGCCTGTGGCGATCAACCCGTCGATCCGGTACCGACCGTCCAGCACGGACCCGGTCAGGGTGTCGGCGGACTGGTAGGTCTCCACCGGACACATGGTACGAGCAGGGGACGCGCGACCCGCTGAGCGCGCGGGTATCTGGGCAGCGCGGACCTTCCGCGGGGTTCTAGACTCGGGCGATGAGCAGCATCCCGACTGCCGACGACGTGCTCGAGCCCGACGAGGCCGTCTACCACCTTCCCGAGGTCGCCCGAATGCTGGGCATCCCGCTGTCGAAGGTGCACCAGCAGCTGCGTGAAGGTCATCTGGTGGCGGTGCGCCGCGGTAAGGACGTCGTGGTACCGCAGATCTTCTTCGACGACAGCGGACATCTCGTCAAGACGTTGACCGGCCTGCTGGTGGTGTTACGCGACGGCGGATACCGCGAGACCGAGATCATGCGGTGGCTTTTCACCCCGGATGCGTCGCTGACGATCCGCCGCGACGGTTCCACCGAGCCGGTGGTCAACGCGCGCCCGGTCGACGCACTGCACTCGCATCAGGCGCGCGAAGTGGTCCGCCGGGCCCAGGCTCTGGCCTACTGACGGTTCGACCGTCGCGACCTATCGACGGCCAGCCAGTACCACGCCGCCACCGCACAAGCCGTCGCGAGCAGGACGTGGGTCCACGAGTACATGCCGTGCGCTCCGTCGGGCCGCCAGATCACCATGATCCACGTCGAGAATCCGGCGATCAGTGCGATGGCCGCGCGGGACTGGGCCAACGCGGCCATCACGGCCAGCGGCCATGTGTAGTACCAGGGCAGCGCCGCGGGAACGAACAGCACGACGACCACCATCAGCAGCGCGGTGCCCATCAGCGCGTCGCGATCGGTGTGTCGGTAGCGCCACCACAGCAGCGGCGCCGCCAGCGCGATGATCGCGATCCCGATGATGCGGTTGACCTCGAGCACGGCATAGAAGTTCACCGGGATCACCAGCCCGACCACGGCGTTGATCAGGTTCGCGATCGCCGTCGGGACGGTCAGCCAGTTGATGATCTTCACCGAACCGGCCAGCGCGGTCAGCCATCCCAGGCCGACCCCTGCCACCAGTGAGGTCACGGCGAACACCGCGACGAAGATCAGCAGTGCCGCTGCGGTGGCGGTCGCGAACGCGCGCACCGCCGAATAACCGCGCCGCTCCCGCAGGCCACGGGCCCACACCCACACCATGAACGGAAGCGCCAGGCCGGCAGTGGCTTTGACCGCGACCGCCAGCGCGATCAACGCGGCACCCGCGGCGTAACGGCCGTGGAAGGTCAGCGCGATACCGGCCGCCATCAGGCCGACCATCAGCATCTCGTTGTGGACTCCACCCATCAGGTGGATGATCACCAGGGGGTTGAGCACGCAGATCCACAACGCGACCGCACCGTCGGCCCCGACGTGGCGCGCGATGCGCGGCGCCGCCCAGATCAGGAGTACCAGGCCGGGCAGCATGCACAGCCGCAGCAGCATGGTGCCGGCGACGACATCGTCGCCGACGACCATCGTGACGAACCGCGCCACGAGGATGAACGCGGGTCCGTAGGGCGCTGTGGTGGTGGTCCAGATCGGGCTGACGTCGTCGAGCAGCGCGTTCGGGTTGTCGACCGGGCCGACGACGTAGGGGTCGAACCCGTCACGCAGCAGCGCGCCCTGCGCCAGATAGCTGTAGGTGTCACGGCTGAACACCGGCACGCTGAGCAACAGCGGGACCAACCAGAAACCGGTGGTGGCCACCATCGTGTACTCGTCGACGCTGCGCGCGATGACGCGCCGGCCCAGCCAGAGCCATGCGACCAGCATCAGGGCGACACCGATCCACAACATCAACGACGACAGCACCAGGCCGTGCCCGAACCGCAACCAGGACAGGTGCATCGACTCCAGCAGCGGATCGTGCAACCGGGTGCTGCCGGCACCGACACCGCCGGCAGTGATCAGCGCGGCGCCCAGCGCGCCGAGCAGGGCGGGTCGGCCCGACGGCGAGCGCGCGAAGGTGGCGAGGCGGCGGCACTGGCCGGAAACCCGTTCGGAGAGGCCTTGTCTCGGTGCCTGTGCAGGCGCTGGAGTTGTCATGCCTATGCCGACCGGTTGGCGGCCAATCTGGCGAGTTCGGTCAGACCGACGCGGGCTCTGGCGTCGATCGGCGCGGCGTCGAGGATGTCGATGCTCTTGCGGGTCAACCGCTCGATCCGGTGTTCGACCGCGGACAGCGCACCGACGGACTCGATCGCGGCGCGTACCTCGACCACCTGGGGTTCGGTGAGCGGAGTGCCGATCGAGGTCCGCAGCAGCTGCGCGGCGGCGGAGTCGTTCTTCTCGGCCAGCTCGACGGCTTCGGCGAGCAACACGGTGCGTTTACCGGAGCGCAGGTCGTCACCGGACGGTTTGCCGGTGACCTCGGGGTCGCCGAAGACGCCCAGCACGTCGTCGCGCAGTTGGAACGCCACGCCCAGGCTGGTGCCGAGCTCGTGGAAGGCCTCGAGGATCTCCGGGCGGTCGGCCGCGGCGGCCGCACCCAACTGCAGCGGCCGGGTGATGGTGTAGGAGGCCGTCTTGTAGATGTTCACGGTCATCGCCGACGCGACGGTCTCGGTGCCGCGGGCCTCGGCGATGATGTCGAGATACTGGCCGCCGAGCACCTCGGTCCGGATGGCCGCCCACACCCGCTGCACGCGCGCGTGGGCGTCGGTGCCCGCGAGCGCGGTCGCGACGATGTCGTCGGCCCACACCAGCGACAGGTCGCCGAGCAGGATCGCGGCCGACAGCCCGAACTGCTCGGCCGAACCGTGCCAGTTGTGGTCGCGGTGGCGCGCCGCGAAGATCCGATGCACGGTGGGCAGGCCCCGACGGGTCGCCGACGCATCGATCAGGTCGTCGTGCACCAGAGCGCAGGCGTGGAGCAACTCCAGCGCCGAGAACAACCGCAGTACCGCGGGAGTCGGCTCGGCCTCGGCGACCGCGCGGTATCCCCAGTACGCGAACGCGGGACGCAGCCGTTTGCCACCTCGGAGCACGAACTCCTCGAGGGCCTCGGTCAGAACCGCGTAGTCGGTCCCGATGTAGGCCGCGTCGCGGCGGCGCTCACGCAGGTACCCGCGCAGTTCCTCGGTGACGGCCGCGGCCAACTCGACGGCCGATGGTGCCGCAGCATCCACGCTCAGCGGGCGCCCCTTTCTGTGTCGTCAAACCGCCCCGGCAAGTGCACTCAGAGTAGATGCTGAGCCGACCGGGAGAGCAAATCAGGGCTGCGACGCCGCGTCCTGCGGGTCGCCGGGTCTGGGGGACCTGTCCCGGTTGGCGTAGGCCAGCGCGCCGATGACTCCGGCGACCAGGAACGACGCCACACCGAGCCACACCGCGGCGCCGATGAACGACCGGGCACTCGGATCGGTGTACTTCGCCTGGGCGTTCATGGTGGTGACGATGCCCGGGCGCAGGGTCCACTCGACCACCTCGGAGGAGATCTGGTCGCCGTTGGTGGAGGTGACCTCGCCGGGGAACGCGACCGACAGCGACACGTCGGCCTCCGGATCGCTGAGCGTGGTGAGGTCGACGCGGCCTTCCAGGATCACCAGGTCGCCGGCGCGGCGCAGCGTGATGTCGACTCCGGCCGCGTCGCGGCTCATCGCGGCCAGCTGAGGGAGTTCGGCGAAGGTGAGATCGGAGAACACCGCCTGGGACCCGACGTAGTCGTCGCGGTTGTAGGCCGACACCGCGACCTTCTGCGCGAACGGCAGGTTGTTGAGGAGTTGCGGTCCCTTGTCGTTGTCGTCGCGGGGTTTGGCGGCCGCGACGATCTGCCCGGAGACCCGGTCGTCGGGGGACACCGTGATCGAGGCCCGGACCCGGACGCAGCCGACCAGGGTCGGGGCCACCAGCAACAGCGCGAGGAGCAATGTCAGGAGGCGCTTGGAGGTCCGGTGACGGATCGGCACCCGGTCATCGTGCCAGATGAGGCGCCGGACGCGGAGGTGTGGGAGTTCCTCTACAGCGGCAGTGTCCGCCCCAGGATGGCGAAGGCCCGCGGATCGCCGGCGAAATGGTAGCCGCGGATGACGTCGGTGAAGCCGAGCCGGCGGTACAGCCGCCAGGCGCGGTTGGCCTCGCCGTTGACCTCGGGGGTGGACAGCAGCACGTGGCGTTCGTCGCGGTCGGCGAGCAGCCGGCGGATCAGGCCCTCACCGAGGCCGCGGCCCTGGAAGGCGGGATGGATGTGCAGTTCGGTCAGCTCGAAGTAGCTGCTCATCAGATCGGTCACGCGGGCCTCGTCGGCGCCGCTGCGGCGCAGACCGGCGTTGACCTGCTGCTGCCACCACTGGTCCGGGGCGCCGCAGTACCCGTAGGCCACGCCGAGCATCCGGGCGGTCGCCGGGTCCGGCGGCGCGGGCGGCCCGTCATCGGCGGTCTCGATCGCCGCGACCGCCTTCCAGCCTTTCCGGCGGGTGTGTTCCAGCCACATCGAGGCGCGTTGCTCCTCGGTGCCGCGCGGATAGCGCATGGCGTCGACGTAGATCGTCAGAGCGTCGCCGAGTCGGCGCTGCATGTCGCCCGGCGACAGCTCGATCAGATGCGTCGCCAAGTTCTCGGCCCTTCCGGCGGTGTGCGGTGGTCGCCCCCCATTATCGGCTTCTCGCGCGCGAGGGCTCCGCGGGTGCGGCGACCGTCATAGAATCAGGGGGTGAACTAGGTGGTACCGGGCAGATCGACCTCGTATCATTAGTGTTAAGTGCCCGTAGCCGCGGGCATCCGGTGTTTCGACAACTGCCACACCCCCACGGCAAGAGGGAGGGACGAATGCCACTCTCCGATCATGAGCAGCGCATGCTCGATCAGATCGAGAGCGCGCTCTATGCCGAGGACCCCAAGTTCGCGTCCAGCGTCCGCGGTGGAACCTTGCGTGCTCCTTCGACCCGGCGCCGGCTTCAGGGCGCCGCGTTGTTCGTCCTCGGGCTCGCGATGTTGATCTCGGGTGTGGCGGTCACGGCGACCATGATCGGTGGCTTCCCGATCCTGTCGGTGCTCGGTTTCATCGTGATGTTCGGTGGCGTCGTGTTCGCGATCACCGGCCCGCGGGTGCCCGGCGGCGCCGACCGCGTGCCCGACGACCTGACCGCCGCGCGTCAGAAGCGTGCGAAAGGTGCCGGCGGCTCGTTCACCAGCCGCATGGAAGACCGGTTCCGTCGCCGTTTCGACGAGTAACGGTCGATCCGCCAGTAGAGGCAGCCCGACAGGGCTGCCTCTCTTTTTTTGCCCCACCACGCCCCACCTTGTGGTCGATCACCCCGGAAGTCGCGCTGACCTGCGCATATCTCTGACGTTCCACCTCTTCGTGCGCGGCGGTGTAGCGGCGGCTGCCCGGTCGTCCTCGGGAAAGTGGGCCGGTGGTGGAAACGCGCGGAAGGATTCGGGGCAAAGTGGGGGATTGTGGGGTAAAGTGGCGGACAACGGAGCGACCGGGGCTCCGTGGAGGGCAAGGCTTGAGAAGGTCTGCGAGGTGACGAGATGTTCTTCGGCACCTACACGCCCAAGCTCGACGACAAAGGGCGACTGACGTTGCCCGCCAAGTTCCGCGACGCACTGGCAGGAGGGTTGATGGTCACGAAAAGCCAAGATCACAGCCTGGCCGTGTATCCGCGGGCCGAGTTCGAGGCGATGATCGCGGAGATCAACGGACGCGCCAAGCGGGGCAATCCGCAGGCCCGTGCGTATCTGCGCAACCTGGCGGCCAGCACCGACGAGCAGTACCCGGACGGCCAGGGTCGGATCACGCTGTCGTCGGAGCATCGCCGCTACGCCAACTTGAGCAAGGACTGCGTCGTCACCGGATCCATCGATTTCCTCGAGATCTGGGACGCCGAAGCCTGGCGCACCTACCAGGAGCAACACGAAGAGAACTTCTCCGCGGCCAGCGATGAAGCACTCGGCGACATCTTTTGATCTGCCCACTGGCCGGCAGGCCCGTGCAGTGTGGCCTCTGCCCGAACCGGCCCTGACGTACTTCCCCGACGTCAGGTTCGCGACCTCGGACAGGGACCTCACTGCAGGGGCCGCCCCTGAACCCCACGGTGTTGCCATGGTCGAACACGAACCCCACGTCCCGGTCCTGCTGGACCGATGCGTCGAGTTGCTCGCCCCGGCGCTGACCCGGCAGGACCCGGCCGGCGCCGGCGCCACGCTCGTCGACGCCACCCTCGGTGCCGGCGGACATTCGGAGCGGTTCCTGACCCAGTTCCCCGGCCTGTCGGTGATCGGCCTGGACCGCGACCCGGACGCGCTGAGCATCGCCGGCCGCCGTCTCGAGCCGTTCGGCGACCGCGTCACCCTGGTCCACACCCGCTACGACGGCCTCGCCGACGCGCTCGGCGGCCGACAGGTCGATGCCATCCTGTTCGACCTCGGCGTGTCGTCGATGCAGCTCGACCGCGTCGAACGCGGCTTCTCCTACTCGGCCGACGCGCCGTTGGACATGCGGATGAATTCGCAGTCGGATCTGACGGCCGCCGAGATCCTCAACACCTACGGCGAAAGAGAGATCGCCCGGATCCTGCGCGAGTTC
The DNA here is from genome assembly GCF_041287115.1 of Mycobacterium sp. pV006. Taxonomy (NCBI): domain Bacteria; kingdom Bacillati; phylum Actinomycetota; class Actinomycetes; order Mycobacteriales; family Mycobacteriaceae; genus Mycobacterium; species Mycobacterium sp. pV006. The sequence goes on along the minus strand of NZ_JBGGKT010000001.1, from coordinate 84,951 downwards.
GGTGAGGAGCGATTCGCCGCACGCATCGCCTCCCACATCGTGCGGCGGCGCGCGACCGCACCGCTGACCACCACCGCGGAACTGGTCGAGCTGCTCTACGCCGCGATCCCCGCACCTGCCCGCCGGACCGGCGGGCATCCGGCCAAGCGCACCTTCCAGGCGTTGCGTATCGCGGTCAACGCGGAGCTGGACTCCCTGCGCAGTGCCATCCCGGCGGCTCTGGACGCCCTGCGCCCGGGCGGCCGCGTCGCCGTCATGGCCTACCAGTCGCTGGAGGACCGCATCGTCAAGACCGAGTTCGCCGCCGCGACCGCGTCACGGACTCCGCCCGGGCTGCCCGTCGAACTGCCGGGACACCAGCCGCGTTTCGTCGCGCTGACCCGGGGTGCCGAGCGTGCCGACGACGACGAGATCAACCGAAATCCGAGAAGCGCTCCGGTCCGGCTGCGCGCGGTCGAGAAGGTGATGGGGGAGTCACGATGAAGTCGAAGAAGCCGGTTCGCTCCGCCCGCGCCGGATCGGGACGTACCCGCCAACCGGTCGAGCCGGACCGCAAGAAGGCCCGCCGCAGCGCACGGGAACCCAAACGCACGCCCGTCGAACCGCGCGGCCGCAAGGCCGTCCGCGACACCCGGCCCGACCGGTCGGCGCCGCGCACCAACCCGACCCCGCGGCCGGTCGACGCGCCGGCCCGGCCGAAGAGCGCCAGTCAGGCCAAAGCGCGCGCCAAAGCGCGGAAGGCCAAGGCGCCCAAGGTCGTCCGCCCGCCCCTGCGGGAACGGATTCTGGTCCGGATCGCCTCGATCGACCTGAGCCCGCGGCGACTGGTCGCCCGAGTGCCGTTCGTCGTGCTGATCATCTCGGCGCTCGGCCTCGGTCTCGGGGTGACGCTGTGGCTGTCCACCGATGCCGCGGAGCGCTCCTACCGCCTCGGCAACGCGCGCGAACTCAACGAGGCGCTGATGCAGCAGAAAGAGGCGCTCGAGCGCGACGTCCTCGAGGCGCAGGCCGCGCCGGCGCTGGCCGAGGCGGCTCGCGAGCTCGGCATGATCCCGTCGCGCGACACCGCCCGGCTGGTGCAGGATCCCGGCGGCAACTGGGTCGTCGTCGGCACTCCCAAACCCGCCGAGGGGGTGCCGCCGCCACCGTTGAACGCGCCGCTGCCGGAACCGACCCCACCCGCGCCGCCGGCTCCGCGGGTGATCGAACCGCTCGAGGTGCCGGTGCGGTTACCCTCGACCGAACCGCCCGCCGCGGGCGGACAGCTGCCGCTGCCGCTGGCCGTGCCGGGCGTCGAGGTGCCTCACGCCACCACGGGCGCGCTGCCCGGACCCGGGCCCGTGCAGGCCGCCCCGCTGCCGGCCACCCCACTCGCCGAGCCGGGCCTGTCCAGCGTCCCGGTCGCTCCCGAGCACGTCGTTCCCGCCGCGCCCGTCGCCCCGCCGGTTCCCGGGGCTCCGGCGTGACCCGGCGGCCAGACCGGCGCGCCGGGAAGGGTGCTGCCCCGACCCAGGAGAGGTCGGCGCGGTCGCGCCGCATTCGGCAACCGGTCTCGCAGACCGGGTTGCGCAGCGCGTCCTTCGTGTTCCGCCACCGCGCCGGAAACGCCGCGATCTTCATGCTGCTGGTGATCGCCGCGGCCCAGCTGTTCACACTGCAGGTGCCGCGGGCCGAAGGTCTGCGCGCGCAGGCCGCCGGTCAGCTCAAGGTCACCGACATCGACCCCGCGGTGCGCGGCGCCATCGTCGACCGCAACCACGACAAGTTGGCGTTCACGATCGAAGCGCGCGCGCTGACCTTCCAGCCCGTCCGGGTGCGTGAGGAGCTGGCCGAGGCCGTCAAGAAGGCCGAGGAGAGCGGCGCGTCGGCCCCGGACCCCGACGAACGACTCACCGAGATCGCCGAGGAGGTCGCCTCGCGGTTGGGCGGGAAGCCCGACAGCGCAACGGTGTTGAAGAAGCTGCGCAGCAACGAGACCTTCGTCTACCTGGCGCGGGCCGTGGATCCTGCCATCGCCGACGCCATTCGCACGAAGTTCCCCGAGGTCGGCTCCGAGCGACAGGATCTGCGTCAGTACCCCGGAGGGTCGTTGGCCGCCAACATCATCGGGGGAATCGACTGGGACGGCCACGGCCTGCTGGGACTGGAGGACTCGCTCGACGCCGTCCTCGCCGGCACTGACGGCTCCATCACCTATGACCGCGGGTCCGACGGTGTCGTGATCCCCGGCAGCTACCGCAACCGCCACGACGCGGTCAACGGCTCCACGGTGATGCTGACCATCGACGACGACATCCAGTTCTACGTCCAGCAGCAGGTGCAGCTGGCCAAGGACGCCTCCGGCGCCAAGAACGTCTCGGCGGTCGTGCTCGACGCGAAGAGCGGCGAGGTGCTGGCGATGTCCAACGACAACACCTTCAACCCCGCCCAGGACCTCAGCCGGCAGGAGCATCGCCAACTGGGCAACCTCGCCGTGTCCTCGCCGTTCGAGCCGGGTTCGGTCAACAAGATCATCACCGCGGCCACCGCGATCGAGATGGGACTGACCCGACCCGACGAGGTGCTGCAGGTGCCCGGGTCGATCAGCATGGGCGGTGTCACCGTCGGCGACGCCTGGGACCACGGCGTGATGCCGTACACCACCACCGGGATCTTCGGGAAGTCGTCGAACGTCGGCACGCTGATGCTGGCCCAGCGCGTCGGGCCCGAACGCTTCGCCGAGATGCTCCGCAAGTTCGGCCTCGGTCAGCGCACCGGGGTGGGACTGCCCGGCGAGAGCGCGGGTCTGGTCCCGCCGATCGACCAGTGGTCGGGCTCGAGCTTCGCCAACCTGCCCATCGGGCAGGGGCTTTCGATGACGCTGCTGCAGATGGCCGGGATGTACCAGGCCATCGCCAACGACGGGGTCCGGATCCCGCCGCGGATCGTCAAGGCCACCCTCGACCCCGACGGTGGCCGCACCGAGGAACCCCGGCCCGAAGGTGTGCGGGTGGTCTCGGCCGAGACGGCCCGCACGGTCCGCGACATGTTCCGTTCGGTCGTGCAGCGCGACCCCCGCGGCATCCAGCAGGGCACCGGCCCGCAGGCCGCCGTCGAGGGGTACCAGATCGCCGGCAAGACCGGCACCGCCCAGCAGATCAACCCCGCCTGCGGGTGCTACTACAGCGACGTCTACTGGATCACCTTCGCCGGCATGGCGCCGTCGGACGATCCGCGCTACGTGGTGGGCGTGATGATGGACGCACCACACCGCGCCGCGGACGGTTCGCCGGGCTCCTCGGCAGCACCGTTGTTCCACAACATCGCGTCGTGGCTGCTGCAGCGGGACAACGTGCCGCTGTCGGCCGATCCGGGTGCGCCGCTGATCCTTCAGGCCGACTGACACGGCATCGGAGAGACCCGACGGGTCGGTACTGTGTCAAAGCCATGAATCTGCGTCCCAGCCGTCCTGCCGGCCTACCGTTGCACGTGGTGTCGCAGTCGGTGTCGGCCGTCGCCGTCGACGCCGCCCCGGTGCCCGACGTGACGTTGACCGGAGTCACGCTGCGCGGGCAGGACGCCCACCCCGGGGACCTGTTCGCCGCGTTGCCCGGGACGCGCTCCCACGGCGCCCGCTACGCCGGCGACGCCGTCGCACGAGGGGCGGTCGCCGTGCTCACCGATCCGGCCGGCGCTGCGCAACTCGGGTCCGTCGAGGTGCCCGTGCTGGTCCATCCCGACCCGCGTTCGGTCCTGGGCTCCGCCGCCGCCGCCGTCTATGGCCACCCGTCGCGCAAGCTGCGGGTCATCGGTGTCACCGGCACCTCGGGCAAGACGACCACGACCTATCTCGTCGAGGCGGGCTTGCGCTCCGGCGGTCGGATGGCCGCGCTGATCGGCACGGTCGGGGTGCATATCGCCGGTCGGGAGATCCCGGGCCGGCTCACCACCCCCGAAGCGCCCGACCTGCAGGCGCTGCTCGCGGTGATGCTCGAAGAAGGGGTCGACACCGTGGTCATGGAGGTGTCCAGCCACGCCCTGACCCTCGGCCGGGTCGACGGCACCGCGTTCGCGGTGGGTGGTTTCACCAACCTCAGCCGGGATCACCTCGATTTCCACGGCTCCATGGAGGAGTACTTCGAGGCCAAGGCGCGGTTGTTCGAGCCCGCGTCGCCGACCTGCGCCGCGCGGGCCGTCGTCTGCGTGGACGACCAGTGGGGTCGGGCCCTGGCGCGGCGGCGCGACGACGCGGTGACCGTCGGCGTCACCGGCCCCGCGGACTGGCGTGTCGAGGACGTCGGGCAGGGGTGCGGCGGCCCGACCACCCAGCAGTTCCGGGCCGTCGATCCCGCCGGTGTGCACCACCACCTGCAGGTGGGGTTGCCCGGCCGGTTCAACGTGGCCAACGCACTGCTGGCGACCGCCCTGCTCGACGCGGTCGGCGTGTCACCCGAACAGGCCGCCCCGGGTCTGCGCGCCGCCGCGGTACCCGGCCGCCTGGAGGTGATCGACCGCGGGCAGCCGTTCGCGGCGCTGGTGGACTACGCGCACAAACCCGGTGCGCTGCGCGCCGTCCTGGAGACCCTGCGGACATCGAGGCCGGGCCGGCTGGCCGTGGTCTTCGGCGCGGGCGGGGACCGTGACCGCGGCAAACGTGAACCGATGGGGCAGGTCGCCGGCGAGCTCGCCGACCTGGTCGTCGTCACCGACGACAATCCCCGCAGCGAGGATCCGGCCACGATCCGCGCGGCCATCCTGGCCGGGGCCGCCGGCACCGCCGCCGAGGTCGTGGAGATCGGGGACCGCCGTAGCGCCATCGACTTCGCCGTGGGGTGGGCCCGCGCCGGTGACACGGTCCTGATCGCGGGTAAGGGGCACGAATCCGGCCAGACCGTCGCCGGGCAGACCCGACCGTTCGACGACCGCGACGAACTCGCCGCGGCCCTGGACGCGGCGTACGGGGAGGATGCCACCCGTGATTGAGATGTCCCTGGCCGAGATCGCGGACATCGTGGGTGGCCGCCTGACGGACGTGACCGAGGAGCAGGCCGCGGAGCTGCGCGTGACCGGCGGCGTCGAATTCGACTCGCGCGCAGTGGGTCCGGGCACCCTGTTCCTGGCGTTGCCCGGCGCCCGCGCCGACGGGCACGACTTCGCCGCTGCAGCGGTGGCCGCCGGCGCCGTCGCGGTGTTGGCGGCGCGTCCGGTCGGGGTGCCGGCGATCGTCGTGGATCCGGTGACGCCACCCTCGGCTCCGGACTGCGGCACCGCCGGCGTCCTGGAACACGACCGCGACGGATCGGGCGCGGCGGTACTGGCCGCGCTGGCGAAATTGGCCGCCGCCGTCGCCGAACGGCTGACCGCCCGGGGCCTGACGATCATCGGCATCACCGGCTCGTCGGGCAAGACCTCGACCAAGGACCTGATCGCGGCGGTGCTGACCCCGCTGGGTGAGGTGGTCGCACCGCCCGGGTCCTTCAACAACGAGCTCGGCCATCCGTGGACGGTGCTGCGCGCCAACGAGTCCACCGACTTCCTGGTCCTCGAGATGTCCGCGCGCCACCGCGGCAACATCGCCGCGCTGGCCGCGATCGCGCCGCCGTCGGTCGCGGTCGTACTCAACGTCGGCACCGCACACCTCGGCGAGTTCGGCTCCCGAGAGGCTATCGCCGAAACCAAAGCCGAACTGCCGCAAGCGGTTCCGGACACCGGCGTCGTCGTCCTCAACGCCGACGACCCGGTGGTCGCGGCGATGGCCGCCAAGACCGCAGCGCGTGTCGTGCGCGTCGGCCGCTCGGCGGACCACGATGTCTGGGCCGACGAGGTCCGCCTCGACCCGCTGGCGCGACCGCACTTCACCCTGCACGCCGGAACCGAGCAGACCCAGGTGCAGCTCGCGGTGCACGGCGACCACCAGGTCTCCAACGCACTGTGCGCAGCCGCGGTCGCACTGCACTGCGGCGCCACGCTCGAGCAGGTCGCCGCGTCGCTGGCCGAGGCCGCGCCGGTGTCGCAACGACGGATGCAGGTCACCACCCGGCCCGACGGGGTGACCGTGATCAACGACGCCTACAACGCCAACCCCGACTCGATGGCCGCCGGTCTCAAGGCGCTGGCCTGGATGGCGCGCGGGAAGCGCAGCTTCGCCGTCCTCGGCGAGATGGCCGAACTCGGCGACGACGCGATCGGCGAGCATGACCGCATCGGTCGCCTGGCGGTGCGCTTAGATGTGTCTCGACTCATCGTCGTGGGAACCGGGAGGCCTATGAGCGCCATGCTCCACGGGGCGGTCATGGAGGGGTCGTGGGGCTCGGAGGCCACCGCGGTCGCCGACGCCGACGCCGCCCTGACGCTGTTGCGCGCCGAACTGGCGCCCGGTGACGTCGTCCTGGTGAAGGCGTCCAACTCCGCCGGGCTGGGCCCCCTGGCCGACACGCTGGCTGCCGAGGGCGGCGCCGGGATCGCGGCAGGTGGCCGATGAGGCAGATCCTGATCGCCGTCGGCATCGCGCTGACGGTGTCGATCCTGTTGACCCCGGTGCTGATCCGGCTGTTCACCCGGCAGGGCTTCGGCCACGAGATCCGCGAGGACGGCCCGCCCAGCCACCACAAGAAGCGCGGCACCCCGTCAATGGGCGGCGTGGCGATCATCGCCGGCATCTGGGCCAGCTACTTCGGCACCCACCTGGTCGGGATGATGATGGACGGCAAGGGACCCTCGGCGTCGGGCCTGCTGGTGCTGTTGCTGGCCACGTCGCTGGGCCTGGTGGGTTTCGTCGACGACATGATCAAGCTGCGTCGCGCACGCAACCTCGGCCTGAACAAGACCGCCAAGACCATCGGCATCCTGCTGGCCGCGGTGGTGTTCGGTGCGTTGGCGCTGCAGTTCGCCAACGCCGACGGACTCACCCCGGCCAGCGCGCAGCTCTCCTACGTCCGCGAGATCGCGACGGTCACCCTGGCTCCCGCGGTATTCGTGCTGTTCTGTGTGGTGCTCGTCAGCGCCTGGTCCAACGCGGTCAACTTCACCGACGGACTCGACGGCCTGGCCGCGGGCGCCATGGCGATGGTCTGCGCGGCCTATGTGCTGATCACCTTCTGGCAGTTCCGCAACGCGTGCGCCACGGCTCCCGGCGTGGGCTGCTACAACGTGCGCGACCCGTTGGATCTGGCGATCATCGCGGCCGCCACCGCCGGCGCCTGTATCGGGTTCCTGTGGTGGAACGCCGCGCCGGCCAAGATCTTCATGGGGGACACCGGGTCGCTGGCGCTCGGCGGCATCATCGCCGGCCTGTCGGTCACCAGCCGCACCGAGATGCTCGCCGTGGTGCTCGGCGCGCTCTTCGTCGCCGAGGTCACCTCGGTGGTGGTGCAGATCCTGGCGTTCCGGACCACCGGCCGCCGGGTGTTCCGGATGGCGCCGTTCCACCATCACTTCGAGCTGGTGGGATGGGCCGAGACGACGGTGATCATCCGGTTCTGGCTGCTGACCGCCATCGCCTGCGGGCTGGGCGTGGCGCTGTTCTACAGCGAGTGGCTGACCACCGTCGGTGCCTGACGTGCTCGAGCCGATCGCGCCCGGGGCCACCGTCCTGGTGACCGGCGCCGGCATCACCGGCCGGGCCGTGGTGGCGGCACTGCAACCGCTCGGTGTGCGGGTGACCGTGACCGACGACAATGCCTCGGCGCTGGCGGCGCTGGCCGGGCAGGGGACCGCGACACTGCCGCCCGCCGACGCCGTGGCTGCGATGACCGAGTTCGACGTCGTCGTCACCAGCCCCGGGTTTCCGCCGACGGCTGCGGTGCTGACCGCGGCGGCCGACGCGCAGATCCCCGTGTGGGGCGATGTGGAGCTGGCCTGGCGGCTCGACCAGTCGGGCCGCTACGGGACGCCGCGGCGCTGGCTGGTGGTGACCGGCACCAACGGCAAGACCACCACCACCTCGATGCTGCACGCCATGCTGGTCGCCGCCGGCCGACGCTCGGTGCTGTGCGGCAACATCGGCGACCCGGTGCTCGCGCTGCTCGACCAGCCCGCCGAGGTCCTGGCCGTCGAACTGTCGAGCTTCCAGCTGTACTGGGCGCCCTCGCTGCGGCCGGAGGCCGGAGTGGTCCTCAACGTCGCCGAAGACCACCTCGACTGGCACGGCTCGATGAGCGCGTATGCCCTCGCCAAGGCCCGGGCCCTGACCGGCCGCGTCGCAGTCGCCGGTCTCGACGACCGCGTCGCCACCGACCTGCTCGCCGCGTCCCCGGCGCCGGTCCGGGTGGGCTTCCGGCTCGGGGAACCGGCACCGGGCGAACTCGGCGTCGTCGACGGTGTGCTGATCGACCGCGCGTTCGCCGATGACCTGCCCCTGGCCCCGGTCGACAGCATCCCGGTCGCCGGTCCGGTCGGGGTGCTCGACGCGCTGGCCGCCGCCGCGCTGGCCCGGGCGGTCAGGGTGTCGGCGCAGCCCATCGCCGACGCGCTGGCCGACTTCCACGTGGGCCGGCACCGCGCCGAGGTGGTCGCGGTGATCGACGACGTGACCTATGTCGACGACTCCAAGGCGACCAACCCCCACGCCGCGCAGGCGTCGATCAGCGCATTCCCGCGGGTGGTGTGGGTGGCCGGTGGACTTCTCAAGGGCGCCTCGGTGGACGCCATGGTCGCCGCGGTGGCCGATCGCCTGGTGGCGGCGGTGCTGATCGGGCGGGACCGGGCGATCGTGGCAGAGGCGTTATCGCGACACGCACCGGATGTCCCCGTCGTCGAGGTTGTGACGGGGGAGGATTCTGGGGTGCTTGAGAAAGCTGAGACAGGTGTGACTCATGTGACAGACGTGGTCGACACGGCGGGGCGAGCGGTCGCCGACGCGGTGATGACGGGCGTCGTCCGAGCGGCCCGCCGGTTGTCCCGACCCGGCGACGCCGTGGTGCTGGCGCCGGCGGGAGCGTCGTTCGACCAGTTCAGCGGCTACGGGCACCGCGGCGACGCGTTCGCCGCCGCGGTCCGCGCCGTCCTCCGATAGCCCCGGGTAGCAGGCGTCTTCGTGGGCAACATCCTTGACCGGCTGCGCACCCGGCGCGCCAACCCGGCCGCCGACGGCGCCCCGGCGCTGACGGCCGGGCCTGCCGTCGCACCCGCGCCACGGACTCGGTTCGGGTCGTGGCTCAACCGCCCGATGACGTCGTTTCACCTGATCATCGCGGTCTCCGCGTTGCTGACCAGCATGGGTCTGACCATGGTGCTCTCGGCGTCGGGCGTGTACTCCTACGACCAGGCCGGCTCGCCGTGGTCGGTGTTCAGCAAGCAGGTGCTGTGGACCGGGGTCGGACTCGTCGGTTTCTACATCGCCCTGCGGGTTCCGGTGCGCCTGATGCGCAGGTTCGCCTTCACCGGGTTCGCGGTGACCGTGGTGCTGCTGGTCCTGGTGCTCATCCCCGGCATCGGCAAGATCGCCAACGGCTCGCGCGGATGGTTCGTGGTGGGCGGTTTCTCCATGCAGCCTTCCGAGCTGGCCAAGATCGCGCTGGCCATCTGGGGCGCCCACCTGCTGGCGGCGCGGCGCATGGAACGCGCCTCGCTGCGCGAGATGCTCGTGCCGCTGGTCCCCGCGGCCGTCATCGCGCTCGCCCTGGTGGTCGCCCAGCCCGACCTCGGACAGACCCTGTCCATGGGCGTCATCCTGCTGGGCCTGCTGTGGTACGCCGGTCTGCCGCTGCGGGTGTTCCTCAGCTCGCTGGGCGCGATCCTGATCTCCGGCGCGGTCCTGGCGATGTCGGCGGGCTACCGCTCGGCGCGCGTGCAGTCCTGGCTCGATCCCGCAGCCGACGCGCAGGGCTCCGGCTACCAGGCCCGGCAGGCGCGGTTCGCGCTGGCCAACGGTGGCGTCTTCGGAGACGGGCTGGGGCAGGGCACCGCGAAGTGGAACTACCTGCCCAACGCGCACAACGACTTCATCTTCGCGATCATCGGCGAGGAACTCGGCTTCGTCGGCGCCGCAGGGCTGCTGTGCCTGTTCGGGCTGTTCGCCTACACCGGCATGCGGATCGCGCGACGTTCCGCCGACCCGTTCCTGCGGCTGCTCACCGCCACCGCCACGCTGTGGATCCTCTCGCAGGTGTTCATCAACGTCGGCTACGTCGTCGGCCTGCTGCCGGTCACCGGGCTGCAGCTGCCGCTGATCTCGGCCGGCGGCACCTCGACGGCCACCACGCTGTTCATGATCGGCATCATGGCCAACGCCGCGCGCCACGAACCCGAAGCGGTCGCCGCTCTGCGCGCCGGTCGCGACGACCGGGTCAACCGGCTGCTGCGGTTGCCGCTGCCCGCCCCGTACGTGCCGTCGCGCACCGAAGCGCTGCGCGACCGCCTGCGGTCGGGCTCCCGGGCCGCGACGGCCGAGAGCCGGACCGGTCGGGCCGCCACGCCCCGCAAGAGCCGTACCGCCGCGCCCGAGCGCACCGCCACCCGGCGCGCCGCCCGCGGCGCCCGGCAGCCGAATGCGGAGACGCGCGGGTCCGTCGGTTATGGTGCTGGCCAGCGAAAGCCGGGCCGACGAGCCCGCACACTGGAAGGTCAGCGTTACGGGTGACGGGAGTATCGATCCCGGCAGGGAACGACCGGGCGATCTCCGTGGTCCTCGCCGGCGGCGGCACCGCGGGCCACGTCGAACCCGCGATGGCGGTGGCCGATGCGCTGCGGGCACTGGCGCCCGACACCCGGATCACCGCGCTGGGCACCGCGCGCGGCCTGGAGACCCGCCTGGTGCCGCAACGCGGCTACGACCTCGAGCTGATCACCCCGGTGCCGCTGCCTCGTAAGCCGACCGCCGATCTGGCGCGGCTGCCGGTCCGGGTGCGTCGCGCGGTGCGACAGACCCGCGACGTCTTCGACCGTGTCGGCGCCGACGTCGTGATCGGCTTCGGCGGGTATGTCGCGCTGCCGGCCTACCTCGCCGCGCGCAGCATCCGCGCAGAGCGTCGTGTGCCCGTGGTGGTGCACGAGGCCAACGCGGCCGCCGGTCTGGCCAACAGAGTCGGCGCCCGCACGGCCGTGCGCGTGCTCTCGGCGGTGCCGGATCCGGGGCTGGGCCGGGTGGAGGTCGTCGGTGTGCCGGTGCGCGAGGCGATCACCTCGCTGGACCGCGCCGCGCTGCGCGCCGAGGCCCGGGCCTTCCTCGGTTTCGCCGACGACGCGCGGGTGCTGCTGGTGTTCGGCGGCTCCCAGGGCGCGCAATCCCTCAACCGGGCCGTCTCGGCTGCGGCCGAAGACCTTGCCCGTCAAGGTATTTCGGTTCTGCACGCACACGGTCCGAAGAACACGCTGGAGCTGCGCGAGCCGGCGCCCGGCGATCCGCCCTATGTCGCGGTGCCCTACCTGGACCGGATGGACCTCGCCTATGCCGCCGCCGATCTGGCGATCTGCCGGTCCGGGGCGATGACCGTCGCGGAGGTCAGCGCGGTCGGCCTGCCCGCGGTGTACGTTCCGCTGCCCATCGGCAACGGCGAACAGCGCCTCAACGCGCGCCCGGTGGTCGACGCCGGCGGCGGCCTGATCGTCGAAGACCGGGACCTCACGGCGCAGTTCGTCGCCGAGACGGTCGGTGCGCTGCTGACCGACAACGCGCGGCTGACGACGATGACGGCGGCCGCGGCGCTGGCCGGCCATCCCGACGCCGCGCGCCGCGTCGCCGAGGTGGCCCTGGACGTCGCCCGCGCCAACCGGCGCGCCGGACGGGGGCGACGGTGAGCACCGCCGAACTGCCGCCCGAACTGGCGCGCGTGCACATGGTCGGTATCGGGGGTGCCGGGATGTCGGGAATCGCCCGCATCCTGCTGGACCGCGGCGCGCTGGTGTCCGGCTCTGATGCCAAGGAGTCGCGCGGCGTGGCGGCGTTGCGGGCGCGCGGTGCGGTGGTGCGCATCGGCCATGCGCCCGAATCGCTGGACATGTTGCCTGGCGGACCGACCGTGGTGGTCACCACCCACGCGGCGATCCCGAAGACCAACCCCGAACTCGTCGAGGCCCGCCGGCGCGACATCCCGGTGATCCTGCGGCCTGCCGTGCTGGCCAAGCTGATGGACGGTGACGCCACGCTGATGGTGACCGGCACCCACGGCAAGACGACCACCACCTCGATGCTCATCGTGGCGTTGCAGCATGCGGGCCTGGACCCGTCCTTCGCCGTCGGAGGAGACCTCGGCGAACCCGGCACCAACGCCCACCACGGCAGCGGCGGCTTCTTCGTCGCCGAGGCCGACGAGAGCGACGGGTCGCTGCTGCAGTACAGCCCGGATGTGGTGGTGGTGACCAACATCGAGGCCGACCATCTCGACTTCTTCGGCAGCGTCGAGGCCTACACCGAGGTGTTCGAACAGTTCGTCGGGCGGATCCGGCCCGGCGGCGCACTGGTGGTGTGCACCGACGATCCCGGTGCCCGGGCGCTCACCGAAAGCGCTGCGGCCCAAGGCGTGACGGTGTTGCGCTACGGCAGCAGCGGCGACGACCTCGACGCCCGGCTGGTGGAGTGGACCCAGCAGGGAACCGGTGCGGTGGCGGTGATCTCGCTGCGCGGTGAGGACCAGCCGCGCGTGATGCGCCTCGCGGTACCCGGCCGGCACATGGCGCTCAACGCGATGGGTGCCTTGCTGGCCGCGGTGCGTGCCGGCGCTCCGGCCGAGGTCGTCCTCGACGGTCTGGCCGACTTCGAAGGGGTGCGGCGGCGCTTCGAACTCGTCGGATCCGGTTACGGCGTCCGGGTTTTCGACGACTACGCCCATCACCCCACCGAGGTCCGCGCCACCCTCACCGCGGCGCGCGCGCTGGTCGAACACGGCGAGCGCGGCCGCTCGATCGTGGTGTTCCAGCCCCATCTGTACAGCCGGACAGAGGCTTTCGCGGCCGAGTTCGGGCAGGCGTTGAGTCTGGCCGACGAGGTGTTCGTGCTCGACGTCTACGCCGCGCGGGAGCAACCGCTGGCCGGGGTGAGCGGAGCCACCGTCGCCGACCACGTCGGCGTGCCGGTGACCTATGTGCCGGATTTCTCCGCGGTCGCCGCGCGCGTGGCCGCGGCCGCCGAACCCGGCGACGTCGTGATCACCATGGGCGCCGGGGACGTCACCATGCTCGGCCCGGTGATCGTCGCCGAACTCACCGACAAGGCCAACCGGACGGCGCCCGGCGGAACGGGATCACCACCGCGATGACCGGACCCCACGACGGCGAGCCCGATCCCGGCCCCGCGCCGGAGGCCCCTGCCGAGGAGGTCACCGAGCCTGCCACCGAGGCGGCCGGGGACGAGACCCCCGACGCCGACGCCGAGGGGCCGCGCCGGCGCGCGCGGCGCGAACGCGAACAACGACGCGAGGCGCAGGCCCGTGCCATGGCGATCGAGGAGGCGCGACGCGAGGCCAAGCGCCGCGTGACCGGGCCCGCCGCCCCGCAGCGCGCCACCCTGAGCCGCGGTGCCGTACGGGGCCTCAAGACGCTGCTGTGGACCGCCGGCATCGCCGTGCTGGTGGTCGGGTTGGGACTGCTGCTGTACTTCACGCCACTGATGTCGGCGCGCAACATCGCGGTGGTGGGCTTGGACGCCGTTCCCGAGGCGGAGGTCGTGGAGGTCGCCGCGGTGGTCCCCGGCACCCCGCTGCTGCAGGTCGACACCGACACGGTCGCCGAGCGGGTCGCCGGGATCCGGCGGGTCGCGTCGGTGCGCGTGCAGCGCGAGTACCCGTCGACCCTGCGGATCACCGTCGTTGAGCGGGTGCCCGTCGTGGTGCGCGACTATCCGGACGGGGTGCACCAGTTCGACAAGGACGGGGTGGACTTCGCCACCGGTCCGCCACCGCCGGGCGTGCCGTACCTGGAGACCGACACGCCGGGGCCCCAGGATCCCGCGACGCAGGCGGCGCTGCAGGTGATGACGTCGCTGCGACCCGAGGTTGCCGCGCAGGTGGGACGCGTGACCGCGCCGTCGGTCGCCTCGATCACGCTGACGCTGATCGACGGGCGCACCGTGGTGTGGGGGACCACCGACCGCACCGAGGAGAAGGCCCTCAAGCTCGCGGCGCTGTTGACGCAGCCGGGGCAGGTCTACGACGTCTCCAGCCCGGATCTGCCGACCGTCAAGTAGCAGGCCGGAAATTTCTCGGCGCGTGTCGGCGCGCCTGCGGGGTTCGTGCGGGCGCTGACCCTACCGTTCTGTCTACGCGGAACAACTTGACATAACTCTAAGCTTCAGGTTGAGGTTGAGGGTTTTGATCAGGGGGAACTCCGCAGAGCAGACAGCAACCAGGCAGGAAGGCAACCGCGGCGATGACCCCTCCGCATAACTACCTCGCAGTGATCAAGGTGGTCGGCATCGGCGGCGGCGGCGTCAACGCCGTCAACCGGATGATCGAACAGGGCCTCAAGGGCGTCGAGTTCATCGCGATCAACACCGACGCGCAGGCGCTGTTGATGAGCGATGCCGACGTCAAGCTCGACGTCGGCCGCGACTCGACGCGCGGGCTGGGCGCCGGCGCCGACCCCGAGGTCGGTCGCAAGGCCGCCGAGGACGCCAAGGACGACATCGAGGAGCTGCTGCGCGGCGCCGACATGGTGTTCGTCACCGCCGGTGAGGGCGGCGGCACCGGCACCGGCGGTGCGCCCGTGGTGGCGTCGATCGCCCGCAAGCTCGGCGCGCTGACCGTCGGCGTCGTGACCCGGCCGTTCTCCTTCGAGGGCAAACGGCGCAGCAACCAGGCCGCCGAAGGCATCGCAGCATTGCGCGAGAGCTGCGACACCCTCATCGTGATCCCCAACGACCGGCTGCTGCAGATGGGCGACGCCGCGGTGTCGCTGATGGACGCGTTCCGCAGCGCGGACGAGGTGCTGCTCAACGGCGTGCAGGGTATCACCGACCTGATCACCACTCCCGGTTTGATCAACGTCGACTTCGCCGACGTCAAGGGCGTGATGAGCTCGGCCGGCACCGCGCTGATGGGCATCGGCTCGGCACGCGGCGACGGCCGTGCGCTCAAGGCCGCCGAGATCGCGATCAACTCTCCGTTGCTGGAGGCGTCGATGGAGGGCGCGCAGGGAGTGCTGCTGTCGGTCGCCGGTGGCAGCGACCTGGGCCTCTTCGAGATCAACGAGGCCGCCTCGCTGGTCCAGGAGGCCGCCCATCCCGACGCCAACATCATCTTCGGGACCGTGATCGACGACTCCCTGGGCGACGAGGTGCGCGTCACCGTCATCGCCGCCGGCTTCGACGCCGCGGGGCCGGGCCGCAAGCCCGTCACCAGCGAACCCCAGGCCGAAGCCCCCTCGGGCACCCCGATCGCGCCCGGCAAGGCCGGTCGCGTCGGTTCGTCGCTGTTCGACAACGATCCGGCCAGTGTCCCGGTGACCAACGGCGCGACGGTGCGCATCGGTGGCGACGACGGAGGCATCTCCGACGACGACGTCGACGTGCCGCCGTTCATGCGTCACTGAACGACGTACGGTCGCAAGCGTGCGATTCCGTGTGCGCCGTGTGACCACCACCCGCGCCGGCGGTGTGTCGAAACCCCCGTTCGACACGTTCAACCTCGGTGACCACGTCGGTGACGACCCCGCCGCCGTGGCCACCAACCGCCACCGGCTGGCCACGGCTGTCGGGCTGGCCGCGGGCAGTGGTGGGGACCGGATCGTGTGGATGAACCAGGTGCACAGCAGCCGGGTGCAGGTGGTCGATGACCCGCGCGAAAAGCCCGACGAGACAGACGGTTTGGTGACCACCCGGTCCGGGCTGGCGCTGGCCGTGGTGACCGCCGACTGTGTGCCGGTGCTGATGGCCGATGCGCGCGCCGGGGTGGTCGCGGCCGTGCACGCCGGACGGGTCGGAGCGCAGAACGGCAT
The DNA here is from genome assembly GCF_041287115.1 of Mycobacterium sp. pV006. Taxonomy (NCBI): domain Bacteria; kingdom Bacillati; phylum Actinomycetota; class Actinomycetes; order Mycobacteriales; family Mycobacteriaceae; genus Mycobacterium; species Mycobacterium sp. pV006. The sequence continues at coordinate 69,105 of NZ_JBGGKT010000001.1, read as the reverse complement.
CGTCACGCACGCGTTGGACACGATGAGATCCGCCGGGGCGCACGTCGAGGACGTGTCGGTGTTGCTCGGGCCGGCGGTCAGTGGGCGCAACTACGAGGTGCCCGAACAGATGGCCGTCGAGGTCGAACGCGCGTTGCCCGGCAGCCGCACCACCACCGCGCGGGGCACCGCCGGGCTGGACCTACGAGCCGGGATCGCCGCGCAACTGCGCACAGCGGGGGTGTCGGCCATCGACATCGACCCGCGCTGCACCGTGGCCGACCGCGAACTGTTCAGCCATCGCCGCGATGCGCCGACGGGTCGGCTGGCATCGCTGATCTGGCTGGAGCCGGCCCGATGAGCAGTGCCCGTGAGCAGGAACTGGCCACCGCGCTGACCGCGGTGCGCGAACGCCTGGAGCGCGCGGCCGAGTCCGTCGGCCGCCGCGCCGACGAGATCGAGTTACTCCCCGTCACGAAGTTCTTCCCGGCCTCCGACGTGGTGGCGCTGCAGCGGCTGGGATGTTCCGCGTTCGGTGAGTCGCGCGACCAGGAGGCCACCCGCAAGGTCGATGACGTGGGCGAACTCGTCGGGGGAGCGCCCGTCCGGTGGCACATGGTCGGCCGCATCCAGCGCAACAAGGCCCGCTCGATCGCGCGGTGGGCGCACGTGGCGCACTCGGTGGACAGCCCGAAACTCGTCGCCGCGCTGTCCCGGGCCGCCGCCGAGGCGCTCGACGAGGGGCAGCGCAGCGACCCGTTGCACGTGTTCCTCCAGCTCAGCCTCGACGGCGACGAAGCCCGCGGCGGCGTCGACGTCGACGCGACCGATCGCATCGACGAACTCTGCGACGCGATGGACCGCGCCGAGGGACTGCACTTCGCCGGATTGATGGCGATTCCGCCGCTGCATGCCGACGCCGACGCCGCGTTCACGCGGTTGCACCGTGAGTATCGACGCGTGCAGGAGCGATATCCGCAAACTCTTGCACTCTCGGCCGGGATGTCGGGCGACCTCGAAATCGCCGTCAAACACGGCTCCACTTGTGTGCGTGTCGGTACCGCGCTATTGGGAGCGCGACCGCTAACGTCACCCGAAGTCACACCAGTCACACGATCACCACAGACAACAGGGTCTCTCGGGTCTACCGACAAGACAGAAACTTCATCACCGCACAAGGGGTCAGCACGATGAGCACACTGCACAAGGTCAAGGCCTATTTCGGTATGGCGCCGATGGACGACTACGAAGACGACTACTACGAGGACGACGACCGCGGTCCGGCCCGCGGGTACCGCCGTCCCCGCGAGGAGCGCTTCGAGGACGAGGCCTACCCGCGCGGCTACGACGACCGCCGGGACTACGACGAGCCGCCCGCCTACCGCGCGGGCATGGCCGGCGGTTTCGAGGACGCCCGGTTCGAGCCCCGGATGCGCACTCCCCGCGAATTCGACCGCACCCCGCCGCGTTTCGGTGCGATGCGCGGCTCCACCCGCGGCGCCCTGGCGATGGACCCCCGCGGCATGGCCGAGTTGTTCGAGGCCGGTAGCCCGCTGGCAAAGATCACCACGCTGCGTCCCAAGGACTACAGCGAGGCGCGCACCATCGGTGAGCGGTTCCGCGACGGCACCCCGGTGATCATGGACCTGGTGTCGATGGACAACGCCGACGCCAAACGGCTGGTCGATTTCGCCGCCGGCCTGGCGTTCGCGCTGCGCGGTTCGTTCGACAAGGTCGCGACCAAGGTGTTCCTGCTCTCGCCGGCCGACGTCGACGTGACGGCCGAACAGCGCCGCCGGATCGCCGAGGCCGGCTTCTACGCCTACCAGTGAGCAGTAACCGCGGCCACAGGTAGGCTGGCGACGTCGCACGCAGCGGCGGACCGGCCGGATCCCGGGCGGTATCGAACGTCACCATCTGCCTACGAGTGAGGTCGCTTCCGTTGGGGCTCTTCTTCGAAATCCTGGGTTTCGCGCTGTTCGTTTTCTGGCTGCTGCTGATCGCCCGGGTCGTCGTCGAGTTCATCCGCTCGTTCAGCCGGGACTGGCATCCGCGAGGCGCGACCGTCGTGGTGCTCGAGATCATCATGACACTGACCGATCCGCCGGTACGGCTGCTGCGCCGGATCATCCCGCAGCTGACGATCGGTGCCGTACGGTTCGATCTTTCGATCATGGTGTTGTTGCTGTTGGCGTTCATCGGCATGCAGCTGGCGTTCAGCGCCGCCGCCTGAATCCGCTCTGAGCAGCGGCGATGCCATCCGTCGGGGGGGCGTGACGAGCTGCCGGGCTGGGGTGGCGCGCCTGCGTGCCTGTCGCGGGATTGTTGAAAATCTGTCTTAATTCCCGACCTCGTCTGCAACCGTAGGGTCTGGTGTGACAGGATGGACGCCAGTTACGACCCTGTAAGGCTCTACACTTTGTGATCGTTCACGGTCCAGACTTCAAGGGGGCAGACGATGCCGCTCACTCCTGCCGACGTGCACAACGTCGCGTTCAGCAAGCCACCCATTGGTAAGCGCGGCTACAACGAGGACGAGGTCGACGCGTTCCTCGACCTCGTCGAGAACGAGCTGTCCCGCCTGATCGAGGAGAACAGCGACCTGCGTCAGCGCGTCGCCGAACTCGATCAGGAGCTCGCCGCGGCTCGGTCCGGCGCCGCGCAGCCGACGCAGACCATCCCCGCCTACGAGCCCGAGCCGGAGCCCGAACCAGCCCCGCAGCAGGTGTACGAGGCACCCCCCGCGGCGGCGCCGGCTGCTGCGCCCAGCGAGGATCAGCACCTCCGCGCGGCCAAGGTGCTCAGCCTGGCCCAGGAGACGGCCGACCGTCTGACCAGCAGCGCCAAGGCCGAGTCCGACAAGATGCTCAGCGACGCCCGCGCCCAGGCCGATGCCATGGTCTCCGAGGCGCGACAAACCGCCGAGACCACCGTGGCCGACGCCCGGCAGCGGGCCGAGGCGATGCTGGCCGACGCGCAGACCCGCTCGGAAACCCAGCTGCGGCAGGCGCAGGAGAAGGCCGACGCGCTGCAGGCGGACGCCGAGCGCAAGCACTCCGAGATCATGGGCACCATCAACCAGCAGCGCACCGTGCTGGAAGGTCGCCTCGAGCAGCTGCGGACGTTCGAGCGCGAATACCGCACCCGGCTCAAGACCTACCTGGAATCGCAGCTCGAGGAACTCGGTCAGCGCGGCTCCGCGGCGCCGGTCGATTCGGGCGCGGGCAACGACGGGAACTTCAACCAGTTCAACCGGGGCAGCAACTAGCCGCGTGCCCCACCGACCGAAGGTTGGCCCATGCTGATCGTGGCGCTCGTCCTTGCCGTCATCGGCCTGGTGGCACTGGTGACCGCGGTGGTCACCAGCAACGAGCTGATCGCGTGGGTGTGCATCGCCGCGAGCGCGATCGGTGTCATCCTGCTGATCGTCGACGCGTTGCGCGACCGATCCAAGCCCGCCGCGGCGTCCGACGAGGTCACCGAAGACGATCTCGACGACCGCGAGGTCGAGGACTACCCGGACGAAGCGCCGATCGCCGCCGACTACACCGACGAGGAACCCGACGTACCGGCCACCGACGGCGATCGCACCGAGGACGAGACCCCCAAGTCGTGATCCCTTGTGGGTCAACGGTTCCCGGTGGCCTGCGAATCGGAGACGGTTGGGGTGGCCAGCAGCGTGCGCACCTCGTCGTCGCTCACCTGACGGAAGTCCGCGTAGAACTCGCCCACGGCCCGTAGGTCCGACGGCGTGAAACTGCACACGACGTCGTCTGCCTCTCGGCGCAACCTGTCGCACACCTCGCCGGGTCCCACCGGCACCGCGACCACCACCAGGCCGGCGCCGATCTGACGCACCGACCGCACCGCGGCGAGCATGCTGGCGCCGGTGGCGATCCCGTCGTCGACCAGGATGACGGTCTTGTCGGTGACGTCCAGCGGTGCCCGGCCACCCCGGTAGGCCTGTTCACGCCGGCGAAGTTCGACGCTCTCCCGTTGCACCGCGGCGTGCACGTCGTCGTCACCCAGCCCGAGACTTCGCAGCAGGTCGTCGTTGAGCACGACACCGCCACCGGTGGCCAGCGCTCCCATCGCGAGTTCGGGGTACTGCGGGACCCCGAGTTTGCGCACCAGGCACACGTCCAGCGGGGCGCCCAACCGGGCGGCGACCTCCCAGCCCACCGGCACGCCGCCGCGGGCCAAGCCGAGCACCAGCACATCTCGGCCGTCGTGTCGGTACCGGTAGGACGCCAGGTCGTCGGCCACCACCCGGCCCGCGTCCCGCCGGTCGGAGAACGTGGGTCTCCGCCTGGTCTTCACATGGTCATCCTGTCTGTCACCCTGGCCGAGGGGTACCCGCGCCCACACCGGGCAATCCCCCCGCACGTCGGCGCCGAATAGCGATGGGTAAAGCCGCCCGCAGAACACGAGGAGGAGCCGTGGGGATCCAGTTCGAGAGCGTGGTCGACCACCCGCCGTCGGAGGTCTGGGACTGGCATGCCCGCCCGGGCGCCATCCGGCGGTTGACGCCGCCGTGGCAGCCGATGACTCCCTTGGCCGAGGCCGAATCCCTGAGCGACGGTGTCGCGACGCTGCGCCTGCCCGGCGGATTGCGGTGGACAGCACGCCACGACCCCACCGTCTACGACCCGCCGCACCGCTTCGTCGACGAACTGTCCGGGCACGGTGTCGTCGCGTGGCCGGTCCGCGCCGCCGGAGGCTGGCGCCACACGCACACCTTCGACGACGCCGGCGCGGGACGGACCCGGATGTGTGACCGGGTGGACGCGCCGGTGCCCGAAGCGCTGCTGCGCCCGATGTTCGTCTACCGCCATCGTCAGGTCGCCGACGATCTGGCGGCCCACCGCCGGGCCGCCGACGCCGCGATGAGGCCGATGGTCGTCGCGGTCACCGGCTCCTCGGGTCTGGTCGGTGCGGCGCTGTGTGCCTTCCTGAGCACCGGCGGCCACCGGGTCATCCGCCTGGTCCGCGGACCGGCGAGCGGGCCGGACCAGCGGCAGTGGTCTCCGGACGCACCGGCTGCGGACCTGCTCGACGGTGTCGACGCGGTCGTGCACCTCGCCGGCGAGTCGATCGCCGGACGCTTCACCGCCGCGCACCGCGCCCGGATCCGCGACAGCCGGGTCGAACCGACCCGCCGCCTGGCCCAGGTCGCCGCGGACGCGACCGACGGCCCACGCGTCTTCGTCAGCGCCTCGGCCATCGGCTACTACGGAAGCGACCGCGGAGACAACCAACTGACCGAGGACAGCACGCGCGGCGACGGTTTCCTCGCCGACGTCGTCACCGCCTGGGAGGCCGCGACCACACCCGCCCGCGACGGTGGTCTGCGCGTGGTGACCGTGCGCACCGGCATCGTGCAGTCCGCGGCCGGCGGAACCCTGCGGCTGCTGCGCCCGCTGTTCGCGGCCGGACTCGGCGGCCGCGTCGGCGACGGCCGACAGTGGATGTCGTGGATCGGGCTCGACGACCTGCTCGACATCTACCACCGGGCGCTCTACGACGACCGCCTGTCCGGTCCGGTCAATGCCGTTGCGCCGCAACCGGTTCGCAACGCCGATTACACGCGCGCCCTGGCCGGGGTGCTGCGCAGGCCGGCGCTGCTGCCGGTGCCCGGGCTCGGACCCCGGGTCCTGCTCGGGGAGCAGGGCGCGCAGGAACTGGCCGAGGCGAGCCAGCGCGTCGTGCCGGCCACCCTGCTCGGACTCGGCCATCCGTTCCGCCACCCCGAGATCGGTGCGGCGCTGGCCCATCAGTTGGGCAAGGGTTGACTCTCCCCCGAGGGGAGACCTCACCGTGGGTCCATGACGAACGAACGGACCTCAGCGACAAGCATTCTGTGGGACGACCTTCCGCAGGCCGTCACCATCTACCTCACCGCGCACCGCCGGCGCGACGCGGAGACCGCGCTGCGTGTCTTCGCCGACGACGCGTCGATCACCGACGAAGGCCGCACCCATACCGGGCGCACCGCCATCGCCGACTGGCTCGGCACTGCGGGTGGCGAGTACACCTACACCACCGAAATCCGTCACGCTGAGCAGACCGGCGACGCCGACTTCGTCGTCCTGCAGCATCTCGAGGGCGACTTCCCGGGCGGCACGGCCGATCTGTTCTTCCGGTTCACCGTGGCAGGTGGGCTGATCACCCGCCTGGTGATCGAGCCGCGAGGCGCTTCGTCCGGACCGTGACCCTCACCGGGGTGCCGGCCGGCATGTGAGCGCGAGTTTTCCACCTGGTCACCGAGGTGCAACCGCGGCGGAATGGCCCGGCAGTTGACTTCGACCCGTGGCAATTACAGCAGCGTTCCGCAATCGCGACATCGAGCACTGGGATCCCGAAGACCGGGATGCGTGGGAGGGCACCGGAGGCCGGCCCGCGGGCAAGGACATCGCGCGGCGCAACCTGATCTGGTCGGTCGTGGCCGAGCACGTCGGATTCTCGGTGTGGTCGATCTGGTCGGTGATGGTGCTGTTCATGCCGCAGGACGTCTACGGCATCGACGCGGCCGGCAAGTTCTACCTGGTGGCGGTGCCCACCCTGGTGGGGGCGTTCGTCCGCATTCCCTACACCATCGCCCCGGCCCGGTTCGGCGGGCGCAACTGGACCGTCGTCAGCGCGCTGCTGCTGCTGATCCCCACCGCGCTGACGCTGTATTTCATGCTCAACCCGACGACCTACACCACCTATCTGGTGGTCGCGGCGTTCGCCGGGGTGGGCGGCGGCAACTTCGCCTCGTCGATGACCAACATCAACGCGTTCTACCCGCAGCGGCTCAAAGGCTGGGCGCTGGGACTCAACGCCGGCGGCGGCAACATCGGTGTCCCGGTGATCCAGCTCGTCGGCCTGCTGGTGATCGCCGCGGTGGGCAACACCCGGCCCGAAATCGTATGCGCGGTCTACCTGGTCGCCATCGCGGGCGCAGCGCTGGGCGCGGCCCTGTACATGGACAACCTGCGCAACCAGAAGTCCGACTTCGGCGCGCTGATCGAGGCGATGCGGTTCAAGCACTCGTGGGTGATGAGCTTCCTCTACATCGGCACCTTCGGCTCGTTCATCGGTTTCTCCTTCGCGTTCGGCCAGGTGCTGCAGATCAACTTCCTGGCCTCCGGCGACAGCCCCGCGCAGGCGGCGCTGCACGCCGCCCAGATCGCGTTCCTCGGACCGCTTCTCGGTTCGATCGCGCGTCCGTTCGGCGGTCGGCTCGCCGACCGGATCGGGGGCGGGCGGATCACGCTGTACACGTTCGTCGCGATGACGCTGGCCGCGGGCATCCTGGTGGCCGCGGGCACGTTCGACGACGCATCGGCCGGAGCGCCCACCACCGGCCAGATGGTCGGCTACGTCACGGGTTTCATCGTGCTGTTCGTCCTGTCGGGCATCGGCAACGGGTCCACCTACAAGATGATCCCGTCGATCTTCGAAGCCAAGGCCCAGGGTCGCGACGACCTCGACCGCGCCGAGAAGGCCCAGTGGTCGCGCGCGATGTCGGGGGCGCTGATCGGATTCGCCGGCGCCGTCGGTGCGCTCGGCGGGGTGTTCATCAACGTGGTGCTGCGCGCCTCCTACGTCGGGGAGGCGAAGTCGGCCACCAACGCGTTCTGGGTGTTCCTCGGCTTCTATATCGTCTGCGCAGTGGTCACCTGGGCGGTGTTCCTGCGGCTCAAGGACGGTCGCGCCCATGAGTGCATCGGACGCAGTCAGACCCCGATTCCCGCCACCCAGCCGTGACCCGCAGCGCCTGCTCGTACTGCGGCGTCGGGTGCGGGATCACCGTCGAGACCCGGCCTGACGCGGCCAGCGGTGCCCCGGTGATCGCGAAGGTCACCGGAGATATCCTGCATCCCAGCAACTTCGGCCGTTTGTGCACCAAAGGGGCCACGCACGCCGACGTGATGGCCGACACCGCGGGACGGCTGACCACCGCACTGCGGCGCCCGTCCCGCGGCGGCGACCTGCTCGCCTGTGACGTCGACGACGCGGTGGCCGAGGCCGCACACCGGCTCCGCGCGATCGTCGACGAGCACGGCCCCGACGCCGTCGCGGTGTACGTGTCGGGGCAGATGTCGCTGGAGGCGCAGTACGTGGCCACCAAACTGGCGAAGGGATTCCTGCGCACCGTGCACCTGGAGTCCAATTCGCGGTTGTGCATGGCCAGCGCCGGCACCGGATACAAACAGTCGCTGGGCGCGGACGGCCCACCGGGGTCCTACGCCGACTTCGACTGCACCGACCTGTTCTTCGTCATCGGCTCCAACATGGCCGACTGTCACCCGATCCTGTACCTGCGCATGGCCGACCGCCTCAAGGCGGGAGCGAAGCTGATCGTGGTGGACCCCCGCCGCACCGCCACGGCCGAACGGGCGGACCTGCACCTGCAGATCCGGCCGGGCACCGATCTGGCGCTGCTCAACGGTCTGCTGCACCTGCTGGTCGCCGACGGCGCCGTCGACGAGGAGTTCATCGCCGCGCACACCGAAGGCTGGGACGCGATGCCGGCGTTCCTGGCCGACTACCCGCCGTCGCGCGTCGCGGACCTCACCGGGCTCGCTGAAGCCGACATCCGCACCGCCGCAACGATGATCGCCGAGGCCGGCGACTGGATGAGCTGCTGGACGATGGGTCTGAACCAGAGCACCCGCGGCACCGCGCACACCAACGCACTGTGCAACCTGCACCTGGCCACCGGTGCGATCTGCCGCCCCGGCAGCGGCCCGATGTCACTGACCGGTCAACCCAACGCGATGGGCGGCCGTGAGATGGGCTACATGGGTCCCGGCCTGCCGGGCCAGCGGACAGTGACCAGCGCCGAGGACCGCGCCTTCGTCGAACACCGGTGGGGCCTGCCGCCCGGCGCCATCCGCTCCGAGGTCGGGCCCGGCACCGTCGAGATGTTCCGCGGCCTACGCGAGGGACAGATCAAGGCGATCTGGATCATCTGCACCAATCCTGTTGCCAGCCTGCCCAATCGCGACGTGGTCGTCGTCGGCCTGCAGCGCGCGGAGCTGGTGATCACCCAGGACGTCTACGCCGACACCGCGACCAACCGGTTCGCCGACATCGTGCTGCCCGCCACCTTGTGGTCGGAGGCCGACGCGGTGACCGTCAATTCCGAACGTACCGTGACCCTTTCGCCGCAGTGCACGACAGCACCGGGGCAGGCCCGGCCCGATTGGCAACTGATCTGCGCGATGGCCGACCACCTCGGGTACGGCGACAGCTTCGCCTATGCCTCGGCCGCGGAGATCTTCGACGAGATCCGGGGCTTCCACAATCCACGGACGGGATACGACCTGCGGGGCGTGACGTATGCGCGGCTGCGGGAAGGTCCGGTGCAGTGGCCCTGTCCCGACGCCGGGGCGCCTGCGCGCAATCCGATCCGGTACCTCAACGACGGGGTGTCCCAGGAGTTGTTCGTCGACGCGGACGGCACGGTGCCGCGGCTGGCGTTCCCGACCCCGTCGCGGCGCGCGGTGTTCCTCGCGCGTCCGTACGTGCCGGCCGCCGAATCCGCCGACGACGATTTCCCGACCGTCCTGAACACCGGGCGATTGCCGCACCAGTGGCACACCATGACCAAGACCGGACGGGTGGCCCGACTCAACCGGCTCAACCCCGCGCCGATGCTCGAGATACACCCCGACGACGCCGCAGCATCGGGCATCCACGACGGCGTGCATATCGAGGTGCGATCGCGCCGCGGCCGCGCGGTGCTGCCGGCCAAGCTGACCGACCGGGTGCGGCGCGGCACCACATGGGCGCCGTTCCACTGGAACGACATCCACGGCCCGGATGTCACCGTCAACGCGGTCACCAACGACGCGGTCGACCCGGACTCCCTGCAACCGGAACTCAAGCTGTGTGCCGTCCGGCTGACTCCGCTGTCCACCGACCTGCCCGCCGCCGCCGAACCCGCGCCCGACGAGGCCCTCGCGCAGCACGGTCCGTTGGTGTTGTGGGCGTCCCAGACCGGCAACGCCGAAGAACTCGCCGGTGCCCTGGCCGCGCGGCTGCCCGACGCGCGGCTGTGTGCCATGGACGACGTGGACCCGGCCCGCCTGTCCGGTCCGGTGATCCTGGTGACCAGCACGTTCGGCGACGGTGGTCCACCCGACAACGGTGCGGCGTTCTGGGAACGCCTCAGCCGTGCGCAGGCCCCGTCGTTGTCCGATGTCCACTACACGGTCCTCGGCCTCGGTGACCGGTCCTACGCCGAATTCTGCGGGCACGCACGGGCTCTCGACCTCCGGATGGCCGAACTCGGTGCGGTGCGGATCGCCGACCGAGCGGACTGCGAACTGACCGACGACGAGCCGATCACCCGGTGGACGCAGACGGTGCTGTCGACGATGGGCGCGACCCTCGACGCGGCGGCCGATACGCCGGCGCCGTTCACCCGCTTGCATCCGCTCGATGCGCCCCTGTGCCGCAACACCGCGCTCACCCCTGCGGCATCGGCGCAGCAGGTCCACCACATCGGGTTCGACATCAGCGATGCCGAGGCGACCTACGCCGCGGGCGACTCGCTGGGCATCTACGTGCACAACTGCGCCGATGTCGTCGGAAAGTGGCTGGCGGCAACCGGATTCACCGGCGGCGAATCCGTCACCGTCGACGGACAGGACATGCCGCTGCACGCGGCGCTGACCTCGCACTATGACGTGTGCAAGGTGACGCCCGACCTGCTTGCATTCGTCGCACAACACTGCGTCGGACCGGACCTGGCCAAGCGGCTACGCAAGGACCGCGACGGGTTGACGGCGTGGCTGGTCGACCGCAACGGCCTCGATCTGGTGGAGGAATTCGCGGTGCGCGCCGCGCCCGAGGCGTGGCAACAGGTGCTGGTGCGGTTGACCCCGCGGCAGTATTCGATCTCGTCGAGCCCACTGGTCAGCCCGGACGAGGTGCAGCTCACGGTCGGGGTGGTGCGGTACGGCCGCGAGGGTGTGAGCCGGCGCGGGGGAGTGGCATCGACCTTCCTGGCCGGTGCCCCGCTCGGCACCCGGGCACCGGTCTTCCTGGCGCGATCGCCCAACTTCCGGCCGCCGCAGCACCGCGACACCCCGATGATCATGGTGGGGCCCGGCACCGGGGTCGCACCGTTCCGGGCGTTCCTGCAGGAACGGCGGGCGCTCGGCCACCCCGGCGCCAACTGGTTGTTCTTCGGCGGTCGCCACCGCGAACAGAACTTCTACTATCGCGACGAACTGCTGGGCATGGTCGACGACGGCCACCTGACCCGTCTGGATCTGGCGTTCTCGCGAGACCAGCGCAAGCGGGTGTACGTGCAGCACAGGATGATCGAGCACGGCCGCGATGTGTGGCGCTGGCTCGCCGACGGCGCGCACGTCTACGTGTGCGGGGACGCCACCCGGATGGCGCGCGACGTCGACGACGCACTCACCGAGATCATCCGCACCCACGGCGGTATGACCAACGACAAGGCACGCGACTACAAACGGCAACTGGTCGCCGACAAGCGTTACGTGCGCGACGTGTACTGACAGCGGGCGGATGTGTCACCGCGGGCGCCGCGACGCGCGTGCGATCGCGGTGACCAGACGGGTGGCGCTGTCGGCCAATGCCTCCCGGTCGATGTCGAGCCGCCCGTCGATCCATTCCAGGTACAGAGAGACCAACGCTCCGGACAATGCGGCAGCCAGGACCCCCAGTTCTTGCGCGTCCCGCGGGGCGTCGCGACTGTCCGTGCTGTCCAGCGCCGGAACCAGCGTGCTGATGAAGACCGGTGCCTTGCCGGCTTGATGGGCGCGTAGCGTCTCGTCGGACATCGGCTCCCTGAGCAGAATGCGGGCGCGCCTCGGGTCTTCGTCGAAGTACTCGGCGCACGTCTCCAGGACCGTCCTGATCGACAGCGTCGGGCGTCCCTGCCCTGCCTGCACGAGACGTTCCAGCAGTCCTTCTTCGACATGGTCGTAGGTTGCGATGAGCAGCTCTTCGCGGCCGGAGAAGTTCTCGTAGAGGTACCGGGGGCTCAATCTGGCCGACCGGCAGATGCCCCTGAGCGTGACCGACGCGGCACCACCGGCGGACACGGTGTCGAGGCACACGTCGAGGAGTTGCCGCCGGCGTTCTGCAGCCCGGTCGTCCATCGTCGTGCCGCGCCACACCGTCTCACCCACAACGCAATGATGCCCTCCGGGGGTCAGGAAGCGCGCGTGGCGGGCGCGGTCGCCTGAGACCGTCGGATGCCGTCGGCGTTCTCGGCTCCCAGGAAGGCGCGGACCAGCCCTGCGCCGAGCGCCTCGATCTGCAGGAGACCGAACGCGGGAAGTGAGGCCAGATGTGTCAAGGCCAGTACCGGATCGGCGAGTCGCGGGATCCGGTGCTCACGAAGGCACGGACGCGGAATGGCGCTGTAGGCCAGGAAGGTGGTCGCGAGGAGCAGGAGGTCGGCCGCCAGCGTGGCTGCGGTGTCGCCCGAGGTGTACCTGAATTGGGTTGCCGCGGTGCGTAGCTGAGTGCGGAAGTACCCCTTGCGCGTCCGGTACTTGTGCGACTGGGAGCGGTAGTATTCGGCGACCTGTTGCGCGGTCACCGGCACCCGCTCGCGTGGCACCCCCATCAGCACGGCGAGTTCGGCGGTCTCGCGGAAGAACTGGTCACGCTCGTGCGGTGGAAGTCTGCGCGGCGGTTTCCCGTCACGGAATGCATACCGTTCGTAGGCGATCAACGCGCCGTGTGCGATCGTCACCGCCGCGAACAGCATGGTGTCGGTGTCGACTGCTGAGTACGGTTGCCCGTCGTCGGCGTTGAGTCCCGTCATGGGTCGGTGGTAGGCGGCCAGGCGGTCGGCACACCGACGAGCGGCCAGCGTGTCGCCGAAGATGATGGGCAGCGGCCCCACCACTGTGCGGCGCAGGCGGTCGGTGATCCGTCCGCCCTTCTTGGCCGGGTCGCCGGCCCAGGTGCGCTGCTTCTTGGCATTGGTGGGATAGAGCGGGTCGTGGTCGAGCAGCACCGACTGGAAGTCGACGTGGGGCGCCTCCAGGAGGTTGGTGATCTGCGCGATCATCAGCGGCACCGCCGGTGCGCTCAACACCTGCCACGAGAGGGACCCCGGCCCGAAATAGCCGCGGTCGACATCGCTGTCGATCGCCCACGGGGCAGGCTGCGAGAGGTTTCCGGCCGTCATGGGAAACGAGTGTTTCCTATGAAGGCACGTGCCGTCAATGCCCGGCGGCGACACTGCTCACGCGCGGCCGTCCGGCGACGAACAGCGCACCGACAACGAACAGCACGATCGGCACCACCGGCAGACGGCCACCGGGTGCGAACCCGTTGGCCGACAACAGCGCCAGCGCGAGTGCGGCCGAGGCGGTACCGGCGTAGAGCAGGGCCTCGCCCACCGCGGGTGGGAGCGGGGTCGCGAACGTCGGCACCGGCGCGGCGAAGAACCGCCGCTGCCAGAACAGCAGACACAGCAGCGCGGCGGTCACCACGGCCAGCACGATCTCCCACTGCAGGCGTGCCAGCCACCACGCCCCCGACCCGAGTTCGGGTTGTGGCAGCAGCCCGGTCGGATAGCCGACCAGCGTGACCACGATGACCGGCATCATGTGCCACAGATACAGCGCCATCACGTTGTCGTTGGCGATGCCCAGCAGACGGGGCCACGCGCGGCGCGCGAGCGCCCGGTTCATCAGCGGAACCAGCGCGAACAACACCCCGATCTGCACGGTCGCCAACGCCAGCAGCGCCACCGACGGCGGCGCCGAGTTCTCCACCCGCACCCCGGGGACCCCGATCATCGCGATCGGATACGGGCCGCACGTCACCAGGATCGGCAGCGCGACGGCGGCCACGGTGGCCAGCGCCAGCAGCACGCGCTGCCGCAGCAGCGCGCCGTGCCAGGCGATTCCGAGTTGGTAGATCGCCGCCCAGCAGAAGAAGTAGTTCAGCGCCCGGATCTGCTGCGCATCGGCGGTGATACCGACGATGTCGACGACCACCACACCGGCGGCCAGCACCGCCGGCACGGCCAGGCCGAACCGGGCATGCGCGGCCACCGCCACCGGCGTCAACGCGACCACCATCAGATATACCGCCAGGAACCACAGGTGCATGGCCACCGCCCAGCCACCCAGCGCCAGCACCGACCCATCGATACCCGCGGCCAACAGCACCGCCATCACCACGATCACGAACCCCGCGTAAACCCCGGTCGGGCCCAGCGTGCGCGCGATCCGGCGGCGCACCCAGTCCTGCCGCGACTCGCTCCCCGCGTCCCGTCGTCCCCAGGACACCGCGCTCGCGTAGCCGGCGACGGCGAAGAACACCGGCACCACCTGGAAGCCCCAGGTGAGCCACTGGGTCCACGGCATCAGCACCAGCGGGTTGTCGCGGCCGAATTCGCCGTCGCGGTAGGTCATCACCGACAGCAGCCAGTGCCCGATGACGACGAGCATGACCGCTGCGGAACGGTAGAGGTCGAGCGCGAGCTCACGCGCCGGTGCCGAGGCTCTGGTGGTGTCCATCGCTGACCATTGTGCTGGCGGCGAGCCCCCGAACGCGGGAGCGTGGGTGTGAGTGTCCGGAGGGGGCTCCGTCGCCGTCAGCCGCGTGTCTCGATCCGCTCGAGCGCTCGTTCGAACAGATGCACAGCAGTGGCGTGGAGATGGTCGCCGATGTCTTTGTCGGCTTTGCCCGCACAGGCTCGGGCCATCGTGCCTTCCAGGATGATTCCGAGCTTGAAGCCCGCCAGCACGGTGTACCAGGTCATGTGCGACAGGTCGCGGGTGGTGTTCTCGGCGTACCGGGCCAGCAGAGCGTCGGGACCGGCCCATCCGTCGTGACTGCCCAGAGCGCCGCCGAGAACGGCCGATCCGTCGTCCTGACGCCAGGTCGCCAGCAGCCACCCCAGATCCAGCAGCGGATCACCGATCGTGGACATCTCCCAGTCGACGATGGCGACCACCTCCGGCCCGGTGTGGGAGAACATCACGTTGGCGGCGTGGTAGTCGCCGTGCATGATGCCCGGCTTCCAGGACGTGGGTCGATGTGCCTCCAGCCAGGAGGCCACCTGCTCGACCCCCGGGATCTGCGGGCCCGGATACCCGTCGTACTGGTGGTATGACTCCAGTTCCGACAGCCATCGCGGGACCTGCCGTTCCAGGAACCCGTCGGGCTTACCGAAGCCGGAAAGTCCCACGGCCACATGGTCGACAGCGCCCAGTCTGGCCAGCGCTTCGGCCATCGAGAGACCCATGTCGTACTGCATCTTCGGATCTCCGGCGTGCAGCGGTGGTAGCCCGTTCGCGGCGTTGAAACCGTCGATCGGTTCCATCAGGTAGAACACCGCATCGCCCAGCACCGTCGTGTCATCGCAAATGGCGATGAGGTGTGGATGTGGCACATCGGAGTCGGCCAGCGCCGCGAGCACCTCGGTTTCCCGCAGTATCGAGGCGTTGCTGCGGGGGCGCAGATGTCGCGGTCCGCGGCGCAGGACGTATTCCCGGCCGGAGCGGGTGAAGCGCAGCATGACGTTCTGTGTTCCGCCGGCGATGGCGGAGACATCGGTCAGCGGGCCTTCGCCCAAGCCGTGCCGCGTCATCCAGTCCGCGACGGCATGCCAATCGACTGGGTCCTTGGAGTTCATCGACATCAACCTTCGGTGCGTGAGAATCGCGGCTCAGACCGCGCGGCCGGCGGCCTGCCAATAGCGTTCGCGCAGTTTGCGTTTGAAGATCTTGCCGGAGTCCTCTCGCGGCAGATCCTCGGCGAAGTCGATGCGCCGGGGGACCTTGTAACCGGCGATGCGCTCCCGCAGGAACTGCTGGATGTCGGCGGCGGACAGATCGTCGTGGCCGTGGCGGCGTTGCACGACCGCGCACACCGACTCGCCGTACTCGTCGTCGGGGATACCGAACACGGCGCAGTCTTCGACACCCGGCATCAGGTGCAGGGCCGCCTCGATCTCGGCGGGGTAGATGTTGACACCGCCGGAGATGACCATGTCGATCTTGCGGTCGCAGATGAACAGGTAACCGTCGTCGTCCAGATAGCCGATGTCGCCGGGTGCCACCAGCCCGTCGCGGTCGACGCCGGCGCGCTTGTCCGGGTCGTTGTGGTAGACGAAATCGCCGGACCCTGGCAGCATCGCGGCGATCTCGCCGATGCTGTTGGGAGGCAGCTCGTTACCGTCGTCGTCGAGGATCTTGACCACGGCTCCGACCATGGCCTTACCGACCGTCCCCGGGTGTTCCAGCCACTCCTGCGGGGAGCAGAAGGTCACGTTGCCGGTCTCGGTGGCGCCGTAGTACTCGTAGATGACCGGGCCCCACCAGTCGATCATGGCCCGCTTGACATCCGGTGGGCAGGGCGCGGCCGCGTGCGCGACGTACTGCAGCGACGAAAGATCGTAACGGGCACGGACTTCCGGCGGAAGCTTGAGCAGTCGGCTGAACATGATCGGCACCATGTTCAGGTGGGTGATGCGTTCAGCTTCGATGAGCCGGAGCAGTTCCTCGGGATCGAAGCGCGGCATCACCACGATCCCGGCGCCCACCCGCAGCGAGAACAGGGCGTGGTTGTTGGGCGCGGCGTGGTAGGTGGGCCCGACGATCGCGGTGACCACGGTGGTCGGGTCGTCCACGAGGTGGAAGCCGTAGCTCTGCACGAACATCGCCGTGATGCGTTCCAGCTGTTCCGGACCGAACGGTGGGCGCCGTACCCCTTTTGGCGTGCCCGTGGTACCGGAGGTGTAGATGATCGTCGCGGGGTAGCTCGCCGGATCGAACTCGCGGGGAGTGAACCCGTCTCGCCAGGACTCCCACTCGAGGTCGCCGGGAGCGGCCTTGCCGTCCTGGTCGCCGATGCCGTAGGCGTCGCGGATCTCCGGTGGGGTCTCCACCACCAGCACCGCCACACTTTCGGGGATTGCGTCGCGCCGGTCGATCAGCAGGTCGGCGTGGATGACCAGCGCCTTGGCCCCGCAGTCGTCGAGGATGTAGCGCACCTCAGATGCCGTTGAATGCCAGTTGATCTGCACCGGGAAGCAGCCGAGTATGGCTGCCGCCATGGAGGCTTCGAAGAAGGGCACGTCATTGCGCAGGCAGATCGCAATCGCGTCGCCGGGCTGCAGGCCCAACTCCTGAAACCCCGCGGCCACCTGCGCGCTGCGGGTCTGGATCTCGGTGGTGGTGAAGCGGCGCTCACCGCTGATGATGTCCGACATCTCGGGACTCCCTTCCTGTGGGTCAGCGGCTGTGTGCCAGTGCGAGTCCCGGCCGCGGCCAGGGCATGCTCGCGAGGCGTCCGGTGCCCGACAGCGTGACGAACGCGGTCCGCAGATCGGGACCGCCGAAGCAGATGTTGGTGGTCAGCGGGTCGCCGGTCGGATAGAACTCGACGGTCCCGCCGGTCGGGTCCACCGCGGTGATGCCGCCGGCCATCAGCGTGCCGACGCACACCCAGCCCTCGCCGTCGACGGCCAGCGAGTCCAGGCCGTGCATCTCGCGCTCACCGCCGAGGCCGCGCAGCACCGTGCCGCCGTGGCCGGCCAGGCCGGGGATCAGGACCGGGGTGCCGGGACCGCTGAGCTCCCACGAGATCAGCCGGCCGGTGAAGGTTTCGGCGGTGTAGAGACGCTTGCCGTCGGGGGACAGTCCGATGCCGTTCGGGCAGTCCAAGGGGAAGATCGCCTCGGTGATGGAGCTGCCGTCGGCCTTGCCGTAGAACAGGCCGGTGCGGTCCTGGGTGCGCTCGAAGGTGATGCCGAGATCGGTGAACCAGAAGCCGCCCTGGTCGTCGAAGACGATGTCGTTGGGGGAGCGCAGGGGCCGGCCGTCGCAGCTGTCGTAGACCACCTCGACCGCGCCGGTGTCCAGGTCGATCCGCTCGATGCGGCCACCGGAATAGCGGCTCGGGTCGTGGGGGCCCGGCGCCATCAGCCCGCCGTGATCCACCCACGTCATCGAGCCACCGTTGTTGGCGCAGTAGAGCTTTCCGTCGGGCCCGACCGCCAGGCCGTTCGGTCCGCCACCGGGCTCGGCGACCACGGTCTTGGTGCCGTCGGCAGCGATGCGGGTGATGCGGGCGTGGGCCAACTCGACGACGACCACGCTGCCGTCGCTCAGAGCGACGGGACCTTCGGGGAATCCCAGTCCCTCGGCGATGATGTTCAGCTCGGACATATCACATTCCTTCCGGGTCGTTTCGGGCTAAGCGTTGGGTTCGGTGTAGAGGCGTCCGCTGACTTTGCCCTGCGAAAGCCGTTCCAGCGCTTCGGGAACGGAGTCGAACGGAACCTGTTCGAGGCCCGGGGTCAGGGAGCCGTCGGCGATGAGGGCCAGGACCGCCTCGAGTTCGTCGCGGGAGGCGCCGAGTGAGCCCTGCAGCCGGATGTTGCGGGTGACCAGCGCGTGGCTGCTGATCTCGGCCCGCGCCGACCCGAGCCCTACGACGACCACCCGGCCGCCCCACTTGACCCTGGCCACCGCGTCGGCGGTGGTGGTCCCCATGCCGGCGAAGTCGACGATCACATCGACGGGGCGGGGCACGTCGGTGATGCTGGTGAAACAGTCCGAGGCGCCCTGCGCGCGTGCGGCGTCGAACGTGGTCGGGTCGATGTCGACGCCGTACACCGTGGCTTCCCGCAGCGCCGCAACCCGTACGCCGTTGAGGCCCAGGCCGCCCAGTCCGATGATCGCGACGCGCATGCCGGGTCCGATCTCGGCTTCGGTGACGACCGCGTGGTAGGCCGTGGCGATCGAATCGGTGGCGACCGCGGCCTGGGCCATCGACACCGCGTCGGGTACCGCGACCAGGACGTCGGCGCTCACCACCATCTGCTGGGCGTAGCCGCCGTCGCACCCCAGGCCCGGCGCTTTGAGCGCATCGGCCGTGTCGATCGGGTGCGAGATCAGTGCCACGGCGACCCGGTCGCCGATCTGCACGTCGACGACGCCCTCGCCCAGTGCGTGCACCACACCGGCCACCTCGTGACCGAGCACGATCGGCCGCTTGCGCAGCCAGTTCCCGTCGGTGCCGTGCAGGATGTGGATATCGGAGTGACACAACCCTGCGGCATGGACGTCGAGGAGCACTTCCCCAGGCCCGGGCCGCGGGGATTCCAGGTCTACCTGGACCAATCCCTCTGCGGGCGTGTCGAATTGGTAAGCCTTCATGATTCGAGGAGTTCGGCGAAGCGGACCAGGGCGGCTTCCCGGCGGGACGGGACGTGCTCGGTCGGCCTGTTGTCGGCCGGTGGAGTGTAGTCCCGCAGGATCAGCCGGGCCACGGTCTCGCGGTGGACCTCGTCGGGACCGTCGTAGAGCCGGGAGGCGCGCGCCAGCCTGTACATCCAGGCCAGCGGCAGGTCATCGGAATAGCCCAGGGAGCCGTGGATCTGGATGGCGCGGTCGATGACGTCGTGGAGCACCTTGGCGCCGAAGAACTTGATCAGCGCGATGTCCTTGCGGGCGGCCTTGACGCCCTGCTGGTCGATGACCCACGCCGCGTGCAGGGTCATCAGTCGGGCGGCCTGGATCTCGGCGGCCGAGTCGGCGATCCAGGCGCGCACGGTCTGCTTCTCGCCCAGCACACTGCCGTGTGCCCACCGGTAGGTGGCGCGCTCGCACATCATGTCGAACGCGCGGGTGGCCTGGCCCATCCACCGCATGCAGTGGTGGATGCGGCCGGGCCCGAGCCGCTTCTGCGCGATGGCGAAGCCGTCGCCGACGCCGCCGAGCAGGGCATCACCGGGCACGCGGACGTTGTCGAAGACCACTTCGGAGTGGCTGCCGTACGGGCTGCGGGCAGTCCCGGCATGATCCAGGGAGGCGATGTCGCGCAGGATGTTCAGCCCCGGGGTGTCGGCCGGGACGATGAACTGCGAAGTGCGGCTGTGGGCGGGCGCCTCGGCGTCGGTGACGGCCACCACGATCATGAAGTCGGCGACCGAGGCGTTGGTGATGAACCACTTGCGGCCGTTGATGATCCATTCGTCACCGTCCTTGACGGCGACCGTCGACATCCGGGTGGGGTCGGACCCGGCGTGGTCCAGTTCGGTCATCGCGAATGCCGAATACATCTCGCCGGCGAGCAGAGGTTTGAGCCAGCGCTCCTTCTGCTCGGGCGTGCCGGCCTCGGCGAGGATCTCGCTGTTGCCCGAGTCGGGCGCCTGGTTGCCGAAGACCAGCGGCGCATACGGAGACTTGCCGAGGATCTCATGCATCAGGCCCAGCTTGACCTGACCGTAGCCCTGGCCGCCCAATTCCGGGCCCAGGTGCGCCGCCCACAGCCCCTGGGCCCGCACCTGCTCCTTGAGCGGTGCGATCGCCTCGAGCATCTGCGGCCAGGTGAGGTCGAGGGTCTCCAGCGGGAAGATCTCGGTCCGGACGAATTCGTCCATCCAGTCCAGCTTGGCCTGGAACTCCTGATCCGCGAAAAGTTCGGTGATCACTGGTCTTCCTTTCAACGCAACATGGTGATGCGCGCCACCTACCCTAACGGGCACAATATCGGTTGTCCACTACATTTATCACACGACAGTGGGGTCATAAACCATCTGAACAGCGATGATGCCGTCGCAACCATCAGAATAAATATAGTGCGTCTGATACATTAATGTCCATGACGGACATGAGCGGTCAGGTTGTTGTGGTCACCGGCGGCAGTCGCGGGATGGGCCGGGAGATGGTCAGGGCGTTCGCCGCGCAGGGCGCGCACGTCGTGATCGCCAGCCGCAAGTTGTCCAACTGCGAGGCGCTCGCCGACGAAGTCCGTGCGCACGCGGGAGTCAGAGCGCTGCCGGTCGAGTGCAATGTCAGCGACTGGGCGGACTGCGATCGACTGGTCGAGGCTGCATACGGTGAGTTCGATCGGGTCGACGTCCTGGTCAACAACGCGGGGATGTCTCCTCTGTACCCGAGCCTGGATCAGGTCGACGAGGCCCTGTACGACAAGGTGCTCGGGGTGAATCTCAAAGGGCCGTTTCGGCTTTCGGCGTCGATCGGTTCGCGGATGGCCGCCGATGGTGGCGGTTCGATCATCAACATCAGTTCGGTCGCCGCGATTCGCCCCGACCCCCACACCGTGCCCTACGCCGCGGCGAAGGCCGGACTTAATGCGCTGACCGAAGGTATGGCCCAGGCGTTCGCCCCGAAGGTGCGCGTCAACGCCATCCAGTGTGGCCCGTTCCTCACCGACATCTCCGAGGCGTGGACCCCGCAGATGCGCGAACGTATGGAAGGCAGCGTCGCGTTGCGGCGTTGCGGCGAGCCCGACGAGGTGCTCGGTGCCGTCCTGTACTTCGCGGGAGCGCAGTCCTCGTTCTGCACGGGGGCGATCCTGCGACTCGACGGCGGCATGGCTTAGGGCCGCTAGCGAACCCGCACACATAACATCGAGCCATGCAGACGCCCCCGACCTCAGCGCCGCCGGAGCCCCGCCGCCCCGGCCGTCCCCGGGGCAGCGTCGCCGCCAACCGCGACGTCACCCGTGAGCGGATTCTCGATGCAGCGACGGAACTCTTTGCCGCGCAAGGCTTTCACGGTACCAGCGTCGCCGAGATCAGTGCCCGGGCGGACATCAAGGCCGGGGCGCTGTATCACCACATCAAATCCAAAGAGGAATTGCTGTGGGAGATCCTGCGGACGTACACGGGCAAGGCGCTGGCCGTCGCGACCAGCGTGACGTCGGCCGACGCCGAACCGGGTGAGAAGCTCGGCCGGCTCATCGAGGTGCACGTCGACATCATCACCACCCACCGCCGTGAGGTGGCCATCCAGATGCGCGACGCCGCGGCGCTCAACGCCGAACACGGAGTGCAGCTGCAGGCCCTGCGTCAGGGCGTCCAGGACTGCTGGGAGCGCACCATCGAGGAATGCTGGCCGGATCGCAGTGAGTCGGCTGTGCGGATCATCGCCAGCGGCCTGCTGGGCATGGTGAACTCGCTGTGGTACTGGTATCGGCCCGAACGCGGCGACACCCCCGACCAGATCGCCGAGCAGTTCCGCGCCCTGGTGACGAAGGATTTGTGAGAGCACCCTCTGGGGTGCGTCTCGCTGATCTTGTGTCCGAGGGGGGACTTGTCCGTCTACGACACGGGTCGTGGTCTGGCGATTGGGGCGCTGACCGCTTCGGTCAAGCACCGGTCCACGTTTTTCGCTCAATCGCAACCCTGAGGAGCTCGCCCATCGGGCGGCCAGCCGTCGGTACCGGACTCAAGCGGAATATTCAGAGATCGAAGCAGGATCGAAAAGAGCCGCCAATTGGCGATTGCTCCGACAAGTTCGACCAAAACGGCGTGATCGCTATTGAATGCCTTCTGGCACCCAGCCCAGTTTTCCTCGGAGATGACCCCGTCGCGTACCACATCATCGGTCGCTGCGAGGACCGCACGCTCGACTGGCCCGAGGCTTTCGGAATTCTGCCAGTCGCGCACCGCCAGGAGATCATGCTCAGGCACGCCGAGCAGTGTGGCGATTCGCCAATGTTGAGTCCATTCGTATTCGGAGCCAGTAATCCAGCCGATGCGCATGATGACCAGCTCGCGTAGCCGCGCGTCAAGGGAACCGCGGAAGAGTAACGCGTCTAGCAGCCCATGCAGCGCAACCGCCACACGCGGCTGATGAAGTGCCACGCGGAATACCGACAGGTCTGCCAACTCTTCGGGCAACCCACATTCGGCAGCTCGCAGCTGGGCCTGCTCACGGTCGAGCATCGGTACGCGTTCCGCCATGGTCACGGGTGGCCCTCTCTGTTGAACCTCTGCCCACGCCGTTAGGGCGTGGGCAAAAAGACGTTGTGCAGCGCCCCACTTGATCGGGCACTTTCATCTGCAAGCGAAGTGAGCAGCTGCGCGAGCCCAGCGAATCCGGTTGATTCTCTGGTGATCCGGTCGAACGGCCAGCGGCCCAGGGCGAGAATCTCGAGGGCTGCCCGGTGGGCGGGATACTCCACGCCGAGTGCGCCTACGACGTGTAATTCTTTATAGACCAACAAGTCTGGTTCAAACCGGGGCGTGCCGCCTCCTCCACGGGTGCCGGCCACCACAATTGTGCCGCCGGGCCTGGCAAGGCCGACGGCATCGGCGAACGCGGAGGGTGCTTTAGCGGTGACGTCGACGACCACGTCGGCAAGCCGTCCGCCTGTCTCACGCTGGAGCGCGGTCACTGCATCGTCCTGCGATACATCGATGGGCAGGTCGACACCGAATGATCTGGCTATGGCCAGTCGTTGTTCGTCGCGTGGGCCTACGCCGGTCATCGCGACGAACGCGGCTCCCGCCTCTTTGGCCGCCACCGCCGCACAGATTCCGCGGATGCCGGGCCCCAGGATCGCTACGACGTCCCCGGCCTTGGTGTCGGGAAGAGTCGCCCCCCACTGGATACCGGCCCCGAGAGGGTTGAACAACGTGGCGAGAACGGGGTCCATGTCTTCGGCAATCGGGAGCAGCATCGCGTCCCACGGAAGCTCCACATGGGTGGCGTATCCGCCCCATAAGCCCGCGCCGACCTCCACGTCGACAAACCCGAACATGGTGGCGATGCCGTTCACCGCGCACCGCCGGTATTCGCCGCGGCGGCACTCGGGGCAGTCTCGGCAGGACCGGAACACCTCAACGGCCACGCGCTGGCCGGCTTGTACACCCCAGCGTTGGCCAGCCGCAGCGCCAACATGTTCGACGATGCCGACGATTTCGTGCCCTGGAACGAATGAGAAGCCGGCAGGCAGGTGTCCGGTGAATTGTTCGTGATCTGTTCCGCACAGACCGCATGCTTCAACTCGCAGGATCGCACCCCGGTCGCCGACGTCGGGGATGGTCATCTGGCGCCGCTGCAGACTCCGCGGTCCGGTCAGCACCATCGCCTCGGCGATCATGGAAGCTCGAACCCGGTGAACGACCCTGTGTTTCGGAGGCACACCGTTTTACCTACGTACATTTCCGCGCCCATCGCCTCGGCGATCTGCGGATCGTCGCTGCGTGCGACGACTCTTTGCCCGTCGGACAGGTGCGCGATGATCGGAGTCCATCGAGGTTGGCCGTCTCGGTCGTAGACGACGGTGTATCCGTCGACTGTCGCGCAACCGGTCGCCTCGTCGGCGCCTGCGACGGCCAGCCGCGATGAATCGATTTGAGCTTGTTCGACCGCCGTGTCGAGCAGTCGCCACCCGGCTGGTGGCGGGGTGGCCGACCACACACCGACCGAATGCTTCGTCGAATACCACCCGAGGCCGGTGACGAGTCCGGCATCGGTTGGGTCGCGTCGGCACCGTCGGACCATCTCCACGATCGAGTGGCTGACGTAATTGTTTCCGGGACCGCCGTGATAAGGCAGGCCTCCGGTTACTGTGAGGCCTCTGTCGTCGAGGGGGTCCAAGTCGAGAGCCTCGGCAGCCATCTCAATTGCCGACGGGAAGCAGGAGTAGAGGTCGAACCACCGGATGTCGTCGGTGGTCAACCGGCCCGCATCGAGAGCCTTCCGTGCCGCTACCTCGATACCCGATGAGCGGCTGAGGTCCGGCCGTTCCACGGGGAAGTACACGTCGTTGCAAGTCGCTGCTGACCAGGGAAAGACCCAACGATCGCGCGCGACGCCTAATTCGTCCGCCACCTCGGCCGCCATGAGAATGAAGGCGGCAGCCATGTCGACGGACATGATGCTGTTGAGCAGCTTGGGATAGGGCAAGCAGACCATGCGGTTTTCCGCGGTGACTTCGCTGAGTTCGGTGGCACTTCGTGCGCGTGGGAACCAGGCCTGTTCCGGATGGCGTGCCGCCTCGGCTGTGAACGGGGCCATCAGCGTGCCCAGCCACTCCCGTTGAGCATCGAAGTCGCGGCCGTGGCGCGCGGCGATCGCGGACTCGAAGATGGGATACACCTCGTGCGGCCAACTCAGACCCACCGACAATTCGGCTTGACTCAGCCCGGGGCGGGCGTCGCCCAGGGATTCGTCGTCGGAGCGGGGTGGGGGCGGCGAGTCGAGAAGTGCCCCGCCCTGAAGCTTGCGTGCGGAATGCCCGCTCTCCGCCCCGACGACCAGGACGACATCTGCACGGCCTTCGCCTATTTCGCCACCCAACACTTCGACGAGATACTGCGGGGTGTTTCCGCCGACGGGACAGCTGATGCGGCGGGCGGGACTGATGTGCATCGCTTCGGCGATCCTGCTGGCGGGATTGTCGCGCGGTATGACCAGGATGCCCGGAGTCGCGACGGTGTCGATGCGCCGCTCGACCGGGCGACTTGCGTCTTTGACCGCGCGGCGTGCGGCTTCTACCGCCAAGTCGATCGGGTCCACGAAGTCGTTCCCGCGATGGGTAACTTCGCCCACGCCGACGACAACCGGGGTACGCGCTTCTACCAACATCGGCATCGGCATCCGCTCAGGGCCACGGGGCTGACTTGAGACATAACTGCGATGGTGTCATGTGCGTGGGCAAGTCACAATGGTGTGCGCTCGCGGCATACTGGCTGTGTGTCGACGAGGTTGTTGAGATGGGGCGCCGCCGCGCCGACAGATCGTGGGTCCGCTCGCGACCGGTTGCTCGATGCTGCCGAGCGGTGCCTCGAGAGTTGCGGTGTGGTGGGCACGACCATGGAGGACATCGGCAGAACAGCGGGTGTGTCCAGGGCAACGGTGTATCGCTACTTCCCCAGTCGGGAGGCGGTGATGTCGGGTGTCATCATTCGCGCCGCCGAGCGCTATCTCGACCGCATCAGCCCGCGGATCGCGGCGCACGCCGACCTGGGCTCCGCGCTCGTCGATTTCGTGGAATACACGGTTGAGGCCGCGCGCCGCGAAGAGATCATCGGATTGTTGTTCGGCAGCGACGAGGAACTCGCCGGCGTGGGTCTCGCGGCGGGGACCTCGACGTCCCTCTTCGAAATCGTCACCGAATTTCTGCGTCCCATCTTCACCAGACACTGGAGTTGCGTGGAACCGGGCGTCTCCGTCGACGACGCCGCCGAGTGGGTTGTCCGCACGATATTGAGCCTGCTGACTGTTCGAGGGCCGCGGGAGCGCAGTCGTGACGGACTCCGGGCGTTTCTGTCGAGGTTTCTCCTTCCGGCGATCCTGGCGGGTGACCACGCTCGACCGATGTGACATCTATGGCGTAATGTCTCGACGGCAGATGAGGTAGGAGGGCCTGTGCAATTCACCACGTTCAACGAACAGGTCGCTGAGCAACTAAAGAGCGCAGCAGAAACCACGGGCGGGTTGGCCGGTTACCTCGGCTTCCGTCACACCGAATTCACTGCGGGACGGCTCGTCGCGGAGATGGACGCACGCGACGACCTGAAGACGCCTTTCGGGAACCTGCATGGGGGCTGCTTATCGGCCATGGTCGACCACTGCCTCGGAGTGGTGTTTTATCCCGTGATTCCACTGGGATCTTGGGTCGCGACAACGGAGTTCAAACTGAATCTGCTTCGTCCGGTCTCTAGCGGCACCTGTGTAGCCACAGCCGAGATCATCTCGCTGGGCAGAACCAGCGGTGTGGCGCGTATCGACATCTGCAACGACGGCAGAGCGGTGTGTGCGGCCCAGGGAACCGTCACCGTCGTCGCACCGAAGACGAGCTCCTGATGTCGGCAAAGAGAACAGGCGATTCGTCGGCTCCTGTGGTCGAGCGCGTGCCCACGGCGGACGGGCTGACGCTGGCGGTCGACCTCTACCGCTGTGATGCGCCGCGGGCGGTCGTGTTGCTCCTTCACGGCGGAGGTCAAAGCCGACACGCCTGGGACGTCACCGCCCAACGCCTGCACCAGCGGGGCTACACGGTGGCCGCGTACGACACCAGGGGACACGGGGACAGCGACTGGGACCCCGACGGACGCTACGACGGGGACCGGCTTGGATCCGACCTATTGGCCGTGCGCTCATACGCCGATTCCGGCCGCCCCGTCGCCGCGATCGGCGCCTCTCTGGGCGGCTTGACCATTCTCGGAACACACTTGCTCGCCCCGCCGGACCTATGGCAGGCCGTCGTCCTGGTTGACGTCACTCCGCGAATGGAGATGGAAGGCGCCCGACGAGTCGTAGCGTTCATGTCGGCACACCCCGAAGGTTTCGACAGCCTAGAGTCGGCCGCTGACGTGATCGCCGCCTACAACCCGCACCGCCCTCGCCCCGAAAACCTCGACGGCCTCCGAAAAGTCCTCGCCCGTCGCGAAGACGGTCGCTGGGCCTGGCGATGGGATCCAGCTTTCGTGACGTCGAATTTCCAGTTCCTGCAGGGTGATCCAGACGAAGGCGCTAAAGACTTCGACATGATGAGCGCGTTCCTTCTTGATGGTGCGAGGCAGGTGTCCGCGCCAACGCTGCTGGTCCGGGGCCTACTATCTGACATGGTCTCCGAAGAGACAGTAAAGCATTTCCTGACCGTCGTTCCGCACGCGCAAACCGTTGACGTATCGGGCGCGGGACACATGATTGCCGGCGACAACAACGACGCATTCTCGACGGCGGTCGTCGAATTCCTCGACAGGACCACATGAACCCTGCTGTCGGTTGACTGCCCATGTAGGGCTGGCGCCTATCCTGCTCCTATGCCAACTGAACCAGCGCGGGTGTCTTTCCGCCGGCATGTGCGCGAAAAGGTTTTGAGGGCGACACGAGAACTCGCCATCGAGAAGGGCTGGGATCAGGTCCGGATGAGCGAGGTTGCCGAATCGGTCGGCGTCTCCCGCCCGACGTTGTACAAAGAGTTCGGCGACAAACAGGGGCTCGGCGACGCGCTTGTGGTGTCGGAGGGCCAGCGCTTTATGGAAGGCATTCTTGCCGTCCTTGCCGAACACGTGGGCGACGTGCGGGGCGGCATCACCGCAGCGGTGCAATTCACCCTCTGTGAAGCAGAAGACAGCCCGCTCCTCAAGGCAGTTCTGACGTCCAACCCTTCGGGGAATGATCGCGGTGGCTCGTCGTCTACTGGAGTCCTACCTCTTCTGCCGACGTCGGCTTCCCTGCTTCAGCTCTGCTCCGCGGCTCTGATCACGTGGTTTAACGACCACTTCGACGATCTCGATCCCGAAGACGTTGAGGAGGTCGCAGATGTTCTGGTGCGACTGACAGTGAGTCATGTTGTACTCCCAGCCGCGGACATCGCCACCACCGGTGAGCGGATCTCCCGCGTAGCACTCAGGTACCTGGGAGTTGTCCACAGTTTGTAACTAGCAAGCTCTCGTGTCAGATCGAGCCGGCGAGGAGCTCTGAGCGGTCAACTCGGAGCTGCTGGCTGATGGCCCGCTTACTGAACATGAAATCGCGAGGACGGTTGACGCAGTCGGCGGCGATGAGTTCACGATCGCGGAAGTAGAAGCAGCTGAAGTCACGGTCACGCGACGGGTCGCCGCTGAAGACCACTTCGTCGTATCCGGTGTTGAGACCGGCGATCTGGAGTTTGAGATCGTACTGGTCGGACCAGAACCACGGAAGCGCAGCGATTGCGCTGTGTTTTCCGCAGATTGTCGCCGCAGCGATCTTGGCCTGCTCGCCGGCGCTCGATACGGATTCCAAACGAATACGCGAGCCGTATCGAGCCATGGTGTGGCTGGTGCAGTCGCCGGCGGCCACGATGTCGGGGTCGCTGGTGCGGGCCTGGTCGTCGATCACGATGCCGTTGTCGACGGATAATCCTGCGGCCGAGGCGAGCTCGGTGTTCGGCACCACACCGACGCCGACGATGACCAAGTCGGCGGGGATCGGTTCGCCGCCTGCCAGCACGACCTCCTGCACTCTGCCGTTGCCGGAGAAGGCTTCGACGAGAGCGTGTGTTCGGATCTCCACTCCCTCGCCGTTGTGGATTCGGGTGTAAAACGCGGAAACCTCCGGCGCGGTGACCCGTTCGAGTACACGCTCGGTTGCCTCGAGGACGGTGACGTTCATGCCGAGCGAACACAGCGAGGCCGCCGTTTCCAACCCGATGTAACCGCCGCCCACGATCACAACCCTCCGACCCGGTGTAGCGGCGGCACGGATCAACTCGACGTCTGCAGCGGTACGCAGGTAGTGAATTCCGGGAAGATCCACCCCTGGTGTGGGGAGTCGTCTGGCCCTTGCGCCGGTGCACAACGCGAGCTTGGTGTACGTCAGCGTGTCGCCGGTGCTCAGAGACACACGCTTGGCACTCCGGTGGATCGCCTCCACGGTCGCATTCAAGAGTCGAATGTGCTGCTTTTCGTAGAAATCAGCGCCGCGAATCAGGAGGTCGTCGAGGCCGTTCTTGCCGGCCAGGTATCCCTTCGACAACGGAGGCCGGTGGTAGGGCAGTCCCCCCTCGTCGCCGATGAGCACGACCTCCCCAGACCACCCCTCCCTTCGAAGATTAGCTGCCAACTGCGCGCCGGCGTGGCTCGCGCCGACGATCACCGCTCGTTCGGGAGTCACGCACTTGGCCTGGGAGTGAGGCGAACCATCAGCTTGCTGATACCCCTGACGAAATTCGATTGCACATACTCGGGTTCGCCGACCACCTCGATGTTCTCAAAGCGAGGGAGCAATTCCTCCCACAGGATTCGAAGCTGCAACTCAGCAAGTCGGTTTCCCATGCACCTGTGCACGCCGAACCCGAACGAGATGTGATTGCGGGCGTTGCTCCTATCGATGATCAACTCATCGGCCCGCTCGAAGACACGCTCATCGCGGTTACCAGAGGCGTACCACATCACGACCTTGTCGCCCTTGCGGATGAATTGCCCGTTCAACATGATGTCTTTTTTCGCGACTCGGCGCATGTACGCCAACGGGGTCTGCCAGCGAATGATCTCGGATACCATGTTGGGAATCAGGTCAGGGTTCGCCTTCAACTTCTCGAACTGATCGGGGAACTGGTTCAAGGCGAGAACCCCTCCGCTCATCGAGTTGCGAGTCGTGTCGTTTCCCCCGACGATCAGCAGTACCAAATTGCCGAGGAATTCCATCGGGCGGTCGATGAGATCCTTAGTGTCCTCGTTGGCCTGCAGCATCGTGATCAGATCGAAGCCCGGTCGCTCCCCGTTGGCGGTACGGGCCGCCTTGTCATGCCAGAGAGCGCTGAGACCCTTCGCCATGTCGACCATGCCACGAAACACTCTGTCGTTGTCGGAAGGACCACCATTGGCTTGCTCCATGGAGGTGGCGAGGTCCGACCATTCCACGAGCTTGTGCCGCTGCTCGTACGGGAAGTCCAGCAGGGTCGCGAGCATGCGCGCTGTCAGTTCGATGGAGACGTGGTGCACCCAATTGAACGGCTGATCCACCGGTAGATCGTCCAGCACTTCCTGGACACGCGAGCGGATCAGCCCCTCCATCTCGCGCAGGTTCTTCGGCGCGACAACCCCTTGGACGGAAGCGCGCTGCAAGTCGTGTTGTGGCGGATCCATCGCGATGAACATGGCGATGTCCATGAAGCGGGGCGGTCTCCCGATGATGATGAACGGCTCTGCGGAGAAAGCCTCGTGGTTCTTGTCGACGGCGATGATGTCCGCGTGGCGGGTCACCGACCAGAACGGGCCGAACGCACTGTGAGCCTGGTAGTGCACCGGCGCCTCGTTGCGCACGCGTTCGAAGTAGGACTTCCAGCGGCCTTGGCGGTAGAGGAACGGGTTGCTGAGATCGATGTCGGCGATATCAACGTCCTCGACCGGAGGAATGGGCGTCTCGGTGAAGATCTTCTTACCATTGGTTCCGGTTACCCACCGGCGTGTCTTGTCGTAGAGGTGTGCGCCGCGGATTTGCAGCTCCAGAGGCACGGCAGACTGGGCTTTGGCGGCCACTGCCGCGGGAATACTCATTATTGTTTCCTCCAAATCCATGACGTTGTTTCAGAGCTGGAACTCAGGTAGCTCGACCGTCAAGCCATCCCATGCCTCGGAGGCGGACATCTGGCAAGACAGCCTCGACGTCCGCTGACGCTCGGGGTTCATCGCGAGCATCTCCTCTTCGTTGGCGCCGCAGAGTCCCACCGTGTCCGACCACTCGGGAGCGACGATCACGTGGCACGTTCCGCATGCGGCTTCCCCTCCACAATCGCCGTCGATGCCGGGCACCGCGTTGTTGACCGCAACCTGCATCAAGGACTGCCCTTCGGCCAAGGGGGCTTCGTACTTCTCGCCGTCGTGAGAGACGAAGGTGACGACTGCCATGATTAACTCTCCTCAATTTGGAACTCCTCTATTTAGCGTTGTCGCGCGTGACCAGCGTCGCTAGGCTCGCAGGAGTCAAAAAGTTGTGTTTTTAGCTCACGCGCAGGGAGGCACGTGAAACTCGACGACTCGGGTATGCCAGCGCTGGCTTTCCTGCAGATGCTGGACAGTGAGGCGCTGGGGCATGACGCCAGCATTGCGCTCCGCAGCATCATGGTTCGCGAGCACGTTACCGAGTCGATGTTGGTGGGTCGCGACGCGCAGGTCCCCTTACGGTGGTTCAGGGAGATATATTCCGATTTCGATTGTGATCAGGGAACCCGTCTGGGTTTCGCGTTCGCTGAACACGCCAAACTGACGTCCTTTGGGGCACTCAGTGTTCCCTTGGTCAGCGCGGGCTCGGTAGCCGAGGTTGTCGAGTTGCTTGCTTATCTGCCGGTGATCACCACAGCCCTCAGCCCGACGTTCCATTCGACGGAACGCGGCCTCACGATCGGGCTCACCGGTCGCACCGGTGACGCGGGCCTGAACTGCCTGGCCGTCACCTACGGTGGGCTGGCGCTGTTGCGTCTGCTCGACATGCTCGCGGGTGCCGTACCGAATATTGAACTGCATTTAAGTCATTCAGCGCCGGAGTCGTGGGTTCTTCATGACGAAGTGTTGGCGGGTCGGATCTTCTTCGACGCCCCCAGCTCGTTCGTCCACGTTCCCGCGGCTTCGCTCGAGGAGGTCTGTCGATTCTCCGATCCTGTGGCGTACCGGATTGCCGTCACCGATTTGCAGCGAACTCTCGATCAACGACGTGACACGTCGGTCTCCGAAAAAGTAAGGGACCTGCTCGAAAAAGATCCCGGAAAAACGAACATCAGCCGGACGGCGGGCGAGCTTTCGATATCCCCGAGCACGTTGAAGCGGCGCCTCCGCGAAGAGGGGACCACCTTTCGCGAATTGCGTCAGTCGTTCTTGCGGGAGCGAGCAATTCTGCGACTTCTCGACAGATCGTTGTCTGTAAGCGAGATCGCGGCAGAACTCGGGTACGCGGAGCTCACGAACTTCACACATGCCTTCAAACGGTGGACCGGTCGTTCACCGCGCCACTTCAGAAAAACGCGCGACTGAGGGCTATAGATCCGCCCCGGCGTGTGCCGGGCGACCATCGGAACCAGCGGGCTTCACGATCGGCCTCATCTGTCACCTGGACATCGTCGAGAAACGACACGATCGGCGCGGGTTTCGGTCATCGCAGCACCCTCTTGGGAAGAGGCGCAAGGACATTCCAGAGAATCCATACCGCGCTAGCGGCGGGTGCGGGCGGGGGTGACGCGGACCTCTAGGCACGCTATGCTAACCGTCGTTCACGTCGGGACCGGCGTTGGACGCGTGGTCGAGAGGAGTCCGGATGCCACACGACCAGCCGGCCATCATCGGTGCCGCCGAACTCGCTCCAGGGAGAAACGTTCCGTACACCTCCACTGAATTGCATGTGCGCGCCGCGGTCGCGGCTCTCGCCGACGCAGGGGTGGTCCCAGACGAGGTCGACGGTCTGGTGTGCGCCGGGCCGATGACGAACGAGGGTTCGATCTTCCTGTCCGAGGACCTCATGGACTATCTCGGGCTGCACAATCTGAAACTTCAGATGACCTGTCAGCTTGGCGGCGGGACCCATCTCGCCATGACGCGCATGGCGAGTAACGTCATCGCCCGGGGCGAGGCCGAGACGGTGCTGGTCGTGTCGGCGGGCAAGTTTCCACCGATCCGCGATGGCGGGCGCGAACTGATGGCGCTGGTGTGTGACCACGCGTTCGAGATGCCCTATGGACCGTCCGTGCCGGCGCTCTACGGTTTGATCGCGCAGGCCTGGATGCACGAGACGGGACAGGGCAAGGCGGACATCGCCGAGGTCACCGTGTCGCAGGACCGTTGGGCCGCACTGAACCCCGCGGCTATCGCGCACGGCGCTCAACGCCTGACTGTGGAGGACGTGCTGGCGTCCCGGCCGATCGCCGGGCCGTTCCACTTCTACCACTGCTCGATTCCCTGCGAGGGCGGTGGCGCGCTGGTGCTGGGCTCGGCCCGCCGGGCTCGCGCGGGCAAGCACCGGCCGGTGCATTTGCTGGGCTTTGGAGAGGGTCACACCCACGGTTTTCTGACCTCGCTGGCCCGGCCGGGTCGTACCGGGGCCGCCCGTTCGGGTCCGATGGCCTTTGAGCGCTCCGGACGGGCGCCGGCCGACGTCGACATCGCTTTGCTCTACGACGCCTTCGCCTCCAACCCGGCGATGATCCTTGAGGAGGCGGGTTTCGTGAAGCCCGGTGGGGCAGGCGATTTCTACCGTGACGGCTGCGCCGATCCGGGGGGCGACCTTCCGGTGAACACCGACGGCGGCCTAATCCGGTTCGGGCACACCGGGACCTCCTCTGGCATTTCGCAGATCCTTGAGGGTTACTGGCAGTTGTCCGGTCGCGCCGAGGGCCGTCAGGTGCCCGGGGCGGATACCGCGTTCGTGCACAGCTACGGCTCGATGCTGTGCAGTCACGTCAGCATGGTGATGGAGGGAGCGTCATGACCGCAGCTTCGAGTTCTCTCGACGGTCTGCACGATCCTGAGGCGCTGCCGCCGCTGACCGATGTCAACCGTCCCTACTTCGCAGCAGCGGCCCGCGGTGTACTCGTCTTCCAGCGGTGCGCGAACGACCACCCTTTCCTCTACCCGCGGCTGGTGTGTCCCGTCTGCCATGACGGTGAGTTGGCCTGGGAGACCGCGGCGGGTACTGGTGAGATCGTCAGTTTCGCGCCGGTGTACCGCCCCCCGTGGGACTCGTTCCCGCGCAGCGAGCCGTACGTCGTCGTGCTCGTTCGTCTGGACGAGGGGCCGCAGTTGTTGGCCAGTCTCGAGGGCGTGGCCCCAGATGAAGTTGCGATCGGGGCGAGAGTGCGCGCAGTGTTCGAGCGGGTGAACGAGGACCTTGGGCTGGTCCGATTCAGGCTGGCGGCGTCGTGACCACGTACGGGGTCTCGGTGCTCGGCGCGGACTTGGCCACCCTTGTCGAGACCGCCGAGGCTACCGACCTCGCCGGCTTCGACGCCGCCTGGGCCTCGGAGTTCTACTCGCGCTCCGGCTCGATCTCGATGGCCGCGATGGCCGCGCGCACAAAGCGCTGCCGCATCGGGTCGTCGATCCTGTATGGCGTCGGGCGCAGCCCGCTCGTGCTCGCCACCGAGGCGCGTGACCTCGACGAGCTTTCAGGCGGGCGCGTCGTACTCGGGCTCGGCAACGGTACACGCCGCATGATGAGCGACTGGCACGGCGTGGAGGACACCTCCGCTCCCGCTCTGCGCATGGAGGAGCTGGTCCCGCTCGTGCGTCGGATCTGGAACCTGCACGAGGGCCCCGTGCGCCATGAGGGGCGCTTCTACCGGATGAATCTCGTCCCAACCGGCGACGTCGCGCCGCCGAAGCGAGCGATCCCGATCATCACCGCGGGCGTGCGTCCGCGGATGTGCGAGGTGGCAGGGCGCGTAGCCGACGGGTTGGCTGGTCATCCGCTGTTCACCACGACTTACGTCGAGGAGGTCGCCCGCCCAGCCGTCGTGCGCGGTGCGGAGCGGGCCGGACGCGATCCCGCCGACATTGAGATCGTCTCGATGGTCATCTGCGCGGTGCACGACGACCCACAGATCGCACGTCGTGAGGCCGCGCAGCAGATCGCGTTCTACTCCTCGGTGAAGACCTACGAGCACGTGCTCGACGTCAGCGGTTTCGCCAGGCAGGCAGCGGCCATCCGCGACGCGTTCGCACGGCGTGACCTGCCGGCCATGTTCGCCGCGGTCACCGACGACATGATCGACGCGATGGCGGTGGCCGGCACCGCCGCCGAGGTCCGAGAAGGGCTGCGCCGCTACGAGGGCGTGCTGGACCACATCGTTCTCTACTCACCCTCGATTGGTCTCGCGCCCGAGCGCATCGCCGAGAACCTCGGCAGCCTCATTCGCGATTGTGCGCCGGCCTTCGCCGGCGGGAAAGGTGACCAGAGTGGCTGACGCATCGCTCATCGGGACGCAACTCGGGAGGACCACGTTTCCCGTCGACCGGTCCAAAGTGCGCGAGTTCGCACTTTCGCTCGGCGACCGCGACCCGATCTACCAGGACGTCGCGGCCGCCCGCGCCGCCGGCTTCGGCGCGATCCCCGCTCCTCCGACCTTCGTCGTCTCCTCGGCTCACTGGCGCGCCGACGACGACATGTTCGGCGCCCTCGGGCTCGACCTGCGACGCGTACTGCACGGTGAGTGCGGCTGGGAGTATTTCGCGCCGGTGTTCGTCGGCGACGAGCTCACCGAGACTCGTCGGGTGTCGAACGTGACCAGCCGCGAGGGGAAGCGCGGCGGCATCATGACAATCGTGACGATCGAGACCGACTTCACCAACCAGCGCGACGAACTCGTCGTGCGCCAGACCGACGTCTTGATCGAAACCGGAGGCTCCACCCAATGACGACATCCCCCGCGCCGGTGGCGTTGGCCATCGGCGACGAGATGCCGACCTCACAGTTCGGCCCGCTGACGCGCTCGCACATCGTTCGCTACGCCGGCTCCGGCGGCGACTTCAACCCGATCCACCACGACGAAGAGTTCGCCCGCGCGGCCGGCATGCCCGGTGTGTTCGGCATGGGACTGCTGCACGGCGGTGTGCTCGCGCAGCGGCTGACCGCCTGGGTGGGGCTGGCCAACATCCGCTCGTTCCGCATCCGGTTCACCGGTCAGGTATGGCCCGGTGACCTGCTCAGCTTCGGCGGCAGGGTCACCGGCGTGCGCGAGGCCGGAGGGCAGCAGGTGGCAGACCTCGAACTCGTGGTCACGCGCCAGACCGGCGAACCCGCGATAAAGGGGAGCGCCGTCGTGCAGGTGACCCGGTGAGCGCGCCAACGAGCGACGTCACCGGCCTCGGGATGACGTTCGGGACCTTCGACGAAGGCCGGGCGTGGGTCGGTCATCGCTCCGAACCGCGGCATGCGTGGTTCCCGATCGACCGCTCGATGGTGTTGTACTACTGCTCGCTCGTCGAGGACGCGAACCCCCGTTACTGGGAGGGTGAGGACTGCCCGCCCGGGCTGCTGATGAGCCTCGGCTTCGCGCCGCAGTGGGTGCCCGGGTACCTAGCGCGTGCCGACATGATGTTCGCGCTCAGCGTCCCGTTGCCGGGCCACCACATCATCAACGCCTCGACGACGACGGAGTTCGAACGCCGGCCCCGGGTAGGCGATCACGTGTCGATCGTGGAGGAGATCGCCTCGATCTCCGAGCCCAAGACGACGCGGGTGGGCACCGGTGTGTTCATCACCACGGTGAGCACCTTCTCCGACCAGCACGGTGAGGTCATCGGCCGCAACACCAACGTGCTCTTCCGATACGACACCGCCGATAGTGAAGGCGCATCATGAACGACTCCACCGAGCGCAGCATGGTCCGCGTCCCCGTGCGGTTCGAGGACATCGCCGTCGGCGACACCCTGACGCCCGTCTCGATCGAGATCAGCTACAAGCGCATCTGCATGAACGCGGCTTCGACATGGGACTGGTTCCCCGGTCACCACGACCCCGACTACGCGCGCAGCCAGGGCCAGCGCACGATCTACCTGTCAACCCTCTTCTTCCATGGCTTCATCGACCGCGGCCTCAACGAATGGGCCGGACCCGACGCGCTCATCCGGCGCCGCAGAATCTCAATGATCCGGTCGATCTATCCGGGCCAGACCGCAACCCTGAGCGGCAAGGTCGTGGCCAAACGCGACGATGGCGGACGGCGCCTCGTCGACCTCGAGTTGCTCGTCTCGAGCGAAGATGGTCCGTGCGTGCCGAGTGAAGCCACCGTTGAGCTGGCCGACCCGTTTGTCGAGGTGCCGGGGTGAGCTGCCACTCACATGCGAGGCGACGGTGAGGGACGGAGGCTCGGTGGCCGAGCAACCGGTTCGCTACGAGGTCGTCGACAGCGTGGCCTGGCTGACGATCAACCGGCCCGAGGCGCGCAACGCGCTGAACAACGCTGTGCGCACGGGGCTTTTCGACGCGGTACGCCGCTTCAATGACGACGACGCGGCGAAGGTGCTCGTCCTCACCGGCGTGGGCGATAAGGCGTTCTGCGCCGGCGGGGACTTGAAGGAGATGGCGCAGAACGCGCTCAAGGTGCCCCCGAAGGACTTCGCTCCGCAGTTCGGCCGCAACATCGATGTCGCGAAGCCGACGATCGCGGCCGTCAACGGTGTCGCGTTCGCCGGGGGCTTCCTGCTCGCGCAGCAGTGCGACCTGGTCGTGGCTGCCGAACACGCGACCTTCGCCGTCAGCGAGGTCAAAGTCGGCCGCGGGTCGCCGTGGGCGGCACCGCTATCGTGGCTGGTGCCCCCACGCGTTGCCATGCAGATCCTGCTGACCGGCGACCCGATCACCGCCGAGCGCGCCCACCAGGTCGGCTTAGTCAATGAGGTGGTGCCGGCCGATCAGTTGCGCGAGCGTACCCGGCAGTTGGCGCTCAGCATCGCCGCGAACGCACCGCTATCGGTGCTTGCGTCCAAGCGCACCGTGTACCTCTCGGCACAGCACCACCTCGCCGCCGCCTACGACCTGGCCGACGAGATATGGGAGCCGGTCTATCTGAGCGACGACGCGCAGGAAGGCCCGACGGCGTTCCGCGAGAAGCGCGCACCACAGTGGAAGGGACGCTGACATGGCGGTGACCATGCAGTCGGTAATCGCCGACATCGAAGCCGAAACGGCCGCGTTGCGCGAACTCATCGCACCGCTGCCCGAAGGTCCGCGCGGCTGGGACGCGCCGACTCCGGCCGTGGGCTGGGCGATCCGCGACCAGATCAGCCATCTGGCGTTCTTCGACGACGTGGCGGTGCGCTCGGCCACCGACCCCGACGGTTTCAGCAGCGACTACCTGCCGATGATGGCCGACGGAAGCATCTCACCCGACGTCATCGCTGAGCGCTACCGTCAAATGCCGGCTGCCGACCTGCTCGCGTGGTTCGACACGTCGCGTGCAGCCCTCGTTGCGGCGTTCGCGGACATTGCCCCGGCGACCCGCCTGCCGTGGTTCGGGCCGACGATGAGCGCGGTCTCGTCGCTGACAGCGCGACTCATGGAGACCTGGGCGCACGGCCAGGACATCGTCGACGCGCTCGGCGCGACCCGCGAGGCCACGGCACGGCTGCGGCACGTGGCCCACATCGGGGTGGGTGCGCGCGCTTTCAGCTACCTGGCCAACGGTCTGGACCTCCCCGCGGACCCGGTACGCGTCGAGCTGACCGCTCCGGACGGCAGCGTCTGGACGTGGGGGCCAGCCGACGCCGCCAACCGCGTGAGCGGGCCGGCGCTGGACTTTTGCCTGTTGGTGACCCAACGCCGCCACCGCGACGACACCGCTTTGGTCGCCGACGGACCGCTGGCCGACCAGTGGCTCGCGATCGCCCAGGCCTTCGCGGGGCCCCCTGGCGGCGGGCGCGTGGCGGGCCAGTTCGCAGGGGGTCAGCGGTGAGCGTCCCGGTCCGCATCGGCAACTGCTCCGGCTTTTACGGCGACCGCATCGCCGCAGCCCGCGAGATGGTCGAGGGCGGACCGATCGACGTCCTGTGCGGTGACTATCTGGCCGAGCTGACCATGCTCATCCTGGCCAAGGCCCAGGCCAAAGACCCGTCCGGCGGGAACGCGCGGACTTTCCTCACCCAAATGGAACAGGTGCTGGGCACCTGTCTCGATCGTGGCATCAAGGTCGTCGCGAACGCGGGCGGGCTGAATCCCGCCGGCTTGGCCGCCGCGTTGCGCGAGCTGTCCGCACGTCTCGGCCTCACCGCGCGCGTCGCGCACGTCGAGGGCGACGACCTACGTGGCGACCTCCACGCAATCACGCCGCCCGTCGGCGACATCAAACCGGTGTCGGCCAACGCCTACCTCGGCGCCTGGGGCATCACCGAGGCGCTGCATTCGGGCGCCGACGTCGTCGTGACCGGCCGGGTCACCGACGCATCCCTCGTGGTCGGTCCCGCGGCCTGGTGGCACGCCTGGGCACGCGCCGACTGGGATCGGCTCGCGGGTGCGGTCGTCGCCGGGCACGTGATCGAGTGCGGCCCTCAGGCGACGGGCGGCAACTACGCGTTCCTCGACGAGATCACCGACCGCCGCTACCCGGGGTTTCCGATCGCCGAGGTCGCCGAGGACGGCTCTTCGGTGATCACGAAGCATCCCGGCACCGGGGGACTGGTCTCAGTCGGCACGGTCACCGCCCAGCTGCTCTACGAGATCGCTGAACCTGCCTACCTCGGCCCCGACGTCGTCGCCCACTTCGACACCATTCGCCTGGCTCAACAGGGTGAGCACCGTGTCGCGATCAGCGGTACGAAAGGCAGTCCGCCGCCGGACACGTTGAAGGTGGCGCTGAACGAGGTGGGCGGCTTCCGCAACACGATGACCATGGTGCTCACCGGCCTCGACATCGAGGCCAAGGCGGCCTTCGCCGAACAGCAGCTCTTCGACGTTCTCGGCGGACGCGACGCCTTCGACGAAGTCGACGTGCGACTGTTGCGTTTCGACGTCTCCGATGCGCCGACGAACGAGCAAGCCTGCGCGCACCTGCGTGTGACGGTGAAGGACGCCGACCCGCGAAAGGTGGGCCGAGCCTTCTCCGGCGGGGTCATGGAGATCGCCCTGGCTGGTTTCGCCGGCTTCCACACCACCACGCCACCGTCCTCGGAGACCGCGTTCGGCGTCTACCGGCCGGCCTACGTTCCGCGCTCGGCCCTCACGCACGTGCTCGTCGACGCCGACGGCAATCGGCACGTGATCCCTGACCCGCCGACCGGTGCGGTCCCGCCGGCTGGGATCGCCCCGCCCGCGAAGCTGCCGGCGCCATCCGGGCCGACGCGGCTCGCGCCGCTCGGGTCGGTACTCGGTGCGCGGTCCGGAGATAAGGGCGGCAACGCCAACCTCGGACTGTGGGCACGCGACGACCCCGGTTACGCGTGGGCGCGCGAGTACCTGAGCGTCGAGCGGCTGCGCACACTGCTCGGGCCGGAGACGGCGCACCTGCGCATCGAGCGCTTCGAACTGCCGAACCTGCGCGCGCTCAACGTGGTGGTGCACGGCTTGCTCGGTGACGGGGTGGCCTCCTCGACCCGGCCGGACGCGCAGGCCAAGGGGCTCGGGGAGTACGTGCGATCCCGAGTGGTGGACGTTCCCGAATCGCTGCTCGACACACACTAAATCCGGTGCGGGGCGCCGTCTACCTGCTGTGTAACCGCGCGGCTGAACAGCGCCGCAACGGCCGCGGCGGCCAGCATCGCCTCAATCGTCGCGTCGTCCAGCGACGCCGGCATGTACGCGGACGCGTTGAGCAATGACAGCACGGCGGCGACCAGGCCCTGTGCGCGCTCACGGTCCAGATCGCCCCGTGCTCGTACGAGCGCGTCGACCCAGAAGGACTCGTACCTGTGCTGTCGGCGTCGCAGGGCACGGGTCGCCAGCGGCGACAGCGAGCGGTGCTCGCGGGCGTAGACGGCCAACAGGCCGCGTCGTCGCGCGCCGAAGGCCGCGTGTAGGTCGACAAGGGCGTGCAGGACCTCCGTCGGTGTGCCGGCGTTGGTGGCGCGCCGGGCGCCGGCCAGCAGCTCAGTCATGGCGGCGTCGCATAACTCGCGCAGGATCGCGTCCTTGTTCTGAAAGTGCCGGTAGACGGCCGGCCCGCTCACCCCTGCTGCGGCACCGATGTCGTCGATGCCCACGGCGTGAAAGCCTTGCCGCGCGAACAGGTCGGCGGCGGCCTCGAGGAGCAGTTTGCGGCGCAAACCGGCCACTTTCAGGCCTCCTGTCGATTTGTGGTTACGTTGTTCGCCGTCCGATCCGCTGGGCCGGGCTGGGATCCTACCGGCGCTGGGGTTGCCTGCGTCGGCACCCGCCGCACCAAATCAAGGGAGGTGAACGAAACCGCTAGCCCCCGCCGATGCTGTCGCATCCTCTTCTCAGTTCATGATTTAGGGGCCCTGCTTCGAACCCGCGATGTGCAGCGGCACGACTCAGCGCAAAACGACTCCGCCCTCGATGCCCGTGAACTGCGCGCGCAGCTCGGTCTTGAGCAGCTTGCCGGTGGCATTGCGCGGCAGTTCGGCGACGAAGTGCACGTCACGCGGACACTTGAAGTGTGCCAGCCGCTCCCGGCACCACGCTACGATCTCCTCGGCGCTCGGCGCCTGTGTCGCCGGGTCGGCGACCACGACCGCGACGACGCGTTCGCCCCACTTCGCGTCCTTACCGCCGATCACGGCGGCGTCGAACACCGCCGGGTGGCGGAAGAGAACCTGCTCGACCTCGATCGGGTAGACGTTCTCGCCGCCGGAGATGATCATGTCCTTCTTGCGGTCGACGAGGGTGATGAAGCCCTCGGCGTCCATGCGCCCGAGGTCGCCCGTGTGGAACCAGCCCCCGCGTAACGCCTCGGCGCTCGCCTCGGCCTTCATCCAGTAGCCGGTGAACACATTCGGGCCGCGCACGATCAGTTCGCCCACGGTGTCGGTCGCGACGTCGCGGTCGTCGTCGTCGACGATGCGGGCGTCGACATGCATTGCGACGCGGCCGATCGACCCGGCCCGCGTGCTGACGTTCTCGGCGTCGAGGACGGTCACCAAGGGAGCGGTCTCGGTCATGCCGAAGCCCTCGGTGAAGGGCACGCCTCGCTCGCGCATGAAGTCGATGACCGTGAGGGGGACGGGCGACCCGCCGCCCATGGCGAAACGCAGCGCAGACAGGTTGAAGGAGTCGAAGTCGGGCACCTGTGTGAGTGCGGTCCACATGGCCGGCACCATGAACTGGACCGTGACGTGGTGGTCGGCCATCGCCTGTAACGTCGCTCGCGGCTCGAAGGACGGCATGATCA
Organism: Mycobacterium sp. pV006; assembly: GCF_041287115.1. NCBI lineage: Bacteria > Bacillati > Actinomycetota > Actinomycetes > Mycobacteriales > Mycobacteriaceae > Mycobacterium > Mycobacterium sp. pV006. Next base: position 27,099 of record NZ_JBGGKT010000001.1, on the reverse strand, counting down.
CGCTGGTGCCGCCGACGTACAACAGCGGCAGGGTGTGTACTCCCAGCCCGCCGATGTGGAACATCGGCGCCACCGCGACGGTGACGTCCTCGCCCCGCAGGCCGATGTCGGTGCCGAGGACGTTGATCGCGTTCCATAGCAGGTTGTCGTGGGTGAGGATCGCGCCCTTGGGTCGGCCCGTCGTCCCCGACGTGTACATGATGAACGCGGGGTCGCGGCCGTCGACGTCACCGTTGAGCGGTTCGGGCGCGGCGCCCGAGACGACGTCTTCGTAGCCGAGCTCGCCCGGCGCCGGCACCCCACCGGCGCGCACGACATGGCGCACGCGGACTCCGGACTCGGTGACGGCGCTCCTGGCCTGCGCGGCGAACGGCTCGTGGAAGACCAGAACATCGGCGCCTGAGTCGGCCAGGATGTAGCCGATCTCGGGTCCGGCAAGGCGCACGTTGAGCGGAACTGCAAGTGCGCCGATTTTGGCGCAGCCCAGCAGCACCTCGATGAACTCGGTCGAATTGACCAGCAGCATCGCGACCCGATCGCCCTTGCGCACGCCGAGGGCGATGAGTGCGGCGGCGACCTGGTTGGTGCGCCGATCGAGGTCGGCGTAGGTGATGTGCGCGCCGTTGCTGATCAACGCGGTGCGCCCGCCGTTGAGGAAGGCGCGCCGGCTCACCCACTGACCGATGCCGAGTTGCATTCGATTCCCTTTCATTCCGCGGCGACTCAGTAGGACGCGGGCAGTTTCAGGCTGTGCTGCGCCACGAAGTTGAGGATCATTTCGCGGCTGATCGGCGCGGTGCGCATGAGCCGGGCCGGACCCCACAACGTGGCGAGGCCGTACTCGGTGGCCATGCCGTTGCCGCCGTGGGTTTGAATCGCCTGGTCGAGCGCCAGGATGCCCGCCTCGGCTGCGGCATATTTCGCCATGTTCGACGCCTCACCCGACCCCGGATCGCCGGCGTCGTGCAGGGAGGCGGCACGCTGAGTCATCAACCGGGCCAGCTCAACCTGGATCTTGGCGTGGGCGAGCGGGTGCGATACGCCTTGGTGCGAGCCGATCGGCGTTCCCCACACGTGGCGGTTGCGGGCGTAATCGGCGGCTTTATCCAGCGCGTAGCGACCGATGCCGTTGCCGAGCGCCGCCCCCATGATTCGCTCCGGGTTCAGGCCCATGAAGACCTGGCGCAGGCCCTCGTTCTCCGCGCCGATAAGGTTGGCGGCCGGCACGCGGACGTCATCGAAGAATAGAGTGAACTGCTTCTCTGGAGTGACCGCCTGCACCGGGATGAGTGACTTGGTGAGCCCGGGGACATCGGTGGGCACGACGAGCAAGCTGAGTAGTCCGCGACCACTGTCGTTGGTAGACGTTCGGGTGACGACCAGGATCGCTTCGGCTTCGTCGACACCAGAAATGTAGTACTTGGTGCCGTTGATGACCCAGTCGTCGCCGTCGCGTTTCGCGGTCGTGGAGATGTTGTGCGAGTTCGAGCCCGCGTCCGGCTCGGTGATCGCGAATGCCATGATCGTCTCGCCGCTGGCGATGCCCGGCAGCCACTGCTGCTTGAGTTCCTCACTGCCGAATGCCTGGATGATCGTGCCGCAGATGGTCGGCGAGACGACGGTCATCAGCAGCGGGCAGCCCGCCGCGGCGAGCTCCTCACCGACGATCTGCATGTCGTAGATGCCGCCGCCGCCGCCGCCGTACTGCTCGGAAAGGTTCACCCCGAGGAAGCCCTGTTTGCCCACGGCCTGCCACAGCTCGGTGCTCTTCCCGCCGGCCAGCGACTTTTCCAGGTAGTACTCGTGTCCGAAGTCCTTGGCGATCTCGGCGACCGCCTTGCGCAGGTCCTGACGTTCCTCTGTCTCGTGCAATTCCATGACACTCCTCACATCGGTATCGACGCGCCACCGATCGGGAGCGCGCCGGCTTCATTAGAGCTCCGTGGCGTCCGACGCCACTTCACCGCCGTCCACCGCCTCGACCACGGCGAGGACGTCACCGCTCGAGACCTGATGGCCGACCTGGACCGGCAGGGCGCTCAGCACCCCGTCGATCGGGCTCGCGACGGTGTGCTCCATCTTCATCGCCTCCAGGACGACGAGCGTTTGACCGGCTGACACCGTCTCGCCCTCGGCGACCGGTAGTCGGATCACCGAGCCCGGCATCGGCGCGGTGAGCGACCCGGGCGGGTTCAGAGTGCTCGGGTCGACGAAGCGTGGCGCCAGCCGCAGGGCGGAGTAGCCGGCGACCGAGTCGAGGTGGGCAACATCGCCGTCGAGGACGACATCATAAGTGCGGCGCACCCCGTCGACGCGCAGCACCACCCGCTCGCTACTGCCCTCGACAACCTCGACGTCGGCCAACGGCTCGTCGTCGACCTGCAGGCAGGTCCCTGTCGAACCTAACGTGTACCCGACGCGCACTTCGCGCCCGCCCTGGGTCTGCCAGGTTGTGGTCTGCGGCTGCGAAGGGTTGTTGCGCCAGCCGGCGGGCAACGTGGCCTGCAGAGTTGCGACGGCACGCCGCGCGGCCACCCCGGCCACGGTCGCCGCGACGGCGTGCAGGCGCTCGGACTGCGTGTCTGGGAGGGCAGCGCCGAGTTGGGCGACGTCGTGTCGGTCAAGGAACCCAGTGTCGGTGCCCCGCCCGGCGAACTCGTCATGGCGCAGGACGCGAACAAGCAGGTTGCGATTGGTGGTCACGCCGTGAATACGGGCGCCGGCCAGCGCCGCCGAGAGGCTGGCAAGTGCCTCGTCGCGCGTTGGTGCCCACGCGATGACCTTGGCCAGCAGCGAATCGTAGTAATGACTGATGACCGAACCGGCACGAAAACCCGAGTCAACCCGCACGCCGGCAAGCGCCGGGACATCCAAGGTGCGCAGGGTGCCGGTACAGGGCCGGTAGTCATCGGCCGGATCCTCGGCGCACAGCCGGGCCTCGACCGCGTGACCGCGAATTCGCGGGTTGTGCATCTCCTCAGGCAGCGGGCGGCCCATGGCTACGAGCAGCTGGGCACGCACCAGGTCGAGGCCGGTGATCAGCTCGGTAACCGGGTGCTCGACCTGCAGCCGGGTGTTCATCTCTAGGAAGGCGAAGGAGTCGGCTTTGCCATCCTGAGCGGCGTCGTAGACGAACTCGACCGTCCCGGCGCCTACGTAGCCGACGGCGCGCGCGGCGGCGATGGCGGCCTCGCTCATCCGAGCGCGCAACGCGTCGTCGACGACCGGTGACGGCGCCTCCTCGATCACCTTCTGGTGTCGACGCTGCACGGAGCACTCGCGCTCGAACAGAGAGACGACGTTTCCGTGCGTGTCGGCCATGATCTGGATCTCGACGTGGCGTGGGCGCTGGACGTAACGCTCGAGGAAGACGGTGCCGTCGGCGAACGCGGCGGCGGCCTCACGCGAAGCGGAGGTGACCGCTTCGTCGAGCTCGTCCGGCGACGCGACAATGCGCATGCCTCGGCCACCGCCGCCGGCGCTGGCCTTGACCAGCACGGGGTAGCCGACGTCGGCGGCCAGCTTCGCCAGCTGCTCGGCCGATAGCCCCGTCGTGTCGCCACCGGGCAGCACAGGCACCCCCGCGTCGGACATCGTCTTCTTGGCCTGCAGCTTCGAGCCCATCGCGTCGATCGCCCCGGGCGGCGGACCGATGAAGACGAGGTCGGCGGCGGCACAGGCGCGCGCGAACCCGGCGTTTTCCGAAAGGAAGCCGTAGCCGGGGTGTACTGCGTCCGCGCCGGTGAGCGAGGCAGCGGCGATGATCCGGTGGATGTCGAGGTAGGTCTCGGCGGCAGACGAGCCGGGAAGGTGCACGGCCTCGTCGGCGTCGGCGACGTGCCACGCGTCGGCGTCGGCGTCGGAATAGACCGCGACGGTGGCGATCCCGAGATCGCGGCAAGTGCGGAACACCCGCCGCGCGATCTCGCCACGGTTGGCGACCAGGACCTTGCGGATCTTGGGCATCGCCATCACATCCGGAACACGCCGTAGCCACGCTGGCCACGGACCTCGCCGTTGTGGATCACCGACAGGCAGAACCCGAGAACGGTCCGCGTATCGCGGGGATCGATGATCCCGTCGTCGTAAAGTCGGCCGCTGTTGGCCAGTGCGACGGATTCGCGCTCGATCTGTTCCTCGACGGCGGCGCGCATCTGGGCGTCGGCCTGCTCGTCGAAGGGCAGCCCGCGGTCGGCGGCGGACTCGCGCGCCACGATGGACAGCACTCCGGCCAGTTGCGCCGGACCCATCACGGCCGACTTCGAGTTAGGCCAAGCGAATAGGAAACGCGGTGAGTACGATCGCCCGCACATGCCGTAGTTCCCGGCACCGTAGGACGCACCCATGGTGATGGTCACGTGGGGGACCGTGCTGTTTGATACGGCGTTGATCATCTTGGCGCCGTCCTTGATGATGCCGCCCTGTTCGTACTCGGCACCGACCATGAAACCGGTGGTGTTCTGCAGGAAGATGAGGGGGGTGTCGATCTGATTTGCCAGTTGGATGAACTGCGAACCTTTCTCGGCCTCCTCACTGAACAGGATGCCCCGTGCGTTTGCGAGGATGCCGACCGGGAAGCCGTGGATCGAGGCCCAGCCGGTGACGAGTGACGTGCCGTAGAGAGGTTTGAACTCGTCGAAGGCCGAGCCGTCGACCACTCGGGCGATGACGTCGCGGGGGTCGAAGGGCACCTTCGGATCGACCGACGCGATGCCGAGCAGCTGATCGGGGTCGTGCACCGGTGGGTGCGGCGGCGTGGTGGGTCCGGGGCCGTTCTTCCGCCAGTTGAGCCGCGCCATGATGCGACGGCCGATGCGGATCGCATCCTGCTCGTCCTCGGCCATGTAATCGGCCAGCCCCGAGGTGCGGGCGTGCATGTCGGCGCCGCCGAGCGACTCGTCATCGGAGACCTCGCCCGTGGCCATCTTGACCAGCGGCGGACCGCCGAGGAACACCTTGGAACGGTTGCGCACCATCACGACGTAGTCGCACATGCCCGGGACGTACGCACCTCCCGCGGTCGAGTTGCCGAAGACCAGGGCCAGTGTCGGCAGCCCCGCTGCGCTGTGCTGGGTCAAGTCGTGGAACAGCTGTCCGCCGGGCACGAAGATCTCTGCCTGTGTGGGCAGGTCGGCGCCGCCAGATTCGACGATGTTGATGATGGGCAGTCGGTTCTCCCGCGCGATGGCCATGCCGCGGAACACCTTGCGGAAGGTATAAGGGTTCGATGCGCCGCCGCGGACGGTGGGGTCGTGGGCGATGATCATCGACTCGATGCCCTCGACCACGCCGATGCCTACCACCACGCTACCGCCGACGGGGAACTTACTGCCCCAGGCGGCGAAGGGGCATAGTTCGAGGAACGCCGTGTCGGGGTCGAGCATCAGCTCGATGCGCTCGCGGACAAGCAGCTTGCCCCGCTTACGGTGGCGCGCAACGTATTTCGCGCCGCCGCCGCCGTTGACCAGCGCCAGTTGCTCCGCGATGGTGTCGAGTTGCGCGCTCAGTCCTTCGCGGTTCTTGAGATAGCCGGGCGCGGTGTCGTCGACCCGATCGGGCAGGACCTGTACCAAAGTTTTCCTTCCGGGCGAGCATCGACGTCGATCTACTAGGCGCTGATGTTAGCCGCAATTAACATCAGGTGACAACGGCGCAGGCGGGCGTCGGATTTGTTCCGCGCCGTGGTTCCGTCGAATGGCGAGGATCGAAGCGGTGCGTTCGCTGCAGATCGAGCGATCGAAGGAATTGACTGGGGAGGGACGGCACACAGGGCCCGTGCGAGGTCGTATCGAGTTCCTCGTCCGGCGCGCGTGGAGTCTACGGTTCGCGATCTCGGGTGAACACCCGCAGCGATTGTCAGTGTCGCGCCATGCCCTTCAGCCAACCGAGTAGTGCATAACGCCGGTCGGCCAGAATCTATCGGGTCTCCTCGGCTTTGGCCAGCGGCGGAGCGGCCTGATCAGGCGCCTGTCCGAGGGTATACAGGCCGAGAATGCCGAGAAAACCCGCACAGTGCTCGATGAGCATTTCAGTCGAGAGGTTCAGTTGTCCATCTATCCAGCGACGGAGTATCTCGAACAGGCCCCCGACACCGTAGGTAGCGGCGAGATCTGCGACTTGGAGCACATCGCTGGGTATATCGAGGTGCAAGCGGGCCTCTCTGAGCACCAGCTCCGCAAAATCGGTCATCAGATCGCTTCGCAGCTGCCGAAGGAGGGGTTCTGCGCCCGACTCGACAAACAGTATGCGGGCCATGCGGGGATCGTTCTCGATCACCTGAACCAGGGCCTTGATCGGAGCGTAAGCCAGTTCTTGAGGAGCAACCGTGTCGTCCGGAATGGCGCTGGTTATCACCGCTTGGAAGGTAGTGGAGATCTTGGCAAATACCGCACGCAAGAGCGCGTCTCGATCGCGAAACTGTTGGTAGAAGTACCGGCTCGTCACTCCTGATTTCGCACACACGGCGGTCACGGTGCACGCGGTAGCTCCGTGGGTGCCCATGATTGAGACCGCGGCATCAATCAACATCACGCGACGCTGTGCATCGCGTTGAGTTGCGGACAGCCCGCCATAGACACGTGCTGGACTCATGTCCTACAGTCTGGCAGTCTTATCTGACAAGGCATAAAGTCAGATCCAAACTTCGAGGAAGGACCTCAAATGTCGGACGATCAAGCCCCGACCCCGACCCGGGTGCTGCCAAAACCCAGGCGCGTTCGGTTTCCGATGCCGACCTCCACGAAGCGGCAACATTTTGTCGATGGCGACCTGGTGATGAGCCATTTCATCTCGGTGCTTTCTGCGACGTTCCCGGAAGGCGAGGATTTCTTCATCCGCTCGGTCAGGAACTTCCAGAGTTCCATCGACGATCCCCAACTAGAGACAGCGGTCAAGGGTTTCATCGGACAAGAGGCCACACATCGACACCAGCATCGTCTCCTAAACGAGCGACTCCAGGTCATGGGTTATCCGACCGCGCGAATCGACCGTCATGTCGGACGCTTGATCAAGCGATTGGAACGGCGCTTTTCGCCGGAAATGCGGCTGTCCATGACCTCCGCGTTGGAGCACTACACCGCTACGCTGGCAGAAATCATTCTTACCAGCGAAGACGCCCAGAAGCTCATCGGCCAGACAGAGGTTCGACCGATTCTGCTGTGGCATGCCTTCGAGGAGTCGGAGCACAAAGCGGTTGCCTTTGATGTCTATCGGCTGGTGGGAGCAACCGAGCGCACCCGTGTACGGGGCATGCGGATCGCTTCAGTAATTCTGTTCGGCGAGCTCATTCTGCAGACTGCCTTGTCTATGGCCGCTGATAGAGCCTCATATAACCCGGTCACCCTGGTGCGCAGTCTGTACCGCTTTAGTCGCACCCCGATGTTCACCGCCGATGCGCTGCGGCGTTTCCGTTCCTACAATCGCCCGGGTTTCCATCCTGATGATTGGGACAGCGCCGCGGTCCTGGAGCATTGGAGCAAAGAACTGTTCGACCAAGACGGTTCACAGCGAGTTATCGCTTCGTCGGGATAGCAAAGATGCGGAAGTGCGGCGACGCAGGAGCACCGTTCCTGCGTCGCTCCTTCCGAACAGGGTGCGACGCGTCGGTGACTCACGGATTCGGTGCTCGGTGGCCGGTGAAGGTGGCGGTCGGACCCGCAAATGCGGTTCGCAGCGATCGCCACGGGGCTGGCTGGCCTGTTGTGAGCCTCGATCAGTCGCTGATGACATAGCGTTGAGCCAGGGTTTCAGCAAGTCTGCTGGTGTGCGCGACCACTTCTTTCTCGGTCACCGCAAGCAAACCGGAGTGCCAGGCGGTGATGACTTCGACGAATCCCCCGACAGCGATCAGGGTGTCCATGCGAAGGGCTATCTCGTCGGCATCTTGTCGGAGGTGTGGCCGGCTTGCCTCAACGACCAACTGCGTTGCTTCCTGTAGCGCCACGGCGCGGCGGTCTTGTAGCGGTGAGCTACCGACATGCTGAGCGAGGAGGATGCGTGCCCGGCCGGGATCGCGTGCGATCCGGTCGACCACGATGGTGATCGCCGCGGTGATGGTTTCGATCGGCGGCCGATTCGCACGCTCGTTGAAGAGCGCGGCGACCTCGCCGAGCATGTCATTGCGGACGCCATCCCACGCAGCAACGAGCAGCTCATCGCGCGTCTTGAAGCCCTCGTAGAAGTATCGATCGTTCAGCCCTGTGCGGGCGCATACGCCGCGCATAGTGACCGCGGCCCAACCGCTCTCACTCCAAATCTCGGTTGCGGCCTCGATCAATTGCTGCCGTCGCTCGGCACGACGCTCGGCCCCGGTCCGACCACCCCAGCGCTTGTTTCTCGACCGCACCTCTCCATCTTGACAAGGTGCTCGTTCCACCACCAAACTGGTGGCATGCGACACCAATGGTGGCTGGTGCCCCCAGATGAGAGTTTCCCCACAGCAGACGTCCATGTCGCGACCCGAAAGGCAGACGGATGAGATTGCTGCCCTTCGGCGGCGCACCAGGCAGAACGCACCGCGCCGATGCAGTCGTCACGGGCGCAGGAAGCGGTATCGGCCGCGCATTCGCCGTGGAGCTTGCGCGCCGAGGTGGACGCGTGGTGTGCGCCGACAAAGATCCCGTCACTGCAAAAGAGTCGGCAGAGTTGGTGAGGCAGGCTGGCGGCGAGGGCTTCGACATCGAATGCGATGTCACCGATCTTGAGCAGGTCCGCAACCTCGCTGATGTGAGCGAAGACTGGTTCGAGAAGGCTGCGAGCCTCGTCATCAACAACGCCGGAATCGGTGCGGGCGGCAACCGCATCGGCGCGACGTCGATCGAGGACTGGAACGCGGCGATTTCTGTCAACCTCTGGGGCGTTATCTACGGCTGCGAGACTTTTGTGCCTCGGCTCCGCAGCAATGGGCATGGCGGAGTCATCAATGTGGCGTCGGCAGCGAGCTTTGGCTCGGCCCCTCGGATGGCGGCTTACAACGTGAGCAAGGCCGGGGTGCTCGCTCTGTCGGAGACATTGGCGGCCGAACTGAGCGGTACTGACATCAACGTCACAGTGCTTTGCCCCACCTTCGTGAAGACGAACATCGTCAACAATCCTCAAATCGACGAGGCGGCTGCAAGACTCGCGGCCAACCTGATGAAATGGACCGGCATTTCGCCACAGCACGTTGCTCGAACGACGTTGAACGCGCACGATCGCGGACAAATTTATGTAGTACCCCAACTCGATGCCAAAGTCTTGTGGCAACTCAAGAGAGCCCTACCCGGCCCCTTTACTCGCACGCTGGGCCTCGTGGAGCGCATGGCCTCATGGAACGATTCAGCCGAGTAGAGGAGCAGGGAAAATGGCTTTCGCATACAGTGACATGCTCGAGACAATCAAAAACAAGCAATGGGCTCTTGCCGATATCGATTGGAACGCCCCTGGCGCGGAACTGATCACCGATGAACAGCGTCCCAAACTCAAGCAATTCATGTCCGACGTGGTGTGGATTGAGCATGTTGGAGCACGTGCCTTCGCCGCGATGGCTCCAAAGGCGCCATTCGAAGCGCTCGGAGACATTTACCGTTACTTTCACGCCGAGGAGCAGCGTCACGCCAATGCCGAACTTGCCTTGATGCGTCGCTGGGGCATGCTCGAGGAAGGCGAGAAACCGGTCCCGAACAAGAATATTCGGCTGGTCATCGAATGGCTGGACCGTTATGCGGAAGCCCTGCCCCTGACCGTCATCGGGGCCGCGATTCCGGCACTGGAGACTGCGCTCGATGGAGCGCTGCTGAAGTTTCTCCTCGATGAGGTTGACGACCCTGTGTGCGGGGAGGTGTTCAACAAGGTCAACAGCGACGAATCAAGGCATCTCGCGGTTGGCTTCCAGGTCTTGAATGACCTGGGCGCCAGCCCGATGCGAATCCACGCCATTCAAACTGCGGGTGCTCTTGTCGACCCGCGCATTCTCACCGGCGCGTTGCTGTATATCCCGCTCCTGACGCGCATGTTGATGAATCTCAACGCTATGGGTCTGTCCGAGGAGAAGTTATACAACGCAGTGACGCGGTATGCCAATGTCGGCGATCGCAGTGAGCATACGCGGAGGGTGCCCGGCTATCACATCTTGAAGGCGCACATGTCGTCGTCCATCAAGCGGTCCCAGCCTCTGCACTTCGTGTCTCAGCGCCTTGGCAATGCGATCGATGTTTTCCCTGTTCAGATTTTCGGTCGGCCGCCATCCTGGACGGACGAACTGACCTACGAACCGGTTGCCAAATGACAGGCACCACGACGACGTTGATCGTCGGCGCCGGGTTCGCAGGTATCGGTGCGGCGATCAGACTGCTTCAAGAGGGCACGGATGACTTCGTCATCCTGGAACGGTCAGATCGCGTCGGAGGCACCTGGCGAGACAATACTTATCCCGGTGCGGCCTGCGATATTCCCTCGCTTCTCTACTCCTACTCGTTCGAGCCGAATCCGGGCTGGACTCGTACCTACTCGGGGAGCGCTGAGATCCTCGAATATATCGACGATATGGTCGACAAGTACGATCTTGCCCGGTTCATCCAGTTTGATACCGACGTGACTGCCTTGGAATTCGATGAGAGTGCCGGCATCTGGATGGCCGACACGGCAGATGGAAAGCGGTATCACACCCGGTCAGTTGTGATGGCCAGTGGACCACTTGCCAACGCCAGCTTTCCCGATATTCGGGGTATTGACTCGTACGGTGGAAAAAAGATCCACAGCGCTCGATGGGACCATGGCTACGATCTCGGCGGTAAGAGGGTTGCAGTCATCGGGACAGGCGCGAGCGCGGTTCAGATCATTCCCGAGCTCGTAAAGTCGGCTGCCTCGGTCAAAGTCTTCCAGAGAACGCCCGGCTGGGTGTTGCCCAGGGTGAACTTCAGGCATCCGGCCTGGGCGCGTTCGACCTTCACACACCTGCCGGTGAGCGAACAAGCGCTCCGCGACGCGTGGTTTTGGGCCCACGAAGTGATGGCAGTGGGTATGGTCTGGAACACCGCCGCGACGTCCGCGATACAGCTGGCGGCCAAGGCTCATCTCCGTCGGCAGGTGAAAGACTCCTGGTTGAGACGTCAGTTGACGCCCCATTTCAGGCCTGGATGCAAGCGCATGCTCATGACCAGTGATTATTACCCTGCGCTACAGGCGGATAACTGCAAGCTGATCAGCTGGCCGATCGCCACATTGTCACCCAACGGTGTTCGGACCGCCGACGGTGTCGAGCACGAAGTGGACTGTATCGTATTTGCCACTGGCTTCGATGTGGCCAAACGTGGCACCCCGTTCCCGATTAGCGGCCTCGGCGGTCGGAAGCTCGGCGATGAATGGTCTCAGGGGACATTTGCCTTCAAGAGCGTGAGCGTGGCCGGGTATCCGAACTTATTCTTCACTTTCGGACCGAATTCCGGGCCAGGCCACAACTCGGCGCTCGTATATATGGAGGCTGCAATTGACTATATAGTCAAGGCGATCAAGCTCCTTCAGCAAAATGACATCGGCACTTTGGATGTGAGGGAGGATCGTCAGGACCGCTATCACTCCGAAATTCAGCGCCGCCTTCGACGAACGACTTGGAATTCGGGGTGCAGCAGTTGGTATTTGACCGAGGACGGCTACAACGGCACGATGTACCCAGGTTTCGCGACCCAGTTTATGAGAGAACTATCCCGCTTGGATCCTCATGATTACGTGATAACCCGGCGCGACGATACACACGTCGAGCTGACGCAATCACTCTGAATACAAGTTTGCAGGGCTGACCGTCAGAACGGTGAAATACAGGAATGGATCGCAAGTCCGACCGTAATTACGAGATAATTATCATAGGAGCTGGATTTTCCGGCATCGGGTCTGGCATTAGCTTGATGAAGGCGGGATTTACCGACTTCTTGATGGTTGATGACGCCGATGGCGTAGGTGGTACGTGGCACTGGAACACCTACCCGGGTATCGCTGTCGATATACCGTCGTTCAGTTATCAATTCTCATACGAAATGCGGCCCTCTTGGTCGCGCACGTACGCCCACGGCAATGAGCTCAAAGCCTATGCCGAGCGATGTGTTGAAAAGTATCGGCTCTGGGACCATATTCGTTTCAACACAACCATTACCGAGGCTTGTTTCGACGAGAACGCAACACGGTGGCATTTGACCAGTGCCAATGGTGAGGAGTTCACGGCACGCTTCGTGATAAATTGCTCCGGCGTTCTCAGTCGGCCAAAGTGGCCTGAAATCAAGGGGGTGCGAGATTTCGCCGGCGTTACGCTCCACACGGCTAGATGGGACAATGCCAAAGATCTCAGCGGGAAGAGGGTTGCAGTAATCGGTACCGGTGCATCGGCGGTGCAACTGATACCCGAAGTCGCAAAGAAAGCAGAGAGTCTGACGGTATTTCAGCGAACTCCAATTTATTGTCTGCCGAAGCCAGACTTCCCCATACCGACGTGGGGTGGAAGGCTTCTACATTTCCTGCCGGGGGCACAATTGGCGACCCGGACCGCCAGCCAGGCGTTCGTGGAAATCACTTTCCCAATCGCCGCTCACTTTCATACGGTGATACCGTTCGCCGATGTCATGGAGAGCGCCGCAAAGCGGTACATGCGGCGTGAGGTCCATGACCCGACGACGAGAGAACAACTCATTCCGCGCTACTCGTTGGGCTGTAAACGACCCAGCTTCCACAATTCCTATCTCGCAACGTACAACCGGTCCAACGTTTCGCTCGAGACGAGCGGCATAACCCATATCGACCATGCATCCGTCCATACTCGAGACGGCAAAGCTCATCCCATTGACGTCTTGATCCTGGCCACCGGCTTCAAAGTGATGGAGTCGGGCAACATGCCAACTTACGTATTGAAGGGACGCGGCGGGCTGGAGCAGGCTACATGGTGGGACGAGCATCGACTGCAGGCCTTCGAAGGGGTGAGCGTCCCGGGATTTCCGAATCATTTCAACATCTTCGGCCCGTACGGCTACAACGGTTCCTCGTACTTCACGCTCATCGAGGCGCAGAGTCGGCACATCGTCCGGTGTCTTCGTCGCGCGCGGGCGCTGGGTGCTAACTGCGTGGAGGTCAAGAAGGAGGCGAACGACCGTTATTTCGCCGAAGTGCTAAGGCGGCGTCACAGACAGGTTTTCTGGCAGCCGAGCTGTTCCAATGCCAACAGCTACTACTTCGACAGGCACGGTGACGTTCCACTCCGTCCATCAACGACTCTGGAGACCTATTGGCGGAGCCGCACCTTTCGCCTCTCGGACTACCGATTCGAGAATCGGCCCGAAGAGGTGTGTCCCCGGTGACCAGAATGGATGCCCCTGACTGGCAGCCCAGTCTTGCCAGTCATCTCGTCGCGATGTCCTCGCGAACCACGCTGCGGCCACTGGCGCAGCTGATGCCATCAAACGCCTACGGACTTGCGGTGATGGATCGCGTGCTTCGAACAGCGCTCGTAGCCTCACGGCCTCGGCGCGGCGTCACAGTGCGCAAGGTTGACACTGTATTCGCCGGAGGCCCGGTTCGTGGGGACTGGATCACCACGCCTGCCATTAATCCGCATGCCAACCCTTTGCTGTACATCCACGGCGGCGCCTATTCTATGTGCTCGCCGGAGACGCACCGCGGTCTTCTTGGTGAACTCGCCTCGGCGAGCGGGCGCCCCATCTTCGCAGTGAAGTATCGTCTTGCCCCGCGGTATCCCTATCCCGCAGCCGCGGACGATGCGCTGAATGCGTATCGCTGGCTTACCAGCGGAGGGTCCCCGGGTTCTTGTCAGCGCACCGTCGCGGTTGCCGGCGATTCAGCGGGCGGTCAGCTCACGATGGCCACGGCCTTGGGCGCACGTGCAGTTGGATTGCCGCTCCCTGATGCGATGCTGCTGATGTCTCCCGTCCTGGATCTCAGGTGCGAACTTGCCAGAGCGCGTGAAATTCGCCGCCGGGATCCTTTTGCCTCCGCTCAATCAGCGGCGCGCGCTCTTGACCTCTACGTAGGTGGCGCAGATCGCGGAGATCCGCGCCTCAGCGTGCTTGACGCGGACCTCACCTCGATGCCGCCGATCCTCATTCAGGTGGGCGGGAGAGAAATGTTGATCGATGACTCGCGCCGTCTCGCCGAGCGACTTCAATCAGCTGGATCCCACGTCGAGATCCAGGTATACCGGGGACAGATCCATGTATTCCAGGCTATGTTCCGGATTCTTCCCGAAGCCCGAGACGCGATTCATCGAGCGGGACGCTTCCTTGAAGCCTCGGAAGTCAGGTGAAAGTGTCCGAACAGGCAATGCTCCTACACCTACACCACCTCGACCGCCGCAGCGTGAAGTCAGTCGTCTCTGCCTCATGAGCAGCAACTTCGCGACGGCCTGTCGCGCATACGATCCGTCGATCGTGATCATCGGGGCCGGCTTCGCCGGGGTTGCGATGGCCCACCGGCTGAAGAAGGACGGGTTCACGAACTTCACGATCCTGGAAAAGGCTGCAGACATCGGGGGTGTTTGGCGTGACAACACCTATCCGGGAGCGGCCTGCGACGTGCCGTCAGCGTTGTACTCACTCTCGTACAAGCCCAATCCTCGTTGGTCACGGCGATATGCCGAGCAACCCGAGATACTCAAGTACCTCCAACAACTCGTGGAGAGTGGCGGACTGGCCGCGCATCTGCGTACCCAGACCGAAGTTGTCGCAATGACCTTCGATGACCAGCTAGGGCGTTGGACCCTGGTTACGAACTCGAACGAGACAATAACCTGCGATGTCGTCGTCTCGGCCGTGGGTCAGCTCTCCTTGCCCCACGTACCCGTTATTGCCGACGCAGACACCTTCCAGGGGCCGCGCTTTCATTCGGCGCGTTGGGACCGATCGGTTTCGCTTCGCGGCAAGCAAGTAGCCGTCATCGGCACAGGAGCTAGTGCCATCCAATTCGTGCCACACATCGCCCAGGAGGCGGAGCATGTCACGCTATATCAGCGCACGGCTCCGTGGATCTTGCCGAAGTGGGACAGCAGGTATGGAGTCCTTCACGACAGGGTGAGCGAGTTATTGCCGATGGCGCTGCGCCTCGAGCGTTTCGCGGTATGGCTAATTTTCGAGTTGCTCGCTGTGACGCTAGTCGACGCGAAGCCCCTCTCACGCGTCCTCGGTGCGATCGCGCGCCGCCACCTACATCGGCAGGTTGCTAGCCCATCTTTGCGCGAGCAATTGATGCCTTCGGACGCGCCAGGGTGCAAGCGAGTGCTGTTCTCGAATGATTACTATCCAGCAATCGCGAGTGATCGCGTGTCGTTGGTGCCGAAGGCTATCGCAGAGCTCTGCGACAACGGTGTCAAGACCGTGGATGGAGAGTTTCGTCCTGCAGATGTCGTGATCTACGGAACCGGGTTTCGCGCCACCGATTTTCTCGCCCCGATGTCCGTGCGCGGCTCTCGCGGAGTCTCCTTGGCCGAGGTGTGGAAGACCCAGGCGTACGCATATCTGGGCATCACTGTCCCCATGTTCCCGAACCTGTTCCTGCTTTATGGTCCCAACACGAATGTGGGCTCGGGGTCGATCCTCTACATGATCGAGTCACAAGTCCGTCACATCGCAACGCTCATCAAAGCCGTGGCTGCTCATCCGGGTCATGCGATCGATGTCAGGACGGAGAGCGCGCAACGCTACAACACGCGCTTGAGAAGGCGACTACGGAGGTCGGTGTGGGCGCTGTGTGCGAGCTGGTATCGAACCTCGAGCGGGGAAATCCCGACGAACTGGCCGGGGCCTACCTTGGTTTATCGACTCCTTACCCGGAAGCCGCACAGCGGCGATTACGTCTTGAGAAACGTCGGGCGTCTAAAGGTCTGAGACCCTGCAGAACCGAGCCTGGCCGACTAAGGGCACGAGACGCGCACTTAACCGCTAGGCCAATAATGTCTAGATATTGACATCAATGGCATCTTTGTAAAGACTGGTGGACGCCGTCAAAGCGGCCCAGCGTCCAGGAGGAACCATGACGAATCACCTTCTCGCACCTGCGCACCACGTGAAGGAGCGGTTGTCCTCTGTGATCATGGTCCCCGCGCCTCACGCCGTCGACGACAGATGGCGTCGATGGAGCCGGGACTGGCCGGTTCGTGAACTGGCACCGGCACCCGCGGGCAGTGGATTGAAAGCCGTCCGGGGGGATGCCGGACTGCCCTTCGTAGGTCACACGCTCGACTACATCCGATTCGGCTCGGATTTCAGTCGAGAGCGCTACGACCGTCTGGGTTCGGTGTCGTGGATGGGCGCGTTCGGCACCAAGATGGTGGTCATCGCCGGCCCTGACGCCACTCGAGAGGCGTTCACGAGCGAAGCGAAAGCATTCTCTCAGGATGGCTGGTCCTTCCTGATCGACGCCTTCTTCCATCGCGGTTTGATGCTCATGAGCTTCGACGAGCACTTGATGCACCGGCGCATCATGCAGGAGGCGTTTACGCGTCCGCGCCTGACCGGATACGTCGAACAGGTAACGCCATGCGTTCGCTCGGCAGTGCCTGCGTGGCCGGTGGGCCCGTCGGTTCGAATCTACCCACTGTTGAAGGAACTCACCCTCGACATCGCTACCGACGTCTTCATGGGCGGCCGCGGCAAGGACGAGAGCGATGCTGTCAACAAGGCGTTCGTCGCTACGGTCCGGGCGGCGAGTTCCCTTGTGCGTGCTCCGCTTCCGGGAACCAGATTCCGCGCTGGTGTGCAAGGGCGGCGCGTTTTGGAGGACTACTTCTTCCGGCATCTGCCGGCCGCGCGAGCCGGTGAAACGGAGGATCTGTTCGCTGCTCTCTGTCAAGCCACGACCGAAGACGGGGAGCGGTTTTCCGACGAGGATGTGGTGAATCACATGATCTTCTTGATGATGGCGGCCCACGACACCTCGACGATCACCACCACAGCGGTCACCTATTTCCTTGCCAAGTATCCGCAGTGGCAGGAGGCTGCGGCTGCGGAAGCCGCGGCCATCGGTGACGGGTTGCCGGACATCGAGGCCCTGGAGAAGATGACGGTCATCGACCTCGTGATCAAGGAAGCGCTCAGACTGCTTGCACCTGTTCCGCTGGTGATGCGCAAGACGGTTCGAGATGTCGCCATCGATGGATATCACATCCCCTCGAACACGTTATGCGCTATAACGCCTGCCGTGAATCACTTCGATCGAACGATCTGGAGTGATCCGGAGCGGTTCGATCCCTCACGTTTCGACGAGCCTCGGCGCGAAGACCAACACCACCGATTCGCCTGGGTTCCGTTCGGAGGTGGAGCGCACAAGTGCATCGGCATGCAATTCGGGACGCTCGAAGTCAAAGCAATCCTGCACAGGATGCTGCGTTCGTTCACTTGGAAGGTTCCGGAGAACTATCACGTCCGATGGGACAACACCTCGCTGCCCATTCCGGTGGACGGACTTCCGTTGGAGATGAAGCGCCGATGACCGTCGACCACAGCCCCTACCTCGAACCCACGGAGTTTCTTGACTGGCAACAAGATTCGGTACGTGACTTCGTGTCATCGGCGATCCGTGGTGCCTGCGGCGACACCGAGAAGGCCATCGCCATCTTCACCGCGGTCCGTGACTCCATTTGGTACGACCCCTACACGGTGACCGACAACCCGCACGCGTATCGCGCCAGCACCGTCGCGACCGCAGAACGGGCCTACTGCGTCCCGAAGGCCGTGCTCTTGACTGCAGCGTGCCGAGCGGCGGGAATCCCGGCGCGGCTGGGGTTCGCCGACGTCCGAAACCACCTCCAGACCAAGGCATTGCGCGAGCGGATGGGTGGTAGCGACGTTTTCGTCTACCACGGCTACAGTCTCATGTTCCTCAACGGTGCGTGGGTAAAGGCCACCCCGGCGTTCAATCGCGAGCTGTGCGCACGCTTCGGTGTCTCGCCGATCGAATTCGACGGCCGTAGCGACGCGCTACTCCATGGTTTCACCGCTGACGGCACCCAGCACATGGAGTATCTGCGCGACCGGGGAGCCTACGACGATCTACCCCTAGCAGACATCCTGCAAGCACTGAGAACGCATTACGGCACATTCATCGATCAGCCGAACAGCCGTCCCGACCTCTTCGCCTGAAAGGGCACTACACGATGCAAAGCACAATGCAAAATGTTCCGCTCACGGTGTCGGCGATCGTCCAGCATGCGGCAGCCATACACGGTGACAGCGAGGTCGTCACTCCGACCGGAAATGGATATCGGAGAACGCCTTACCGCATTGTGCTGGCGCGAGTGGCTCGCCTTGCCAATGCGCTGCGCAGTCTTGGCGTCACGGCAGACCAACGCGTGGCCACCTTCCAGTGGAGCAACCAGGAACATCTGGAGGCCTACTGTGCGATTCCCTCCATGGGCGCGGTCCTGCACACGCTCAACATTCGTTTGGCCCCAGAGCAACTGGCGTACATCGCCAATCACGCGAGCGATCAGATCGTCCTAGTCGACGCTTCGGTTGCCCCGTTGTTGGCGCGCGCGCTCCCAGCGATGGCGTCGGTGCACACCGTCATCGTCACCGGAGAGGGCGACCTTGCCCCGCTCCAGGGATGCGGGAAGACCGTTCTGCGTTACGAGGAAGTGCTTGCCGGCCAAGAAGAATCATTTGACTGGCCTGAGCTCGACGAGCTGTCCGCCGCGGCCATGTGTTATACGAGCGGTACCACCGGAGATCCCAAAGGCGTCGTCTACAGCCACCGTTCGACGTACCTTCACTCCCTGACCGCCTGCACAGCTAACGCTTTGTCAGTCAGCGAGGCCGACCGTGTGCTGGCCATCGTCCCAATGTTTCACGCCAATGCGTGGGGGCTTATTTACGCAGCGTTGATGTCCGGTGCGGATCTGGTACTGCCTGACCGGTATCTCCAAGCCGAACCGTTGGTGTCGATCATCGAAGACACCAGACCGACCTTGGCCGGTGCAGTGCCGACGATCTGGAACGATGTCGACCGATATCTGGATTCGCACCCTGAGCGGGACATTTCTTCGTTACGGCTGGTCGCGTGCGGGGGGTCTGCTGTTCCGCTTTCGTTGATGCGGGCATTCGAAGAGAAGTACGACGTGCCCATTGTGCAGGCCTGGGGTATGACCGAAACCTCTCCGTTGGCGACCGTTGCACGTCCGGCTCACAGAGCCGACGCGACGCGGCGCTGGGAGCTGCGCGCATCCCAGGGCCGACCGATCTGCGGTGTCGAAATCCGGTTGCGGGACGACGACGGGAAAGACGTGCCGTGGGACGGGCAATCAGTTGGGGAGATCCAGGCGCGCGGTCCCTGGATCACCGGGTCCTATTTCGGAAACAACGATACGGAGAAGTTCGACGAAGGATGGCTGCGTACCGGTGATGTGGGCAAGATCGACGCCGAGGGCTATCTGACACTGACCGACCGCTCGAAAGACGTCATCAAGTCAGGTGGCGAATGGATCTCCTCGGTGGAGCTGGAAAACACGCTGATCGGCCACCCTGCCGTGTACGAAGCGGCGGTAGTCGGCGTCGCGGACGATAAATGGCAGGAAAGGCCGTTGGCGCTTGTCGTCGTCCACCCCGGAACCGACGTTGACATTGACCAACTCCGATCGTTCCTTGCGGACAAAGTCGCCAAATGGTGGATTCCCGAGCGATGGAGCTTCGTGTCCGATATTCCGAGGACGAGCGTCGGAAAGTACGACAAAAAGGTCATCCGTGCGCGCCACTCTGCCGGCGAATACCTCATCGAAATCGAAACGTCATAACGTCAAATCCCTGGAATTCCAACAGTCGGAAGGTAATCATGTCCTCACCAATCTCTCCCTGGATGAATGCCGAATTACTCGAGCTTCGTGACCTCGCTGCGAAGTTCTTCTCGGCCGAATTGGCGCCGCATGCGAACCGCTTTGCAGACCAGCACCACGTCGACCGAGAACTGTGGAACCGAGCAGGCGAGCTGGGCCTGCTCTGCATGTCTATACCTGAGGAATACGGCGGAGGCGGTGGCACTTTCGCGCACGAAGCGGTCGTGCTTGAAGAGCAGGCCCGCATAGGTGACAGCTCATGGGGCGCGGGACTGCACAGCGGAATCGTCGCCCACTACATCCTGCAGTACGCGACTGAAGAGCTGCGCGCGCAGTGGCTTCCCAAGATGGCGTCCGGTGAAATGATCGGGGCGATCGCCATGACAGAACCGGGGACCGGGTCCGATCTGCAGAGCGTCAAGACAAAAGCCCTCCTGGACGGTGACGAGTACGTGATCACCGGCTCCAAGACTTTCATCACCAACGGCCAACAGGCCGACCTCATCATCGTTGTTGCCAAGACAGATCCGAGCCAGGGCGCTGCGGGCATCTCTTTGATCGTTGTCGAGGCTGACCGGGCGGGATTCCGGCGCGGCAAGGTTCTCGACAAAATCGGCCAGCGCGGCCAGGACACCTCCGAGTTGTTCTTCGATGAAGTGAGAGTTCCGCGCTCGCATCTACTGGGCCAGTCTGAGGGACAGGGCTTCATTCAGCTGATGACGCAGCTGCCACAAGAGCGACTCATCGTCGCGGTGGGGGCTGTCGCAGCGATGGAACTTGCCCTGGAGCAGACGCTCAAGTACACGCGTGAGCGGGAGGCGTTCGGTCGGCCTGTCTTTGGCTTTCAGAACACCAAGTTCACGCTGGCTGAAGCCGCGACAGAAACGCGCATCGCACGAGTGTTCCTCGACTACTGCATCGACCTGCACCTTGCGGGTCAACTCGACGTGCAGACCGTCGCCATGGCGAAGTGGTGGACCACTGAGCGAGCGATGAAGGTACTCGATGACTGTATGCAGCTTCACGGCGGATATGGCTACATGACCGAGTACCCCATCTCGAGGTTGTGGGTGGATCAGCGCGTGCAAAAAATCTATGCCGGCACGAACGAGGTGATGAAGGAAATCATCTCGCGTTCCCTATGACTCAGAGGAGTTGCCGCCCGCACGTTAGTCATCTAGAGGAGGAGGACTGATGGCATCGATGGTGGTGCCGTATCGCCACGACATGGGCGGCCACTGCGGATCGGGGGCTCTTCGGGATTTGACCGAATGGGCCGGGATCCGTTGGGGTGATGACACCCCGGACGAAGGCATCGTGTTTGCTCTCGGCGGGGCCCTCGACTTCTCGTATGTTCGCTCGGCCCACCTACGTCCACCGATCTACCTCGTTGGACGCAGCGCGGACCTCGAAGACGAATACTTGACCCGGTTGGGCGCGCGCTTCGAGTGTCGTTCGACAGACGACCCCGATCTCGGGTGGAAATGGGTGACCGAACAGATCGATGCCGGTACGCCGGTCATGGTGTGGACTGACATCGCCGAATTGCCCTATCTGAGAACGCGTCTGAGTATGAGCCGGCACGATGTCGTGATCGTAGGGTACGACGACGACGAGGAACTCGCCTTCGTGGTCGATAACGATCGCGATACACCTCAAGCCGTGCCTTACGAGAATCTACGGAAGGCGCGGGCATCGACGGGATTTCCCGTCCCCACGCGGCACACCACCTACGTAGTCGAGTGGCCCGGCGCGGCACCAGATCTCGGCAATGCTGCCCGGTCGGCCTTCCGTAGGTCCGCGGACGCGATGCAGGGTTCGTGTGTGAGCGCGCCGATCACCGAGGACTCCGATTGTGAAATTCAGGTGCGTGGGCTACCAGGGGTATCGACTTTTGTGGAGGATCTCAAGCGGTGGCCGAAGATCTTTGACGACGACACCCTCGACGGAGCCTTGTTTGCGCTGAGCGCCTTCATCGAAAAAGCCGGAACCGGAGGCGGTCTGTTCCGAGATCTGCAAGCACGTGGATGTCGGCGCGTCGCTGAAGAGTTGAGTTTCGAACCTGCGTTTAAAGCAGCGGAGGCTGCAAAGACCGCATCTGAGTTGTGGACCGCGGTTGCGCACGCCGCTTATGACCGCGGTGCAGATCCGCACCGAAGAGCGAGCGGCGCCGCGTCCGTGGCTGCGCAATTGCCGACAGCCGAACGTCGACTCGCGGAGGCGCTGAGGGAGGCAGGAGATCTACTCCTATGAGTTCTGATTGCTTCGGAGCAAGCCGAACTGGTTGCGACCCAGCAGATTTATTTGAGCGCTTTGAATTGTGTCATAAGAAGGGAGAATCACGATGGCTGTCTTCGCTGATGCGGAAGAGGTTTACCGCTACCTCGCCGGCATCTTTCGACGAGGTTTGGAGAACGAAGACCTTGCGAACAGACTTGCCGGGTCCGGGGTGGTGTTACGGATCCACTACACCGATCCGGATGCGGTACTAACCGTGGATATGCCGGAGAAGGTCGTAGAGACCGGCGCGGACAGTGGCGTTACACCGAATGTCGAATTGTTCATGTCCGCGGATACCGGCAACAGGTTCTGGTTGGGGAAGGTGAACTTGACCATGGCGATGGCGAAAGGAACTGTACGAGCGAAAGGTCCTGTCACCAAACTGATCAAGCTCATACCGCAGGCAAAGAACCTCTTTCCGGAATACCGGGCAATCCTTGAGGCCGACAAGCGTCACGACCTGCTCAATGTGTGATGTCGGTGCGGTACCGCGCCCGGGCACGGGTGAGCGGCGCGGGCCTCTGGGCGATGTGCCCGGAGATCATCCAGGACAGTTCGCGCGACCACCGTGCGCGGTCGGGATAACTACTCGAGAAGCGTAATTCGATAGAAGGGACTTCAACATGAAGACACGTGCGGCTGTTTTGTGGGGCTTGGAGCAGAAGTGGGAGGTCGAAGAAGTCGATTTGGATCCGCCAGGTCCCGGGGAGGTCCTCGTGCGGCTGGCGGCCACCGGCTTGTGCCATTCCGACGAACATCTGGTGACCGGCGACCTCCCGATCCCATTGCCGGTAGTGGGGGGTCATGAGGGTGCTGGCACAGTCGTGGAGTGCGGCGAAGGGGTTGAGGAACTGTCCGAAGGTGATTCTGTCATCTTGACCTTCCTTCCCTCGTGTGGGCGCTGCTCGTACTGCGCGCGCGGCATGGGCAATCTCTGTGAGTTGGGAGCGGCGCTCATGATGGGACCGCAGATCGACGGCACCTATCGCTTTCACGCACGAGGCGAGGACGTCGGGCAGATGTGTTTGCTCGGGACGTTTTCCGAGTACACAGTGGTGCCGCAGGCGTCCGTGGTCAAGATTGACGGCGGAATCCCCCTGGATCGGGCAGCCTTGATCGGTTGCGGCGTCACGACCGGTTACGGATCTGCGGTGCGGACTGGGGAGGTGCGCGCCGGGGACACCGTCGTGGTAGTGGGAGCGGGCGGAATCGGAATGAATGCGATTCAGGGCGCGCGAATCGCGGGAGCGCTGGCGATTGTGGCGGTCGATCCGGTGAAGTTCAAGCGAGAGCAAGCGAGCGGGTTCGGTGCGACGCACACCGCGGCCTCGATGGATGAAGCTTGGTCGCTGGTCAGCGATATGACGCTGGGCAAGCTGGCTGATGTCTGCATCCTCACCACCGATGTGGCTGAGGCCTCCTACACCGCGGAAGCGCTGGCCTTGGTCGGAAAGCGCGGGCGCGTCGTGGTCACGGCCATCGGGCACCCCGACGACTCATCGATCTCAGGATCACTGCTTGAAATGACGCTTTACGAGAAGCAGATTCGTGGCGCTTTGTATGGCTCATCCAATGCGCCGCACGATATTCCGCGACTGGTCGAGCTGTACTCCGCTGGGTTGTTGAAGCTCGATGAATTGGTCACCCGCGAATACTCCCTCGACCAAATCAATGAGGGCTACGAGGATATGCGTTCAGGAAAAAACATCCGAGGGCTGGTCCGGTTCTGAAGAGCATCATGCCCACTGCTGGTCTTCATGTCCTTGCGTCGCTGCAGATCATGCGGCCGGGCCGCTTGGGTGGTTGGCGTCGCGTCCTTCTTTCCCGTCGTGAGGACGGCAAGCATCAGACACCTCATAGATCATTTATCAAATTCTCTGGAGGCTGAGATGACGGACGCTGGCACGACCACGGCAAGCGGGGATGGGGCTGCTCGTTTCGCTATCGCCCCGGAGGTGTGGACCACGCCGGAGCGACGAGCGCTGAGCCAAATGGCGCGGTCTTTCGTGGAACGTGAAATCGCGCCGAAGCTAGCGGAATGGGAGCACGTGGGTGAGATTCCGCGCGACCTGCATCTCAATGCTGCCGAGGTGGGGCTTCTCGGAATCGGGTTCCCGGAAGAAGTCGGCGGCAGCGGCGGCAATGCGATTGACTCTGCACTGGTCACTGAGGCCATCCTGGCCGCAGGCGGGTCCACTGGCGTCTGCGCCGCCTTGTTCACCCATGGCATTGCCCTTCCCCACATTGCCGCCAATGGCTCCGACGCCCTGATTGAACGATATGTCCGTCCGACGCTCGCAGGAAAGATGATCGGCTCGCTGGGCGTTACCGAGCCTGGGGCAGGTTCAGATGTCGCGAATTTGCGCACACGCGCAGTGCGCGACGGCGACACCTACGTGGTCAACGGAGCAAAGACGTTCATCACCAGCGGAGTTCGGGCGGACTTCGTTACTACGGCGGTACGCACCGGCGGACCGGGTTACGGTGGAGTTTCATTGCTCGTGATCGACAAGAATTCGCCTGGATTCGAAGTGTCCCGCCGGTTGGACAAGATGGGATGGCGATGTAGCGACACCGCCGAGTTGTCTTTCGTCGACGTTCGCGTACCGGCTGAGAACCTGGTGGGGGCAGCAAACAGCGGGTTTTTGCAGATCATGCAGCAATTTCAGGCTGAACGGCTCGGCATCGCCGTCCAGGCGTACGCGACGGCGGGTCGGGCTCTCGATCTCGCCAAGAGTTGGGCGCGGGAGCGTGAAACGTTCGGTAGACCCTTGACGGGGCGCCAGGTCATTCGCCATAAGCTCGCGGAGATGGCTCGACAGGTCGACGTGGCGTGCACCTATACCCGTGCGGTCATGCAGAGGTGGCTAGCGGGGGAGGATGTCGTTGCCGAGGTGTCGATGGCCAAGAACACCGCTGTGTATGCGTGCGACTACGTGGTCAATGAGGCGGTTCAGATCTTTGGTGGGATGGGCTACATGCGTGAGTCTGAGATCGAGAGACACTACCGAGACTGCCGGATTCTCGGAATAGGCGGCGGCACCAACGAAATCATGAATGAGATCATTGCCAAACGTATCGGACTCTAGTTCTTGATACCAGTAAAGAAAGTTCTCACATCGCAGGTCAACGACGGTCAGGCGGCTGTTGGTCCAGCCTGCCGCTCGCGGCGTCTCGATGCGGCGAGGAGCGAGGGCAGCTGCGCTTCGTCGTGATGCCAGAGCTGTGGTGGCCTGCGACTTAGTTCCGGCGCCGGTCGTGGGTGCATGTGTGCGTGGCGGCGGACGGAGGGCGAAGCGCAGGGAGCGGCGCGGACGGGAGCGCCAGCGTACGGGAGCAGAGCGAGCGTAGCGAAGCCTGCAGGTAGCCGCCGTTCCTCGCAGATCCTGGCCTCCAGGATCTACGTCATAAGCTGCGAGGGGGCTGCGTCATGGTGCTGTGGCTCGTAAGCTGGCGGCTGTGAGCGGGGTTCTGACGCAGCGTGCACGGCGCGAGACCGAGACGCGGCTGGCTGAGCAGCCGCGGCGGTTGGCGCATGTCCGGGGCGTCGCGGCGACTGCCGAGCGGTTGAGTCGGCGTTTCGATCCCCAGACAGCGGACTGTCTGGTCGCAGCGGCGTGGCTGCACGATATCGGTTACGCATCGTCGTTGCGCCGGACCGGGTTTCATCCGCTCGATGGAGCGGAGTACGTGCGAGCGGCCGGCTTCGGGGAGCTGGCCGCCTCCTTGGTGGCCTTTCATACCGGAGCGCACGCGGAGGCTGCCGAGCGGGGCTTGTCAGGCTTATCCGCGTTCAGTGATCCGCCCAGCGATTTCCTTGATGTGCTGACTTTTTGCGATCTGACGACCGGACCTGACGGGGCGCCGATATCACCGCGCGATCGGTTACGCGACGTGCTGTCGCGTTATGGATCCGAGGACCCGGTGCACCGGGCGGTCGACGCGGGCCGCGACGAATTGTTGGCGGCCGTCCGGCGAGTACGCGACTGGCTATAAACCCAGCCGGTTAGCCGAGGTAGGGGCCGTCGCGGTGTTGCAGGTAGTGCTCGATGCGCAGCCTCATCGACGGATGCATATCCAGGTTAGGGATCTCGTCGGGTGCAGTCCAGGCGATGTCCGTGCTTTCGTGGTCGATGGCAAGGGTGCCGCCGAGCACCGTGGTGGTGAACAGGAGCGAGAATTGCTGGCGGACTTCGCCATCGGTGAACGCGACCACGTGGCGGGGATTGGTGTAGACACCGACCAGACCCGTGACTTTGACGTCAAGCCCGGTTTCCTCTTTGACTTCCCGCACGGCGGTGTCGGCGATAGTTTCGCCGATGTCGTGGCCGCCGCCCGGTAGCGCCCACAGGGTGTTGTCGCGGCGTTTGATCAGCAGAATGCGACCGTGTTCGTCGGTGACGATGGCCGAGGCCGACGGAACGACACTGTTGGGCGCCGGGGCGTTGGGGTCGTTGTAGTAGTCGGTGCGCATCGGGGTCAGCCTTTCGAGGTCAGCGGTCTGGCATGGTCCCAGACCTGGGTGAAAGCGTCTTCAAGGGTGGCCCAGAGCCGTGGCTCGTGGTGACGTGACAGAACCAGCACAGGGTTGTTGCGCCCGGCTGAGCCGTAGATGTGGAAGTTGACGATCATGGCGTCATCGACCCGAAAGATCGACGTGTAGAGCGCGGTGTCGTGGGTGCGGATGTCCAGCCCCGGGGTGCCGGCGTGAGGGGCGAGCAGTTCCACGGACGTGCGGCAGCGGGCGATGACGGCCTCGCCGATCCCTTCCTCCTCGCCGCGCAGGATCGTGGTGGGGGTGTCGGGGTCCCCGACGAGAAACCGCACCGTCACACCGCGGGCGGCGGCGGCGAGCAGGGTGTCGAGGAATCCGTCGAGGGTGTCGAACAGGAACGTGGCCGCCAGGACGAGGATGTCGATGCCGGTGGTGGCGTCGGCGAAATGCTGCGAGCAATGATCAGAACCTGTGGATGAGCCTCGGTGAGGGGGCGTGAAAGTGGGCGCACCTTCCCGAGGATGATCTGAAT